>NZ_KZ614149.1:2400000-3000000 GCF_002886255.1 Alteribacillus bidgolensis
CATCTTAATAATATGCCGCCGAGTCCTTATGGCGAATAAAGTTAAACTAATGTATAAAATGATGTGTAACCCGTTACATGTCATCAATTTAAATTAAATTATAGGACTCATTTTAGTTACTGTCAATAATATTTTGAAAATTTATAAATTTCTATGTAATGTTACCTTTCATACCCCAACAAATATAATAGAGCCAAAAAATGAAAAAAACTGCCCCATAAGCCATTTGATAAACGACTTATAGGACAGTCTGTTTTTTCTAAAAATCTACATATTTACGAGGGTTCACAGAATTTGATTTTGCTCCATTCCAAGGTCCTTCGTGTACTTCGAAGTGAAGGTGAGGTCCTTGAGATGCTCCGGTATTTCCCATGATTCCGATGGTATCTCCTTTAGAAACACTTTCTCCAGAAGAGACACTTGTTGAAGACATATGAGCATACAGGGTTGTAATTTGTTTGCCGTCTATACGGTGAGAAATTAGGACGGTATTACCGTAGCCGTTCATATATTTGGCCTGAACAACGGTTCCATCGGCAGCAGCCACAATCGGAACGTTTGAGCGGCCGCCTTGTCCGATATCCGTACCATGATGCATTCTGCCCCAGCGCGGTCCATACTCGGAAGTGACAGAACCAGTAGCAGGTCTCATCAATTCTCCACTGGCGTTGACTGACGGTACATCATCGCTTGGGCTGGCATTTGAGCTTCCACCGCTTGAGCCGGAAGATGATTTTTGTTGTTCTTTTTGACGTTTTTCATAAGCTTCTAGTTCTTGTTTAGCAGCTTCTTCTTGCTTTTTAAGCAGTGCTTCTTCATCTTCAAGGGAAAGAAGTGCTTCTTCTAACAGTTCCTCTTCTTCTTCAAGGTCGCCTAGAATATCATTTTTATCTTCTCTTTGCCCTTCCAGTTTTTCTTTTAAGTCCTCTAATTCTTCCAAACTATCTTCTAGAGATGCAAGCTCCTTTTCTACTTCTTCTTTTGCTTCTTCTAACTCTTCTTGATCCTTAATGTGCGCTTCTAAAATTTCTCTATCCTGTTCAGCAATAGTATTTAGCGCAGAAACACGGTCAATAAAATCTCCGAAGCTTTTTGCACCCATAAGTACTTCTAAGTAATCAACAGAACCGCCATTTTGGTACATTGCACGAACTCGATCTTTTAATAGTTCATCCCGTTCCGCAATCCGTTTTTCTAGCTCTTTAATGCGCTCCCGAAGCTCATCGATTCGCTCTTCCGTTTCTTCTATTTCCCCTTCTTTTTCCGAGATTTTTTCATTTGTCTCGGTCATTTCCCCATCAAGCTCTCTAATTTCCTTTTCTACTTCTTTTATATCATCCTCAAGTTCTTCCATTTCTTTTTTCGTTTCTCCGGATTCTGCTTCATTGCTGTTTCTTTTTTCTTCTAAATCGCTTAGTTTCTGACGCAGTTCTGAACTGGCATTCGCTGTATTTTCTGCATTGATATATGTAAAGCCTGCAGCAATAATAGCAAATGCTAGTAAACTCCTAACTAATTGTTTCCTCATCCCCAGGTGTCCTCCTCTATATGTTTCCCCTTCCAATACATTTAAACTTTTAAAAATTTACGAACGGAAGTAAGACTTCCCCAAACGCCGACGAGCGCTCCGATCCCAAGTAGAACAAGCGTCACCTGCAAGGTCAGAGGATAAACCGGCAAAAGCTCTGCAAAATTTAACCGCAAACGACCGGCGAAATTATCATAAAGGTAGTGATAGCCTGCCATTACAGCCGCAACTGGCACAATGGCTCCCAGCACACCGAGCAACAGACCTTCAAGAAAGAAAGGCCAGCGGATAAATCCATTCGTGGCGCCTACTAGTTTCATAATCTGAATTTCTTTCTGTCTAGCTACAATTGTAAGCTTAATAGTGTTCGATATCAAGAACATAGCTGTGAACATAAGCCCTAAGACGAGGACAATCCCTATCGTCCTCAATACGTTCGTGACATTAAACAACTGCTCCACAACTTGTTCTCCGTAATCAACCCTGTCTATATGAGGCAGTTTCTCCGCTTCTGAAGCAACTTGCTCAGTTAGCTGCGGTTCATCCGCTTGTATAATAAAGGCATCATTTAAGGGGTTTTCATCACGCAAAGACTCAAAAGCTGCTCTATCTTCTTCGCCAAGACTTTCTATTAACTCATCAAGACCTTCATCTTTTCCTAAGTATGTAATACTTTCTACGTGATCTATTTGGCTAAGCCCTTCTTCTAATTCCTTTTGTTCCTCTTCGGATGCGGTTAAATCAACATACACTCGAACTTCAACATCTTCTTCTACAGTCGACATAAAATGGTTCATGTTTAGAATAAGAATCAAAAAAACACCAACAACCATTAACATAATGGTCACTGCACTAATCGATGCAAAACTCATCCAGCCATTCCGCCCGAGATTTTTCATGCCTTCTTTTCCGTGACGTACAAGAGTTCTACCTTTCATAACCGTAGTCCCCCCTCATCTCATCACGAACAATGCGGCCGGATTCTATCGCGATCACCCGTTTTTTTATCGTGTTTACAATTTCGCGATTATGGGTAGCCATAAGTACAGTTGTCCCTCTGCGATTAATGTTTTCGAGAATATCCATGATCTCCCATGACGTATCTGGATCGAGGTTGCCAGTTGGCTCGTCCGCTATTACTACCCGCGGATTATTTACAATGGCCCGAGCAATGGAAACTCTTTGCTGTTCGCCCCCTGATAATTCATCGGGCAAAAAACGAGCTTTATTTTTAAGCTTAACGATATCAAGCACTTCCATCACACGTTTTCGTAATACATCGCGCTGTTCTTCAATAACTTCAAGCGCAAATGCTACATTTTCAAAAACGGATAGTTTGGGAAGCAGTTTGAAATCCTGAAAAACAACGCCTATATTGCGGCGTAAATACGGAACATGCTTCTCTTTAAGAGTAGTAAGGTCAGCGCCGTTGATTACAATGCTGCCTTGAGATGGCTTTTCTTCCCTGTATATCATCCTTATAAAAGTAGATTTCCCTGCTCCACTAGGGCCTACAACGTAAACGAATTCTCCTTTTTCAATAAAAATGTCGATATTATTCAAAGCGTTCACACCATTTGAATAGGTTTTCGACACATCTATCATTTCTATCATACTCATCACTTCCTGAAGCAAACAATTTCTAAGGGGCAGATGAACAGAGCTGCTTGTCCGCTGCTTGCTGAGTTTTTACATACGAAAAGAGACTTGACAGAATCAAGCATGTTATAAGTCTTGCTGTCATTTAAACAAAATTTGTAGAAAAAAGGAAAGAAACATATTTTTATGTCATCTTCCACCAACACATTATATCATCTTTCAAACTGAAAAAATGCCAAAAAAGTATTACATTTTTATTTCAAAATGAACGAGAAAAAAATAGATTAGGGAAAAATCCTTTGAAATAAGGGGGGTGAGAATAGAAAAGATCTGTAATATGAATAGTGGGAAAGGGAAAATAACTAGGTAAAAAGACTCATTTTAAGATTGATACAGGACCGAGGTAACCCGGCCCCTTCTTCATTATTGCTCTGCAACCCAAGCTGCAACGTTTTCAGCTTCTTCGCCTTCAATAATGTTGGACGGCATACCACCTCCGCCATTTTCAATCATTTCGAGCACTTCTTCCTGAGAATGGCCTCCTGGAAGTTCTGGACCGTTCATGCCTTCTAGATTTTCACCATGGCATTGGGCACAGTTTGCTTGATAGCTTTCTTCAGCAGCTGCTTCATCAAACGTTTCGCCGCCGCCTTCATCCCCGCCAGATTCACCAGTGTCTTCTTCACCGCCGCCACAGGCGCCGAGGATAAGTACAGCACTTCCCGCGACCGCCATCAGAAATTTTTTCATGGTGTCACCCTCCTACAATAAATATAATGATGAACATTCTTCCAATTTCGCTTACTTATTATACCCTACTGCTTCTTTTTTAAAACCCTCACCAAGAACTTCTGCAGCATTGGTAACAACGACGAAAGCTTCGGTATCAACGGATTGAACTAATTGTTTCAATTTAGTGACTTCGTTTCGATTTACTACACACATTAATACCTGCCGCGGATTACTTGTGTATCCTCCGCGCCCATCTAATTTCGTCACTCCGCGATCTATTTTCGTTAAAATTAAATCAAGCACTTCTTTTTCTTGGTCCGTAATGATTAAAGCAATTTTTGCATAACCTACACCCGTTTGAATAATATCAATCGTTTTTCCCGTTACAAATAGACCGATCAAAGCGTATAGAGCGAACTCGAGACTAAATACAAACGCAGACGTTGCGACAATTAGTCCATCCATAACAACCACACAAGCTCCAAGAGAAATGCCTGAATATTTATTTATAATTTGAGCGGCAAGGTCTGTCCCTCCGGTAGAGGCATGAGCGCGAAAAACGAGCCCGAGTCCAATTCCTACACCGATCCCTCCAAATAGAGCACCAAGCAGAGGGTCTTCTACTGCAGGCTGGACGTTTCTTGTTAAGTAAACGATAAACGGAAGAAATAATGTGCCTACTAATGTTTTTCCGCCATATTTCCAGCCGCCTAAAAGAAAAATACCAGTGGCAAACAGAGGAATATTTAACGACCAGAGGGTAACAGCAGGTTCAATGCCAGTTACCTCAAAGATAATAGTTGCAAAGCCGCTTAACCCTCCTGACGCTATACGATTTGGCAGTAAAAATAAATTATAAGATACAGCTACAATGGCAGACCCTAAGAAGATAAGTATTGTATTGATTGCAACCTGAAGGTTTCGCGGCATTGGCTGCCGCCGTCTATCCCATTTCCACAACCCGCATACCTCCTGCTGTCAGAAACATGATGCGTTTATTATAGAAGCTCCTGTTTCAGCAGTTAAAACCGCTGCTTCCCGTAATAGTTTGTACTCCTTAATAAGCTTTTACTAAACCGCCTTCGACAAGCAATGTCTGTCCGGTAACATATGTATTTGCCCCAGAACCAAGAAACACCACCTGCTTTGCAAATTCTTCCGGTGTACCATAACGTCCAGCAGGAATAGATGCTTCTAGTTCTGTTCTTATTTCTTTAAATGATTTGCCAGTACGCTCTGCTTTTTTTTCATCCAGCTTCTTTGTCCGGTCGGTTGCGATTCTTCCAGGTCCTACTGTATTAATCAGCACCCTATCCGGCGCAAGCTCTCTCGCTAAACTTTTAGATAAACCCGCGATTCCCATGCGAAAGGTATTAGAAAGGATTAAATGATCGATCGGCTCTTTTAAAGAGGCTGATGCAATATTCACGATACGCCCTTCGTTCTTTTTCAATTCAGGAAGCGCTCCACGGATAGCACGAATAAAACTAAACAACGTCAACTCAAAGGCTTGCTGCCAATCACTGTCTTTCATATCAATAAATGTCCCAGCAGGAGGACCGCCGGCATTATTTACGAGCACGTCAATACGTCCCATTTTATCTTTTGCTTCTTCCATCAATGCTTCAATATCTTCTGCTTTTGAAACATCGCATGTTTTCCAATAAACCGGACTGTCGCTTTCGGTATGAATTTCTTTTGCCGCTTTTTCTAACGTGTCTTCACTGCGTCCAGAAAGCATTACTTTTGCACCTTCTAATGCAAACTGCCGGGCCGCTGCTTTGCCAAGACCTTTACTAGAAGCTAATACAACAACTGCTTTTCCTCTTAACTCAAGATCCATACGTTAAACCTCCTCCAGTTAGTGAAAGCATTTACAGCTCTATGTAAAAATGGAGCCGGCCCGGTTATGCAGGCCAGACTCTATCGTTCCCCTTTATGCCTTCATACTTGAACGCAAATATTCATCAATAAACGGATCTATATTACCGTCCATCACCGCAGACGTATTACCAATTTCATGATTGGTGCGGTGATCTTTAACCATATTATAAGGATGGAAAACGTAAGAACGGATTTGACTGCCCCAGCCAATCTCTTTTTGTTCTCCTCTAATTTCATTTATTTCTTTTTGCTGTTCTTCTATTTTCATTTGATATAGTTTAGCACTGAGCATTTTCATGGCCCGTTCTCTGTTTTTAATCTGAGAACGCTCGTTTTGGCATGTGACGACAGTATTAGTGGGAAGATGTGTAATCCGAACAGCTGAATCCGTTGTGTTTACGTGCTGCCCGCCGGCACCGCTTGAACGGTACGTATCAATCTTAAGATCTTCTGTGTTTATTTCGACTTCTACATCATCATCCATCTCAGGCATGACTTCGCAAGACACAAATGACGTATGACGGCGCCCGGAAGAGTCAAATGGTGAAATTCTGACAAGTCGGTGAACCCCTTTTTCTGCTTTTAAGTAACCATACGCATTGTGCCCTTTGATAAGAAGGGTCACACTTTTTACGCCCGCTTCATCTCCTGGCAAATAGTCTAATGTTTCGATGGAAAAACCTTTTTGGTCTGCCCAGCGTTTATACATACGCAATAGCATTTCCGCCCAGTCCTGTGATTCGGTACCGCCAGCACCTGGGTGAAGCTCTAAAATAGCGTTGTTTTTGTCATATGGTTCACTTAAGAGCATCTGCAGTTCAAATTCATTTAATTTTTGGTTCAACTCATTCACGCCGTCTTCGAGCTCTTTTTTTAATTCTTCGTCGTCTTCTTCTTTTACGAGCTCATATGAAACTTCTAAGTCGTCATACATAGTTGAGAGCTTTTTAAACCCATTTACACTCTCTTTCAAACCATTTGATTCATCGATGACTTTTTTTGAAAGCTCCGGATTATCCCAAAATCCAGGCTCCGTCATTTTTTCTTCGAGTTCAGCAATGCGTTCTTCTTTTTCAGAAAGGTCAAAGAGACCCCCTAAAGTCTGCTAAGCGCTTAGCCATATTAGAAAGTTCATTCCGTATCTCTGCCATATCCATAGTAGCTCACCTCGTGTAAAGTTAGAGTTTCTTACAGGTATTCGCAAAATGGTTCTGCAAACACCTCGGCCTGCAGATTAACGTCCGTCGTTTTTCTTAAAATACCAGCAGTATTGTGAAAAAAAGAGGAGGGGGCGCTATCCCCCTCGCATTTACGTTTTCTATTGTGCCGCTTCCTGCCGACCGTGGCAATGTTTATATTTTTTGCCGCTTCCGCACGGACAAGGCTGATTTCTTCCTACGTTTTCTGTTTTTCGAATCGGACGTTTTTTTGTGTTCTGACGTTCTGTATTGTTGCCGTGCACGGCTTTTCCTTCTGCTACTTCCTTACGCTCGAGGTTACTTCGCACTTGCGCTTTCATAACATACGTAGCAACTTCTTCTTCGATGGACTCAATCATTGCTTCAAACATATTAAATCCTTCGAATTTGTATTCACGGAGCGGATCATTTTGACCATATGCTCTTAAATGAATGCCCTGCCGGAGCTGGTCCATCTGATCAATATGATTCATCCACTTGCGGTCAACGGCGCGTAGCATAATTACTTTTTCAAATTCGCGCATCATTTCCGGTGTCATTTCTTCTTCTTTTTCATCATACCGAGCGTTGACTTTTTCTAAAACAAACTCTGTTATTTCTTCTGGTTCAAGTCCTGTGATTTCTTTTTCCGTAATGTCTTCTACTGTTAGCACTGTACCTTTCAAGTAATTCACAAGTGCTTCAAGGTCCCAGTCTTCCGGCACTGTATTTTCCGGAGTGTGCAAGGCGACCGCTCGTTCGATTACGGACTTAATCATGTTTTTCACAATTTTGCTGAGGTTATCAGACTCAAGCACTTCCATACGCTGTGCGTAAATGATATCACGCTGTTCACGCATCACATCGTCATACTGAAGGATTTGTTTACGGGCGTCAAAGTTGTGGCCTTCCACCCGTTTTTGAGCTTGCTCTACCGCGCGGCTGACGAGTTTGCTTTCGATCGGCTGATCTTCTTCCATCCCTAAACGCTCCATCATGCCGCGCATATTGTCGGAGCCAAACCGGCGCATCAGTTCATCTTCCATCGACAGATAAAACTGAGAAGCACCTGGGTCGCCCTGACGACCGGAACGACCACGAAGCTGGTTATCAATCCGGCGGCTTTCATGACGCTCTGTCCCGATCACATAAAGACCGCCAAGCTCTGTTACACCATCACCAAGTTTAATGTCGGTTCCACGGCCGGCCATATTGGTGGCAATGGTAACCGCACCTTTTTGCCCGGCATCCTCAATAATTTTTGCTTCGTTTTCATGGTTTTTTGCATTTAATACGTTATGAGGCACCTTCCGTTTTTTCAACATTCTAGAGACAAGTTCCGAGGTGTCCACGCTCACCGTACCAACAAGTACCGGCTGTCCTGACTTGTACAATTCTTCAATTTTTTCAGCTACCGCTTTGAATTTACCTTCTCGGGATTTATAAATCATATCCGGCTTGTCATCACGAATAATCGGTTTATTCGTTGGGATGGCTGTTACGTTCATTCCATAAATATTGCGGAATTCCTCTTCTTCCGTTTTGGCTGTACCTGTCATCCCGGCTAGCTTTTGATACATACGGAAATAGTTCTGGAACGTGATGGATGCAAGTGTCATGCTTTCTTTTTGCACCTGCAAGCCTTCTTTTGCTTCTATTGCCTGGTGCAGACCGTCGCTGTAACGGCGGCCTTTCATCAAACGGCCGGTAAACTGGTCAACGATGACCACTTGTCCTTCATCTATAACATAATCACTGTCTCGATGCATGGTAATGTGAGCTTTTAACGCCTGATTGATATGGTGAATCAACTGTACATGTTTTTGGTCAAACAAGTTTTCGATTTGAAAGGCCTGCTCTGCTTTGTTGACACCTTCTTCTGTAAGCTGTACATTTTTCGTTCTCTCATCATAAGTATAATCCTCGTCCAGCTTAAGGCGGCGAACAAAGGCATCCGCAGCCATATATAATTTGGTAGACTGTTCTACCGACCCTGAAATAATAAGCGGAGTTCGCGCTTCGTCAACTAAAATGGAGTCCACTTCATCGACAACCGCAAAATGAAGCGGGCGCTGTACCATTTTTTCTTTATACAACACCATGTTGTCGCGCAAATAATCAAATCCAAACTCATTATTCGTACCGTACGTAATGTCTGCCAAATAAGCCTCGTGTTTTTCTTCTTTCGTCATTCCTTTTTGGTTCAATCCGACGGTAAGACCTAGAAAACGGTAAAGTTCCCCCATCGTTTCACTGTCACGTCCAGCAAGGTAATCATTCACGGTTACAACGTGAACCCCTTTTCCAGTTATGGCATTGAGATATACTGGCATGGTTGCAACTAAGGTTTTCCCTTCCCCTGTTTTCATCTCGGCAATGTCGCCATCATGAAGAACAATCGCACCCAACAGCTGAACACGGAACGGTGTTAAACCGAGCACACGGGTGGATGCTTCCCGTACAACAGCAAACGCTTCTGGGAGCATTTTTTCTAAAGACTCTCCGTTGGCATAACGTTCTTTAAATTCTTCGGTTTTTGCTTGCAGCCCATCATCGGAAAGTTTTTTCATATCATCAGCGTAATTTTCGATCTCATCTACGGTTTTTTGAAGTTTTTTTACGCTTCGCTGATTCGTATCACCGATTACTTTTTTTAGTAAACCGATCATGACGCTATCATCGTCCTCTCTTTTCCTTCTAACGGAATATATCATCGAAAAGCACAGTTGCTCTCATGCATGATTCATATAGCACTTTTCATAATAGGAAGGTTCTACAATCTAGAGTTTGTCCCTTCCCAGTATATGGAGAATCTTTTCACACTTATTCATCATTTTATCAGTTTCCGTGTATCCTTACAACGGGGAGGAAAGCCGGACAAACGGAAGAGGCTGCCTCTAAAAGAGACAGCCTCGTTCTTTATCTAGATGGCAAATGCCATTCTTATATTCTTTATTCAGGACAGCTTTTATATTGCTGTCAGCATGTACGTGTTAAACGTTTATTATTCCGGCTCAATTAAACCGTAACGTCCATCTCTTCTTCGATAAACTACGTTTGTATCACCATTCACAGCATTGGAAAATACGAAAAAAGTATGTCCTAACATATCCATCTGTAAAATAGCTTCTTCTGTATCCATCGGTTTTAAATTAAAACGCTTTGTACGTACGATTTCATAATCATCGACTTCGCTTTCCGGGAATTCTTGGTTAGAAAATTCTCCGTTAACGAGTTCTTGATTTAAATCTTCAATATTATCTTTAAACATGTATTTTACACTGCCGTCCTGACGGAACTTGCGGTTCACTTTTGTTTTATGCTTGCGGATCTGCCGTTCAAGTTTTTCAACGACAAGATCGATGGCGGCATACATATCTGCGTGTGTTTCTTCTGCTCGAAGTAAGAGCTGAGGCATCGGAACAGTAACCTCAATAATGTGTTCGCTGTTTTGGACCTGCATTTTCACATGCACTTCAGCCACCGGCGTGGTATCAAAATAACGTTCTAGCTTGCTCACTTTCTTTTCCACGTAATTCTTAAGTGCCGGAGTTACCTCTAGGTTTTCACCTCGAATATTGTAATTCATCAAGTAAACTCCTCCTTTCGATTACTACTACATATTCTATATTCACTTTAAGACTCCTTCTTCAAACTGAAAAATCGTCTAAAAAAATCGAAAAAATGAAAAGAAAATGAAAAATTTGTCGAATTAACATTACTTTTGACATGAAAAAGCCCGCTTCATAGCTGAAAACGGACCTTCTTTTATAGAGGGGCCTGCTCCCTGGATGAAGCAGGTTAATATTTTATAGTTTGTTTACATTTGCAGCCTGTGGGCCGCGCGCACCTTCCACAATATCAAACTCAACATCCTGACCTTCTTCAAGCGATTTGAAGCCTTCTGCGTTAATGGCGGAGTAATGAACAAATACATCATCTCCATCTTCTCGCTCGATAAAACCAAAACCTTTTTCATTATTAAACCATTTTACTTTTCCTTGCATGTTCCACATTCCTTTCGAAAGTTATGCGCGGGTATTCCCACTTTTTTACTATAGCAGATGAACAAGTAAGCAGTCAATAAAATTTCAAACTATTTGCACACTTTTATGTGCTAAAAATAATATTACTCCGTAATGAGGTACGGCACCTGAATGTTGTTGTGGTGCTGGGTTTCAGAGCGGTTTTTTTATTGACAAAATGGTCTATCTTTTCTTAGGTAATCGTTCAGACAGTTTCCTTATTCCAGGCCTATGAATCCTTTCTTGGTTACCATTCTTCTCAACAACATTTTCGGGCTCGTACAATCCATAGCAAATTTATGCAGATTGCCTAAATATAAAAATAATGGAGCTGTCCCATACATCAGATTCAGGCATTCGCAACTGGAATAGATTCGCTTTTTGCGGACGGCGGTGCAGCCCCCTCGTGAGCATAAACCGCTCACTGCAGGGGATTTACACTACCCTCTTTCCCGCAAGAGTCTCGCATATTCCAGCTGCTGGATGACCATCATACCCTTAACTAACTTTTGAGACATCTCCATTGTTTTTACTTTAAACGCCCATAGAAATATATTTTGTTTCAAGAAATGGTTCAATTCCTTCACTGCCGCCTTCTCGCCCGATACCGCTTTGCTTCCAGCCTCCAAACGGTGCTTGAGGGGCAGATGGGACGCCGTCATTCCAGCCGACAATACCATATTCCAGTCCTTCCGCTACTTTCATTCCGCGGCTCAAGTTTTCTGTGAAGAAGTAAGACGCTAGACCATACGGAGAAGAATTCGCAAGACGTACGCCTTCTTCGTCACTAGAAATTTTCTGTACTGGTGCAACCGGACCGAACGTTTCTTCTTCCATAATCACCATTTCATGTGTGATGTTTTTCAGCACTGTTGGTTTATAGAAGTAAGCACCGTTTTCTTCAAAGCCTTCCCCGCCGCAGACAAGCTCAGCTCCTTTGTCGAGCGCATCTTTTACGTGACGGTCCACTTTTTCATAGCCGCCCTGGTTAATAAGCGGCCCGATATCGACGCTGTCTTCAAAGCCATCACCGACATTCAGTTGTTCTGCTTCTGTCTTAAATTTCTCGATGAATTCGTCATAAATGCCTTCCTGTACATATATACGGTTGCCGCATACGCACGTTTGCCCGGCATTTCGGAACTTCGAAGCGATCGAACCTTGAACAGCTTTATCTACGTCCGCGTCATCTAATACGATAACTGGGGCATGTCCGCCTAATTCAAGGGACAGCTTTTTAATTTGTTCGGAACCTTGTTTCATTAATAAGCGGCCAACTTCCGTGGACCCTGTGAAGGTAATTTTCCGAACCGCTTCATTTTCCATCAACTCTCCGCCGATTTCAGAAGCTTCCTGCCCGGATACTAAGTTGAATACCCCTTTCGGAAGACCTGCTTCTTCACAGATTTCTGCAAATTTGACTGCCGAAAACGGGGTGTCTTCTCCCGGCTTTAATACGACCGTACATCCAGAAGCAAGAGCCGGTGCTACTTTTCGGGTTATCATGGCTTGCGGAAAGTTCCACGGAGTGATCGCGCCAACAACACCAACAGGCTGCTGAATCACCATCATCCGTTTTTCCGCAGAGCTGGCTGGAACTGTTTTTCCATAGACACGTTTTCCTTCTTCTGCGAACCATTCCAGAAACGAAGCGGCATATTGTACTTCCCCTTTCGCCTCTTGAAGCGGTTTCCCCATTTCTTCGGTAATTAATTCACCGAGCTCATCTTTTTTCTCCATCATTAAACGATACATTTCTTTTAAATAACCTGCGCGTTCCTGAGCAGTCAATGCTGACCAGCTTTTAAAGGCGTCTTCTGCTGCTTCGACTGCCTCTTTCGTCTCTTTTTTCCCACCGTCAGCGGCCGTTCCTATTTTTTCCCCATTTGCAGGGTTAATGACAGGAAAGGTACCTTTTTCTGCTGTTTTCCATTCTCCATTTATATACAATCTAGTGTCCATATTGCTATCTCTCCTTTTTTATACGATTAGAAAAATTCAGTTTGCCACCGATTCCTTATGGCGGAAGTCGTAGTTTTGCTTATACTTTGAGCCTTTAACAAAGTTAAATACTCCTAAAGTATAAGAAAGGCTAAAGCTTCAACGTGCAGGACGAACTTCCACATGACGTGGTAACTTCTACTTTGCACTCTCGTCGTCAAAAACGCTACGTCCTGTGCGTTGACGTGTGCGTTTTTAGTGGAAGTTCCTTTACCCAGGAAGTTTCCTTTATTCATAGCGGTAAGCCAAGTTTTTCTAAAACCTAGGTACACATTTTCATTTTCCTATACCCGAAATGCACGTTATGTATGCTTTAAATTTTTTTATTTATTACAGTAATTCAATGTTTGGCACCTTTATCCCTACAAAAATTTAATTTTCTGTCTGCAAAAATTCAATTTCTGTAAACATATAGACCCCAAAATTAAATTTTCTACACTTTAAATTATTTCAGCTTTATGTACAATGAAAGTAGGACAAAAAAGAAATACATATTTGCTTCATTAACAACGTCCCAGTTCCTTCCTTATTACTTAATCCCCTATACTTCAACAGCGTTCCAGCTCTCCGCTTTCCGCTGCTTGAACCGCCCGCTTCCTTAAAAAGCCGGTTCAAAAACTTTCAGGATCTGATCTTGTTTATCAGATCCTGCTTTCTTATTGTTTCTGCTCATTTCCCGTATATCCTTTTCCCTGCTCTACCCAAGCTACCATACATGTGATACTATTTTAATGATAGCCTTCACACAGAGGAGGATGAACCCATGGCTCAAATCCGTAAGGGACTGCTTCTTATTATGCTGACTGTATTTACCTCAGCGTGTATGTCAGAAGCAGAAACGGATGAAAACGGCAACGTTACCGAACCTCCGGAACCAGAAGAACCGCCAGAGCAAGAAGAATCCATCGATTCTGCTGAAGTCCTCGATAATGCCATAGATAGTATGGAAGATTTAGAGAATTATGCGATAGATACAAATATGAATCAAGACATCCAGTTTAATAAAGAAGGATACTTAAAAAATAAATATCGTTCCCACACCATTGTTAACCTTGACCCTATAGGCTACCATGAATCCTCTACGATTAAAACAACCGAAGAAAATGGTGAAAGTGACACGTCAACCGATGTTGTCGCATTAGAACGTTTTTTTACAGAGGAAGGATATTATATTTTTGATTCAAATGACGGGCGTTGGGTAAAATTCCCTGATGAATTCACCGAAGACATTCAATCCTATGATGAATCCTTTGAAAAACCCGCCCACACCCTTGAATTAATAGAAGCGTATACGGATGAAATTCATATTAGCGAAGGTGATCAGCATTATAGACTCACTTTTTCCGGAGAAAATGAGCAGCTTCAGCAGATTGCTTTGGAAATGATGCGAATGGTCAATACCGACTTTTCCGAAATGATGGAAGATATGATGTATATGACTGAAATGGAAGATCTTGAGTTTGAATTGTTGATCGACAAGGAAACATATTATGCTAAAACACTGCGAATGGATATGAATATGAATATGAACAGTGAAGAAGGAAAGTCTTATAACTCTACTCATACTGTTGTCGCAAGGTATAGTGAGTTTAATGAAGCAAAAGAAGTCTCCATTCCGGACGATGTTCTTGATAATGCGGAAGAAATGGAGCTTGAAGAATTCAGCGGTTTTAATGAAATGGAAGAATTTGATACAATCGAAGGCATAAAAATTGAAGAATTTTATGAGGACGAAGATGAGGAAAATGAAGAGGAAGACGGGGAAGAAATTGAAATTGATTTAAACGAATTTCTTAGTAATGAGGACGCCGAGGACGAATCATAAGGGAAAGCTAGAAATCTAAGAAAATACCACTAACTATTAGAAAAACTGGCTTACAGCCAAATCCCAATGGCGGAAGTCGTAGGTTTACTTATAGTTAGATCCTTCAATCATAAACTCTCCTAAATTATTGGAAAAATGGAGCTTGGGATAATCCCGGCTCTTTTTTCGTTTTATCAAAGAAATAAGGCACATTAAATGGTTGTTATTATTGCCGGTCCTGCCTTTCTGATTCACCTCCCACACTTTGCACTAGCAGCTTCCACCGCTGAAACGCAGGCATTAGATCAGAAGCCACAAAACGAAGACGTTCATTAGAAGTGTCACATGATGATATGGATTTGGCATTCTTCACCTTTTCGTGAAAATGCTGCATTTCCTCTGCCATTTCTACTTTTTCAGCAAACAAATAGCGCATCGTTATATTATCCGAAGAAAAAGGAGCAAATCCTTCCATCATTTGCACGAGCAGCCGATCACCATTTTCGACATGCTCTTCCCGGTAAAAATACGCCACAGAAGAAAGGCCTTCTTCAACTGTATGTAACCATTCTTTGTATCTCTCTAAAAAAACACGTTCCGCTTCGCGTAAGCGCTGAGACATCGTAACTTCTCCTTTCATCACAATGGCAGGTGGTTTGATCTTAGCATGTTTGTGCTTTTTTTGTATAGAAGCTGGACAAGGTCTTTTTGGAGGGTCTGGCACGGGGGCATGAGGCATGCTGTGTTCTTTTTTTTATGAGCTGTTTGTATGATTTATGATCGTATTGGTTCGGGTTTATGGTCGACTTTGTCTTGGATTTGCATATCTTTTTGATTATTGTGTGTTGATTGGAGATAGTTTTGCTCCAATTCCAGTTTTACTGCTGTTTCATTATGGAGGGCTTGGCCCTCGATTGGATGGCGCTGCTTTCTTTGATTTTTGAGCAGCTGCTCCCTATTTATAGCCACTTTGTCCTGAGCTTTGCTGATCTTCTCGGTTTATGTGCTCTCGTTTAAGTTGGATTTGCTCCAGTCCGACTTTTATCACTTACTCCATTATCGACGTTGACCCCAAGGCTGTTTTCTATGATTTATGAGCAGCTTCTCTCTACTTATGATCCACTTTGCCTGAGATTTGCTGACCTTTCCGGTTTATGTGCTCTCATTTAAGATGGATTTTCTCCTGCTTTACTTTTAGCGCTGCTTCCTTTAGCGGATTGACTCTGACCCTCATACTTGATTACTTTCTGAACTCCTCCCATTTATAATTTGCGCTTCTTTTTGCTATGGATTCATTCTTCGTCTATTTTTTATAGGGAACTGACATCAAACATAGAACGAGCGATTTTCTTGCTTTATGAGCAACTTCTTCAAATAAATGCTCCACTTACTTTGAATATGCTTCCCTTTCCGATTTTTGTGATCCATTTTGAGCGTTAATTGTTCCAGCCCTGCCTTTACCGCTCTCTTTGTCAGGACAGGTATTATGATCATCATCTTTTTCATGTAACCATTCACTTCCTTTATTGAGCCAACAAAAAAGCAGCCTAGTTTAAGGCTGCTTTGATTCAATTCTTTTTATCAAAAAACACACCGTCTACGGTAGGGCCGTTGTATGGTCTTTCATAGAGCTTGCTGGATTCCTTCTTTTTCTTTAATTGCTGCATATCTAAGCGCATTGCTCCTTTGGATGCTTCCATCTTCTGCTGGATGTCTGCATTCATCTTAACCATGGCACGGCCTAGTTTTTGTTCGGCCTCATTAAAGTCTGTTTTCTGCGTCATTTCATCCAAAAGCTTCGCGCGCTTTTGCAAATAGTTTTCCAGTTCTTCTACGTAACGATCACGGTCGTCGAGTTCTGTGGGGAGGTCATTGGAAACATGTTCGTGCAAGGCCTTGGTTACAAGAAAAAGTTCTTTGACCAAAGCCATGTTATGCTTGATCTCCTTCCCCAAAGCGCTGCTGCCGATCTAATTTTATCGTTTCTTTCCACGTATCACGAAACTCCTTAACCAACCCGCGTGCTTCCGTAAGCGCCTCTTTATCATTATTAATATTAGCGTCCACTAATCGGCGGTGGATAAAATCGTACAACCGAAACATATTTTGTCCGATTTCGGAATCAGTCTTTAACGTTACCATTAATTCACGGATAATGTCCTGCGCTCGGATAATAAATTTATTTTTGCTTTCCATATCTTTTGCATCCATTGATTTGCCAGCTTTATCGATAAATTTAAGGCATCCGTTATAAAGTAAGAGAGTCAAATCACCACGCGAAACGGTTTGAATAGCATTTTGTTGATAGGCATTGGTCGATGCCGGTTTGGTGTTTTGCGTTTGCAAACCTGAGCTGGCAGGAGCTGCTGTGCCTTCAGCGCTAACTGACGGCGTATACGTCTGTTCTTTATTGGCTGAAGCTGTTTTTTTATAGGCTTCGGCTTGTTTCATATTTTTTTGATAAACAGCTTGCGCATTTTGAAATGCCATAAATATTCAATCCTCCTGTTAATCTGCATTCCATGTTACAGTTTAAAAACGACCTGCGCTTCCGAACACCTGTGTGTAAAAATAACTGGATTGTTCGTTTGCGCGTGCGATTGCTTGTTCCATAGCAGTAAATTGACACCAGTAGCGATCTTCTGTCTCGAAAAGGCGCCGTTCAAAATTAGTAATTTGGTCGTCGATGTTGTTTATATTTCTTCCGAGGGTAAATTGATGGTTTTGTATTTTGCCTTTTAACCCGCCCGCTCGTTCAGCCAATGATTCTATTGCACTGTAAAGCGTGCCGCAAAGTCTTCTAGCTATCCCCTGCTCCCACGAGTGTCCCCATCAGCTGCAAACAGTTCATAGACACTTTCTGCATCGTTTTCAGTCGCTTCACGCAGCTTCGTTTCATCTATCTCCAGTCCCCCCGGAAAGCTGGAAATTGTGCGATCGTTTTTAATTAACCCGCTTTTTGTTTTTCTTCCCAGAGTTCAATTTCCCGGTTCGTCATTGCTTGTTTTTGTTCATCGGTAAGTGGCGGATAATCGCGGTGGCATTCTTCCCCTAATTTTTCGTTAATGGTATCCAGCATATCGTTTTATTCATCGACAAATCCTGTAATAGTATCATAAATAGAATCTGTGTCGACAGAGGAACGAATAGAAACCGTTCCTTCTGATGCTGTAAAGGTCCCTTCAAGGTCATGGTCATACCGTTTACGGTAAATGAATTACTCGTTCGCTCAGTTTCTAAACCATTTAGGGTAAACTTGTCATTTTGTCCGACTTGAAATCCAAGGTATGTAAAATTGCCGTTTTCATCGGTCTGACCGACTACTTTTCCATCTACGGTAATCGATTCATTGGCTGGATTACACCTGTGGTATCCTTTAGTATTCCCTCTTCTAATGTCCAATTAAATTCCGTCTCGTCTCCATTCGGATCCGTAATAAGTAGATTTCCATCTGCATTAGTGCCAGCGCTAGAATGAGTTATTCCTAAGGCACCGGTAAATAATGAACCTTCGAAAACCATCTCTTCTCCATCGGTATTAAAATTTCCGGCTTCTGTGCGGTTGAAAGAAAGTTTACCGGAAAAGTCATCGTAAAAAGCACTAACTTCAATCGAAGAGCGGTTAATGTCCTGCATGAGCTTGTCCATCTATTGGCTGCTTTGAACAAAAAAACGATCTTTTATGGCTTCTCCCTGTTCGTCAAAGGTCGTCAAGCCGCCGCTCATATACTGCTGAGTGTACGTCACCTTAACCGGTCCTTCTGTTTCTGCACCTAATCGAATTTTTCCAGTTTCCGTGTCGACATAAGCCTGATCCGCTGTCAATTCCGCACCGGAATCCGTTATAATATCGAGCGGATGGCCTCCATCTATAGTAATCGTCATTGCATTAGCGTCAATTGCTCCTTTTTTCAGTTGAAAGCTATCTTTCGCTTCCGAGGGCGTAAACGTTTCAGAAGCGTCTTTTGTAAAATATTGAACAGAAATGTCTGAATCAGCGGCGAGCGCTTCGAAAAATACAAAGTCGATTTTGTCATTTTCTGTAGAAAAACTGACGTGTACTTTATTATCTTCTACAGGTGTGTCATCAGTTACTACGTCATACAGCTTGCCATTTACTTTGACCACCATATCTTCTGCAGCCGTATCCAGCAGATTTTCTTTTTCAATAGAAAATGTCTGCTGCCGTTCATCTAACGTGATCGTTTCCTTCTCCACTATCCCTGCTTTCCAGTTATCTGCGCCTTCCCACTCTTGTGATGCCAGACTTTTCGAAGAATCAAAGTCAGAAGAGCCAATGCGGCTGCTGCTCGTTTGTGAAGCGGCTTGAGCAAGCTGCTTCACTTCTTAAATTTGGCAGGAAGCATTTCCAGCTGTGGAAGACGTCTCTGCTGTAATTCGGCTTTCATCAGTGGAGGAAGCAGAACGCGCTCCCATATTCGCCCGACGCATGACCGTGTCAAAAATATTATTTCGAAACTCGTCAAACAAACGGTTTATGCTGCGGTATTCTTCCATTTGCCACTCTAATGTAAGACGTTTCTGCACCATTTTATCCACGGGAACGCGCTCAGCCCTCACCAAATCTTTCACCATTTGATCAATATCCATACCAGACGCCATACCCGAAATCCTCATCGAATGTACGCCTCTTCCCTCTATATTTAATTGTCATTTTTTAATCAAGAAACTTCTTGTAGTTTATATCGGCTTATCAGCGGTTTTATTTAGAAAATAGTTGGAAGATAGACAAGAAAAGCGAAGTGCCCTTGTCAGCCTCGACAGGTAAATGTTCTCCAGGCAATAAAGGCGCTCTTACTTCCACAGGATGTGGTGACTTCTGCGTTGCACACAGGACGTGTGCGTTTTAGCAGAAGGTTCCTAAGGATGTTCGACTAAAAACGCCACGTCCTGTGACAACGTCGAACTGGCTTGCACAGGATGTGCTGACTTTTGCGGTGCGAACACGATGTTCGCGATTTTAGCAAAAGTTCCTTAAACCGCCACGGGCCTCCGAGAGGCTGGGCGCTGAAGCTGAACATGGAAAACGTCCAACTTTCTTTTCTAACTTCTAAGAAAAACTTGGCTTACCGCCAAGTCCAAATGGCGGGCTTATACTTTGATCCGTAAACATTTCTAAAATAAAACAAAAAACTTCTCTCAAGTGAATTCACTCGAGAGAAGCGAAGAGAAGGTATATATTTTATTTTAAAAGGTTTTGAAAATGGGAGGTCGTTTCTTTCACGGCTTCGTCAAGCTGCGGTGTCGTTTCGGTTAAAGGATGTCCAGCGTTAAACGTGTGATTGGCACCCTGAATAAGAGCTAGAGAATGCCTGGAAGACGTTTTCTCCATTTTGTCCGCTCCTTTAACGAGCCACTCGCCATCAGCGTCCCCTTGTACGATACGAACGGGAGCTTTTAACGCTTCTAAATGGGTCAATAAGTGAAAACGATCTTTATTCGTTTCCATATCATCTAAAATATCTGCCTTTAACGGCATGTTTTGATTGGTGCGCTGGTTTGCAATATAACCGACGCCGTTTTCGCGTATATCTTTTTTGAGATCGTCCCCAAAAAAGTCAACATCTGAGACACCATTCCACGTTACCACGGCTTTTGCTTCTTCAGGATGCTCGGCTGCAAACAGAATCGCATTAGCCCCGCCGCGGCTGTGGCCAAGCACTCCGATTTGGTTAAGGTCAAACTGTTTTGAAAAAGGCAGCTTTTCCTCTTTCATGTGCTCAAACAAAACAGCCAAATCTGCTTGTTCTCGCGAATATGTATTCACCGCGAATTTATCAAGCTCATCAAAATCTTTCTCGTTCACTCCGCTATGCGAGAAATTAAAACGAACCGCATAAAAACCAGCGTTCGCTAATTCATCCGCGAGATAAGGAAAGAAATTCCAGTCTTTAAATCCTTTAAAACCGTGGCAGATAATGACCACAGGCTTTTTCGAACGTTCCTTCGGTGCATGAACGTTTCCTCGAAGATGTAAATCATTTTCCATGGAAATAGTGAATGGTTGATTTTCTATGGTACCAGAAGACATACTTATCCCCTCCTAGTCTGCATGTTATCATAAATTTTCTGAATAATGAAATCAGAAGCAGATAAGTGTTTTTTTGAAAAACCATTTTGTGCTTACTTCATAAAAAACCAGGGGTATCCCCCTGGTTTTTTAGGCGTGATATTTTTTTATTGGTCTTGCCGATAAGATATTTTTAGGGAACGAAAACCGTGTTGGGCGTGGCACCATACCAACACTTCTTTTTTATTCATTCGATGTACTGTCACCGTGCGCTGGCTGAGCCTGCCGTCTTTTGCTTCATATATTGATTCGATTGGTCTCCCACTTTCTAATGCTCTTTTTAACACACCTTCCATGGGATCCCTCCATTCTTTACACGAACGTTTGTTCTTTATCAAATGAAGTTGAATTTGATAAAAAACAGGGCACACTCTTATTTAAGAAGCGCACCCTGCTGCAGCCATATTCACTTTTTGTTCTAATCTGTCTTTTGGCGCTGTTTTATATCTTTTTTGCGGCGTAACAGCTGTTGAAATTCTTGTTCTAATACTTCCGAAGGCGTGATACTTAATCGGCTTAATACATCAGCAATCTTCATTTCTACCTTAAGTAATTCATCTTCCAGCGGGTCTTGGTCTTTTATTAGCTCATCATTTAGATAAGCTCGATAAGAACCATCAAATGAAACGATACGATTGCTATTAATGGCAAAAATCCTTGTAGCTGTATTTTCTAGAAAGCGCCTGTCATGCGATACAAACAAAACCGTTCCGGAATAATCGTTAAGAAGAGACTCCAATGCTTCTATTGCCTCGATATCCAAATAATTAGTTGGTTCATCCAGAATAAGTACATTTGCATTGCTGACAAATAACGCAGCAAACGCTGCTTTTACCCGCTCGCCGCCGCTAAGGACACGAACAGGTTTAAACACATCGTCCCGAAAAAAACCTAGGCGGGCAAGTACTGTTCGTATCATCGTTTGATCTTGAACAGAATGACGGCGTACGTTTTCTAAAATGGAATCGTCTCCTTCTAATACATCAAGCATTTGACTGAAATAGCCAAAAGAGACGGACGGAGAAATATGAATTCCATCCGCTTCCTCCAAAATAATGCGTAAAAACGTGGTCTTTCCGCTGCCATTTGGACCAATGAGAGCTACTTTATCGCCAGCGGTAACAGTGAAGTCTGCCCCTTCCCATAACAATTGATTCCCTGCAGTTCCGGATACCTTCTCCCCGCGTATAATAGTGCGATTCTTAAGTGACTCTTCTTGTGCTACTTGCATTTTGATGGACGGAAGTTCTTTTATTTTTTCGACCTTATCCAGCTGTTTGATCCGGGTTTGAATGGATTTGACACCCTGGTTTAACTTCTTCTGTTTTTTCGCAAAATACGGTTTAGCCCCGGTGATTTTCGCCTCAGAACTTGAAGTGTTCATCGGCTTCTTTACCGCTCGCTGTGCCTTCTGTTCTTTCTGCTGCATTGCTTCCTCAAGCTGTTTTTTCTTGTGAATATATTTCTCGTATTCTTTTTCACGATGTTTACGGGCAGCTTGTTTTCGCTGCTCATAATCTGTGTAATTCCCTGAATATACACGAACCTGCCCGTTGTCTATTTCCCATATTTGATTACAAAGAGCATCCAAAAAAGCACGATCATGAGATACCACTACCATAGCTTCCTGGTGCCGCTGTAATCGATGCTCCAATTTTTCCATGTTCTCCATATCCAGATGAGTAGTGGGTTCATCAGCAAGCAGTACCTCAGGCTCTTGTAACAGGGTTTCTCGGTTTATAATTTGGGAAATCTCCCCTCCGCTTTTCTGCCCTATTTGAGGTTTCAGCTGCGGAAGAAGTGCCACAGAAACGTGCTTTGAAACGGTGCCCGAAGCCGCTTCTTTTTCTCCAGCAATTATCTCAAGCAGCGATGTTTTCCCCGAACCGTTACGGCCCACTAGTCCAATGCAGTCTCCTTGGTGAATGCTTATATTACTTATTTCAAATAACGTTCGATCTTTCACATCAATCCGGATGTCTTGCAAGTCGATCAATACCAATTCAATCATCCCCATTTCTTTTTAAGGATGGAGACTATTTGATTGTCCTTTAGCAAAGTTAAACTTTCCCAAAAAATAAAAATAGCCTCCTATTCATAGACATACGTTCAGAATAGGAGGCACACCTATACAATAGGGGTGAATGTGCTTGTTACACCAATCCTATTCCGAACGTTGATGAATGCCATGCATAAGAAACCATTAAATAGAAGGTTTTTGTCATGAGTCATTCATTTGTTCTAAAAAAATAGGATTAGTACTTCATGAGCCTACAATTCACCCTCTTTCATTTTGCTGTATATGGAAGTGCTGGCTGACAAGTCATTAAAATTGACCCCATTCCATATTTTCCAAACCGTTAACCTGTACCTTATTATATGAGATCATTAACGATTTTTTGTTTAACTGCGTACATAAGTAAAAATGAACTGTTTCTCCCGTAAAAAAAGATATGATCCCTAATATTAAAAAATATAAACTATACAACTAATTATTCATTATTACTCCAGCTCTCCTTACGATTCGTTTAGCATACAAACTCCAATCACAATACCAATTATTTAAAATCCCCCTAACTTTTACAATTAATTATTACTAGAGACGAATCAAAGCATATTTGAGAGTTGTCTCTTTTTGACATGAAAATAATATCTAACATGTCAACAGAAAAACACTCGACGATTCCCCTTCTAAATGAATCGGCTGAAGATCATGAACCGTAATGAAGCACATAAAATGTAATGAAACCAGCGGGAGGTGCTTGCATTGATTCATACGGTTAAACCCGGTGAAACACTGACTCAGATATCAAGGGATTACCGCACGCCATTAACTGCAATCATTAGTGCGAACCCAATGATTAATCCAAATGTCATATATCCTGGTCAATCTATTATGATCCCAGGGTTTCCCGACCCCCACACCCTTCCATATCAGATTGAAGTATCCATCAATAATCGCTGGCTGCGGTTACTAAGAGATGGTGTCCTGCAAAAACAGTATCCCATCGCGGTGGGAAGAATACTGTTTGAAACACCTATAGGGAATTTTATCGTCATTAACAAAGCCCCTGATCCTGGAGGACCTTTTGGTACAATGTGGATGAGTTTATCAAAACAGCATTACGGAATCCACGGAACAAATGACCCAAGTTCCATTGGTCAAGCGGTATCAAGAGGATGTATTCGAATGTATAATCAAGACGTGGAGGAACTAGCAAGTATTATACCAATAGGAACACCGGTTTCTATACATCCATAATATTAATAGCTGCATGTGTCGAACAGTTACATGTTAGACTGTCGGGTTTAGAAGTGTATGGAATACTAACGCTGCTTTTGTTTGCCTTTGTAAATAAGGATCAACGCTAAAACAACGATGAATCCAACAAGACAAACGAAAATAAGAATTGTTAAATATCCATCATAGATCCCCTTTTTTGTTTTCGCCACTCTTCAAAACTATAAGTTTAAAAATATTATAATAAATAATATAGAACATCTTACTCCAAACTTAATCTTTCTCTCAAAGCCAAATAGAAGTTGACACGTAATAAATAACCAGGAAGTATAAACTTCATCTTCCGTCTAGTATTTAAATTTCACCTCTTATAAAAGGAGAGAAGCTGTGCAAGCAGATCAAATAAAAACGATCCAAAACATCAGGAAAGTGCTGCATTCGTTTAGGATCGCGTTCTTTTTTGGCAGGTTAAAAAAATGAAAACAAGGAATAAAGACAAAACAGGAAAAAACATAATCCAAACCAAACAACATCACCCACATATACAATACCAGCGCTCTCATAAAGGTTACGTAATAGTTTTTCAGCTAAGAAAATCAGTATTTCCACAAAAGTGATAGCATACATTTTCCAAGTAACCATTTTATTTACGTCCTTATAGGGCTCGTTTTATGACTGAAGAGGATACTATATCCAAAACATATCCGAATAAAAGAAAAATACAAGGTTTGGTAATAAAAAATATAAGAGAAAGTATTACGCCCTGCTCTTTATACATGTTCCCTTCTTACATCATGCCGCCCATACCTGCCATTTGCTGCTGCATTTGCCGAGCCTGCGCGTTGGCTTCTGCCATCGCTTGCTCCATTCGGGTAAATTGATCCCAGTAACGCTCTTCGGTTTTCTGCATCCGGCGTTCGAAGTTACTCATCCGATCATCAAGATTATTCATTTCACGCCCGATTGTAAATTGATCAGGAGAAGGCATAGCGGGACCACCAGCTCGTTCAGATATACTATCCATCGTATGATCAAGAGATTCCCGAACGCGTCGTGCCACCCCTTTTTCTTCATAGGACTCTCCATCTGCTGAAAATAACTGATACACCGCTTCAGAATCTTCCTGAATCGCTTGTTCTAATTCGGTTTCATCTACTTCCAGCTTTCCCCGGTCCATATAATTACTGGATGTCGTAATACCGATTTCGGTTAATTGCGAAAATGCTGCTCCCTCGCCAGTATCTACCTCATCGTACATATTCCGGCGCATCGTATCCAGCCCATTTGTCAATAGGTCATCACGGCGAAGATAGCCGCTTTGTGACCTCTCTTCCCATTGTTCTATTTCGGTTAAATTTTCATTAGAACTTATTGCCTGTTTCGCAGTTGTATTAGAACGGCGGATAATCCCATCAAAAATAGAATCACTAAAAGACTGATACTCCCGATTCATTTCACGGTATCCTTCCATTTCGTACTGCAATCTCAATGCATCTTGTTCCATTTTTACAAGCGGCTGCCGTTCTACCTGCATTAAATCCCGCACCTGCTGATTAATATCCATCCCAGAAGCAAACCCTGTTATTCTATTATCTATTTGCATGTCCGTACCTCCTGTAATAGAAAAAAGAGAGCCACCACTGTCTCTCTTTCTAGTTATCTATTTTTTATATCGGAAGCTTTCTACTACATTTAAAGTAAAAAAGAAAAAACAGCTCCTAAAAGGAACTGCTTGAGGACACTTATACTTTTTCATCGACTAAAATACCTACCTGCTCTAGCATTGACGCGACCATATCTAAAAACTTTTCAGGCGGAATCTCTCTGACCACTTCTTCGGTTTCACGTTCGAGCACCTGAACATAAATACGGTCCAAATCTTCATGCACATTAAATTTCAAATCCGTGTAGCTTGCTTCGAGCATTTTATTCATGCCGTCTGCCTGTTCCTGAAGTTCTTTTGGATCAAGCATGGCGGGCCGGTGATCTTTGGCGGCATGCTTAATTTCCTCTGTCATCGAACGCTCTAATGGCTTACCTTCGTTGACAGAACGAACAGTTTGGATACTGTCCCCATTAGAACCTGATATGGAAAAACCCATTTATCCTATCCTCCATTCCCTATAGGTTTTTACTTATATCGGTTAAACGAGAGAAATATTTAGATTATTATGTATTTTTAATGGAAATCGCCCGTTCCCGTACCATTTTACGAATACGGTTAATCGATACCCCGGTGGCATGACTTGTTTCGATCATTGTCGCCTCATGGGTTCCTTTTACATACTGCCTCACCTTGATATAATCCTCCCGATAGCTCGGAAAACAATCCGCACATAAGCCCGCCCCCATATTAGGCGTCAGTTTTCCGCAATTATCACACCAAACTTTATGATTTCCCTTCATGATCCTAACTCCTTCAAAAGCCTTCCCCGAAACGGAGAAGTGGAGTGCTTCTTAAACAGAAAAATCGACAGAACTGCCTTTGTGCGGTTCAGCCGCTTGTTGAACAGCTTTCGCACCAGAAGAGTCCAGCATTTTGTCCACAAATTCTCCTTGCTTTTCCCCTGTTTCCATCGCTTGCTTCATCACAGACATACTAGTGCTGCTTGACCTGGCCCTGGCTCGAGATTCTGTGCCAGACTAGGCGTTCCTTCTAAGCTAGAGCCTCTATATTGATTACTACTATTATCCGAGCAATTGTAGTACAGATTGTGGTTGTTGGTTTGCTTGAGCAAGCATGGACTGAGAAGCTTGGGAAAGAATGTTTGAACGAGTCATTTCCATCATTTCCGCAGCCATGTCAACGTCACGGATACGAGATTCCGCAGCTGATAAGTTCTCAGAAGAGTTGTCTAAGTTAGAGATCGTGTGTTCTAAACGGTTTTGAGTAGCACCAAGACTGGAACGTTGTGCAGAAACAGTTTCAATTGCATCATTTATTTTAGTGGTAGCAGCGTCAGCAGCTTTTTGAGATGAAATATCAATACCCCCAACATCAAATTCATCACCATCTGTTAAAGATACAGAGAATGTCACAAGAGTGTCTGTACCGTCTAACGATGTAAAGGTTGTACCATTACCCTTAGCAATGGTATTACCACTATCGTCCTTTAACGCACTATCTGCTGAATCATACGTATAAGCCCCAGCTTCTAAACCATCATTAGTGACTGTACCCTCTGCAGTAGCCGTACCAGAATCAATTTTTACAGTACCTGAATTAACGTCTTCATTAAATGTTAATGTATCATCACCAGTTGAAGCTACGAAATTTTTACCAACACCGTCATCACTAGTTGCTACTGTAACACCATCCTTATTAACAAGATCAAATTCGCCTGCAGTATCACTCTCTTGAACTGAATACGTCCCATCAGCAATGTCAGTATTAGTATCACCATTATCTGTTACAGCTGCTGTTTGCTCAATTTTTACATCGCCAGCCATTTCTAAGCTATACCCACGCATATCATCAATAGATAGGCTTAAGTTCTGACCTTCATTAGCACCAATTTGGAATTTTCCTTCAAAACCACCATCTAATAGATTTTGAGTGTTGAATTCTGTATTATCTCCAATTCGGCTTAACTCTTGAGACAACTGGTCCACTTCTTTTTGTAGTTCTTCACGGTCGACAGCTACATTTGTGTCATTGGCAGACTGAACGGAAAGTTCACGCATACGTTGAAGAATAGAGTGTGATTCATCAAGTGCACCTTCTGCAGTTTGAATCATGGAAATACCATCTTGTGCGTTACGGCTTGCTTGATCTAAACCATTAATTTGTGCACGCATCTTCTCAGAGATTGCAAGACCGGCTGCATCGTCCCCAGCTTTGTTAATACGCATACCTGAAGATAGTTTCTCCATTGAAGATTGCATGTTGTTTTGGTTAATACCCATTTGACGATGGGTGTTCAACGCCGGGATATTATTGTTAATAATCATACTAAAAATTCCTCCTTGAATGTATGTTTTACGTTCCGGTCCACGTCCTTGTGGGTGAAACGTTCGTATGTTTTTGGATATACCTGCAATCCTGTCGGCCGCCAGGGTGGTTTATCCTTTACATTTCTAATATCGGAGGATGGAGATGATTTGTTAAGTCTTTTTGCGTATTTCTTTTGGTAGATTTATAGATTTTTCTTTTTTCCTTTGCTTATTAGCTCAGTGGGGACTTTTTTTGAGTTCAGGCGTTCTTTTTTGGTTTCGGGAATCTTTTTGTTTGTCTGTTCCTTTTTGTCTTTTGTTAAAATTGTTGTCTTATCTTTTCAATCTTTTTACATATTTTTACAAAACATTTACTATTCTTTGTTTTTTTCTTGTGTATAATGAGGTCGATGAGTCTTTCTTACTTTTTTCACGAAAAATAAAAAGTGTTCACGGGTACATTTGCGCAGTTCTTCTGCACTTTTGATAAGGAAGGCTTTAAGGTAAGTTAATATTCTTAATGAGGGGGCTTTTTTGTGACAAGTTTTGCTTTTAGCGATAATTACTTGATTTCACCTAATACGATGGCCGTTTCTCCGTTTTTTGAAGAAGGGGGACAAAGCAGAATCTATGAGCGGAATAGAGACATTATGGTTGTTGGGGAGTCGGCGATGAACATTATATCAGAAGGATGTTTGCTTGGGGGAGCAAGTTATGATGGGCGAAGAGATGCAGTGAAATATCGAACGGACTTAAAATGTAAACTTCCTGTTCCCATGAACGTATTAAAGAGAATAGGGGCGATGCCGACCCATTCCCCGCGCACCGAGGAATGTCACTGGCTCTTTCCTTATCACATCAAGTCTATCAACCCTGATCATGATACAAAATTTCACTCGGAAGTTGTATTTCTGGACGGACAAACCTTGCGTGTTAATGTTTCTCCGTATAGTTTAAAGCTGCAGAAAATGAGAGCAACAGAAGCTTTTTCGATCTTTTTTTATGAAGATGCCCGGTAATGGTAAAGCTGATCTGTGTTTTATGTTTACAGATCAGCTTCCAGCTTTTCACTATGAAATCTTAACCCATCCTTCTTCAATCGCTCGTTTTATCGTGTGGGTGCGGTCATTTGCTTTCATTTTTTTCGTCAGATGGCTGACATGGTTGTTTACTGTAGCCACTGCGAGAAAGCATTCTTCTGCGATTTTGCGGTTGCTTTTTCCTTCGAGAATTTTTTCTAATATGCGTACTTCAGCGTCGGACAAAGTATTTCTTGCTTTTTCCATATCCAATTCAAGTTCCTTTGCTGGTTCGAGTACTTCCTGTTTATGAAGGGATCGGTATCTCTGAATCAAGTGAGGCTGGAACATCGGATCAATATAGACAAGAAAGGACTGTGAGCGCTGAAAATGATCCAGCCATTTTTTCCGCTCGCGATCGGCCGCTAGAATAATAGATACTTCTTTATGAATGAGTTCATCTAAAAGGTCCGCTTCCCCGCTTGGCAAATTGATCCCTAAGCGGAAGTAGCAATTGATGTTTTGCAGCTGATCGACCTTGTCGTATACCGTTTCTTTATCACACTGTGCATAATAAATGGTATCTTTTTTTAAACCATCTTCAAACAGTGTGAAAACCTGGGAGGGTTCTGCTGCGATGACCGTTTTGCCAATCGCCTCTCCCGCTTCTTCTAATAGACCATTTCCTTCCATATCCAAAAAAAGCGTGGGAAGTCTGTTCCCTGCATCCTTATGATGAGTTTTTGGCATTATGTATTCCTCCTGAAGTGACCTGAAAGTGTAGTTCTCGTCATAAGCGTTTTCTTCTCTTTACACTTTCACCACGCTACCCTTTATCTCTTTTTCTCTCTATTTATCTCCATAGGGCTACCCTTTATAATTTTAGTTATCTTTCTAAATCTTACCTGTAACTGAAAAAATAGGCAAGGAACAAGAGTACCTCTTGAATATAGTGAATTTTCCGTTCATTTTAATAGACTTAATTCTATAGTCCTAATTATAGAAATTTTGCCCACCAAAGAATTTATTTATTTAGAATATTTTATACTTTTTATAGGTCTTAAGACCAAAAAATAATCATTTGTTTCTTTTTTAATTTTTTTTCATTTGCTGGGACAATTTTTCTAATATGTCCAGGCTACCTGCTCCTACCGCTGCATTATTTTCCTTTTGGATATCGAGATAGATTTCTTTTCGGTGAATATCAATGTGCTTCGGTGCTTCGATCCCAATTTTCACTTGTTCGCCGTCTACTGCGATGATCTTCATTTCAATATCATCGCCGATTTGGATCGATTCATTGGTTTTCCGGGTTAGTACTAACATTAGCGGCCTCCCTTCTCGTTCTCGGCAGTTTGGGCTTGCTGCGGGAAAAGAGAGTGTTTCGTTTGATAGTCCGACTCGGTTAAAACAAATTGCTTGCCCTTGTTCTTGGACGCATTCAGAACGATTGGCGCCTGCAGGTTGGCGGTCGTTTTGTTAAACGGCTCTTCTAGTGTTAATACGGAAAAAATCGCCACATCCTCTTCTTTTTCAATGGCCAGCTGTTCAAGTACGCTATCTGATAATTTGACCTGGTAATCATTGAAAAAATGAAAAGGATTGGCGACCACAAATGCTAATTCCGGATTATTTACGGATTGAAGGATAAAAAAGATGTTGTCATTGCTAAAAGGAAGCAGCACAAATGCTGTTTCTTCTTCAAAAGCTGGCAGTCCTTGCTCAAATTGATAAATCTCTTCTTGCTGTATGTCGACTTCGCCAAGGTGTTTTGTTTGCAGTTTCACAGGTGGTGGCTCCTCCTTTATGTATAGTTATAACGTACGGTTCACTTGTTCTCCGCTCACATGAAATTGAATGCTGGGTTTTTGTTTTAAATAATGCTTAATCTCCCAGCGCGGAATGTTTATTTCCGGGTCATTTTTTTGTACGTTAATCTCTGTTTCTGCTCGTTCGACTTGAAACGAGAGATCGCCTGGTGCTACGTCAAACTTTACTTTGAAAGCATTTTCTGGTGTAAAGCCGAATTCGGTTTGTTTTTCTATCAGCTTGCCGTTTTCTTTTGCAATCGCAGCTTGGCTTTTCCGCCTCCGCCATTGTTTTCTATCGCCTTAAGCTGTTCGCCTTCTCGTGCTTTTTTGGCCGTATATTCCGTTGCGGTTTGGTTTGCTTTTTGCGCAAATTGCTTCGTTTTCTGCAGAGGAGAAATCAAATTCGCATCTGCAAAGGCTTCGGATTGATCAATATTCACTTTCGCCGCTTTCGTAGAAATTTCAACGGTGTCGGTGAGATTTTGGTTTATCTCGGTATCTGCCGGGGGCTGGCTGATTTCGAACGGCGGTCTTGATGATTTTATTCCAAGTTCTGCGTTAGTTGTTGTAATTTCTACGATTGGCATGTTCATTAGCAGCCCCCCTTAGGCAGTTTTGTTTAAGGTTGAAGTATTTTTCATTTGTTTTTATCGTAAAAAGTCCATTAATGTTGGCTGTATAATACGAGCTCCAGCACCCAGTGCAGCACGGTGTACATTTTCCTGGCTCATGAGATCAATCATTACTTTTTCCATATCCGCGTCTTCATTATCAGAAAGAATGCGTTCTGCGATCACTTCCTGATTACTTAAGCGGTCATCAATCATTTCGACCCGGTTTAAACGCGCTCCTATTTCTGCACGCTCGTTGACCATGCTGTCAATGTGAGTGTCGATCATATCAATAAATTCCGTGAGCACTTTTCCATCAGAATCCGGATCTTCTAATGCTTGTTCGAGCCGTTTCATGTCACCAAACAGCGCACTGTTAAAAACGTTTTGCGGCTTGGAGTTTACGGGAATATTAACCCCTTTTAACAGCTCAATTTCCACGTCGCCTGTATTAGTCGATACGGCGTCATTTCTGGAAAGGACGATATCATTTTTTTCCAGATTGTCCTCTACTTCTTCCGTATTGGAATGAGTAATACTTTCTATTTGACTATCCTCATTTGTTCCATCATACGTGAGTCCCATTGTTTCTCCGTTTCCATTTTCAAATACAGCAGTATTTCCATCTGTTTCAGAAAATTGATAAACGCTGCCCTCATACGCAATTTGGTGCTTTAACAGCTCTTGTTCGTCCAATGTTGATAAACCGTCTGGGTCAAGCTGAAAATAATCATCATTTACTGGGACTCTGGTTGTATTGGAGCCGTTAAAAATATATTTGTTATTTGATTTCGTGTTCGCCATAGATACGAGGTGCTCAAATAGCTGGGATACCTCTTTAGCAATATTGGAGCGCTGGCCTTCTTCATACGAATCATTCGCCGCTTGTGTGGTTAATTCGCGCACACGCTGCAAAGCCTGGGTTGATTTATCGAGAGCTTCATCGGTTGACTCCATCCAATTAAAGACTTCGCTTGAATTCCGCTGAAACTGTTCGACCTCGACCGTCTGCGTACGGTAGCGCATCCCGTTCATCGCCACCACCGGGGCCTCGGAAGCACGTGAAATTTTTTTCCCGGTAGATAGCTGATCCTGCAGTTTTCCTAAATGATCATAGCTTTGACTTAAGTGGCGGAGCGAGTTATGGGCCAGCATCGATTGGGTTACCCGCATCATTTTTCACCTTCCATTCCGATATATTCTATCTACCTTCCAACAACACCCATGTTGTTAATAATACGATCCAGCATTTCATCAATCATTGTAATGTTTCGTGCGGAGGCATTGTACGCATGCTGAAACTGGATCATGTTGGTCATTTCTTCATCGAGAGAAACACTGCTTACTTCTTGACGGCGGTTATTCACGTTTTCACGCAAGTTATCGGTATTGTGCATTTTCTGCTGGGCTTCATCGGTGTCCACCGCCATTTCCCCAATTACTCCCTGGTAGTAGCTTTGCACATTGGTTGTGCTTTCGCCGTCAAAATCGAGGTTCGCATCTTTTACATTAGCGAGATTCAGGGCATTGGAGCCGTCTCCCGCAAACGCTTGTGGTCCGGTTCCATTGATAATCGGTTCGTCATAAGACCAAACTGTTCCGTCTTCTGGATCGTCGAGGCCTTCCACATTGATGGTCAAACCATCTACTGTTTCTGAACCTTCTTCTATATCTTCCCATTGTTCTGCTTCGTCTGTCCCCACTAAAGAATATTGCCAGCCATCCTCATCAGTATATCGGACCTGCAGTTCTTTTGGTCCATCTTCCTCATACTTGCCAGAAAGCGTCGGGCCTGCCTGGTCTTGACTTCCTTCTTTCACCGTCAGTGTCAATTCAGTTGGAGAGGAAGCGGCTATGTTGTCTAAGTCCTCTTCTATGTCTTCATGTACTTGAAGAGCGCTGGCATATCCTTTTTGTTCTTCTGTTCCATCGAAAGCGAAAAATGGAATCGAGCTGCCTTTTTCTCCGCTGTTTATGTCACGTAAATTCCAGCCGCTCTCATGGACCTCATTAAATTTATCTGTAAACGTTTTGACCATGTTATCGAGGTCGTCAATTAATCCTGGATAGGTTCCTTTCGTTGTGTCATCTTCTTCTGTTTGATATCCAAAAGATTCTACGAGCGCTTTTAACTTCCCTGGAGACTGCAGGAAGGAGACATCAGGTGAATCGTCTTCTTCTACCAGCTCCTCGCCGTTATCGGCATACCAATCAAATGATGCGCTCGAAATATACGTGTGCTGGCCGTCCTCTTCATCTTCTAAGCTGAGCTCTTTGAAGTCTTTATTTTCGCCGTCTACTAGGGTTGTGAGGCGGTTGCCTTCTTCATCGGTCATGAATACATTGACCGTGCCTTCTGCCGCATCAAGGGCGTGGCCTTTTGTTTCATTTCGCTGTACGTCAATGTTTACTAAACTGGAAATTTCATCCAGGAGACGGCCGCGTTCATCATACATATCATTTGGCATTTGTTTGTGCGGCTCGACACGGCCGATCTCTTTGTTTACATCATTAATTTGGCTTAGGATCGAATTGATTTGGCTTGCGGTTGTTTTCAGCTCTTCTCCTACATCTTTTTTATTCGATTGCAGAGAGTCTGACACGTAATTAAATGTTTCCGCTAGAGCCATGCCGCGCTGGCGCACAACAGAGCGGGCCCCGGAATCTTCTGGGTTCACCGATAAATCCTGCAGCGCATTCCAAAATTCATCCATCGTCGTCGCAATGCCTTCCTTTGATGGCTCGTTCATCAAGTCTTCTATTCTTTCTAACGAATCGTAACGTGTTTCCCAGTAACTGGCCTGCGCATTTTCGCCGCGGTATTGAATATCAAGATAGTTTTCCCGTACGCGTTGAATAAAGTCCGCTTCTACCCCGGTCCCGATTTGTCCGGGCGTCCGCGGAGCGTTCCTTGCTGCATTCGGATATGGCTCTGTCTGCGCAAAGTTCACGCGCTGGCGGGTGTAGCCTTCTGTATTAGCGTTTGAAATATTGTGACCGGTTGTATGCAATGCGGCTTGCTGCGTATTCATGCCGCGCCGCGCTGTTTCTAGTCCATGAAAAGTAGAAGACATGGCTTCTCCTCCTGTTTCGTATTTTTAAGCTTTCGAATCAAAAATAGAGTATCTTTGATGCTGGTCGTTTTCTGAGCTGTCTGGATGGGTATAATGAACGGCTTCTGGGTCGGGCTGAATCATGTCCATCGTCATTTGTACAAAATGAAGCGAATCTTCGACTAATGTACGATTGAGTGCTTCTTTTTTGCGCAAATTACCCATCTCCTGCAGCAGGCTTTCCTGCAATTTGATTAAAGGTTCATGATAGCTTACGGGCAAATGTTTTAACAGGACACTGACAGTGCCTTCTGCTTTCGTTTCGCCTTTACTGTTTAAATATTGATGCACCGCATCCTGCCTGTCTTTTTCCTTTTTTTCTATCGTTCGTATATGTTTGCTTTCTTTTTTTAAAAGAATGGCCAGTTTTTTTGTATCGTTTGCTTTAATTAACTCTGTTTTTTCAGCAGATATTACATTTAATTCTTTATGCTGCCTAACGAGCAGGGCCATGGCTTCAAAAATGGTTTTGACGGACATAACGTTCCCCGCTTTCTTTTTTCCATAGAAGATGGCTGCTCCCCGAAGAATCTTCTTCCTGATTCTTTTTGGAGCATCCTGCTTCTGTCTTTATTTTCCGGACCAAAAATCAATAAATTTTTTCGCCGCTTCTTTTGGATCGACCTGATAGGTGCCCGATTCTACTTTCTGTTTCAAAGCGTCTATTTTCTCCTGACGAGCTGTGTCGATTTCCCCTTGCTGCATTTGTTTTGCCGTGCTGGAAATTTCTACTTTATCACGCTCGTTTTTAGGTGATTCCGTTTTATCTGCGTGCTGCGGTGCTGTTTGTTTGTTATATGGATTGTTCATTGGTCCGAGAGGATTTATTTTCAACACATTCACCTCCCAAAATTGTCGCTTTCTTTCTATTATATCGGAAAGATAATGCTCCATTTAACTCGTGCTAAGGTCTCATTTTAGACGGTCATTTAAAGAATGATAGGCAGTGTAACGTGATCGTTCTTCTTCTTTAACACGCTCTTCCCGTTCTTTTTCCCTCTTCTCCGCTTGTATGCCGCTTTCTATGCTGCCTTTACAGCTTTTGCAAATGCGGCCTTCACTAATGTCTTTTCCGCATGATTCACATGGATATTCGAGATTTGGAAATTGATTCAAGTGAAGGCGGCCTTCTTTAATAAACCGGGTAATGTCTTCGCGCTCAACCCTGGTGCCTTTCACAACTTCCATCATGGTGGCGGAACGATTTTCTCGTTTTCGGATAAAAGTATATACGGTTTGAAATTTTTCTTCAATCGCACGATGACAATCGTTGCATACCGGTCGTAGTGATTTCACAAACAATGTACCGCAGCGGGGGCAATTTTCTAAATTTTGCATACCATGTCCCTCCATTATCCTCTTGCTAATGTGATAGCGCAAACGCTTTTTGCGCCGTGCTCTTTTAAAAGCTTGGACGCTTTACGTAACGTAGTCCCTGTAGTATAAATATCGTCCAAAAGAATAATATTTTTACTGTTTACAGAAAGTTCTAAGTCAGAAGATAGTTGAAATGGGTTTTCTTTGGATGAAAGACGTTCTCGGCGCGACTTTTTGCTTTGTTTTTCTTCATGGATGGTTCGTTCTAATATAGGTGAAACGGCAGGAACGTGTGAGGATTTTCGTGTAAAAAGCTGCCACTTTTCATAGAAAGCAAGCGGCTCGTTGGTAAAATCAGCGAGCAGCTCTGACTGATTAAACCCCCGTTCTTGCAAGCGTTTGGAACTTAGCGGAATAGGGACAGGAATATAATCCGTATAATGGTGAAGATAAAACTTCCGGATATTTTCGCGAAAAATAAGAGCCAAAACCGCATCGCCGCGATATTTCCACTGTGCAATGATTTCTTGCATGATGTCATTGTAACGGTAAAGCGAACGATTATGATCAAGGATGCCCTGCCAATCCGGGTCACTTTCCCATCGCTTGCAATCCTCACATACTTCATTTACTGGTTGGGGACGGCTGCATATGTTACAGCTCGGTCCAGCTAGCTTCAAGCTGATTTTCACAGCTTTCACACAACAAGGAAGGAGGAAAAAGCGGTAAAAGAGTGCTCCAGCTTGGCAGTTCATCTTTTGGCTCTCCGCAGAAAATACAATCCGCACCGCTGTCAGCGATGCTTGCTTTTAACATAAGTATTCTCCTCCCCATTAGCTGGAGCTTTATTCATGGTTAAAATATGACGGCGGGCTGCCAGCATAGCGTTTGTTTTGCCAACATGAAAAAATACGACATCTCCATCGGGCTGATCTTTACTTCGCCCCACCCGTCCTGCAATCTGAACGAGCGCACTTTCTGTAAAAATATCTTCTTCTGCACCAAACACCGCTGCTTCTGCTCCAGGGACCGTCACTCCGCGCTCTAAAATCGTCGTTGTCACAAGCAGCGGACATGTGCCTTTTCGAAAAGCTGCCACTTTTGAAAGCCGGTCTTCATCGGCACTATGTACGCCTTCAACAGAAGAATGATATTTTTTTAGAATAGCAGTGATAGTTTCTAACACTTGGACAGACGGAACAAATAAAAAAGCTGGCGTTTGGCTTAAGATATGTTTTTCACACCACGCTTGCACCGGCTTAGGAAGATGGCCTTTTTGGAGTCGTTTTTTCCACGGCCCGTACCACTGAAAACGCGGAACTGGCAGCGGATAACCGTGATAACGACGAGGAATTTTCGTTACGGGAAGGGTGTGTTTTTGTACACGCTTTTGCAGCGTATTGGTTGGCGTCGCGGTGAGATAAATCGTGGCGGCATCTTTCTTTTTCCTTTTTGGACAGCTTGCACAAGTGATGTCTCTGCCGTATACGGAAACGCATCAACTTCATCAATAATGACGGTGTCAAAAGCATCCGCAAAGCGCATCGTTTGATGGGTAGTCGCAATGACAAGCTGTGCGAGAATCTGTTTTTCTTCACTTTTGCCGTAAAGTCCAGCGATGATGGCTTCGGGGAAAACATGTCTGAATCGGGGAAGCAGTTCTAAGACGACATCGGTGCGCGGAGTGGCAAGCAATACACGCTGGCCGCTTTGAAGCGCTGTTTCGATTCCGGGAAATAAAATCTCTGTTTTACCTGCGCCGCACACCGCCCAAACAAGCAGCTCGTCTTTCTCCTTTATCGTTTGTATGATCGTCTCTGTGGCCCGTTTTTGACCTTTTGAAAAAATGCCGTCCCAATGAAGTGAGATGTGCGGCGAAAAGGAGGACGGCGGTCCATTCCAGCGAAAAAGAGCCGAACACGTACTGATTCTTCCCATCATGATGCAATGCCTGCAGTAAGCGCAGTCTTTCTGGCAGCGCGCACAGAAAAATACGCCGAACCGTGCTGGGTCAGAGTTGTGACAGCGCCGGCATTTGTATCCGTTTTTTGTAGGATGCAATCCTGCGCGGACCGTAACTAATCCTGCTCGTAAAAATGGATTCAGCTCCTCCCAGGTGCATTGGATTTCTTCTAACAGCAGTTCTTTTCCATATAAAATGCTTTGTAAGGATGGGGTATTTTCTGATTCAAGGGCAGGCTGCGGAGGATGAGGTAAGTCAGGAAGGCTGATGATGACATCTGGACCGTGCTGAATGACGTCCTTTTCTTCAACACAGATCTCCGGAAGGCATACCGGCTCGGTTTTATCCGGTAAAAGAACATGACAATAACGCATAGGCAACGCTCCTGTCTACTATATCGTTTTGAATTAAAGGGGAAAATCAGCTGGCCGGGCAGAAGGAAGGATAAACCCGGCCAGATTTATTAGAAGGGAATTACATTTTGCACCAGCCAATACCAAGGCTGCCTTCGCCAAGATGCGTACCGATGACGGCTCCAAAATAACTGACATCGATCACCGCATGAGGATATTTTTCCGAAAGCTGCTCTTTTATGGCTTCCGCTTTGTCCGGGCGGTTAGCATGTATTACCGTTGCCCTTATTGACGATTCCTTTTTCGCATCTTCATCGAACAGTTGGAACACCCGGTTTAATGCTTTTTTCTCCGTACGAACTTTTTCAAACGGCACGATTTGTTTGTTTTCAAAATGAAGAATCGGTTTAATTTGCAGCAAACTTCCGACCAAAGCCTGTGCTCCGGTTAAACGGCCGCCGCGATGAAGATGGTTAAGGTTGTCCACCATAAAATACGCACGTGTACTTTGTTTCATGTCCTCGAGCCGGTCTAAAATCGTATCCACCGTTTCTCCATCTCTCGCCATCCGGGCGGCTTCAATCACATAATACCCCTGCGGCATACAGCTGATTTCTGAATCAAAACCGTACACTTGTACACCTTCGATTTGTTCTCCAGCTGTCAGCGCTGTTTGATACGTACCGCTGATGCTGCTTGATAAATGAATCGTAATGATTTCTTCATAGTCTTTCGCCAGTTTCTCAAAGGTATCCACAAACTTCCCTAAAGGCGGCTGGGACGTCGTCGGCAGCTCCTCTGTCTGTTTTAATTTATCGTAAAAATCGGCCGCCGACAATTCCGTCTCTTCTTCATATGCCTCATTTCCAAAAACGACGCTAAGCGGTACCACGGTAATATTTTCTTTTTCCGTTACCTCCGCTGGAAGATAAGCAGTGCTGTCTGTGACAATCACGATTTTCGCCATAGCTGTATCCTCTCTTCTATCTCTATTAATAGATATTCTTCTTTAATCATAAGTGGTGGAACAAGCTTCTGCAAGAGAATTATGAGAAGAAATACAGTGTGATGCGGCGTGTATGAATTGGGTTTTGGTTATGGGCAAAGTTTGGGCGGTTATGAGCGAAGTGCAGCAGGTATGAGCCGGTTTTTCGAACATATGAGCCAGTTTCTGGTGTTTATGCAAATGTAGGAGGTTTTGGTGAGATTATGTGCTGTTTGGATGAAGATTTGAGCAGCGTTCTGTTTGGAATGCGTGCATGAATGGATTTATGAGTTTTTTTGATCGGTTTAGGAACCACGGTTACTCTGGATAGTTGAGTAGGGAATGAATTAATTTCTCTGATATATGGAGTGCTTTTCATCATTTATGCTCTGCTTTATTGAACTTATTTGTCCAACGCAGCTCTTATTTTATCGTTGTTGGGGTCTGGCCTTCCATTCTATGGGTGTGTATATTGTTATGAGCCACTTTTTAGATTATTGATGTTTTTTCTTTCAAATATGCTGCATTATTCTTTTTATATGTCCCCATTTTTTACTTTATTCGTAAAACTTTACTCCTCGGATTTATGTAGCACTTCCCCTTCTTTATGTGCCGCTTTTTTATACTTATCTACCATATTCCATCATTTATGAACCGCTTCTACGACTTCTCGATCTGCAGCTCCCGGACCCTCTAAGTATGCTGATTTATGCTGCTCTTTTTTCCCTTTATGTACTGCTTCCTTTTACTTATGAGCCAAACCAGACCTGTTGTGAGCCACTTCTTCAACTGCTCGATCTGCAGCTCTCGGGCCTGGCACTCCATACTTTTGATAACAGTACGATCCACTTTTTGCTTTTATGACGCTCTTTCTCCTAAATATAATGCGCGTTCCTACTTATTTGAACACGTTGCATTAACTTATATGCCAGACTCTCTTCCTTTGCTAATTTATGTAGTACTTTCTCCCTTTTATGGACCGCTTTCTTTCACTTATGTGCCAAACGAAACCATTTTTTAGCCACTTCCCGAACTGCTCGATCTGTACTGACCCGGGCCTGGCACTCCATAATTTTTGATAACATTTATGACGTTTTTCTCCCCAATCTTAGGTGTCTTCCTTCTTACTTTGCTTCTCTCCCACTTCCAAAGGGGCCTGCCCCCACATAGTACTTAATATCAAAAAAGGCGGCCGCCATCGAGTTTGGCGTGCCGCTTTTTGTTATCTTACTTTGACCCATCCTTTTTTAATGGACTCTACGACGGCTTGGGTTCGGTCATTGACATTCATTTTTTGCAATATGTTGCTTACGTGGTTTTTAACGGTTTTTTCACTGATATATAACGTTTCGCCGATCATGCGATTGCTGTAGCCGTCGGTCATCAGCTGGAGCACTTCGCATTCGCGGCGGGTCAGAATATGGAGAGGTTTCCGATATTCGACTTCTTTAAATCCGATTTCGGCTGCATCTTCTGCTCCTTCATCACCAGAGGCAAGACGGCGGTATTCGTTAATTAAGTTATGCGTCACTTTTGGATGAATGTATGCTCCGCCTCGTCCGACGACTTTTACTGCTTCAATTAAAGCGTCCGCATCCATCTCTTTTAGCAGATAACCGGATGCTCCGGTTTTCAGCACGTGTGTGACGTATGTCTCATCATCGTGAATTGAGAGGATTAATACTTTGGTTTCTGGGAATGTTTCAATTAAGTTTCGGGTTGCTTCTACACCATTTGTGCCTGGCATGTTAATATCCATGAGAACCACATCAGGGTCATTTTCTTCTACAAGCTTAATGGCTTCATCTCCGTCATCGCCTTCTGCAACTACTTCAAAGTTGGGTTCCATATCTAAAATACGTTTAACCCCTTCTCTGAAAAGCTGATGATCATCTATGAGGATTAGTCTAATGTTATTATCTATTGATTCCTGCATGCTTCTCACCCTTTCGAATACATTGTACTTCATTTTGTTATAATCAATCATTTCTGGTATTTAGTGTGTTTATTTCTTTTTTTATTAGAAAAACTCGGCTTACCGCCGAATCCTTATGACGGAAGCCGTATTTTTCTTATACTTTGAGGCTGTCCTTTCCTAAAGTATAAAAATTAACGGCTATTCCCTTTTTTTCCACATACAAAACAATTGTAAGCCCCTTTTGCAAAATTTACGTTTTTGCTCCCTCTGCCGGAACTTGTATCATGACGACGGTTCCTTTATTCAGAGCGGAATCAATCGTCAGCTCCCCTTTTAAGGCATTAATTCTTTCTCTCATGCCCATCAGCCCAAATGATTTTTCCTTGCTGGTTTTGGCTGTATCAAAACCTTTACCGTCATCCTTTATGACGATAACAACGCGTGTAGGTTTCAACTCAACTTTCACCTGGACTTCATGAGGGTCTGCATGTTTGTACGCATTTTGGACTGCTTCCTGTACCAGCCGAAAAAGTCCTACCTCTAAATTGGGCGAGAGCCGGAGGTCCCGTCCCATATGAGTGAAACGGATATTTAATCCGGTATGCTCTTCGACGTTTTTCAAGTACTTGTTCAATGTAGGGATGAGTCCTAGATCATCAAGAGCCATTGGACGGAGGTCGTAAATGATACGCCTTACTTCGGCTAAACTTGAGCGGATCAAAACACGTAAGTCACGGATTTCCTCTACTGCAGCATCCATACCTTTTTCGTTTCGAACTCGTTCTACCAGCTCGGAGCGAAGAAGTACATTGGCAAGCATCTGAGCGGGACCGTCGTGAATTTCCCGCGCGACGCGTTTTCTCTCTTCTTCCTGCACTTCAATAATTTTCAAACCAAATTGCTGCTTTTCTTTGGCATCTTCAACCATTTCACCGACTTCTTTTAAATCTCCGGCTAAAAAGTTATATACAACGGAAACTTGACTGACGAGCGTTTCTGCTCTATCAATGGTTCCTTCTAATTGAATAAGACGCCGTTCGACTTGATCCCGCCGTTCGCGAAGCTGTTTTTCTTCCTGCTGCAATATCGCAAGCTCCACTTGCAGCTCATTTGCCTGCTCATAGGCCTTCTTTACTTCTTCGTTGCTAAAGCTTTTAAAATGGCGGCTTACTTGGGCAAGGCGGTTTCTCGCAAAACGAGCGTGCATATCTGTTTTCTCAGATTTATCAATAACAGCGGCAACTTTCTCCCGTATATCTTTTAGCTCCTGCTTAAGTGATTCATATTCTTCCCGGGAGTTTTCGCTGATTTCAAAGATTTGTTCTTTGCTGTAGTCTACTGTATTCAACATTTTGTCGATGATTTCATCAAGTGTCAGCTTTATTGACAAAAAGGTCACCACGCTTTGTCGGATTCATTGGTTTGACAGACAGCCACGATCCGTTATGATTATTTTAGCACATTCTTAATGACCCACACCGCAGAACCTATAAAAAATCAAGAAATTACATAGTTATACGCTATCATGTCATTTTTAAGCCGTCTCTTATAGGATACCATGACTTTCTGTTTTCAAGTTTTACAATATTATTATAGTATAATTACATCATTAGGAGGAGTTATTCTGTCATGCTTGCATCATACTATACTATGAAAACCAGTGGAACAAACGAAATTGTCATAAATAAGTCCCGATTTATTGCACATGTCAAACGTGTTACAAATGAAGCAGAAGCGCAAGAATTTATCCAATCGATAAAAAAAGAACATTGGAATGCCACCCACAACTGTTCTGCATATATGATTGGTGAAAAAGATGAAATACAAAAAGCAAATGATGACGGAGAACCAAGCGGAACGGCTGGAGTCCCAATGCTTGAAGTCTTAAAAAAACGACACCTTAAAGATACTTGTGTAGTCGTCACACGTTACTTTGGCGGTATAAAACTTGGAGCCGGCGGACTGATTAGAGCTTATGGATCTGCGGTGACAGAAGGCATTAATGCTGCAGGCGTTGTCGAAAGAACACTCATGAAAGTCTTGTCAGTCCGTGTTGACTATACGTGGCTGGGAAAAGTAGAAAACGAACTAAGGCAGTCTTCTTATATAATGAAAAATATTGAATACGAAGAAAAAGTTTCCCTTTTTGCTTATGTTCCTGTTGAATCGGTCCAGTCCTTTCATAAATGGATAACGAACATAACGAACGGCCAGGGCCAGATTGATGAACAAGAAGAAACATATCTTGAAACAGACGTGCCTTTATAAATATAGCAAATTATTCCTGTAGTTATAATACACTTTATTATTGTTTCGACTTTTCTTTTCGCAATCCTTTTTTTTTATCAATTTCTTCTTTTTTTCTGTAATATTTCCGAGGAAATAAAACTTTTCCCGGTTAATTTGTCTATACGTGTAACGAAAACTAATTTTTCAACGTCTCATTAATAAGCGTCATATACCAGTCTGCCTTTTTTAACTTGCCATTTACGAACACGTGCATTTTATGTAAAATAATTTAGTACAAAAATGCAGGAAAACTGAAAACAAGGAGAATTTTTTATGGGGAAAGAAGTGCCTAATACAAGGCTGCGGCGTCACAGACGCAGAAGACGGCGTTTTTTAAAAATATTTATGCTCATCGGCCTTGTTTCGTTTTTAATACTAGGAGGCGGTTTAGGCTATTTTGCCTGGAAACTTAGTGATGTAGCGGCTGACACCCAAGAGACCCTTGACCGCGGTCAAAAATCAGAGAAAAGAGAAGAAGCTGTTGATCCTAAACAGGATAACATTTCTGTTTTGTTCCTCGGAGTGGATGATAGAAGCGGTGAATTGGAAGGACGAACCGATGCAATGGTTTTGGCCACGTTTAACAAAGACGAAGAATCGGTTAAAATGACCAGCTTTCCGCGCGACTCGCTTGTAACCATCCCGCAGCATGGGGAAGATAAAATTACTCATGCTCATGCTTTTGGGGGAACGGACCTGGCCATTCAAACCGTGGAAGAATTATTAGATATTCCTGTCGATTACTATGTAAAATTAAATTTTGATGCTTTTATTGAAATTATTAACGCTTTAGATGGTATAGAAGTGGACGTACCTTTTTCGTTTACAGAGCAAGATAGCGAAGGCAATCACGATGCGATTTCTATTCAAGAGGGAAGACAGCACCTTAACGGAGAAGAAGCATTAGCTTATGCGAGGATGAGAAAACAAGATCCTCGCGGAGACCTTGGCCGCGGCGAGCGTCAGCAAGAAATTATTGCAGCATTAATTCGTCGAAGCGCTTCTATTTCTTCTATTCGTAATTATGATGAAGTACTCACCAGCCTTGAAAAGCATATGAAAATGAATTTTTCGTTTGGCAATTTAATATCTTTACATCGCTATGCTGATTCCATCAGTGACATTGAACGCCTTCAAATACAGGGACAAGATCTCAATTTAGATGCAGGATATTATTATCAGCTAAACGACCAATCGACACAAGAAATTTCCCAGGAATTAAAAGCTCATCTAGAAATCGATGTTCCTGAAAATCAAGATAATTTCCAGTCAAACGAAGAAGAAAGTTCAAACCAGCAAGCTCAATCAAATGAATGGTAAAACAACAGCCTGCTCCTAAAAGAAGGGGCAGGCTTTTTAATGCAGAAAACTTTTCCAATATTATATTTTGACGAACGAGCTAACGTTTAAACGTGTTGATGGATTTTTGCAGATCGTCAGCCATTTCTGCAAGAGTAGCTGAAACAGAGATGATTGTTCTTCAGCCGATGCTGCTGCATTTTCGGTGCAGCCTGCGGAATCCTCTTCTATAGGCGCAATCTCTTCAATGGGTCCCACCAATGTGTCTGTAATGGCTGTAATTTGTTGAACGGCTACTGACGCTTCTTCCACATCTTTAATTAAAAACGCTATCATTTATTCTTCCACTTACGTTCCCATACAGGTCTACTGAGAACAAATAAAAAAGCGCTCTTTCTTATATAGAAATGCGCTCGATAGTGGAAGAATAATATGTTCCTTTAGCGACAGTATTTAGGTTTGAAAAATGCGTATTAAAATTCCCTCTTCTTCTACGTTCGGCATGTAATAGGTTACTCCGTAGCTTGAAGCAACTGCAGTGATAACTGTCCATAATAATAAGCTAGTAAGCATCCAACTTGTTACCATTTTTCTTTTGGAACTAAAGCTCATACCCATAAAAGCAGAAATATGGGAACCAACGAAAAAGGGACCAATGATAGCTAATCCGGGCAAACCATATTTATCAAAAAGCATCCTCGCTCGTTTTCCCTTTTTTGAACGTTCCATTTCTTCATGATTCTCTAATGTTTCTCCTTCTTGTCCGCTTTCTTCTTTACGATTCTGTTTCCTCGTTCGCAGCCATTGCCTTACTTTATCAATAAAAATGATCACTAATACGACTGTAACGGCGTTTCCTAAAAAACCCAGTATCGCCGATGGAACCGGAGACAGCCCTCCAATGATCGCCAACGGAATAACCGCAATCAGTTCAAATAACGGGATGGCGGCTAATACGAATACTAATAAATACGATAAAAACATAAATGTCTCCCCTCTCCCTGCCTTTTAATGATGTAATTTTTTAATTTCAGACCAGAAAATACAATATTGTCCCAGGCCTAACACAGTTAACAAAAATACGGGAAATAGATGATTACCGTTAAAAATGACGAGAAAAATAATGGCTGCAGGGATAGCAAAATAATAATAAATATATACTTTTCTGCAAGCACGGTACGTTATATATTGATGTCCCTCGTCTTCCTCCTTTAGTTCGTAAGGAATGAGGGTAAAGATGCGAATTTTCCGGTGAGGAGTTTTGTAATTATAATAAATCATCAAACCAAAATAAGTGATGACAAAAACAGCATAGGAAATGTAAAGAAATAAAAATAGGTCATCTCGTTGTTCCAATAACATATTAGTGGTATATATCAACGCCAGCCCGATTAAAAAAATGCACATCGTAAACGGCGAGCGTAAAAAACGTTCTATCATCCCTATTCTCCTCCTTCAATCCAAAATACTTCCTCTAATTTCGTATCAAAAGCCTGTGCAATTCTAAGAGCTAATAAAACAGAGGGTGCGTAGTCGCCCTTTTCAATCATGCCAATTGTTTGGCGAGTGGCTCCGACTGCTTTACCTAAATCAGACTGGGTATAATTATGTCTCGCTCTCAATTCTTTCACTCTATTCTGCAGCATATAAGCCACCCCCTCGTTACCAATACCTATTATATAATGTAAACAATCATTAACATAATGTAAATATTATTTGTCATTATGTTGATAATCATTTACACATTAGCGAAGACAATTAGAAAAAGCGCAATGCTTAGCTCAGGATTGCGCACGTAACTTGAAGTAGCCAGATGTTGTTTTTTCTGGATCTGAAAAATCAATACTCTATATCAATTAAATCTTCGAATTTCTCCAAAATGCTATTGATAGTCAACCCATACAGCTCCGTTGTCAGCAGAGCGCACACAGTTTTCGACCCATCTCACTCCTTTCACACCGGCTTCAATTCCTGGATACCAGAAATGGTTAGATTCTCCGCCATGATCGGCAGCATCCATTGCAATGGCAAAACGAGTATACAAATTAGACCAGGCTTCAAATAATCCCTCAGGATGGCCGCCGCTAATACGGTCATCAGCCAATGCTTCTGGATAAAGATAATCCATTCCACGCTCTAAAATCTGTACTGGTTTCCCCTGTATCTCATAACGAAGCTGATTCGGCTGTTCATCCCACCATTCAATACTAGCTTTCGATCCAATCACACGGATTTTCTGCCCATGCATGGAGCCAGCGTTTACTGCAGAAGACCATACCGTTCCCACTGCACCGTTATCGTATTCCATGATCGTATACGCATTGTCTTCCAAAGGCGCTCGGCTTTTGACAAAGCTTTGGCGTGTGCACATTAGTTTTTCTATTTTCATGTCTGGCAGCATAACCTCTGATAAATAAAGAGGATGTGTTCCTAAATCACCTAATACATAACTCGGGCCAACGATTTTTGGATCAACTCGCCATTTCGTACTTGCATTTTCTGCCTCAACCGCTTCAGAATGAAACCCATGTGCAAACTGCATGTTAACTATGCGAATATCACCTAAATCCCCATTTGCAATCATCTGTCGAGCTTGTTCAATCGCCTGATGGCCTGCATACCCGTATGTAACGCCAACAACACGGTTTTTCTTCTTTCCAAGCGTCTCTAATTCTTTCGCTTCTTCTGTCGTAAAACAGAGCGGTTTTTCACAGACCACATGTAAATCAGCATGTAAGGCCGCCTTACATATCTCATAATGTGTACCATTTGGCGTGGCAATGGAAACAGCTTGGATGCCGTCTTCACGCTTTGCTTCTTCTTCAAACAATTTTTTATAGTCTGGGTAGCAGCGATCTGGCTCAACGTGTAAATGAATGCCAAAACCCTTCCCGCGTTCTGGATTAATATCAAACGCACCAGCAGCCAATTGGAAATTATGGTCCCGTAAAGCGGCGGAACGATGAATATAGCCAATCTGGCTCCCGCGTCCTCCGCCTACCATCGCCCAGCGGATAGGTTTCTGAATGTTTTTTTCCCCATTAATCATGATTTTTTCCTCCTTTTAATACCCTACACTCTTTAAGTAAGCAACACTCTGGCTGACATCTTGCAAACTAGTATCAGCGTTTCTAGGGTCACGCTCTTGTTCTATTGTAATGTAGCCGTGATAGTTGATTTCCTTTAGCAACTGATGAATGGAATCATAGTCAATAATTCCTTGACCAATTGGGCACATGACCCCTTTTCCACAAGCATCGAAAAAGCGGATATGCTCTCCCATCACTTCTTCATACATCTTTTTATCAATATCTTTAAAATGAATATAGTCGACTCGATCTGCATAGTCTCTAAGCCACTGTACAGGATCCATTTTTGAGTAATATAAATGCCCTGTATCAAGACATAGCCCCGCAGTTTCATAGGGTATGTCTTCTAAAAGTTTTTTAATTTCATCTTCAAACTCTATATAACTGCCTGCATGGGGATGAATAACCGGACGAACGCCATATGTCCAGGCTTTCTTAGAAATTGCTCTGATGTGATCCATCATCTTATTCCAATCCTTTTTTGACAGACGTTTGGCTGTATCTGGATGCCCCGCTTTGTAATCTCTTTTGTCATGTCCCCAATCTATGATTACTAGGTAAGGTGTAGGAAAGTTCTGTCCTTCTTCCTGCGGCACGGATGGAAGTTTGGTAATGAGAGAACTAATATCGTCCACCTGTTTTAGTAAATTTTCAAGATTAGATTCAGAGACCAAATCATCAAAAATCGTTCCTGCGATGATCGTTAAATCATTTTTTGAAAGTTCTTCCTGCACGCGGTCAATGTCCATCGGAATATAGCCATAAGGCCCGAGCTCAATACCTTTATAGCCTGCTTGAGAAGCTTCTTGCAGCACCTGCTCCCATGGTGGAAGATATGGATTTGCCGGGTCATCTACTCCCCAGCAGCAGGGAGCGCCTGAAATTTTAATACTCATCTACATCACCTCTATCTATTAATTAAAAATAAGGTTGAATCAATTTCATAAGTTGCGGGATAAGCTTGAGCTGAAGATCCCGCAGAAAACTTCCTGCCGAGGAGGCTGAAGCCAAGCCCGCGGCAAGAAGACACTACGATAACGAACAAAGTGAGATGGAGTAGATGTCGCGCTTGTGCCTCGAGGGTGAAAGCGTCCGCCTAAAGCGAAAATCGAACGATATCGAGGGTATTTTAAATAATGTTCGTTTATAATGATATTAAAATGAATGATGAAATTCATTCGGTTATAAAATTATTACAGTGCTTTCAATGTCTTAAGAATACAAGATATGATTTGTTATTGTATTTATCTGAAACTGCCTTCTTTTTTATAAATAAAGGACATGAAATCTGAGCTAAAACTAAAAAAAGCCAGAAAACGCACAAGACGTCATCCAGCTCATCTCATTATGTTCCATTTTTTAAGATTACCGCCCTATGTTTGCCGCGTCATCACTAGCAATCCTTTTCCTATTCCCTGATCCTGCTAAGTTTCCTATATTGTCCTGGTGTTATATTGGTTTCTTCAGAAAAGACCCGTGTGAAATGATGGACAGATGAAAAGCTGTAAAGATCCGATATGTCTTTGATCGAAAGGTTTGTTTCCCGCAGTTTTACAGATGCAGCCCTCACCCTTTCCTTACGTAAAAAAGCTGTATACGTGATTTTCAAATGACTGCTAAACAAACGAGAGAGATGCCGTTTCGATACATGTAAATATTGAGCCACATCTTCTAAAGAAAGAGGCATGGTCAAGTTATCTTTAATAAACAATTGCGCTCGATTGATCAAAAACTGACTGCTTGAATCATCATTATGTATCTCTTCGCTTTCATCTAACCCACAGAATAATGTTTGAAGCGAGATCAATAAAGAGTGGCCAAGAGAACTCAATAACTCTGAAGAATAGGAGCGGCCTGCATGTTCCATTAATACATTCCATAATTGTGCAGTCGGAGAAGCCTCCGCATGATAAATGAGTATTTTTGGCGTGTACGCTAATTGTTTAAACAAATGAATGCCTTCTTTTGTGGAAGAGGATTGATTAACTTCGAAACCAACCCAGAAAAGAGAAAGGTTTTCCCCATTGTGAATTCTGTGAAGCTTTCCAGGACGCGAACAAAGAAAAGTCCCTTTTTTCAGTTCATAATTCTGTTCATCCTCATAGTAAAGTCCAGTCCCGCTGTTCACGTAACAAAATTCAAAAAAAGAATGTTTATGTAAGGGGTTATCTTGATGGTTTGGCTGTGCCCCCCAAAAATAGATATGAAAAGACACATTTTCTCCAGGCAGGTTAATACAGCGCTTTTGTAAATGGCGGACAGATGCAGCCACGTTCAACAGTAATCCCTCCCCTTTCCATGTTACTTCTTTATCGTTTTAGGCGAGAAGACTCCCTCTTCCATTTTGTACAGGGCGCAGCCCAAAAATAAGGGGGAGATGAACCGCCTTTTTCCGTAGCAAAACATATGTTTGCACGGTATACTATTCTGGTTCAGATTGCTCTTTGAAAACGGAAGATATGGGGTTCTGACAGGAAATTCGTCGGTCAGGTAAAATCTTCAACGTTCAACCGCCCCTCTCTGCTGAAAAGCGAAAACCAAGCAGTAGGCAGGAAGGATGAGTTCAACGTACAAGCTATAAGTCTTAACCGCAGGGACTGCGGGGATAGCCTGCTAAAATAACTTTCGGTTACGAAAGTGTTCGCAGGAATCCACCACTTCAAGCGTTAGCTAAGTGGTGGTAGTTCAAGTAACTCATAACACAAAGATATTACAATTAAAATGATACAATTAAAAAACTGTCACTTAACAAGAATAAGTATACCAAGCCGAGACTGTTTACTAAATCCATAATACCTTCGTTAGCTGCTTTCAGGATTTCTTCTTCATTTCTCTTTGTCTCCTTCGCACTACTTCCTCTTTTTTTCAGCTCTTATCATTATGCTTTATTTCAGTCATTTCATGTTCCAATTGAACAATTAGGGCTTCTAAATCCTCTACCTTTTTCTTGTTAGGACGTATCAGATTTTTTATGAATGCAATGAGGGCTAAGAACAACACAACGTAGAACATGAAACCCATAACAATTACTTCCACTACGGTCACTCCTCATGCTTTTTTCTGTTAAAACCCTATATTTTCAAGGTCATGGTCATGTAATACTCCTTAATGATTGTTCTTTAGAGCATCGCAACATCTTTTCTTAAAAACGTACATTTACTGGGACATCTAACTACTTTCCCCTTTCTTAATCTTATCAACAATTACACTTAATTGATCGCTTATGCGTACTAATATGCCAGCTGATACCCCAATTAAAGCACCTAGTGGACCATAAGATACAAAACCTATAACGCCGCCAATTATTACCCAAACAAATAATATAATATTCATAAAGCACCCCCGTACAGAAAGTAAAACGTATTGATTTAAGAGCCCCTCTATCTCTTTACCTTAGCTCAGCTGACTGTTTTCCTCTTTTATTCATTCACATATTGGACTTGATACGGATCCATGTTCACATCCAGGTCTTTTGGAACACGCAAATAAATCAGGGTACTTCCAAGGGAAAGGGATGAATTTTCAAATACATTTATTTTTTCCGCACCTTGATTAAACGGAAACTCTTCCTTAAAAGCCGAATATTCCAGACGGTCCTCTTCTGGTTTTCTTATAATTAGAGCAGTTTCTGTTTGTTGAATGGAAGGGTTCCTTGCAGGTTCTGCCATTTTCCCCTCGATACTCGAAGGGGTTTGATAATAGTCAGCTTCGATGACATGATCATTTTCCTCTTTTCTTTCTATAAGGATATCCGTCCCGTTCACATTATTATCGGGAGTTTCTATCGAAAGTTGACTCTCGTCGTATTCAAAGGTCCACTGTTTTTTTATGTAATTCTTGTTTATACTCTTGTCCTTGCCTTCACGTGCTGCTGCCTGCAGCTTTTGTGCTTCCTGTTCTGCGATTTCAGCACTTATTTCTTCCTCCGTTCCATTTTCTTCTCCTGCGATAAGAAAAAACAGAGCACTTGAAAAAAGTAAAACTGCTGCATACCCGCCAAAAAGCCATAAATCTCCTTTTCCATATAGCGGCCTTTTTTTAAAACGAACCGTGACAAGAACTAAAACTAAAACAATCGGAAAAAACGTGAGAAAAATACTCATTTTTTCACCTCCAACTGATTGGACAAAAAAATAGCTGCAGCAAAAATGATGCATACGGCTCCTATCATTTTACTGAAAAAGAGAGGAGTCGAAGCTTCATCAAAAAAGAATGTATAGAATACCTGCAAAATCGTGCCCTCACCAGCCCCTTGGACAATTAAAAGACCCATTAAGGCAGCAGGCAGAAAAAACGCGAACCATCTATACCATTGCGCCATCATTCCAACTAAATAACCGAACGAGCTGATAAAGAAAATGATTAAAACAGCTTTCGCAATGCCCTGTGCAAAGGTCATAGGATCCGCAGCCGCACCAGTACCGAGTATTTCATCTGCCAAGATGTAATAAATCAGTACTTTCAATAAAAATCCAGAAAAAACAGCGGTTATCCCGCCTGCGAGGCTGGCCGTAAATAGAAAAGCAACCGATGAAAGATTACTGCTTATTCTGTTGGCGACAAAATGAAAGCCATCCTCTCTATAAGCTGTCGTCGTTAAAAGCAGGGCACAAATAAACCCCCAAATCGCTGTGAAGACAATCACCATATCTGCTGAATAATATGTTATGTTTACGTTCATTCCATACGCTGACGTTCCCCTAGATGCCGTACCGGAAAAAGATAACAATATACCAAGCAGCTGTATAATAACGAGTGAGCTGAACACACTAATGTAAGCTTTCATTTTAAATAAATACTGCTGCCATGTAACTCTGACAGCACTATTCTCTGTTAAATACATCATCTATGCTCCCTTTCTCCTCAGACGTCATATATATGCACGCATCATTTGCAGAAACAGGTGAAATACAAACACCTGAAAGCTTCATTTTTTCTTGTTCATTCACAGTGAAGTTATTCTTCAAAGCAAGATATACCTCTTCTTGACCTATTTTTCTCGTATGTAAAATGTCTCGATTTATAATCCATGGATAAACGATGTCTATTTTTCCGGTCAGCCCAACCAGTCGTTCCTTCAAATTATCCATTGGCAGGTGAAGGTATTTTTCGCCTTCTTTTATGAGCAGTACTTCTTCTAAAATGTCTTCGGCTTCTTCTAGATGATGCGTGGATAGAATGATCGTCCGCGGATGAGTGATATAGTCTTTTAACAGCGCTCTGTAAAAGTCTTTACGGACAGACGCATCCATTCCTGTCGTCGGTTCATCAAATATAGTAAGTGGACACCTGGCCGCTAAGCCTACAATTATGTTAAACGTACTTTTCTTCCCCTTAGAAAGATTTCCATGAGAGCGTCTAGACTCTAAATTAAAATAGGCAAACAAACGATGTGCTAGTTCTTTATCCCAGTTTTCATAAAAGCGTTCCCCTTGCTGTAAAATATCGATAAGAGTAAAACTAGAAGGAAAATTGATTTGATCATCTATAAAAATGGTGTTTGCAGAAACAACAAGGTTATTAAATGGACGCTTCGAAAATACTTTGACCTCACCCGAGGATTCTTTTAAAAAACCCGCCAGTATCTTTAGCAATGTCGTTTTCCCTGCTCCATTTCTTCCGATAAGGCCGACCATTTTATTTTCTTCAATAGAAAACGAGAGAGGATGTATCGCCTTTTTCCGCTTATATTTTTTCGTTACTTCCCGGCACTCAATCACGTTCATTTCGTTTCCCCCTTGCTGTTTGCTATCGATTTTCTTAACATTTCCACCAATTCATCGTCTGGAAGTATTCTGCTTCCTGAACGATATCTTCCAACATTCTTTTTAATATATGATTAAAACTACGACTTCCGCCAAAAGCTCGGCGGCAAGCCGAGTTTTTCTAAAAAGCAATATACTACATTACACGACTAATGCACTAAGCTAGAAGAAAGGGGAAACTGTGATCCTAAAACCGGATAGCACAAAACCTATTTACATACAAATTGCCGAATGGATAGAAAGTGAAATTTTTAAAAGGGCATCTTAAGAAAGATGAAAAAGTATATTCTCAATATAAACTGGCTGATATGTTTACGATAAACCCGGCAACAGCAGCCAAAGGACTTTACCATATTAGCGGATGAAGATATTTTATACGATAAAAGAGGGCTAGGTAAGTTCGTCTCTCATAACGCGGGCCATATTATTCGAAACACTGAAAAGAATTAAAATAATCATTGTTGTAAACCTCTTTTGTTAACATTTGAAATAAGAAAAAACTTGAACAGTTTCTTGCTTTTTCACTTTATAAATTATTTTACGGAGATAAATTTATTTGGTTTCAAATCGTTTAAAGGAACTATAAATCAGAAAGGAATGATGCAGCATGTCCTTCTAAATCGCTGTTGCCGCTGGAGGGACAAGAGGCGCTGGACAGGCTGCCGTCATTAAATTAGGAGAGGCATTACCGGCAGAACCACAAGAGAAGCCTCTTCCCCCGTGCAAAGAAAAGAGACAATAGAAGAAACAGCTGAATTAGTAAATAAAGCAGGCGGAGTTGGAATTCCTGTAAAAGTCGACCATACAGATGAGGTTCAAGTAAGTATGTAAAGTAGGGGAAAATTGGAATATAAAAAAGTACAATCTTCAGCTGAGGTTAAGGAACTTCTGTTTCGTCCGCGAAAATAACGGAAGTCCTTACCTCCTTTATTGTGTTTAAGTGCGTTGCGAATAATTGCGTGCATTCGGACGCCCTACACATTGAAAACAGCTCCCCCGGGAAAAAGAGAGCTGTTTTTATTAAGGCCGTTTTGGTGTATTTGAAAATTTATTTACAAGCTTTAACATCGGGCGGTAACTATGGCTAACCAATCCGATGCGTTCTGCCATCAGCTCAATTCCAATAAGGAGCATCATCATAATAACAAGAGATACCCACAAAGTAGAAATGGTGAAAATAACAGCAGATAAACCGAAAAATGCGCTTAAAGCGTATATTATCAAAACGGTTTGGCGATGAGAATAACCAAGACGCAGCAGACAATGGTGCAAGTGTGACTTATCAGGTGCTGCGAGCGGCTGCTTGTTTACGACACGGCGGATAATCGCAAAAAATGTGTCGGAAATGGGAACCGCAAGAATAATGACCGGTACAACGAGAGAAAATATGGTTACGTTCTTAAAACCCAGCAGGGATATAACCCCGATCATAAACCCTAAGAACAGGGCACCGGTGTCTCCCATGAATATTTTTGCCGGATTAAAGTTGTGCACCAAAAATCCTAACGTTCCACCTAAGAGTGCAATTCCAAGGGCAACAATAAATATGTCTCCCTGGATAATGGCAAGCACAGAAATCGTTGCCAAGACAATCGAAGAAACACCAGCTGCAAGACCGTCCAAACCATCTATAAGGTTGATGGCATTGGTAATTCCAATAATCCATAACAAGGTGATCGGTATGCTGAACCAGCCAAGCTCCAGCCTTCCATCAAACGGAAGGTTAATAAACTCGACCTGCACGCCCCCTGCTACTACTATAACGGCTGCAGCAATCTGGCCGAGAAGCTTCCATTTTGCTGATAACTCGGTAAGATCATCGAGAAAACCTGTCAAAATGATAATGGTCCCCGCCACCAGAATGTATGGCATATACGCATTTTCCGGCTGTAAAATCAACAGCCCGGCCAAAAAAGCAGCGTATACAGAAACTCCTCCTATTCTGGCCATAGCACCTTTATGCACTTTTCGATGATTTGGCTGATCTGTTGCTCCAATTTTAAATGCTAATTTTTTTACGAGTGGAGTTAAAAACAATGATATTAAAAAACATGAAATTAGTGCTAATGCGGTCGTCATTTTGACCCTCCTTCATTACCGTTTCCTAAACTTTGATCTTTTATAATACATTTTTGCATTTTTTTATGGTAAAAAAATAAGACGATTTGGTTTACAAATTATCTATAAATCTAGTCGAATTTTACATATTGGTTTAATCCACTTCCGAATTATATCATAAAATGTTCCAACTCGGAGTTGTTCACACAAATTTACAAGGATTTTTCACTTCTTTTCACCCTGTTATGTTAGACGATACCTTGAAGGGAAAGGTCACAATTAATCTACATATATTTATGATTTTTTTTCCTTTCTATACCATTATTTAGTGGTGATGTATCTTTTATACTACCAATAGAGGTGGTATAATGCACTAGAAATAACATTCTATTAATCTTTTATATTCTCTTTCCTTTTGTAAAAACAAACACTAATTTTTTCGAAAAAAGGAGGTACGTATATTATGAAAAAATGGTTTTTCGCCGGAGCAGCAAGTTCCATTATCGCGCTTGGTCTAGTTGTAAAAACACCAGCTGTTGCTCAATCAGAACCTGTTCTTGCCAGCGTCGATTGGGTAATCTCTCAAATTGAACCGTTAGAAGAACGTATTGAAGGCCTTGAAGACCGCATTGAAGAGCTTGAAGGTAAAGTTGAAGACCTAAAAAATGAACAGGAAATTGACTAAGTTCCACCCTATACATAGAAGAAAGGATTAATAATAATGTATAAAAACATGATCGGAGCTCTTCTTTCTGTTCCTCTGCTCGCTTGGAGTGCTGGCGGGGCTGATGCAGCCCAACCAGAAAACTTATACGACGAGCCGATGACGATCAAACTCATTCCATCTCATAATTTTAATGTGAATATTCACGGTTCTTATGAATTAATTGATTTAGAAGATGGCGAATCTGTGGAGATCGATAATGACCTGCAATTTCGTTACGGAACCGAAAAGGTTACTATTAAACTATCCGACGATGTAAGCGAAACCTCTTCAGAAGGTTATGTACTGCAGGAGGACGGGCCTTCTAGCAGCAACTATGTTGCAATTTCTTCGGTAGAACGGGCAGGTACTTCCTTTCAGGAAACGAACTACCGAGGATCGTTTATCATAGAGCCGGAAAAAAAACGGGATCCGGGCGGAGCAGATGATGCGGAAGAGCAAAACAAAGACAATGATGATGAAGAGAAAACAGTAGACCGGCTGCAGCTTTATAACATACTTGACTTAGAAGATTACTTAAAAGGCGTGGTGCCTTATGAAATGTCAGCTTCTTGGCCCAGCGAAGCATTAAAAGCACAAGCTATTGCTGCTAGAAATTACGCAAAAGTAAATATGGATGCCAATGATTTTCTCTATGATACTGTGACTCATCAGGTTTATCACGGTCTTTCTGGAGAAGCAAGTGCTAGTAATGCTGCCATTAGAGACACAGAAGGTTTGTATGCTGTACATAACGGCTCGTTAATCTACACATATTTTCATGCCAGCTCCGGCGGTTATACGGAGAATAGCGAAAACGTATGGAGTAATGAAGTTCCATATATTAGAGCGGTCGATGACCCTTATGACACTCACAGTGCAAACTCTAATACGAGCTGGACAGTCGATCTATCAAGAGAAGATGCAGACGATGCGATTTTTCCAAGCAGCAATTGGGAGCTTACCGAGCTGGTAATTATCGAAAAAAGTAATGCTGGCCGTGTGCAAAAAATGAGAGCAACTGGCAGTAACCGAGAGACAGGAGAAGAGCAAGTCAAAACCTTGCCAGAGAACTCATCTCCAGATTCACTGCGCTGGTCGCTTGGCACTACGCTGAAAAGTACAATGTTTGATCTTAGTGAAAAAGAAAGCAGCGGTGTAACAGTAAAAACAGCCGATGGAACAGAAGAATCCTATGACAGTGCCATAGGAATGGAAATGCGCCTAGGCGACGGTTCTGATGAGGTCGTTTCTTATGCAAATCTAGCTGTCCGCACATCTGGCGGGGTGGAATATGTAGGAACCGCTCCATCTTCTTATACAATAGAAGGAAAAGGATACGGACACGGCCTTGGCATGAGTCAGTGGGGTGCGTATAAAATGGCTCAAGACGGTCACAGTTTCCGAGAAATTTTAAAGCATTATTATACAGATATCGATATCTTAGAGAGATAGATTCATAGAAAAAGAGCTGGCGCGTATTTATTACGTGATCAGCTCTTTTTGCAGGTATTGAAAAGGTTTCGATATGATAGGCAAGTGCTGTTTTTAATTTTTGGTGGCGTTGTTTGTTGTATGTTTGGGCAGATTTGTGCCTGTTTTTTCGAGATACACTCCTTTTTTCGTGTTTTATGAATAGGTTTGTTGATTTTATGTATTCAGCAAAAGAGGATATGATTTTTGGGTCTCGCCCCGCATATTTACTTCAGCAAGTGGTAGATTGCTTTATTGAGTTATACACATGTTAGTAATTTATATTTTACTGGCCTGAAGTTATGCACAACGATGTGTTTTGGTCTTATGTTGGAATAATTAGCAGCTGCCTTTATTCACAGAATTTTCTAAGTTATGCACATGGTTTCTTTTTTTATGTTCTGCTTTATCGGATTTATGCACCATTCTCTTTCTTCTATGTATTAGACTCCCAACTACTGCCTGGGGTCTGATGCCCTGTAGAGAGAATCCGGCTCTCTTCTCTTTTTTTCCACCGTCCTCTTTGACTTATGCACATCCTTCCCTTTTTTATGTGCCACTTTCCAAGATTTATCCACCATTCTCTTTCTTTTATGTGCCAATTACCTCTTTCCCTGCACAGGGGTCTGGCCCCACATATTTTACAGAGAGTACACTATAGACGGATGCGCTTTCTACGACTTATGCACGTGCTTCCCCTTTTTTATGTATAAATACTCAACAGCGGATATAAAGAAAACCGCCCTTTTTAGGACGGTTTTCCATTTATTCTTTAAAATAATCATCCATCGTTCTTGACATAAACAGCGAGAATTGAGCGCGGGTTGTGGTTTCGTTTGGGCGGAATGCTTCTCCTGCTTCCGATGTAATTTGTTGGTCGGCTATGATGTTGATTTGTTCAAAGTTCGGATAAGTTTGATCTATATCTGTGAAACTATGTACAGCTTGAGCGTCTGGTAAGTCATACGCACTTACTAATAGTGCTGCCATTTGCGAACGTTTTAAGCCTTCTCCTGGCATCATCTGGCCGTCGTTTCCTTTCATAATTCCGTGGTACTCCAATGCTGCCAGCTGGTCATAGGCATGATTTTCTTTACTTACATCTTCTGCTTGTATTTCATAATCGTCCGGTGCATCTAAATCCAAAGCGGATGTTAGCATTTTGGCTGTTTGGGCACGGGTGATGGTCTCGGATGGACGAAAGTAGCCATCACTAAATCCACTAATAATTCCTTCGGATGCTAAAAACTGGATTTCTTCAAAAGCATGGTAATCTCCTGCGACATCCGGGAAAATAGGTTCATCGCTAAATGATGGCTCTCCTCCAAGCGACTGTAAATCTTTTTCTAAATCATTTAAGCGCTGTTCGGTGTCATCTATATCGCCTTCTACTTCCGCTACCTGTTCTTCTGTCCAATCTGCACTTGCTGCTTCCTCTGACTGATCAGCTTCTGCCTCGGAACAACCGGCGAGAATTGCCGCTCCAAGCAGGCTTCCCCCAAGCAGCACACTTTTCAAACGAAAATACATGTCTCCCCATCCCCTTTCATGAAAAAATAGATTATCACTTGCGGCCAATGCCGTGATAAATAATGCCTTCTGCTTTTAAGCTTTCTTTATCAAGCGCATTTCTTCCGTCCACTACGACCGGCTGCTTTAAAGATTCTTTCCATTGTTTCGGAGTTAAGGACTTGCATTCGTCCCATTCTGTTACTAAAAATGCGGCGTCTGCTCCATTGATAGCGGCCAGTGCACTGTCTACATATTCGACCTCGTCTGGCAGCATTTTTTTTGCATTTTCTATTGCGATCGGATCAAACGCACGGACAGCGGCTCCTTGCTTGATTAAATCTTGAATAATTTTTACCGAAGGAGCTTCGCGCATGTCGTCTGTATTTGGTTTAAATGCGAGACCTAATATAGCAATGGTTCTTCCGCTGATATCTCCATCAAAAATACGGTCTAGATGCTCTACCATTCTGCGGCTTTGTATTTCGTTTACATCATTTACAGCCTGTAATATATTAGGCTGATACCCTTTATCTTCAGCTAAGTATTTTAATGCTTTCACGTCTTTTGGAAAGCAGGATCCCCCGTAGCCGATACCGGCATGCAAAAATTTTGGTCCAATTCGATGATCAAGGCCCATTCCTTTTGCGACTGCATGAACATCGGCTTCATATAAATCGCAAATATTTGCTATTTCATTAATAAATGAAATTTTTGTTGCTAAAAAAGCATTTGATGCGTATTTAATCATTTCTGAACTGCGCGAATCGGTTACCACAATATTTTCTGTAAGCGGAAGATGCAGCTCTTTTAACATGCTGGCTGCTTTTTCTGAAGACGTGCCAATTACGACGCGGTCTGGATGAAAAGTATCATGTACCGCAGAGCCTTCACGCAAAAATTCAGGTACGGAACTAACATTAATATTAACTTCCCGTTTTTTCCGACGTACTATTTCTTCTACTTCCTCCGCTGTTCCAACGGGTACGGTGGATTTATTCACAATCACTTTAAACGTGTCATCCAATGCTTCTCCAATTTCCTCCGCCACGGCGTACACGTAGGACAAGTTCGCTGCACCTGTTTCCGTTTCCGGTGTTCCAACCGCAATTAATATGATATCCGCTTCTTTTACTGCTTGCGTGAGGTTCGTCGTAAAAGCGAGCCTGCCTGCGTCTTTATTTTTTCGTACCAGCTCTTCTAGTCCTGGTTCGTATATTGGAATTTCGTTTAGGTTCAGTTGATCTACTTTTTGTTCGAGCTTGTCTACACAAATGACATGATTGCCAAGTTCTGCAAAACAAGTACCAGATACAAGTCCAACATATCCTGTCCCCACAACGGCTAAATTCATCTCTTCACAACCTTCTCTTTCACTTTTTCCGTAATATCTTCTATTTCCTGAAATCTAAGTACTTTCATTAATATGATAAGTATAATCGCTGCTGCCGCTGCCCCTGCTAAAAGGGAGATATAAGAGCCTCCAGCTGTCATAATGGACTTCCAGCCAAATAAAACTGCTCCAAATAGTATAAGGAGAGTAAGGAGTTTCCCTATGTCTTTTCCCCATTTGACATCGGGTGCCTTCCGCAATTTTAACATAAATTGGGTGCCTAAAAGGAGAAGACCAAAGTTGCAAATGGATGCAATCGATGTTCCCCAAGCTACACCAGCTGCACCGTAGGAATCTATCAGTAAAAAATTGATGCCGACATTAATGCCTAACACCGACACTAAACTCACAATAACCGGAAAAACCGATCGTTCATATGCGTAAAAAAACCGGGTGACATATAAATTGGCTGAATGAAAAAACATGCCAATAACAAGGATCTGCAGCAATGGTGCTGCCATATTTGTAGATTGCTCAGTAAAATTTCCATATTGAAAAATGACACGGATAATCTCTTCTGCGTACAGAATAACAAATACAGCAACAGGTAAAATAGACAGCCCCATCATCCGCAATCCTTTAAAATAAAGCGTACTGATTCCGGCTTCCTCTTTTGCAGCTACTTTTCTTGAAAGGAGCGGATAAATAACTGTAGTGACCGCCATCATTAATACACTTTGCGGAAGCTGAACAATTTTTGACGTGTAATTTAAGGCTGCAATATAGCCGTCTTCAAGCCATGAAGCAAACATACGATGAATAAGAAAATACAGCTGCAAGGTTGCCCCGCCAAGGAGGATCGGTCCTGCCATTTTCATCGTCCGCCACGTTTCTGGACTTTTATTAAGACGTAAACGGAACGTAAAGAACTTTTCGCGGCGGATCAAATAAATAAGAAACACACACATAAGCACTGCACTTATTAACGCTCCCCACGCATGCGCAAATGCGCCAATCCACGGATAGAAGATGACGGCAATACCAAGAAAAGAACCATTTAATAACAGTGTTCCCGCTGCTGCCCAAGAAAAACGATTATTCACATTCAAAATACCAGTAAACCACATAGAAAGAATTAAAAAGAACGTCGCAGGCGCCATGACGCTGAATAAATCCGTCGTTAACTGAAACGTTTCTGCTTTCATTCCAGAAAACAGCAAGGCAATGACTTGCTCTGAGAAAAGTACAAGGCCGCCGCTGAACAAAATTAATACGAGGGAAAGCCAGCCAAATACCCGCTCGAGATACTGTTTTTGATCAAGAGGGGCGTCTATTTTGGTGTATACAGATATAAATGCTGTCGTAATGGCTCCGCCGACGACAACATAGAAAAGGTTCGGCAGCGTATACGCTGCGACAACACTGTCAGCAGCCTCCTCTGTACCAAATTGATAACCGATAACAACCTCACGGAAAAATCCTATTAACCGTGAGAGCATGTTAATCACAGCTACGGCCCCGATCACTTGTAATAATTTTTTTCCTTTCATTGCAAACACGTTCCTTTCGGAGGACAAGCCCCCGCCCCTACACTCGGTCGATAAAGTCTTCAAGCATGTGAAGAATTTTTTCTTTTCCGCTTTGAAACGGGACCGGTTCAAATGTTTCCGCTCGTTTCAGGGCCTGTTCTACCTCTGCTGGACTTTCTGTACCGATAATATGACCGGCTGAATCGAATTGCTCGACTATTTCTATCTGATGATCGTCATTATGCTCTCCATGCTCTGCCAGCCGCGGGACCGCAATAACAGATTTTCCTTTTTTCACTCCCGTGATAATCGATCCTGTACCGCCATGAGCAATGATAATCCGTGCTTTATCAAACGTTTGGTCCATTTCTTCAAAACTCATAAACGGCACCAAATTCAATGTTTCCGATTCATATTTCGTGTGGCCGTTTTGTACGAGCACGTCTTCTGTAATGGTTCCATCTTTAACGAGATACTCGATTTCATCTAATAAGCGCGTGAAAGGAAGCTCATGCGTTCCTAATACTACAAAGATCAATAGATGGACCCCCCATGTATTGCTTTCGGGTAATGTTCAAGCATCGTTTCCCATTGGACAATAAATAAATCAGCAATAGGATAAACAAGCTTTCCTGAAAGTGTTGGTGACGATGTTTTAGCAAAACTTTCAATAAAAACGACTTTTTTACGGAAAAGCTTCGCAATATAACACATTGGTACGGCGGTATGGACCCCTGTGGTGACTACCACATCCGGCCGCTCCTTCAAAAATATGCCGAGTGATTTAAAACAGTTAAACGAAAATTTAAATAGATAGCTGATCGGATAGTTGCGAGCTCCATACACGAGAAATGACATCGGATGCTTTTTTTTCATAGCAGCAGTTACTTCTGTTTTTTCCGTCACTAAGTAGTAATCATATTTTTCAAACAAAGGCTTTAGCTGCATTAATTGTGTTAAATGGCCGCCAACCGATGAAATAAACAACACTTTTTTACGTTTTTTGCTCATGTTATTCACCCTGCCTCTGTTGTGCATTCTGATAGATGGTTAAAACGTTTGCTGTAATGTTCTCCGCATCATTTGCTTCAGCTTGCTGCTTGCCGTTATTCACGAGGATTCTTCTATAACTCTCGTCTCGGAGCACTTTCTGTATGGTTTCTGCAAGCGAACGCGGATTTTGCGGCTCTGCCACCGCTCCGGCGTCACCAGCCAGCAAGTGCATCAAGCCGCCTGTATCCGTTCCAGCTACCGGTGTCGCACAAGCCATGGCTTCCACTGCTACTAATCCAAAACCTTCCATGTGCGAAGGCAGCACGAACACATCGGCCGCGCTCATCCAGTCTGCTACTTCGGTTTGGGATTTTGAGCCTTGAAATTTGACGTGTTCTGTCAGGTTTAAAGCTTGAATCCGCTGCTTCAGCTTTTCAAAGTATTCTTCTTGTTTCGGCTGCCCGACCACATGCAGTACTGTTTCTGGCATATTTTCCCTCAAAAGCGCAAGAGCTTCAATTAAGTCGCCAATCCCTTTTTCTTCAATAATGTTTCCAACATACAGAAGGTGTTTTTGATCAGGAGAAAGTTTCAGCATTTCCCGCATTTCCTCTTGCGGGCGCGGATAAAACACTTTGCGGTTCACTCCCATACTAAAAACCGATACCTTTTCTTCTGGCACGTGAAAATGGTGAAGCACCTGCTCCTCTAAATCACGCCCGACAACAATCACATGTGCGGCGTCACGTAAAATGCGTTCTGTCTGCTTTTGAAAAAATGCTCCTTTTTTTGCCATCTTATTAAGGTCGCCGCCGTGACAGGTTACCACATATGGGATGCCGTAACGTCGGTGGAACCATCGTGCAATCATACCGGATGGAAATGCATAATGAGCGTGGACTACGTCATATGATTTTCCGCCAAAAGCAAGACGCTTTGCTGCTCCTAGCAGCCATGAACTATATTTTTTCAAGACATTTTTTTTGCCCATTTTTGGATTGTTTATTGCTGCAACGTCTACTTCATTTCCTTGTTTGGACAACGCTTCTACTTGATTTTTTACAAAGATGCCAAACGTCGGGGCAGCATGTGAAGGATACATATTGCTAATAACTAGAATTCGCATTTCATTATTCCTCCGTATGTGTACGTTTGAACCAATTCACTGAAATACCAAGGAAAAGCCAGAAAAATAATGCAATCTGATGATTTTCCCAAGCCGTCGACAAGAGCCCCATAAAAAACCAGGCAACACTAAATGTAATGATGAAAAGACCGAGCCAGCGTTGTTTCGAGTCATCAGAGACTGCCATTTTCCCGCATGTTTTCAAAATCGCTGTGATGATCAATGCGAGTAAAATAATCCCGATTACTCCGTATTCCACCAGGACATACAATGCGTTATTATCGACGGTTGTCATCGTCGTTGGAAGGTCTTCGTGCATAAACTGATGAAACTTCGAATCAAAAAAGAAGGCTGCGTTGCTGCCAAACATTCCAGGTCCCACACCAAAAACAGGGCTGAATGTAAACACAAGCAGGCCGCTTAACACAATTAAGTAGCGGTAGTTTTTCGATAAATCCAGTGTATATAAGTTGCGTTGGGCAAATCCTTCGAAAAAAGTAAGAGCTAGTCCGTACCCCGCTGCAAAAACAACAAACAGTCCAATCGAGGCAAACAGCATGATCCGAAATGCTTTGTTTTTTCTAAAAATCAATCCTATTAAACCAAAGCAGGCGATTAAAGCAAGAAATGCCTGACGGGAAAATGTCAATCCCATACCAGCCAGTAAGACAAGCCCGATCAATCCGTAAATCATTAATTGTTTTTTACTAAGCTGCTGGCGGAATACAAAGATATACATCGCAAGCAGAAGCAGAATAGCAACTAAATATCCCCCGAGCGTATTACTCGAATCCATCAGTCCAAACGCTCTAATTTCTTCTCCGATAGAGATGCTGCGACGCTCTTCTGTGTTTCTAAGCGGTAGTGGAATGCCCAGGATAATTTGAAATATCCCAATTACCGCCTGCATAACGCCGAGCCCAAGAATGATATGAAAAAGCCGTTTCACCCAACGCTCTGGTATATCCATGGCCAGCAAAATGAAAAACAGGATTAAAAACTGAAATAAAGCGCGCACCCCAAATACACCTTGCGCAAACGGTACATTATTAACAAACAAACTAAATAACACAAAACCAAAAAAGATAAACAGACTTTTGTTTAAAGGATTTTTCATTTTTTCTATTAAATGTTTTCGCCCTATTTCAGGATGAAAAAGAACGACAGCTGCCATTAAAAGCAAAAGCCCTTCACTGGCGTATCCTAGTAAACTCGGCACGATAGGCAGCCAATTATTCCAAATGCGTGTAAAAAGCAATTCAAATGAAGTCCAAATTACCAATAGTACCGTTCCCATTAATAGAAATTGATTTGCTCTCTCTACTGGCAGATACCGATTAAACATACGTTGTCACACCATTCGTTTCTATATTTTCACGAGAAACAGCTGCTATTTTCAGCCGTTTTGACTCTCACCTTTTTACAAAAATGGTGAGAGTTTTTTCATTTTAAAGTCTATCCATATACGTAATCTTTCTGACGCTAGAATCCTAGCAGTTTCATGCCTTCTGCTGCTTTTTGTTTCAGCTTGTTTGAAACTGCTGTTGTGTTTTCTTGTAATTCCAGCCATTTGTTTTCTGCCTGCTCAAAAGCATGGAAGATACCGTGTTCTTTATTCTGCAGCTTGTCTATCGAGACAGAATATGGCTCTTTTTCTATTTCACTCATGAAGTCTTTTACTTTTTTATGGTATTCCACGCCAATAACGGGTGTTTCAGCGTTAACTGATAAAATGAGCGAATGCAGGCGCGTACCTATAATCAAATCCTGTGCAGAGGCTATGTTCACTATACCTTCCGGCGGCAGGTTGTCTTCTACTATGCGGCAATGTTTCTGCTGTTTCATTTTCGCAGCGATATCTTTTGTCACCTGCACATCTTCTGGATATTTTGTTGAAAAAAAAGTCACTTTGACCCCTTTTTCGGTAATGAGACGATCAAGAGAAGCAGCCATCCCGTTTAAATATCCTTCATATTTTTCTATATCAGGCGTCGGCCAATACTGCTGGCTAAAATAAGGAACAGCGGTTACCCCCACCTTCTGAATGGAGCTTGTACGGTGATGCGGCTCTTGAACGGGAACGGAAAAAGCTGGATCATAAATAACTTCCACATTCTTTTGGACGCCAATTTTTTTTAAAAGTTGCTTTGATTTTTCATCACGGACCGCCACCGAGGAAGAGGCCTGAAGCAGTTTTTTAATAAAAAATTTCCCTGGAGCTGTTGTGATCGGTCCTGCCCCTACCCCATGTACAGCGACGCGGCACCCGCTGAACTTCCCCGTTAAACCAAGAACACTGTATAAAGGAGCATCGCGCTTATACATATCCATTAACAAGCCTCCTCCGCCGATGATAAGCAGATCGAGCTGTTTCATGACTTTCCGGCTTTCTTTTATCGTTTTCACACCAGATTTTAATACATTTCCTTCCTTATACAACAGGGGAAAAGAAGCGATACCATGTCTTGCTTTTGTGTTTGATGGATCATTACTAAACACGACGATATCTTCTTTTTCTACTTGACCAGTATTTGTTAATTGATGAAGCAATCCAGAAAGAATCGCTTCATCCCCATTGTTGTTATGGCCGTAGTTTCCTATAATTCCAACCTTCATAAGTGTACGTACCTAACCTTTTCTTTTAATTTATGTATAGAAAATAAGCTTTTCATTCACTCAAGACAATGCTGCGTGCCTCCTCGGATAAGACACGCAGCATACGTATATTACCATCTTCTCTATTATACACCCCCGCAGCCAGCTAGACTAGTTTCGATTTCTTGTCAAAAGAGATGGAAGGAACATTTGAAGGAGAATGTGAGAATAGCACGATTTTCAAGTTTAACGAGTAAATTATTGGGGTATGTAAACCGCTTACTATTTTTCTTTTTTGATTCAATACTTTTTGTACTTCTATTCAGCACTTCTCTTACTTTATTCAGATCTTCTTCCCTTTCTTTTTGTGCTGCTAACTTTCGATTCAGGGCTAGAAAAGCTTGGCTTACCGCCATGTAAAGGAAACCGCCTAAGTTAAAGGAACTTCTACTAAAAACGCACACGTCCTATGTGCAACGTAGAAGTCACCACATCCTGTGGAAGTACGTCCTGTGGCAACGGCTTCATTAGTACGTCCTGTACGTTGAAAGTCGTGGTTTTTCTTATACTTTGATCTTTTAACAAAGTTAAACATTCCTATAGTACAAAAAGAACCGCCCCTGACTTTTAGGACGGTTCCTCGTCACACCTATCGCGGTGTGTAGTAGTTTTGCGTGTAATATGGCTGCTTTCTTGATTCATCAAAAGCTACCCCGACTCCTAAACGTTCATAGTTGCCGAGCAGTGAATCACGGTGGCTTTTAGAATTCATCCAGCCTTGGTGGGCAAAAATCGGGCTGACCTGACCGTATGCGATGTTTTCAGCAGCATTGTAAAAGGTAATGCCGTCCTCTACCATTCGATCAAATGGATCTTCTCCATCCGGATTGGTATGTTCAAAGAAATGATTTCTTGCCATATTTGCACTGTGAGCACGGGCGGTAGCTGCTGCTGTGTCATCCCATTCTAAAATGCCTCTGCCGTAGCGCTTTCTTTGCGCATTGGCTAAATGAAATACTTGACGTTCATAGCTTTCTTTTAAGTTCTTTGTTGGTTCTGCATAATATTGGCTGAACTCTTCTTCTACTTCACTGCTGACAAGAAGTACAGCTGTTATCCGCTTATCTCTATGTTTGTCATAGAAGAAAGTAGTATAGCGGCCATCCGTTTTGTACGTGCCAGATTCTTCGGTCTCTGTACTGAAGTTTGAACCACCTTTTTGAATATATTGAAGCGGATCACCATATGCCTCCAGCACATCTTTTTTACGATCATCTAAACGCAGGCCATTTTCGTCTCTCCATGTATCTTGATTGGAGTATATTGCTACAACTTCTTCCTTTTCTACGCCATATTGAACATAATTACTATATCCATCGTGGTAAATTTTCCATTCAAAACCATAACGGCTTTCTTCTTCAGCTTCCGCTTCTCCTAATGTACTCTCAAGCTGCTCTGTGGAATCTCCTACGGTGATGCCGTTAAAATGCCAAGCTTTCTCTTCGCTGTTCACATCAGAAGGCGGCAAGTTTACTTCTTCTACTCGAAACTCTTCTTCCATTGCCCGGGCAAGAAAAACAGCAAATTGAGCTCTTGTCGTTTTCTCCCCTGGTCCAAAGCTGCCATCTGAATGACCGCTCGTAATCCTATTTGCTGCCAACCTTTGAATTGAGGAAGCTGCCCAGTACTCCTCTGAGATATCCGAAAAAGAAACATCTTCTTTTGTTTTCAAATGAAATGCCCGGGAAAGAACAACAGCCATTTGAGCCCGGCTTAACGATTCATTCGGACGAAAGTTCCCATTGCTGCCATTCATGATTCCGTTTTCAGCCACAGCAGCTATTTCCGGATAAAAAGAATGATCTTTTTCAACATCGTTAAATTCAATGTCTTGCTGGTTGCCTGCCTCTAAATCCAGTGCTTTTGAAATCATTTTCGCTGTTTGGGCGCGGCTTACGTTTTCTTTAGGCCGAAATGTATTATCCTTATACCCTCCTGCTACGTCTTGGTCAGCAATAAATTGAATTTCTTCGGCTGCCCAAAACGAGCTCTCTACATCTTCAAAAGAAACCTCTGCTTCAAGCGATAATGGAAAAGCAAATATTAATAAAAGCAGAAAAAAAGGTAGAGCTAATTTTTTCAACATCCATTCGCCCCCTGTCCAGTGTCTGCGGAAGAAAAATCTAGTAATCTATTCCTCTTTTTGCCTAGATTAAAACAGCTTCTTTATATATTTTACCATTTCGCGCTCCAAAATAGAGAGCTATCTTTCAATAAAACCTACAATTAAGAAAAAAATCCCACTTGAAGGTTTATATGCCTCTTCAAGTGGGAATACGTTTCATAGATTACCAATCATAATAATCTTTTATGCCATTATAGACTGCCTTTGCTGCTTTGTCGTTGTAACCTGCTTTTTTCATGCGGCTGGCATCTTTAGAGTTAGTAAGAAACCCTAATTCAATCAACGTGCTAGGCATGGTTGTATTTTTAATAACGTAAAAGCCTGCGTTTGCTACACGACGGTAGCTCATACCCGTGTCACGGACAAGGCGGTCTTGAATAGCTTCTGCTAATTCACGGCTTTCTCTTGCCTTGCTGCTGTTGTTGTAAAAGGTTTCTGCCCCTTCAGCTGCCGCACTGGCAGCATTTGCGTGAATACTAACAAAGGAATCAGCATTTGCTCGTTCCGCGATGTTCACCCGTCCGCTCAGTGAAATAAATGTGTCATTTCGGCGTGTCATCACCACATCTACGCCGTCATCTTCTAACAGATCTTCTACTTTAAGTGCGACAGAGAGCACGACATTTTTTTCTACTAAGCCATTACCTTGAGCTCCAGGATCATGTCCTCCGTGTCCTGCATCGATCACGATCGTTTTATCGGCAGTTTTGTCGTTCAAGTAGCCGCTGTGAGTATATGCCCAATCCCCATTAAATTTAATTAAAACCCAATCGCCGCTTGTTTCTTCATAAATGTCAACAACGTCTCCTTGACTTAAGCTTCCTACACTGTTATAGCTCGCACTTGGGCCAGAGCGGACCAATAACGTTGAGGCGGTAACTTTCGCTTTTGCAATAGGTTCTGCTGGTTTGCTGCTATCATCTGAACCTACTCCATCCGCTTCGTCTATGTAATTTTGATGCACATATCCTTTTTGATTATTTACATAGATTACAAGCCAGCTGCCTTCAATACCGTAAACGTCTACTTTTGTGCCATCACGTAATGTTTCGATAACACCATGGTTCATACCTGGTCCTTTTCTGACGTTTAATGGCGTGCTTGCATCTACAATTCCTTCAAACAAAACTTCCTTCTCAGAAGGTTCCTTGTCAGTTCCGTCTTCTTCCTCTTTTTCATCATTCTCTTCAGAAATACGAAGATTTTCATTCATGGCTCTTGCTAAGAATACTGCAAATTCAGCGCGGGTTGCTGGCTGGTTTGGTTCATAATTTCCTTTATCTTCTATAATACTGTTATCTACGAGAGTTGCTATGTAACCATGAGCCCAAAAACTATTTGAGATATCACCGTAATTTAAACTGCTGTCATTGTTCTGCGATTCTTGTCCAAAAAAGGCCCGTGCCACCACTGCGGCTACTTGAGCTTTTTCAATGCTGTCATTCGGACTGAACTTTCCATTATTCCCCTGGAAAATCCCCATTTCTGCTGCCCGCTCAATGCGAGTGTATGCCCAAAAGTTTCGGTTTACATCTGAAAAAGAAGCGGCTGATCGATTTAGGCCACTTGCCCCAAGAGCGTTTGTCATTATTACAGATGCCTGTGCACGTGTTAGGGGTTCTGTTGTTCTAAACCTTCCTGTATCATCACCAGTAGCAACTTTTTCATCCGCTAAATACATAATTTCGTCCAACGCCCAATGATTACTGCCTACGTCAGAATACCTGTCACTTGCTTTCGCTTTTTCTAACCCGAGCGTCGGAAAGATGGAAAGCAGGAGAGACAGAGCAAGCAGCACATATGAAATTTTCTTAAACAAAGACTTGTTCCTCCTCTTTGGTGTTGATCCCCTTCTCTGCTCTCTCAGGGTGTTGTCTTTTTGAAAGTGAAATAATTTAGAAATAAATCTGACATCTTTTTTCTCATGTCTTTTTTCATAGCAGATGCAGACAGATTTCACCAATCTTTTCCTTCTGCACATAAGAATAGCATGGAAAAGAAAGATAAACTAGATTTATGTATAAAATTATCAAAAATAGTAAAATAATAATGATTATATTAAAATTGTGTTACAAGACTTAGAGATTGAATACCTCTGTATCTTACAAGCCCAGCTGGTATTTCTTTTCTTTTCATTTTCGTTTAAAATAGAGAAGTTATTGCTTTTAAGAAGAGTTTAAAGAACAGGTGATAGAATGATAAAAAAACAAACTGCAGCAGGGCTTCTTTCCTTTTTATTGATTTCTTCGGGTTGTTCCTCGTACGGAATGAACCGCCACCTTGCAGAAGAAGAAGCGATAGATACCGATAAATACGCTTATCAAGATGAAAATTTTACTTACAATGAAGAAACACTACAGGAACTTGCTGATCGTTTTCGGCTCGAAGACCTTTCTACAAGCAACATAAACAGCATTATGGAAGATGAAATAAAACGCGGTAATTATAACGAAATCATTATTTATTTACGTGAACTGCAGGCAGAGGAAGAAGAGGAAGCTGCTCCTTTTTCCCGCCGGTACACCGAGGCGCTGCAAGCTCATGTTCAGCGTTCCAACGAACCTTCCCAGGCTTTAGTGGAAGATGCTGTTGCCATGATGGAAGAGCAGTACCAGCTTGACCCGGAAAGTGAAGAAAATACGATTGCTTATGCCAAGCTTCTAATAGACTCTGAATATGATGTCGAAAAAGGAGCGGAGCTGCTGTTCGATTTGGAAGAAAAGAAAGAAAATAACGGTGAACAGCCAGGGCGGGATTTGTTGTTAGCCTTAGCACAAGCTTATTTTGCTGTTGGAGAGTATAATAATAGTTTGGAACGTTACGATACCCTTACAGCGCTTGATGCCGAAGATCCCACTCATTTTTATCGAATGAGCGAAGTGTACGCGGCAATGGACAACACAGAGGGTGAAAAAGATGCGCTTACACAAGCGTTTGAACCGACGTCCGACTTTTTAAACCGTTACGGAGATGAAAGCTATAATCTCTATAAAGACTACTTAAATGCTTCGATGGAAGAATAACGCACCACCACTTTGTGTAAGACTCCGTTCACTCATAGTAAATAGAAAAGCGGCCTGCCGTAACCGGCGGCCGCTTTTTGTAAATTCGTTTACTCTTCCATCATCATCGCTCTTTGCAGAAACAAAGCAAATTGAGAACGTGTTACATCTTCCCCGGGACGATATGGATCCTGATTGGTTAAACCGCTTTGATACAATATATTGATCGCATTATAATTCCAAAAATCTAAAGGTACATCTTCAAATTGATGGGCTTTTGGATCAGCCGGGAGTTTGGCTTCAAAAGCAGCAGCCAGTACAGAAGCCATTTGTGCTCTTGTCATATTTTCATTCGGACGGATGTTTTCTCCGCTTCCTGTCATAAAGCCATGGTATTCGACGGTTTTCATTGCTTTATAACCTAAATCATCCTTATTCATATCCGCTGCTTTCAACTCATAATCCTCTGGAACTTCAAGACCGAGTGCTTTAGACAACATCGAAGCAGCATGCCTTCTATAAATAGGTTCATTTGGCCGGAACGTTCCATCAGGATACCCGCTGATTATGTCTTGAACCTCTAAAAACCCCACAGCTTCTGTAAGCTCTTGTCTACGAACATCAGAAAATACAGTCACCGTTCCTTCACGTACATAGGTACTTGCCATATAGCCGTGAATATCAGCATAATAAAGTGGATAAAAGCCAAAATGATTGGCAATGTTATTGTCATGTTCAAGCGGCCCTTCTACAGTTAGAGGTGTATAGAGTGCAACCTCCCCTACTTCTCGTGAAGACACAGCTGGCTCTTCCCGGAAACGAATGGCAGAAACATCTTTGCTATAACTGTAAACCTTGTCCCCTTCTTCAAACATTTGCAGAGAACGAGTTGTTTGTTCGGTTGTTATGTTCAATTGATCCTCCGAAAACCACATTCTATTTCCATCATCCCGGTATTGAGCTTCAAATTCCGGCAAGTCAAAATCTGTCTCAAACAAATTGTTATCTGCCAACGATTCATACAGATCATCTTGGTATGTATGGTCATTCTCGTTTGGATCGTTCCGGCGGTCTAATCCATTATATGCAAGAACGGCAAAATACCAGTTTTCAAGGACTTCTCTGTCACCGTCATTTACTTGAGGAATAACACTGCCGGACCATTCAAATTTTTCGTTAAGGAGATCGGCACCGACTTCAATGTTATACGCCGTGTCTGTTTCAAGTCTTTCTCGATCTACCTGTCGATTTTCCAAGTCGTCTTCATTCAACGTCACCTGCATCATGCCAATACCGCCGTCATCATTTTCGTTTCGAATCGGATTTCCTTCGTCATCAAATTGGCGCATACCGGTTTCCTCAAACGCTATTGCTTTTAAAATTTCCGGCGGGATATCATGCTCTAAAGCCGTTTCTGTCAATAAGTCTTTCTTTTCTTTAAAAGACAATTCTTCTTCCCCTGGTGTTTTTGCCTCATCATCTGCGGCAAATCCCGGCGTGCTAAATAATACTGCTGCTCCTGCAATTGCTGCAGCTGCCAGCCATTTATTCATTCTTTTGGCCCCCTTCTATGAAACTACTAATATTATAGTTGATTATCCAGCCTCTTCCAATCGTCATTTCGGAAAATAGCCTATGGAGTAATGAAATAATAGAGGAATTAATGATATACTGAAATAAGTTATGGATAGAATGATCGAATGAATAAGGAGAGAACAACATGATTGGTTCACTGAAAAAAATAATCGGAGACGAGCAGCAGCGCCGATTGAAAAAATATAATAAAATCGTAGATCGGATTAATAAACTTGAACCGGAAATAGAAAAACTGTCTGATGAAGGTTTGCAAAAGAAAACCGAAGAATTCAAAGAACGGATTCAAAATGGAGAAAGCGTACAAAGGTTAAGAGAAGAAGCTTTTGCCGTCGTTCGGGAAGCTTCCCGACGCGTGATCGGCCTTCGTCATTATGACGTTCAGCTTCTCGGCGGATTGACATTAAACGACGGAGATATTGCCGAAATGGTAACAGGGGAGGGCAAGACATTAGTTGCATCCCTTCCGAGCTATCTGCGCGCATTAGAAGGAAAAGGCGTCCATGTTATCACGGTAAATGAATACTTAGCCCGTCGTGACCGTGAACTTATTGGACAAGTACACGAATTTCTCGGACTAAGCGTCGGATTAAATGTCCCCCGGCTTGCTAAAGAAGAGAAAAAGAAAGCTTATCAAGCAGATATTACATACGGAGTCGGAAACGAGTTCGGTTTTGATTACTTAAAAGACAATATGGTGTACAACTCCTTTGAAAAAGTGCAAAGACCATATAACTTTACAATTATTGATGAAATTGACAGCGTCCTCGTGGATGAAGCAAAAACACCGCTTATCATTGCTGGAAAAACACAGGTAAACCCAAGCCTCTATCAAATTTGTGCAAAAATGTCGCGCAGCTTTGATGCACAGAAAGACTACTTATATGACCCCATTTCAAAGTCTGTTAGTTTAACAGATGCCGGCATTACGAAAGTCGAAAGAGCATTTGGCATTGATAACCTGTATGACTTAGAACACCATACTCTGTACCATTTTGTTCTGCAAGCTCTTCGTGCACGTGTAATGTTTAAACGCGATGTGGATTACATCGTAAAAGAAGGAGAAATTAAGCTAGTTGATATGTTTACGGGACGCATTATGGATGGGCGCAGTTTCAGTGATGGCCTCCACCAAGCCTTAGAAGCAAAGGAAGCTCTTGAAATTACAGAAGAAAACAAGACACAGGCCCAAATCACCGTGCAAAACTACTTTAGAATGTATCCGACAATATGCGGAATGACTGGAACAGCGAAAACAGAAGAACAAGAATTCAGAAACTTGTACGGGATGGATGTCATCCAAATTCCAACAAACAAACCACGCATTCGAGAAGATAGAGAGGATATTATCTTTGCAACAGCAGAAGAAAAATACCATGCTGTCGCAAGGGAAGTGAAACAACGCTATCAAAAAGGCCAGCCTGTTTTAATTGGAACATCCTCTATTATTCAGTCCGAAACGATGGCACGCTACTTGGATGAACAAAAAGTTCCTTATGAATTGTTAAATGCGAAAAGTGTAGAAAAAGAAGTACAATTAATATCTCTTGCTGGTCAAAAAGGTCAGATAACGATCGCTACAAATATGGCTGGACGAGGTACAGATATCATGCTTGGAGAAGGCGCGGCAGAAGTGGGAGGCTTGTTTGTGCTTGGCACCGAACGTCACGAAAACCGTCGTATCGATAACCAGTTAAAAGGACGTTCCGGACGTCAGGGAGACCCCGGAGAAACCCAAATGTTTCTTTCATTAGAAGATGATATGCTGCTTCGCTTCGGAGAAGAAGACATTGAAAAATTACAAGAAAACTTACAAACAGACACAGTTGGGAAAGTTTTAAATGAAGACGCGCACCGTGCTGTAAATCTTGCCCAAGAAATGTGCGAAAATGCAAATGCTTCCTTCCGTGAATATACGCTTAAACTGGACGACATCGCCAATGAACAACGAAATGTCATTTACACGCTGCGTGATAAAGTGCTCGAAAACAAAGATCCGCTCAGCACATGGATCGATATGGTTCAATCCAGTACGAAGAAGCTTGTGGAAAACTATTGCGGCGATGAATACCTGCCCGATGACTGGAATATGGAAGAACTGCAAAGCCGGTTAAATCATATTGTACTAAACCCTAAAATACAGCTTCCTAAAAACGTAGAAGACCGCCGCGACATCTTGGAGATTGTGGAAGAAAGTACAGTAGAATACTTAAAAAAAGTGGAAGCTTTTCGTGAGAAAAGCGGTGTCCAAACCCAGGCCCGCAAAGTACTATTAACAACTATTGACCGTCATTGGCTAAGTCATCTAGAAGAAATGACACGATTAAAAGAAGGGATTGGGCTGCGAAGCTATCAGCAAGAAGATCCTATGCGCGTCTTTACCAGGGAAGGATATGAATTATTTGCAAGAATGTACGATATGATTGAACAAGACGTTTCCGTTCATTTATCTAAATTAATACGACCATTAGTGCAGCCAGAAGAGGTGAAAAAATAATGCTCTCATTTTTTCGTAAAAAAGGAAACGGCAAACCAAAGATGGAAGGAAACGAAACGACCGTTTCTTCCGAAGAACTATTAAATGAAACAAGCGAAACAGACGACACCGAACAAAAAGTAGAGACAGACCTGTCAATTCATCCTGAATGGACCATCTCCAAAGAAGACCAATATTCCTTTCAGTTTTTGAACATGGAGTGTCCGCCGTTAAAACCAAATCAAATTTCGCTTTCGGGCATCAGTCTTCAAGAAGAAAAAGACGGACAATATCAAGTCACTGCATTTATTCGCAACAGCTTAAATAAAACGATTAAACTTCATGAAACAACGTTAGTACTGCTTGACAGTACAGACAAAGTACTTGGACGAAAAACGATGGACTTATCCCAGGCAGGAGAAATTCCAGGTAAAAGCAGCCGTCCTTGGAAATTTTCTTTTGCCGGTACCGACTTATTTATAACCGAACTTCCAAATGAGGGATGGAAACTGGCCTTTCAGCTAAAACCATCCTCCCGTAAACACAGCCTTTCTCTTGAAAACAGCTGGGAACAGTCCTTAGCGGAAAAAGACAAAGTGAAACTGCAGGAAATGGTAGATAACTTGACTCCTCCCAAACCTGGAGAAGTAAACTTTATGGGATTAAAAGCCCTTCGAAAAGAAAACGGAGACCTGCACGTTACTATGCTTATCCGTAACGGCAGCAATAAAAATATTAATCTGGAACAAATTCCTCTGCAAGTAGAAGATGCAAGCGGCGAAACCATTGCTAAAGGCGGGTTTACGCTCGATAAATTTGAAGTAAAAGCAAACACGAGCAAACCTTGGACTTTTATTTTCCCGCAAGAGCTTGTAAGTGATGAAGAAATTGATTTGAGCAGCTGGCAAGCGTACCCGGTTCAAAAAAATAAGAATCATTAAATGAAAATAGAAAAGTAAATAAAAATAACCCATTTCCGTCTTATGTAGGCAGAAGGGGTTTTTATATGCATAGGGGAAAGACGTACCTTTGCATTTACAGGCATAACTTTTTTGATTTGATCGTATTTTTTTCTTTTATGAGCCGTTTTCGCAAATTTATGTTTAGAAAAATAAATAAAAATGCTACAAATTTGTTCTTGCGGGGTCTGGACCTCCACAATGCATTAAAAAGCTCCTGCCCATGTGAAAAACCACAAGGGCAGGAGCAATTAATTTTTTTATAAATTTTCTAATGCTCGTTTCATAAATGTCGCGAATTGGGCTCGTGTAACAGCTTCTCCGGGACGGAAGCTGCCATCACTGCCGCGGCCTATGTCATGTGCAGCCAGTGCCTCAATTTCTTCATAAGCCCAGTAATTGGAATCTACATCATTAAATGTGTTTGCAGGCTCACTCTCGAGCTTAAATGCACGTGCGAGAATTACAGCCATCTGAGCACGAGTCAGATCCCCGTTCGGACGGAAGGAATTACCGTCGCCGCGCATTAAGCCTTCATCCGCTACCGTTGCTATAACGGAATAAGCATGAAAATCTTGATCTACATCTTTAAACCCAGGATCCGGTCGATTAATTCGGTCAAAATCGAATGATCTAGAAAGCATGCTTGCTGCTTGAGAACGTTTTAATTTCATACCGGGACGGTACGTTCCATCTTCATAACCGCTCACAATCTCACGTTCTGCAAGGTATTCAATTTCGCTTGCTGCCCAGTAATCATGGCTGACATCGCTAAACATGGCCGGTGCGTTTACTTGAACAGGTATTTCTTTTTCATTTCCGGCCAGTTTTGCAGTAATGGTGCCAGAACCTTTTTCACTGCTGGCTGTAAATCGCCCATTGCTGTTAATGGTACCAATATCACCGCTGACTTCCCATTCGATCCGAGAGGAGTTAAATAACAGCTTTTCTCCGTTAGATAGTTCCGGGCTTGCTGACAATGTTACAGTTTCCCCGGTGCCAATGTTCAGTTGAGAATGCGATAGATTCCAAGAATAAAACGTGTTGGTTACTTTTACAGATGTTGACCCTACTTGATTGCCATTAAAATTCGCTTGAATGCGTCCTTCCCCTGCCTCTTCTGCAGTAAAAGTGCTGCCGCTCATAGAGCCAGTGTTATTGCTGACACTCCAGCTGATTTCACTGCCGTTTACGTCTACTGGATTATAATATTTATCCATGCCGTAGGAATAAGACATATCCATCTTATGACCTACTAGCAGTGTACCGCTTTCTCTAGAGAGAATAAGACGTGCCAAGTCAGAAGTTGGAGCCGTACTTACTGCCTGTAGGGTAGAAGAGACAGAACGCTCGCTGCCTGCTGAAAGATTGTTCATGACACTAGCAAACTCATCTCCATGATTTCTTGCTATTAAGGTAGTTGAACCGCCGCCATCAAAGTTCAGCGCTCGATCTGCACCTAATCTTTTCATATAGTTTGCCAGCTCACCGATGTCTGCTCGATCTAAAGTGACCATATACGCTTTATTACCGGAAGCATCTACGCCTACCGCTGTGCGGGCCGTTTTTAACGTATACCGCCAGCTGTTTGGATCCATTGTTATGTCTACTTCACCATTGTGAACGAGCTGAGGCCCGCTTCCTAAAATAAAGGAAGCGTCTTGCCAGCGGTCATTAATAGAAGCTCCGACTGTAATAGAGTCGCCAGCTTTTACATCTTTTAATTGATCATACTTCATTCCGTTAGCAGAAAGGACAAATCCATTAGTTGGGATACGCGAATTTCCATTTTCATTGTAATCTCGTACTTCTGAAACGGTTCCACTGATTTCATCGCCAAACGAAAAGCTTCCAGGACTCCCTGAAGCGTTTTCCACCACAATTTCTATTCCATATGAATTGGTGCCTGTCCTATCATTTATGTAAGAAGGAGTAAACAAAACCGCTTCATTTTTGCGGCGGGTGTTATTAATATTATTTACGCTTACCGATTTTCCGTTCACTTCGGCCGTTACCTTGGCATCATATTCCCCAATGAAAACTTTTCCATTGCTTCTTTCTCCAAACACAATTGGTTCACTCCGATAGTGTTGTCTGCCATCCGAGATTTGTCCGAAACTAATAATCTCGTTATCTTTAGTGATAATACTAAACGGCAGCTGACTAGAGCCTGCGCCCATATCAAAAAAAGAAGCATTGATCGCACCAACTACTCTATTACCTTCTGAAGAAGCGTTCCTTGCCTGCTGTGATGTCGTTTGCAGCTGATTAAGCGGATTAGGCACTCCGATATCAAGTTTACTATGTTCATCTGTTAAATCGATCGTTAAAACACTTGCTCCAGCACTCGAATCACTATTATAGGACACTCCCGGCCCAACTTGAAACGACGCAGCTCCAGCGCCTTGAGCTGCCGTAAAAAACAGCGTCATGGAAAGCGCAGCAGTAACCCCGTGTTTCATTACATTTTTTACATTCATTTTTCTAAATCCTCTCCCAATATGTAAAATCTTATGAAACTATGAAATTTATACTAATAGTAGAATATTCCAACTGTCGGATTCTGTCAATTCTATTAGAATAAATGTAAAAAAGATGCACTCGCTAAAGTTAAACGATTGAAACGAAAAATAGTTGTTTCAGCGCTTATCCTCTTGATTCTGCGCTTTTTTTTCTCTGATACAACTCTTCTGCTCTTCTCCTCTTGCAACTCTTCATGCCGCTTTTTCAGATCTTCCTATATTTCAACCCGAAAAAAGTCAGGAAGCTCGCTTCCTGACTTTTTTGTTCTATTTTTATTATTGTATAACTTCAAAACTGTCGATGTGAACACGGTGGTTCACAGCATCCTCGTGGTGGTCTCCACTTACTGCAATTGTTAAGGTATGCGTTTTATCCTCTAACCCCTCGACGCTGTATAATTCTTTGTTAAAAGCAGGTTCTTCTGCGAAAGTATCTACTTCCGTTTTTTCTCCATCTACTTCGATTTCTGCTATTCCCTGAGTAACTCCTTCATAACCAAACCAGCGGATGCCTGTTCCTTTAAAAGTAATTTCTACTTTATCTCCAGCTATGTCGCTAAACGCAGCTGTTCCTTCATGGTGTTCTTCATTCGTGCTTTCCTGCCAGCTTCCTTCAAACTTTGCAGCTGGATGATCCTCATTATAAACACGAGCTTCATCAGCTGGATCTATTACTTTTACTCTCGCCATAGCAGTTACTTCGTCATTTTCATTATGAATGGTCAGTAGTCCTTCTCCAGCTCCTTCAGCGGTGAATTGTTCCCCGTCTGTCTCTCCCAGGTCCGGGTTGCTGATGGAAGCATAAGCACCCTCTGCACTTCCTTCTTCAGACCAATTGATGGTTTCACCGGATTCTACGGTGATATTTTCTTTTTGGACAGAAGATCCTTCGACTTGGATTGTGCCGATTGCTTGTCCGTCATTACTGGCAAGTTCGATTTCCGTATTTCCATCTGCCGAAATAATCAGTCTGCCGTCTTCATCAACGGATTCCGCATCCGCGTTACTAGAAGTAAGTTTGGCCGGTTTTCCATCCACTCTTATTTCAAGCGGAACTCCTGCTAGATACTTACCTTCCCATTGGCCGTTTTCTAGCGGTACTTCTTCTCCATATATTTCTACTTCATGATCTCCTTTGATATCAAACGTAAGATCAGCGTATCCATCTAACTGAAGATAGTCAATTAAATGGGCGTACATATAGTCATCACGTACTTGACCAAACTGTCTCATCACATCAACATTTTCGTGCCATTTTTCCATGCTTTCTGGTTCGTCCCAGCGCTCTATATTTTTCTTCATTTCAGGTTCATACATCGCTTCAAACTCTGAGAGCTTCTCTGTTACTATCTCATCGTCAAAATGAGTGTTCAAATAATGAGCAAATTTGCCGGCAAACTGAGCTCGAAACTCTTCATTTTCAAGCAGCGTGCGTAAAAGGAACGTTGCCCAATCTGGGTTAGGCCAGCTGTCATTTCCTTCTTCCGTGGCAAAACCAAGCGTGTGGTGAGCTGCCGTTTCACTCACACCAGCCAAATCAAAACCAAAATCAAGATCAAACACTGTCCAGCGCCATTTGCCATTTGGCTTTTCCCGCCAGTATCGGTTATTGTTTGCCGGCCAGTCCGTGTTTCTTACGTAAATCTCAGCGATATTATAATCAATAAAGTTATTAATATCCATTTGTTCTTTAACCTGTGCATACACTTGCGGGTCCGTTATATCGTTATGTTCCATGTACGAAAGCATTTTTTGATAGTGGCGGTTGTCACCTTCTCTGACATTAGCGTTATTTTCTAGATATTCAAGATCCTCTTCTAGGATGCCGAATTTATATTCAAAATAATGTTTGTCAATGCGTTCCCTCAGGTTATAAATTCCCCAATACTCTCCATTCAAGTACAAGTTAGATGATTTAAATGCCTGTTTTTCTACATCAAATCCGGTAATAAGCTCTTGCAAGAAGGCATCCCGAAAGAGCGTGTCATCCCAGTCATTACCTGAATTACGGAGGAGAAGCCGATTATATTCACTGTCATCCTCGCTTTCAAAAATAGGATAACTGAATGTATTTTCACTATCATAATCAGAGCGGCCGTATAAGCGGAATGATTTTTTTGGATAGTAGCGGCTTGTATTGCCGTGAAGTCTCACTCCCGCCTGCTGGTGAATCATGTTCGTGCCGTCCGGCTTGTACATTTCTACGCTCACTTCTCGTTCCCATTGGTCGCCGCTCTGGGCATAGTTCGCCGTTTCTTCAGGATTTTCAGCATCCTCATCGTAATTTGCACCTTTTGCATAAATGCCATTTGCTTCGCCGAAGAAATCATCTGGGTTTCCTGCGATAGATACAATCGGAAATGTACTCTCTTCTCCAATAATGTACGTATTAGAAACCATTTCTCCTGCGTTACCATATTGATCAAAAAATTTCGCTTTGACGACCGTAGTTTCATCCACCTCTATCGGGCCTGTGTATGGTTCGGAATCTTCATTTGGCTCACTTCCATCTGTGGTGTAGCGTATTGTCCCTGGTTCTTCTTCCATCAGCTGCTCTAATTCAATTGTTTGAGGAGATGGATAAACACCTCCCTCTTGATTGAAAACAAGTGCAAGCTCAGGTTTATCAATATCCATGTTGTCTACTTGTTCAAACAGCGGAATGAAATCTTTCATATTGACACCTGGATTTCCCTCTACGTATAGCCGTTCTGTTAGATGAGGGAGCTGAAACACCGGTGAGAAGTCTTGAATGGTATTATGCCGTAAATTAATATCTTCCAATTTATTCAAATTAGATAATACAGATATATCCTCAATATGGTTATTACGTACATTTAACTTCCTTAATTCCACCATATTTTCTATCGGGGCCAACGACGTAATGTTATTGCCTCTCACATTTAAATCCTGTAAAGCCGTCATGTGGGCAATGGCTTCTACATCATCAATACCAGTCTCCCTCAAATCAAGGCTTCGCATTCTTTCCATTTGTTCAAGAGCTGATACATCTTCCACATGATTTCCACGAAGGTTAAGGTCTTCTAAGTATATTAATTCCTTCAGCGGTTCAATATCTTCTATCCGATTTCCTTCTAAATTTAAATCCCTCACGGTTATTAGTTTTTCTATTCCTTCTAAGGATTCAATCCCGCTATAACTTAGATCGATCGCATCGACTTCTTGTAAATCTTCTTGTCTAACCGGCCCTTCTGGCTGATCTAACGCTTCCCGGACCGCCGCCTCTAAATTTTCATCTCCAAAATGCACAGTGCTGTCGTCAGCTATGATAAATGCAATAAAACCAATAACCACTGCGATCGGGATCAGCAGCAATGCTGCTCCTTTTGAATGTTTACGGTTCAAAATGCGGTCCCTGCCTTTCCTTTTCTATGGCGTATACTTTGATCCTTTAACAAAGTTAAAACTTTCCTAAAATATTAGAAAAACTTGGCTTATCACCATGTAAAGGATGCTGCCTAAAAACGCCGCGTCCATCTGCAACGGAGGCATTAGTATATCCTGTACGTTGAATGCCGAAGTTTTGCTTCTTGTTTACCACTAAAATCTTTTGACTTTCTTAACAATGGAACAAACTATATTATAGCAGACTACATCATCTTCAAACAGAGTCGTTTCAGCAAAGCAAAGACGCTTCATTATGCACTTCCTAAAAATTTAAAAATGTGAATCATATACCATGTCACTATCGATTTATACATGATATAATTTTAATATTGTAAAGCTTTTGTTAATGTTTTGTTAATTATGTAAATAGGAATACCGATATAAACGCAGTAAAGGTTTACTAAAAGGATGGTGAAGGAAGATGCTTTCAAATGAAATTTTTCAGAGGTATGAATTAAAGTATCTTATCCCATTTGAAAAATACCAGGAAATTGCAAAACAACTCACGGCAAATGGTAAATTGCGCTACGACAAATTCGGTGATGGATTTGGCTGTTACAATATTGTAAGTCTTTATTTTGATTCCGATGATAAGAAAATTTATTATGAAACCCGCAATAAATTAAGATTCCGCCAGAAGCTTCGTCTCCGTATTTATGATGATGCCACCATAAACAGCCCTTCCTTTTTGGAAATTAAACAAAAGTTTAACAAGGTGGTTAATAAGCGCAGAACCAAAATAAAATTAGCAGACGCCTATGAATATTTGAAATATGGTAATCAACAAGGTGATTTACGAGATTATGAACCTTCTAACCCGCAGATTATGAACGAAGTAGAATCATTTCGCAGCTTGTACGAATTAAAGCCGCGAGTGGTGGTAAGCTATGACCGCCAGGCTTTTCACGGTGTAGAAGATTCTGATCTGCGCGTAACCTTTGATTATAATTTGATGGCACGGGATAATAACCTTCACATTGAGGACGGTCCGGGGAGCACTTATTTTGTTAATCCTAACTTAGTCGTTATGGAAGTCAAAGTTTCACAAAGTGTTCCTTTTTGGCTGTCAAGAATGCTAAGTGAATTTGAATGTCCGCGGCGCAGTGTTTCTAAATTCTGTACCAGTATTGATCTCATGGAAGAAATGCAGCAGTCCCGCGAGCAATCTGTAAATGAAAACCTTAAGTCTTTAATTGTGTAAAAGCTCTTACTGCCATAAAGGATATTGCCAGAAACGCTTTCAAAACCTATAATGAAAAATGGAATAAAAATTCTTGTATACGGTCAGACCCTTGCGGCAGCTAAGTGATTTATAAACTGATGATGCTATTACAAATACTCAGTTTGCAAATGCCACGTCATATACGTTTAATGATGGTCATAATGATTATACTTTTTGAACAGTATCAAACGGGGTTGTTTCAAAAGCTGAATCGGAGGGAAAATGCTACCCATTCCTCTCCGCCGACTTCTTTTGAGACAGCCTCCTCCTTTTGTGTAAAGAATGAACCAATGTTAACAATATTTCACGGATTTTTTAGAGGAGAATTCTCATGAATCAATTTATGAATGAAATTCGCGATTTTTCAGATTTAACCACCAGAGCAGTAGTGTTAGAAGGCCTTGCTGCTATTGGGCTTAGTTTTATACTTAGTTTGATCATTACCTTTTTGTATAAAAAAACACATAAAAGCGGACGCTACTCTCAATCCTTTGTGCATACGATTATCATTATGTCCGTTGTTGTCGCCATTATTATGATTGTTATCGGCAATAACATCGCCGTTGCTTTCGGTCTAGTTGGTGCCTTCTCTATTATACGCTTTAGAAGTGCGATGAGTGATCCAAAGGATATTGCGTTTATCTTTTTTGGCATGGCAGCCGGTATTTCCTGCGGACTCGGCTTTTATGCACTGGCGGTTATGTTTACTATTGTTTTATCGATATTAATTTATGTTTTATTTGTATTCGACTATGGCGGAATCAAAGGGTCATACAAATCTTTAAAAATAACGATTCCGGAGAACATGCATTATGAAAACGTATTTGATGATATTTTTGAAGAATACTTAGAATATCATCAACTGAACATGGTAGAAACGACGAACCTCGGTACCATGTATCAACTCACTTACTTGATTGCCAAAAAAGAAGGAATCAGCGACAAAGATTTAATGGATGCGATCCGAGAAAGAAACTCCAATCTTAAAGTTGCCGTTGGTATGGTAAACTAACTAGAAAAGAACCGTCAGAAATGTACTGCACCCCAAAAGTTAGAGTAAAATCTAACTTTTGGGGTGTTTCTTTATGGCTAAATATAGTGAACAATTTAAGTTAATGGTAGTAAGAGAATATCAAGAGGGTTATTTGGGATATGACATGTTGGCTAAGAAGCATTGCATGACAAACAGTTCACCAATTAAAAGGTGGGTGAAACTATACGAGAAATTTGGGATAGAAGGATTAAAAAGGATACGACAAAAGAAAGTTTATTCTGTTCAATTCAAGCTGGATGTATTAAGCTTTATGAAGAGAACAGGTTCTTCAGAAACGGAAACAGCCCTTTAGTTTGGTATAACAAACCCTCCAATGATAAGTTCATGGCTCAAGGGTGGCATTATCAACATAGAAGTTGGGTTAAGACACTAAAGAAAAATAATGTGTTTCAGAGTATGTCGCGGAAAGGTAACTGTATAGATAATTCTCCTATGGAGAACTTCTTCGGTCTATTAAAACAAGAGATGTATCACGGTGAGGCACGATCCTCATATGAAGATTTAAAAAAGAAAATTGAAGAACAATATCGATTATTATAATAACAAGCGTATAAAGCAAAAATTGACAGGTATGAGTCCAGTTCAATACCGGATTCATACTTGCCAATTAGCTGCTTAATATAAAACTCTAACTTTTGGGGGTCACCTCAAAAAACGGTTCTTTTTTATATGTTTCATAGTATTTTTGGCAACGACTTCATATTATCGGCTTGTTAACTAACCGAACTTCTACTAAAAATGTACACCCTGACGCCTAGGAAGTGACGTTTTGGTCGGAGGAGTGTGTTATTTCGTTGAAAAAAGTACAACTCAGTGCGGTACGCGGCATTCGTATGTCACGTACGTTCACTCCACAGTTCAGCTTATACTGTTTACCAATAAAACCTATGCTTTCTTAACAGCGAAAAAAAACCTGATTTTGGGACACCCCCGAAATCAGGCTTTTTTTGTTACTTCCTTGTATGGGCTTCTAAGGATTCTTTCAAATATGCTTCCAGTGGTTCTTTTAAATCGTCACGGTGTAGGGCAAAGTCAAGGGTAGCTTTAATAAAACCAAACTTATCGCCCACGTCGTAGCGGACACCGCCGAATTGATAAGCCAGCACAGCTTGCTTTTGATTTAATTCTTTAATCGCATCTGTTAATTGAATTTCGTTGCCTGAGCCTGGCGGAAGCTGTTGTAAAATCTCAAAGATTTCCGGACGCAGCACATAACGGCCCATAATCGCATAGTTAGAAGGTGCTTCTTCTAGCGGAGGTTTTTCTTTTAAATCCTCAAGATGCAGAACACCTTCCTCTATTTCTTGTCCTTTTGGCTCCACAATTCCGTACTTTGAAACATCTTCATCTGGCACCTGCTGCACCCCTACTACAGAAGAGTGATACCGCTCAAACGTTTCAATCAGCTGCCTTAAGCATGGTTTTTCTGATTTTACTATATCGTCCCCAAGCAGTACCGCAAACGGTTCATTTCCCACAAAGCTGCTTGCACAAGCAATGGCATGTCCTAACCCTTTTGGTTCTTTCTGCCGAATATAATGGATGTTTGCCATGTTTGAAATGGCTTGTACTTCTTCGAGCTGTGACCATTTTTTCTTTTTAGACAATGTTTCTTCTAATTCATATGACTTGTCAAAATGGTCTTCGATCGCACGTTTACCGCGCCCGCTGACAATAATAATATCCTCAATACCAGATTCAATTGCTTCCTCGACAATATATTGAATCGTCGGCTTATCTACAATGGGAAGCATTTCTTTCGGCTGAGCCTTTGTTGCTGGTAAAAATCTTGTTCCAAGCCCTGCTGCTGGTATAATTGCTTTTTTTACTTTCACAAAGATTCACTCCCCGTTTCGTTTACTCTTCCTGTTCGTCCCACAACATAAATATATCACTAGGACGAGGATTGATTTCTATTTCTCCAAGCTGCTGAACTTCTTCTGTTTGTTCTGCCTGTTTTAATGCATTAAATATATCATCTGCTGAAAGCGGAGCTCCGAGTGCTTCTGCAGCCTTAGAAGCTAGTTCAAAATTAGACTCGGTTGTCCGTGATATGACATATTCCCTGCGCTCTCCTTGATAAGCTTGAAATAAATGATAGTATTCAGGATCTGCGGTTGCAAAACTGCTGTTGTCACGTGCATACAGGGTTACTCCTGCTTCACTATACAACGAACGGACTTTTTCTGTGTAAACATTTGAACCTTCTGGTGTCATATCTAGTAATATTTCACCCCGCCATTGCGTGAATTGACTGTCATGCAGGCGTTTGAGGAACACTGCTGCCTGGGCGCGAGTCAATTTGCCATTGACATCATAACGTTCAGTTTGTGTGCTTCCGTCTTGTCGTCCTGTCGTCAAGTCTTCTTTAAACATCCATGCTACAGATTTCTCTAAGCCTGGTTCCTGGCCTTGAGAATGAGCAAGCGCCTGGCTGATAATACCGCGGGTCACTTCTCTGTTTTTAACCGAATCATTACGCAAACCAGGCATTCTTAACAAAGAATTAGAGAGCGCTTGATAGGATGGCTGAGACCAATGGCTGTTTTCTCCTTCGCTAGTTTCAAGGTTAAAATACCGCTGAAGGATGGTCACAAACTGAGCCTCCGTCATTTCATCTCCCGGCCCGAAGCTGCCATCTTTATAACCGGTCATCAGTCCGGATTCATCTGCCCAGGTTATTTCTTCATAGGCCCAGTACCTTTCATTGACATCTGGAAAGCCAGCGGATTGAGCATTTGCCTTACTAGGCTCGAATGACCCTATATGAAAGTCAGCTTCACTTATGTACAATAAAGAACTTACGGTCATAGCTGCGATTGCCATTTTACAAAACGATAGTACAATACTGCGGCTGTTAGTATTCGTAATGCTGTTAAATCTTCGGTTTAAGATTGTTTCCCCACCTCCTAAAAGCTGTAATCCTTTTTCATTATATCGTTTCTAGCATTGCGCTTGCTACCTTCACAGAAAAAAAGTCGAGCAATGTTTCGGATCTTCCCGATTTACGGCCAAATATCCCAGACAATTCCCATAAAGCTTATGAAAGATGATCATTCCTGGGCTTTTCACATTATGGGATTTTGGGGAGGGCCTGGCCCCTCATAAAATTGTAAAAAAAAAGTAGTGATTTTATCCTATTTATCTGGTATATTTAGGTTACTCCATTCCGAAAGGAGGACCGTTAACGTTTTACTGCCTAATCTTTTGTAAGCTAACCCCCTAAGCTTACAGCCCCCTCTTATTAACTTTACCTCCCATCTTATGATGGGTCTTCTCATTGTCTTGTTTATCATCCTAAAGGTGGTGTTAAAGCGTGCCCCGTCAAGAACGGATCTGGTTCCCAGGACTTACGTACCGCATAGAAGCTAAGGGAATTAGAAACTCTCAGCTATTCTATGATGAAAAAGATTATTCCCACTACATCTATCTATTAACAAAAATAAAAGCAGATTGCGGCTTTGACCTGCATGCTTATTGTCTACTCCCTAACAAAATTGATTTATTAATAGAAACATTTAAAACAGACTTGTCTACACTAATGCATCGGCTGCAGACAAATTATGCCATGTACTTTAACCGGAGGCACCAGTTACACGGCCATGTGTTTCAAGGAAGGTACCTTTCTGAACCGATCAAGGATGAAACGCATTTTTTTGAAAGTTCACAGTATATTCACCTTACCCCCCTTCGTGAAAAAAATGTGAATCGTCTATTACACTACCGTTGGAGCAGTGCTCGAGATTACCTTTCTCCTCAACCTGAAGAAGAACCTTTACACCCCCTGCTGACACTAGATCGAACACTGCAGCTTTTCCCATCTCCAAAACACCAGCACTTTGAAGAATTTTTATTCAATTTTATGAGGGAAGAAATCCTGTAGAGCCAGAGAGGAGCTTTTTATGTTTAACCAGGTCACGATTGTAGGCCGTTTTACTCGCGACCCAGAAGTAACCTATACCAAAGACGGTACAGCTGTCTGCAACTTCACCTTAGCGGTGCAGCGATCATTTCGTAATATGCAAGGAGATTTTGATGCTGATTTCGTCCCGATTACTGTCTGGAGAAAACAAGCAGAAAACACCGCACTTTACTGTCATAAAGGTGCTCTTGTTGGAGTGAACGGCAGAATCCATACGAGAATTTATGAAAATAAAGATCAAAAACGCATTCAGGTTGTAGAAGTGAATGCCGATCAAGTTCGCTTACTTAAACTAAATTCCAATCAACAGTCCCCTGCCGCTTCACCTGAAGCGTCTCCAGTCGATAAGAACAGCCGGGATGGTGTTCAAACTCCGCTTGCCCCTACAGAAAACGTTCCCGTGATGAATGTAAGAGAAACGAACACGCCTCAGTAAACAGAAATATCATAACAATTTTGCCTTCAGAAACAGGTGTCTTCTATTATCCTCGTTTTACTTCTCCTATAGTCCCTCCAATTGTAATGCCTCTGGTCTGCCTGTTGCCAGAGGCTTATTTATATATGAGATGAAAAAAGTACATTAAAGGCTCTTCTGCATGAGCGGCGAAAGCGAAAACACCTTACTGGGTGAACATTCGAGAAAGCCGGGGAGCTTGTATCATAAAGGGGAGCGGAAACATACAAACCTCCCCAAGCAAAAGCTAAGGGAGGCATCCTTTTACATTACTACGTTTAGTTGCTGAAGTTTACAAATTTCAGGTATTCATCCAGCATTTTGGCCATCTGAGCACGGGTGGTACCTGTTTTTGGATCAAAGATAGTGCCGTCTTCACGGCCGCTGATAATCCCTGCTTGAACTAATCGTTCTACATCTTCTTTCGCCCAATCTCCAATTCTATCTGTGTCGTCAAAAGAAGCTATCGATTTATGTTCGTCCAGTTTTTCTTCTTCAAACCCTGTGATGTCTAATGCTCGAGGAGTAAATTCGATTAACTTTTCAAATTATTGCATTAACCCCAAACCGTCCATGTAATGGATACCGTAATGGCCATAACCATCAAACTGACAGGAATCCCGATTTTCATAAAATCAATAAATCGGTAGCCTCCTTGTCCATAAACAAACAAATTGGTCTGATAACCGATCGGGGTAATAAAACTTGCTGATGCAGCAATCGCTACGATAACAGCAAGCGGTGTGATTTGAATGCCCAAAATCGCTGCCGTTTCTATAGCTACTGGAAGCATAATAATAGCAGCTGCGTTATTCGTAATAACTTCGGTCAATATATTGGTTAACACGTAGAGCAGTATAAATATTCCTATCAACCCAAATGGTGCCATCCATTGCAGCATCATTTCTGCTAAATAAGTAGCGGCCCCTGTTTTCAACATGGCTTCCCCAATTCCAAAAGCTGCTGATATGACAATCAGCACTTGAAATGGGATATAATTTTTCATTTCTCGAACTGGTAAAATGTTTAATACCAATAACAGCATAACTGTCACAGCTGCTGCTGTAAAAATAGAAATGATTTGAGCTGCTGCCAACACGATCATCATACCGAAAAGGATAATTGGCAGAAATCTTTTCCACGCCGGAAAAGGTTGAAAGGGATTGCTGCTTTTATTCGTTCGTAATATCGTGAATTCATTTCTTGTACTCGTTCTATTTTCAAAGTCAGGTCCTGCCAATAGCAACAGTGTATCACCAGGTTTAATCGTAATTTCTTCCATCCGCTGTACATGCTGGTCATCGTAGCGGTGAACTCCGACAATCGCTGCGTCAAATTGCTGAGGAAATAACGTATCTTTCATTTTTTTAAATAACAGAGAAGAATAATGAGTTACCACTACTTCTAAAAGCTGGCTCTCTCCTTGGCGCAGGCCATCAAGCTGATACGCTGCACCTGTATCTAATTGAAGTCCATCCCGGCCCTCTAAGTAAGCAATGTCGTTTAAACTGCCGATCAATAGCAAATAATCATGTGCTTTAAGTTTAAAAGACGAAGAATAATTCTCTAAAACTTTACCTTTTCGTACAATTCCAAGCAGCTCCACCCCATTTTTTTGATGCAGGCCTGCTTGTTTAATGGTTTTTCCCGCAAAATCCCCATTCGGCTCTACTACCATTTCCGCTGAAAAGCGTTTTTGGTTTTTATCTGTATTATAATATGGCATGGTAGGTACTCGATTTGGAAGCATTCTGAGCCCAATTCCAATCATGAACACAATTAAAAACAACGTAATGGGCACGCCGATAATCGCAAGTTGAAAAAAAGAAAAGCCTGCAAACCCTCTTTCAATCAGCATGCCGTGGACAACCAAATTAGTAGACGTCCCAATCAGCGTCATCGTGCCGCCGGCAATGGTTGCAAACGAAATCGGCAGTAAAAATTTAGAAGGTGCAACGTCATGTTTTTCACACCATTGGCGGACGTATGGGGTGAAAGCCGCCACAATCGGCGTGTTATTCAACACACCGGAAAAAAGGGAAGAAGGCACCATAATACGAAGCAAGGATTGTCTTGGACTATGGCCGTTATTTAAAACATTTTCCACAAACCTTTCCACTAATCCGCTTTTTTGTACCGCGCCGGCAACAATACATAGCAAACCAATCGTAAGCATCCCTTGGTTGTAAAACCCTTGCACCGCTTGTGCAGGGGTAAGAATACCCGTTAAAAGGAGTACAAAAAGCGCAGTAAGCAAAATAACTTCAGGGCGTGCTGCTTCTTTAATTAAAGCTCCCATCATCGCTAGAATAACGATACCGGTTACTGCCATCTCCCACGTCATCACCATCACCCCCGCTTTCATATCCCTGTGTACTATATATATGTAATTAAACAAAGTAATTTGATAGGTTTTATAAACTTTAATATTATATTATACCTTTCTTATCGGAATTGTAAATATTAATCACTCAAAAAATAAAATTACTTTAAATTTTTTCAGCTTCCACCGCATATAATCGTGCAGCAGTTTATTTTTAAAAAAACTGACTTTGTAGATTTTCAGGCTCTTTGATACACTATAAATCAGAATAAAAAATTTCGACGAATTTAGCAGGAATGAAATAAAAAATATAGAAGATACTGAATAAACAGCTGCAATTTTGCCTATTGTACACACCAAGAAATTTAGACACATGGGCCACTTAAAAAGGAGGTGGAGCATATGGCTTTTGTTATTACCTCACCTTGTATTGAGGAAAAAGCCGGTGACTGTGTAGAAGTTTGCCCGGTCGATTGCATTGAAGAAGGCGAAGATCAATTCTATATCGACCCTGACGTATGCATTGATTGCGGCGCTTGTATTGTCGTCTGCCCGGTTGAGGCTATTGTAGAAGATACCGAACTCACGCCTGAAACAGAGCCATTTTTAGAGAAGGCTAAAGAGTTTTACGGCACGAGTTAACAGAAAGAGCCTGGATTCTCTTATCTCCAGGCTCTTTTTTATGCTTTAAGAAAATTTATTTTTTCTAACGGAATAAAATATAAGTAAAGACTAGGGCTTTCCGCCGAAATCACCAAAAAATTATCCTGTAAGAGAAATAATTCCTGCTCCTACAAAAATAAGAGCAGCACATCCTATTAAATGGAGCGTGATAAAAAATATTCTTGATAAAAGAACGGTTAAAATAGGATCTACCGCTAATATAGCGCCAACATAGGCAACATTTATTTTTTGTACAGCGATAAAGAAACTTAGTAAAGCAAAACTCGTGGACAAACCACCTAAAATGTAAAATTTATTTCGAATATTAACGTTCATTTTCAAAATTTCTATTATATTTCTTTTTTTCCAATAAGCGATAATGAAAGCACTAACAAAATCAACAGCTGCTCCAATAAATGCCCCAGCAAAAGGATTTCGTAAAAAATAATAGCCTGCTTTCTAACTGCCTGTCCGACCCCAAACCCTAAAGCGGAGCCAAGTGTAATAATATAGCCAATTAATTAGCTCTCGTGTTTTCTTGTGTTAGAAAAACTTGGCTTACCGCCAAGTCCAAATGGCGGAAGCCGAGTTTTCCTAATAATAAAAATAATGACTTGCTAATTAGGAATCTTTCATATACAATGACAAAAAATTTAGGGGAAAATATTTCATTATGTGGAAATTTGTAAATAAGATAGGAATAAAGCAGAAAGAAAAGAAAGAAAAGATTTACATTTTTGGGTGTCATCACATCGAAATGCTAAAAAACTGCAGTTTCTCATATGCTGATCATCGATAAAATGTCTCCTTTCCTTAACAGGACAAGTTTTTATGATAAAATGGCACCTAAGAACCTATGAATGATCACAATATATAGGTAATACACTCACCTTCGTCTTGTCATCCTAGTCTTGTATTACTAATTAATCCTCTTAGGAGGGAAATAATGAAAAGAAATGTTATCACAGACACGTTAAACCGTCCTTTACGCGATTTGCGTATTTCTGTCATAGATCGTTGCAATTTTCGCTGTTCCTACTGTATGCCTAAAGAAATATTCGGCGATGATTATCCGTTCATGCCAGAAAATGAGCTGCTTTCCTTTGATGAAATCCTTCGTCTGGCAGAACAATTTACAAAACTAGGAGCAGAAAAAATTCGTATTACCGGCGGTGAACCGTTAATGCGAAAAGACCTCCCTCTTTTAATAGAACAATTATCAGAATTAGAAGGAATCCATGATATTGGTTTAACGACAAACGGCGTATACTTGATTAAACAGGCAAAAGCCTTAAAGGAAGCCGGTTTGCATAGAGTAAATGTCAGCCTTGATGCAATAGAAGAAAAGGTTTTTCAGACCATGAACGGCAGAAATGTAAAACCGAAAGCAGTATTTAAAGGTATCGATGCTGCTTTGTCAGCCGGCCTGCAGGTAAAAGTAAACATGGTCGTAAAAAAAGGAGTCAATGACGGACAAATCCGTCCTCTGGCAGAATATTGCAAAGCTAAAGGCATCACTCTCCGTTTTATTGAATATATGGATGTCGGTCAAACGAACGGCTGGAACTTTTCTGATGTGGTAACCAAAAAAGAAATTTATGAAAAGCTGACTGATATTGCTCCATTAATTCCAGTAAAAAAAGCTTATTTTGGAGAAGTAGCGTCAAGGTACCGTTATAAAGACAGTGATGTGGAAGTTGGGTTTATCTCTTCTGTCTCTGATGCGTTTTGTTCGAGCTGTACTCGGGCACGTATTTCAGCAGACGGGAAACTCTACACTTGTCTGTTTGCCGAATCAGGCCATGATTTACGTGCTTTCCTTAGAAACGGTGCCTCTACCGAAGAATTAGAACACTACCTGACTTCGATCTGGACCAACCGCAGCGACAGATATTCTGAGGAAAGAACGGAAGAAACCGTAAAAAAACGAAAGAAAATTGAAATGTCTTATATAGGCGGATAGACAAATAAGGAGGAAAGGGCCGATGGATACTCGTTACTCAAGACAAGAACTTTTCTCCGGAATCGGAAAAGAAGGGCAAAAGCGGCTCCAGGAAAAACATGTGCTCGTTCTTGGAGCTGGAGCCCTTGGAAGCGCAAGTGCAGAGACTCTCGTCCGTGCTGGTGTCGGTACCCTTACTATAATAGACAGAGATTTTGTGGAATGGAGTAATCTTCACAGACAGCAATTATACACCGAAGCTGATGCCGAACATAACCATCCAAAAGCTATCGCAGCCAAAAACCGGCTGCAAAGTATTAATAAAGACACAACGGTAAAAGCATATGTACTCGACGCCAAAGCCGATAATCTGGAAAAGTTAGTTCAAGGTGCTGATGTTGTTATTGATGGAAGCGATAACTTTGATATTCGTTTCATTATAAATGACCTTTCGCAGAAATACCGAGTTCCGTGGATTTTTGGTGCTTTTGCAGGGAGTTTTGGAATGTCTTATACGTTTCTGCCCGAAAAGACACCTTGCTTGCAATGCATTCTTTCCACCATCCCTAGCAGCAGTATGAGCTGTGAAACGTCCGGCATCATTGCTCCTGCCGTACAGATGACATCCGCCCATCAAACCACCGAAGCATTAAAAATACTTACAGATCAAGAAGAGTCATTGCGTAGGACATTGCTGTTATTTGATGTGTGGAACACCCAGCAGCAATCGATCCGCACCGACAAGGTAAAGAAAACAGACTGCCCTTCCTGCGGCAAAGAGAGAACCTACCCATACCTAGTCCACGAACAAGATACAAGGCTTGAGGTATTGTGCGGACGAAATACCGTTCAAATCCGGCCACCGGAGAAAAAAGAATACGATTTTAACGCGCTTGCCAGCGAGCTCAAACAACATGGAAATGTTAGAAAAAACAGTTATATTTTAATATGCACATTAAGTGACTGCAGACTTGCCATTTTTCAAGATGGACGCGTACTTATCCATGGAACCAAAGAAATTGACAAAGCCAAACATTTATATCACCGCTTTATCGCAAAAGAAAAGGAGTAGAGAGTATGGTAGAAAAACGAATGCCCCTCCCGGTTGCTGAAGCTGTGGAGCGTGTCATGAATTATAAAAAAAGACAAGAAAAAGAATGGGTTCCGCTAGAAAAAGCACATGGCCGTTTTTTGGCTGAAGATTTAAAAGCCGATCATGACGTACCATCGTTTGATCGCTCTCCTTATGACGGATTTGCTATTATTGCCGAAGATACAACCGAGGCATCCCAGGAAAAGCCGGCGGTACTCGAAGTGATCGGTGAAATCGGTGCCGGCTCTGTATTTGAAAATGAAGTCAAACAAGGACAAGCCGTACGGATTATGACCGGAGCCCAAATTCCCGACAGCTGCAATGCTGTAGTTATGCTAGAACTTGTTAAAGAGAAAAAAGATAATAATAACAGCTATATCGAGATCAAACGGTCTTTTAAAGCCGGTGACAATATATCCTTTCAAGGCGAAGATACGAAAGCAGGAACATCTCTCATCGATAAAGGCACCTGCATTACACCGGGCATCAGTGCATTACTTGCTACATTTGGATATGATAAAGTCCCCGCTGCCAAAAAACCTGTTGTTGGTATCATTGCTACAGGCAGTGAACTTTTAGAAGTCAAGGAGCCCTTGCAGCCGGGGAAAATTCGTAACAGCAATGCCTATATGATTATGGCACAAATTGAAAAAGCAGGTGCAGAACCGAAGTATTTTGGCAAATTCAGCGATGATTTTGATGATTGCCTGCGTGCAGTTCAAGACGCCCTGGCGGAAGTAGACTTATTAATAACGACAGGCGGTGTATCCGTCGGTGATTATGACTACATGCCTGCTATTTTAAAAGAATTAAATGCTTCTGTGTTATTTAATAAAGTAGGAATGCGGCCAGGCAGCGTTACCACCATTGCTGCTATGGAAGACAAGCTTATTTACGGTTTATCTGGGAATCCATCTGCCTGCTATGTTGGCTTTGAGCTTTTTGTTCGTCCGATTGTCCGTCATTCTTTATTTACTAACAAACCCCATCTAAGAAAATCTAAAGCTGTATTAGGCACGAGCTTTCCAAAGCCTAACCCGTTCACACGCTTTGTTCGTGCCAAACTGTTCGATGAAGACGGTCAATATCAAGCGGTTCCTGCTGGTCTTGATAAATCAGGTTCTGTCACTTCTCTTGCCGAAGCGTCTGCTTTTATTGTTCTCCCTGGAGGCACACGCGGGTATGAAAAAGGAATGATTGTGGACATTTTACTGATCGACGATGAGCAAGGAAGTGAATGGCCATGGGCCAACATTGTCCCGTCTTACAAATAATTGGTTACAAGAACAGCGGAAAAACGACATTTATGGAAAAGTTAATAAAAAAAAGCAGCTGTCTCGGCCTTCAAGCAGCCTCGGTAAAACATCATGGCCACGGCGGAGAACCAGCAAAAGAGAGGGCCGATAAAGACAGCTGCCGCCACCAGGAGGCTGGGGCCTTCCTTTCCTCTGTAGAAGGAAGCGGGATGCTGCAGCTGCAAGCTTCAAAAACGCGGTGGGACCTAGAAGAAATCATTGAATTATATCATCATTTTCACCCTGATATTATTTTTGTAGAAGGCTACAAAAATGCTGCTTATCCAAAAATAGTACTATTGCGTAATCAAGAAGATGAACTCCTTCTAGACCAGTGTACAAACGTAATTTGCGCTATTTCTCATTATAAGAACACTGATGAGAAAAGACGTCTCCCGGTACGGCATTTCTTTATGCAAGACGATGCCGAATATATTGATTATATTTTTCAAAAGGTGAGAAGACAAGATGAATAAAGAGAAACGTTTTGAGGTAACGGATCACCCTATATCAACAGAAAGTGTTATTCAGAAAGTAACGCGCCGTGAGTGCGGAGCTATTACTACATTTATCGGAACGGTTCGTGAATTTACTGACGGCAAACGAACTCTTCGCTTAGAATATCAGGCTTATAAAGACATGGCCGAAAAAATGCTGGAGCAAATTGATAAAGAAGTACAAGAAAAATGGCCGAATGCAATGAGTGCGATTACACATCGTACAGGAACGTTAGAAATTTCCGATGCTGCTGTCGTCATTGCGGTATCCTCTCCTCACCGGAAAACAGCATATGAAGCTAATGAATACATTATTGAGCGCATAAAACAAATTGTCCCTATTTGGAAAAAAGAGTATTGGGATGATGGCTCAGCCTGGATAGGTGATCAATTAGAAAAAACCCCGTATCCAGAAGGAAACCCCCCGAAAGGAGCAAATGATGATTAAAATATTATTTTTTGCCCGCTTGCAGGAAGAAATCGGTAAAGATAGTTTAAATATAGAAAAAGCTGGCTTAACCGTCAATCAGTTAAAGCAGTGGCTGGAAAAAGAGCACGGTTTGCATTCTCTTGATCAAACCATGGCTGCAGTGAATGAAGATTATGCTGATGGATCAGAAGTGCTTAAAGAAGGAGATACCGTAGCATTAATCCCGCCAGTGAGCGGCGGATGAGATCAAGTACACCCATTAAAAAAGGTATGGAGGTCAAATTTCTCCATGCCTTCTTTTTCTTTCAATTTTACCATTGCATGAAGCTAGAGCGATGGTGATTGAAGCGGAGAATATTTCCTCTATTTTCCAATACTATCCGAATTTGCTGATTTACTCGGCCGTTCGTAACCAAATACTAGCCAAAAACACCGTTTTACTCGCCAACAATAGCCATTTTCTCGCCAATGCTTCTTTTTAAAAATCTCGTTAAAAATCTCGGCTTGCCGCCGAGTCCTCATGGCGGATGCCGTAGTTTCACTTATACTTTGATCCTTTAACAAAGTTAAACATTCCTAAAGTATAAAAAAAGAACCACCCCAAAGCTGGAGTGGTTCACAAATATTTTATTGAAGATCTTCGATAGAATCAGCTTCCACATACTCTGGTACAACAAGACCGATTTTCGCGCCTTCAAGGTTTGCACCCAGGTCTTCGAACTCTCCTTCATAATCGTTGTAATATTGTTCGTGTGTCCCTGGGAGCCATGCAGCTACCATAGCATCTGCTTCACCTTCAGCAACTGCACCAAACATAATCGGTGCTTCCATTGAGTTTGTCTTGACCTCGTACCCAAGATCAGACAATACAGTTGCCACGACATTGGTAGAAGCAATTTCAGAATCCCAAGCAACAAATGCTAGAGTGATCTGTTCACCATCAACTTCTTCGACACCTTCCGTCCATTCGGAAACCATGTCTTCATTTTCATCTACCCAAGTGCGGGCAGCCTCTTCTGGTTCAGTGCCTTCATTTACCTCAAGCATAACCTCTTCCATATCCTCGCCTTCCCAATTGAAGTTATCGAGAACCTGATAAGCTTCCGGCATATCAGCTTCCAAATCGTTTCTTACGAGGGTATGAATATCTTCTGATTCACCAAAAGACCCTTCAGGATCTTCGAGATATTTCAAGTCATGAACGGCAAACTTCCAATGCGGGTTCCAGCCTGTTACGATAATAGGTTCTTCATTGGCAATTGCATCATCTAATGCACTGGTCATAGCAGCCGAAGAACTTGGCTGTACACTCCAGTCTTCTAATTCATAATCTTCAATAGCTTGCTCTGCTGCTGCCATAACACCTGCACCAGCGTCAATACCAGTAATGGTGTAATCTACTTCTTCTCCGATATTGCCTGCTGCTTCTTCGTCACTTCCTTCATCTGCACCGTTTTCTTCTGTATCTTCTGGTATCTCTCCTTCTGTGGTGTCTTCTTCGTCTTCCTCTGCCCCGCATGCTGCAAGGATAAGAGACAAGGAAAGTCCTGCAGCTATACCTGCTCTTTTCCAAGTCTTCATCATGATTGACCCACTCCTTATAAAAATATTATATATGTTTACTCTTGTTTTTTTATCAAACAAGAGATAAACGCCTTATTTGTCTTTGCTTAAGCTTTGCGTTAAGCGATCAAGAATAATAGCGAGAATAACGATGGCGAAACCGGCTTCAAAGCCTCCGCCTGCATCATTACGGCCCACCGCATAATACACGGCTGTTCCAAGACCGCCTGCTCCGATCATCGAAGCAATAACAACCATCGATAAAGCAAGCATAATCGTCTGGTTAATTCCAGCCATGATCGTTACCTTGGCCATTGGAAGCTGTACTTTAAACAGCTTTTGACTAGCAGTAGAACCAAATGCATCTGCCGCTTCTATCGCTTCGGTAGATACTTGACGAATCCCCAAATTCGTCAACCGGATCGTCGGCGGCATAGCAAAAATAACTGAAGCTACTACACCCGGCACTTCCCCTATACCAAAGAAAGCAACCGCCGGAATTAAGTATACAAATGCGGGCATCGTCTGCATAAAATCAAGTACTGGTTTAATAATGTTTTCGACGATATCGTTTTTTGCCATCCAAATCCCAAATGGCACACCGACAACTACCGAAATTAAAGATGCAGATATCACAATCGCAAGGGTTAATACCATGTCTTCCCAATACCCCATATTATCTATGAGAAAAAGTCCAAGAAACACAAAGAATGTAAGCCCTGATTTTCTTCCTGCAAACCAAAACGTAAGGGCACTAATTAAAACAATTAAAATCCATGAAGGTAAAAAACCGATTATGGCTGCTAAGCTTTCAATGATGACATCAATCAATTCCGTTAATGTATCAAACAAGAAATCAGCATTTTTTAACCAATCAACAAATGCATCTATCCAGTCGGCTAACGGTAGTCTAGGAAGGAAGTCCATCTTGTTCCACCTCACTTCCGGACAATGCCGCTATGACCGTTCCACGAACGACAACGCCTTTTAATTTTTCTTCTTCCACAACAGCTACCGGTACATTTGTATAAGTAAGCAAGTTCATGATTTCTCTTAATACCGTATCTTTTGCAGCAGTCGGAACATTGGTCTGAATAATTTCTTCTATATTGTTTTTTCCTTCTTTCACCATTCGGGATACATCATCAGCATGGACAATTCCTATTAACTTTCTCTCTCTATTGGTGACATAAATGCTGGATATTCTAGCATCTCTCATCCGCTGCAGTGCAACACGCGGTCCTTCTTTATCCATGTTCACAGATTCCGCGCGCGACATCACGTTTTCTACCGTGAAAACTTTTGAACGGTCTACATCTTCTACGAATTTTTCTACGTATTCATTTTCTGGATTCGTGAGAATTTCTTCGGGTGTACCGACCTGAACAATAGCCCCATCTTTCATGATAGTAATACGGTCTCCTATGCGGAGCGCTTCATCCAAGTCATGTGTAATAAACACGATCGTTTTTTTCATCTTCGTTTGTAAATCGAGCAGTTCATCCTGCATATCTTTACGAATAAGCGGATCAAGTGCGGAAAACGCTTCGTCCATTAATAAGATGTCCGGATCATTTGCAAGAGCTCTAGCCAATCCAACACGCTGCTGCATGCCTCCAGACAACTCTTCAGGATACATATTTTCATAGCCTTTTAAACCAACAAGTTCAAGCGCGTTGAAGGCCTTTTGTCTTCTATCTTCTCTTTGCTCTCCTTGAATTTCGAGTCCGTATTCTACGTTGCTAAGTACGGTTCGGAAAGGAAATAACCCAAAATTTTGGAAAACCATACTCATTTTCTTGCGGCGGGTTTCTCGCAGCGTTTTATCATCCATAGTAGATAAGTCTTCTCCGTCTACCCAGACATTTCCAGAAGTAGGATTAATCAAACGGTTCAATAAACGAACGAGAGTAGATTTCCCGCTTCCCGAAAGCCCCATAATAACAAAAATTTCTCCATCTTCAACGGAAAAAGAAGCACGGTTAACCCCAACCGTATTTCCTGTTTCACTTAAAATGTCGTCTTTGCTTTTATTTTGTTTAAGCAGCTCTAGTGCTTTTTTTGGCTTTTTACCAAAAATTTTCGTAAGGCCGTCAACTTTTAACTTGGCCACCCCTATACACCTCATTTAATCGATTTGCGTTCAAATAAATTACTTTCCTCACTATACGGGAATAGGGAAAAAGTAGCAAATCTTATTTATCGTTAATACAGTTTGTTTGAATCGTAAAGTTTAAACTGTATGAAATTTATTTGCTTATATCTATTAATGCCTTCCTTTTTCTACATATTTCCTATTTTTCTTTCACTTTTACTATTTTCTCCTATATCTGTTAGACTTTTTTCATCTGAGTTAAAAGCGGGAAAGGAGGTTTTGAAGGATGGATGAATTCAATAAAAATAAATCATATGAGTGGGAAAAACTGCAAAGTACAAGACACCATTTTATCTCGGTAATGGCACAAAACATGGGTCTGTACGGCATTTCGGAAACTAACGGGAGGTTATATGGAACCGTATTATTTTCCGATGCGCCAATGACGTTAGATAGCATGAGCAAGGCTCTTGAGATGAGCAAAACGAGCATGAGCACCGGTGTTCGCGCCCTGAGTGATGCATGTATGCTTTCTAGGGTCTGGGAAAAAGGTGTGCGAAAAGATTTGTATCAAACCGAGGATGATTGGTATAAATCATTTATTTCTGTATTTGTGAACCGCTGGCGGGAAGCAACAGATAATAACCACGATGCTGCCTTAGAAGCTATTCACGAGTTGAAAGAAATAAACGAACAAACCGATGATGTTTCCTTACAAGAACAAATAGAAACGGATATCAACAAACTTCAACAAGCAGTTAAATATTACAGTTGGCTCGATGAAGTGATTGCTCTTTTTGAAAACGGAGATATTTTTCAAATTGTTGAAAAAAAATGATATGATGGTAGTGAGTTCCAATTCCGATGAGAAAGGGCGGATTAGAATGGATTACAAAGATATTATTCGAAACCGGCGTGAAATTACAAGCTACCACGACAAAGATATTCCAGATAAAGTCATCAAAGAATTACTGGATGCTGCTGTGCTTGCACCTTCTGGAAATAATTTACCATCTCGTGAATTTATTGTGGTGCAAAACAAGGAGATGCTTCAACATTTGGAAGGTGCCAGCCCTTTTATACCATGGATGAAAGAGGCAAAAGCTGCGATCGTCGTAACGGGCAGACCCGATATTAGTAAATACTGGCTTCAGGATGCTTCGATTGCTTGCAGTTTCATTTGGCTTGCTGCTGTGGACAACGGACTTGGTTCGGCATTTGGAGCCATTTATCATGCACAGGACCAAGAAGAATCAAGAAAAAGAGAGGGGTATGTCCGCGAAGCATTATCCATTCCAGATGACAGACGTATTGTGGCTATTTTAGGACTAGGATACCCTTCTGATCATCCAGGACCGAAAAAGCCGCCAGAACATAGTGAACTTGTCCATTATGAAGTTTTTAATCAATGATTTCTTATCATGATAAGGAGCTGCCACAATGACAACAGGGTGTGGATAGCTCCCTTTATCAGAGAATCGTTTTGCCTAAGGCGTAAGTATGCATCTTTCGATATAACAGCCGATAAAGGAACGAGCATACGCCATTTCTTTAAAGATCAGTTATACCTTAGCACTGTTCTTCCACGTCCTGTTCGCAATGTAAAACGCGGCACCTTCTTTCTACGTTGACCATTGTATTATCTTTTAGCAGTTCACCCTATCTTTTATCCTTTCAACGATCTCTAAGGCAATAAAGCAGGCAGCAATAATGACCGCAATCATAGATAGCACAAGAATAATTGTATCCTTTTCTTTTTGCAAGCATCACCTTTGACTACATGACTGCTTTATTTTACCTGCTCCCTTTTTATCATTTTATAAAATTCCCACCTGCTCTATTTGTCCAGGCAACATACTAATGACAATTTCCCTAATCCTTTTTTTATATCAATATAATCGAAGCATTCCAAATTATTCATGCAGCATTCCGCCTTTTTTCCTAAAATAATCAATAGCTGGACAATTTTGTTAATAACATACAGGAGGGATGGCATGTTAAATAAGTGGACAGTCTGCTGGTGTGCTGCGGCGCTATTATTAATTTTGCCAATAAGCCAGGCATCGGCAGCAGAAGAGATTTCTCGTGAAGAGTTCATCAAAGAACTAATGGATACTATGGATGTGCCTGTAGAAAGTTGGGAAGTGGAAGAATCACATTTCACCGATGTCGACGAAGAATTTGCTCCGTATGCAGAAGCTGCGTTAGAACTAGGCATTACAAACGGCTGGACCGAAAAAGAATTTGGAACAGAGAAATCAGTTACTGGCAGCCAGGCCCTGCTCCTTTCACTGCGCGCTCTCCAATTGGAGAACTCATATGATAGGTACGACAGTACTATAAAAAACGGAAAACACCGTGGTAAAGCTGCTCAGCTAGGTCTTCTGCAAAACTATGAAAGCGGACCGCTTCGCCCTAACCATCCTATTAATGAAGATCAAATGGACGAGCTGTTTGATCGATATGAAAACAACTTTGAAAGACTAACTTTTGTACATACCAACGATGTACATGGACGCCTTGCTGCCGATGAAGAAAACGGAGAAATGGGCTTAGCTAAAATTGCAACGATTGCAGACAAGATAGAAAATGAAAGTGAAAGTAGTCTAATAGTAGATCTTGGTGATGCTTTTCACGGTACAAATGTCGTGAATTTTAATGAAGGCGAAGCGGCAGCAGACGTCATGAATGAAATCGGGTACGACGCCTTAACCGCCGGAAACCATGATTTCAATTACGGTTATGAACGATTGCTGGAATTAGATGACAGGACTGATTTTCCTGTGTTAAGCGGCAATGTCGTTTACACAGAATCCGGGGAGGAATTTTTAACTTCCACTCATCATGTGAGGGCTTTGGATAAAACAATTGCGCTCGTAGGGTTAACTGCAGCAGATACACCTATAAGCACGCATCCTGACAATGTAGATGGATTAACATTTGAAAACGAGGTCGATGCTGCACAGCAGCTCGTTGATGAAGCCCGAAAAGAGGCCGATCATGTTGTTCTTTTAACTCATAACGGCTACTCCGTGGATCAGAAAATTGCAGAAAAAGTGGACGGAATTGACTTAATTTTAGGTGGACACAGTCATACGACGATAGAGTCACCTAAAAAACATGGAAATACTTTTATTTCTCAAGCCTATGAACACAGTAAAGCAGCCGGTGTTACTCATATGGTTTTTCATAAAAATGAACTCCTAACCGTAAATGGCCACCTTATACGTGATCATGAAGAATTAGAGCCGGATCCTGAAATCGAGCAAATTATATCAAACTATGAAAAGGAAGTAGAGGAGCAGTTAAGTGAAGTCATCGGCACGATTGATACAACGCTTGATGGAGCACGGGAGTTAGTGCGCACCCAGGAAACCAACCTTGGCAACCTAGTGACAGATGCCATGCGGGAAATGACAGATGCTGATATAGCTATTACAAATGGCGGAGGGATCCGTGATAATATGGAAGCAGGTGATGTGACGCTTCAAGATGTGCTCACTGCTTTTCCATTCCCAAATACGGTAGTTGCAATTGAATTAACCGGTGAGCAAATTATAGAAGGCATTGAACACGGTATTAGGCTGTACCCGGAACAGAACGGAGGTTTTCCGCATATATCCGGAGCTCAGTTTACGTTTGACCCTTCACAAGAACCAGGATCTAGAATTCAAGAGTTCACTATAAATGGTGAAACTCTCGATGAACAAGAAACGTATGTGGCAGCGACCAACGACTTTTTGGCAGCAGGTGGTGACGGCTATGAAAGCTTCGCTGAGGGAGAAACCCTCTTTGAATCAGGTAAAGCACTTAGCGATGTAATCAGCGATTATATTGCAGCTGGAAAGCCTATTCCGAAAGCAGAAGGACGTATTATTCCCCTTGACTAATAGAAGCGGAAAAAGGGTGTCCCTAACGTTACTAGCGGACACCCTTTTTTACATAGCTCCAATGAGACATAAATATAAATATTAAAAAAATTATCCCTGTTGATTTTTCACTACACCGGCAAGAGCGTACAACACGATCGTGGAAGCCAGATGAGCAGAAAACTGGTTAAGATCTGTTTCCGGATAGACTTCGACAAAATCCATACCGATAATTCCTTTTTTGCCGAATTCGTGCACCAGCGTCAACAGTTCATAGGAAGTAAGACCATTCGCATCAGGCGGGCCGCCTGGATTAAAAGCAAAGTCTAAAATGTCGCTGCAGATGGATAAATATACAACATCTACATCCTGACTTGCTTTTTGGTAAATCTCATCGGCCATTTTATAAATATCACTGCATTCACGGATATCTCTTACTGTAATCGTCACAGCACCTGCTTCGTTGGCAAATTTACCGCTTTCCGGTTTGTTTCGAGGACCGTGAATCCCGGTATGAATTAAGCTTTCGTTACGCACACCGTCCAGCTCATACAAACGGGCAAACGGTGTATTTCTTGCATATTTATCGTCACCAAACGTTTTTGCATTGTCGTAATGCGCATCAAGATGAATGATGCCGACTTTTTTGCCCTGTTCTTCCACCAGCCCCTTAATAATAGGGTATGTAATACTATGGTCACCGCCTAACCCGATTGGAAACACAGACAGGTTGCTCCATATATTTTTTCGTGTAAACGAGGTAATATGATCCATCGTTTCTTCCGGGCTGTTCCAGTTAATCATAATGTCGCCTAAGTCACCGAGTTTTATATGCTCGAATACATCGACAGCATCGAGTTCAGGCAAAAAACCGGAATAGCGGCCTGACGCAAGGCGCATTGATTTCGGGCCCATTTCACAGCTCGTATAATTCCCCCACGTCACGCCGCCTTCCCACGGCACACCATAGACGACGGCATCTACTTCATTCAGTTCTTTTTTATCATGTATCTTTTTACCATTTAAAAAACATGGTGTATTTCCATAAACAAATTCTTCAGCCATTTACATTGTCTCCCTTCCATACAGGAAATTTTTAAGCTGATTTGCTAGAAAATTTTACCGTATTATTAGGAATGCGTCAATTTTATCCCCCCTTTAATGTCTGATATTAATTTGACTTTAAGAATGCACTTCATTACTATGAATACACTTATAATAACCAAAAAGGAGGGAATTTTATGGAAACATTTACATTTTGGACGTGGTTTTGGCTCTTTTTCCCTATGCCTCTTCTGATTGTATGGGCGATTGTTTCTTATATTAAAGAAAAAGGAGGGAACCAAACGTGAATCCGGTTTATATTACATTTGGCTTTTATTTAGTACTTCTGATTGTCATTGGTATTATCACTTACCGTATGACAAACTCTATGTCAGACTATGTCCTCGGCGGAAGAAAACTAAACAGCTGGGTAACCGCTTTTTCTGCACAAGCCAGTGACTTCAGCGGGTGGCTGCTCCTGGGTCTGCCAGGTGTCGCTTATGCTTCAAGTATGAGTGAATGGAGCTTATTTATTGCAATTGGTCTTGCCGTTGGGGCTGCAATTAACTGGCACTATGTAGCAAAACGACTTCGAAATTATACGTATTTTGCTAATGATTCTATTACAATTTCTGAGTTTTTCGAAAACAGATTTCGTGACAAATCACATCTTCTTCGCGTCGTTTCCGCTGTGTTTATTGTCATTTTCTTTATGTTTTATACAGCATCTGGACTCGTTGCAGGCGGAAAATTGTTTGAAACGACCTTTGGATTTGATTACACGCTCGCTCTTTCCATAGGAGCTCTTATCATTTTCGGTTATACCTTTCTTGGCGGGTTTATCGCAGTAAGCTGGACGGACTTTATTCAAGGTTTTCTGATGTTTTTAGCCCTTCTGGTGACACCAATTATTGCGATACAGCAGCTGGGCGGTTTTGGTGAAGTTCTATCTGCTCTGGGGCAGGTGAATCCTTCCCTGTTAAGTGTTGGTGAAGCAGTAGAGTATGATTTTGCCAATGATGTCTTCTGGGAAACTTCAGGCACTGTTACGATTGTCGCTGTTATTTCCGCACTCGCCTGGGGACTCGGCTATTTCGGCCAGCCTCATATCCTAACTCGTTTTATGGCGATTAAAAGCGTTGCTCATATTCCAAAAGCGCGGCTGATTGCCATTATCTGCGGTCTTGTTGTGCCGCTGTATGGTGCGATTATGGTTGGTACTGTTGGAATCGCTTATTTTGGGCCGGACAATCCGTTAAATGACCCGGAACAAGTATTTATTCAGATGGTACAAGTGGTTTTTAATCCCTGGGTAGCTGGTATTCTGCTTGCTGCAGTGTTATCTGCAATTATGAGTACGATTGACTCACAGCTCCTCGTATCATCTAGTGCATTAATTGAAGACTTTTACCGCGTGTTTATTCGAAAACAGGCTTCTCAAAAAGAACTCGTGTGGGCGAGCCGGACCGCTGTGTTTATTATTTTGCTGATTGCTTTCATTCTTGCCTTTAATGAAAGTAATACCGTGCTAGAATTGGTATCGTACGCCTGGGCAGGATTTGGTGCGGCGTTTGGCCCGGCAATTTTGTTTTCACTGTTTTGGAAAAGAACAACTATGGCTTCCGTTCTTGTTTCTATTATCGCGGGAGGCCTAACCGTCCTTCTCTGGGGCTACACAGGTTCAGATCTGTATGAAATTGTTCCAGGCTTCGCGCTTGCCTCTCTATCCATCGTCATTATCAGCTTAATCAGCAAAGGCCCTTCTCAAGAAATAATGGATGAGTTTGATCACGTGCGTCATATGTAGAACAATGGAGTGATAAATGTGAAAAAGATCGGATTGATTGGCGGCATAAGCTGGCAGTCCACCCACTATTATTATAAGAAAATAAATGAAGAAGTCTCCCAACGCCTTGGCGGCATGCATTCCGCCAGGGTTCTGTTAGAAAGTGTAGATTTCAATGACATCGTGGCTGCCCAGGAAAATGATGACTGGGAGCTGGTGGGAGAAACACTAACAGAAGCAGCTCTAAACCTCGAAAAAGGGGGAGCACAATTCCTGGCGATTTGCAGTAACACCGTACACGCCGCTGCCTCCAAGGTTCAACATTCCTCCAATTTGCCTTTTATTCATATCGCCGATGCCACAGCTGATGCTGTTAAAAATCAAGGTATTGTCAAAGTCGGGTTAATTGGAACTGAGTACCTGATGAAATCAAGCTGGTACCGAGAAAGACTTCATTCCTGCAGCATTGAAGTTATCCTTCCTGGTGAAGTTGAACAAAAGGAGCTGCAGCGCCAGATTTTTGAAGAACTTTGCTTTAGTCATGTTCGCTCTTCTTCTAAAAGACAAACGGTTAATATTCTTAATAACATGAGAAAACAAGGTGCTGAAGGGATGGTTCTCGGCTGCACCGAATTTGGATTAATGCTGCAGGAAAAAGACGTTTCTTATCCTATATTTGACAGCTCGGAGATTCACATAAAAAAAATAACAGACCAGGCGCTAAATTAAGCCTGGTCTTCTTATTTACTGCTTTCCCGGCGACCAAACGTCGCTATTTCTACTTTTTCACTCATCTTTCTCCCTTCATTTAATCGCTCCAGCATCAACTCATCCGCGGCCTGCCTCCATATCCTTGAGGATTTAAGCTGTGCCAATTCCAGGCATCTTTAATAATCGTGTGAATATCGGTACGTTTTGGCTCCCAGCCAAGCATTTTTTTTGCTTTTTCAGAAGAAACAATCAGTCTGGCTGGACCCCCTGCTCTGCGTTCACCCGAAGTAACAGTAATTTGTTTTCCTGTAACTGTACGAGCCGCTTCAATTATTTCTTTGATAGAAAAGCCCTCACTGCTTCCAAGGTTAAAAACATCACTATGCCCGCCCTTTTTTAAATGATTCAGGGCCTTAAGGTGGGCAGCAATTACGTCTTCTACATGTATATAATCCCGTATACACGTGCCATCCGCAGTCGGATAATCTTCTCCAAATACAGTAACGGCTTCGCGCTTACCCATTGCTGCTTCTAAAATAATCGGAATAAGATGGGTTTCCGGGCGGTGGTCTTCTCCTATCAACCCGCCCGATCGTGCTCCTGCTGCGTTAAAATAACGAAGCGACACATAACGAAGTCCATGAGCTTTTTCACACCATTTCATCATTTTTTCTATCGCCCATTTTGTTTCTTCATAAGGACTTTCCGGGTTGGCTCGTGCCTCCTCTGTAAATGGCACCTCTTCTGGCTCTCTATACACAGCGGCCGTGGAGGAAAATACAATTTTTTTCACATTTGCTTCTATCATTGTTTCAAGCAGCACTTGAATGCCAAATACATTATTGTCATAGTACTGAAGCGGATTTTCTATCGACTCACCAACAAGAGAGTGAGCGGAAAACATCATAACCTGGCGGATTCGTTTTCGTTTAAACACATTCCTCATAAACGCACGGTCACGAACGTCGCCTTTGTAAAACACTGCTCCTCTTGGCAGGGCTTCAAGATGACCGGTTTGTAAATTATCTACGACTACAGGCTGTTTTCCCTGCTCTAGTAATTGATGCACAGCATGTGAACCAACATAGCCAGCTCCTCCTACTACAAGAACACTCATGCTAGACTTACCTCCTCGATCCATTCTTTTACTCGGTCCTGCATTTGCTTTATAATAATCAGCCTAATAACCAGTAGCTAAACGATAGTACGGTTGAACATTCCTGATACTAATACGCATTTCTATCATATTAACATTTAGTAAAAATAAATAGCACGCGGAACAGAGAAATGGACCAAATAAATCTAAACGAATTAAAATGCAACCACTTTGCTTTTTTCTTATTATCTCATCCATAATAAGCACAGACTAAGACATGAATTGACGTGAAAGGAGATTGTCTTTTGAAATTAAGCATCCTTGATCAGTCCCCCATTTCAAAAGGGTCTACGGCCCGTGAAGCATTACTGCAAACAAAACAGTTAGTCCAAACAGCGGAAAAACTGGGGTATTCGAGATTTTGGGTGGCAGAACATCATAGTACAAGCGGGCTCGCCAGCACCTCCCCCGAAGTGCTAATTTCTCACTTAGCTACAAGCACCAACCATATTCGTATCGGTTCAGGCGGTGTCCTGCTGCCACAATACAGTCCTTATAAAGTAGCGGAAAACTTTAAACTGCTTGAAGCGCTGTTCCCTGGCCGAATTGATCTTGGTGTCGGACGTTCTCCAGGTGGCGGTGAAACGATAAGGCTCGCTCTCACAGATGGAAAAAAGAAAAACTTAATTGAATTTCCAAGACAGCTTGCAGATTTACAAGGCTTTTTAGATGACGATTTACCAAATGACCACCCTTACGGAACGATAAAAACAGCACCAGCAATTGATACCATACCCCAATCCTGGGTACTTGGGCTTTCTAGACGTGCCGCTAAACATGCGGCGAAAAACAGTACTGGTTTCACATACGGCCATTTTATTAACCCAGAGTACGGCCAAGAAGCAGCAGAAAAATACTTATCATGCTTTCAGCCTACTAAACGTATGCCGCATCCTAGAATAAACGCCTGTGTATTTGTTATCTGTGCAAAAACGCAGAAAGAAGCCGAAGATTTAGCTCTTAGTCAAGACTTGTGGCTTTTAGCAGTTGAAAAAGGCAGAAGCACCCAAATCGTTTCGGTAGAAGAAGCCAAAAACATCCCTCTTACCTCTTTGGAGGAAGCACGAATACAAGAAAACCGAAAACGAGCAGTCATCGGCTCTCCTGACTACGTAAAAAAAGAGCTGCACCACTTGGGTGAGCTCTATCAAACGGATGAAATGATGGTCATTACAAATATTTTTGATTTTAATAAAAGAGTCCGTTCTTATGAACTGTTAGCAGAAGTTTTCGATTTGCAGTCTTAGTCACAATTCCAACGCCGCTAATTTAGAAGGAGATGGCTCCACTTAAACGATGCGGCGCCGTCTTGCATTCTCAGCCATTTCCAATAAGTTAGCAATACTTGTATTTAACGTTTTGAACCTGCTGTCTTCTATTTCTCCTATTTTCCAACGGTGATAGAGCTGCTGGAGAATTCCAGCCAGTTTATAAAAACCAAAGGCAGTATAATAATGGATATCCGATAGATCACGGCCGCTTTTAGTCGCATATTCCTCTAAAAACTCTCTTCTGCTGTAAAACCCTGATTGATCGGTAACCCTGGAGATCCCTATGTCCGGGTCATCGGATTCCGCCCAGTAAGCAATGGTTGATCCTAAATCAGTAAAGGGATCACCAATGGTAGAAAGCTCCCAGTCCAGAATGCCTTGAGTTTTTCCCGGATCATCTGCATCTAGCACCATATTGTTCAATTTAAAATCATTGTGAACAATCGTCGTTTCTCTTTCGGGAGGAAGATGATCGATCAGCCATTGCTCAAGATCTTTCACTTGAGGCTTATCCTCCGTATCAGCTCTTTCGTACCGTTTGATCCAGCCATGAACCTGCCGCTCTAAATAACCTCTTGGCTTTCCGAGATCTTGTAAATCAGCTTCTTTATAATCAATAGATTGAAGCGATACGAGCGTATTTATGACGTTTGTTGAAATAAGCTGTCCTGCATTTTCTTTATCCTTATATTCAGCAGGCAGTTCATCATCCACCACAACGCCTTCCTTTTTTTCCATCACATAAAAATGTTTATCCATCACCTCTGGATCATCACAATAGAGATAGGGCTTTGGAGCAAGCGGAAAAACTGGATGTACTTTTGTTAAAATGCGGTGTTCTCTCTTCATATCGTGAGCCTTAGGAGGAACATAACCAAACGGCGGCCGTCTTACCACGGCTTCCCAGTCACCAATTCGCAGCAAATACGTTAAATTAGAGTAACCTTCCGAAAATTGCTTAATTTCCATATTGCCTTTTGGAAGATCTGGCACCTCAGAACGAAGATAATGTTCAACTTTTTCCCAATTAATCGTTTCCTGCCGGCTGTTGTTTATGCTTTGTTCCCTCAAATGATCCCACCTAACCTTGCACAATATTGTGTATTTACGTATTATTTGTAAGAATAAAAACCTTCTCCTGTTTTTCGTTTCAAACGACCTGCTCTTACGTATTTTTTCAATAGAGGAGCTGGTCTGTATTTTGAATCGTTCGTTTCTGTATAAAGCGTTTCAATGACCAACAGGGTCGTATCAAGCCCGATCAAATCAGCAAGTGCTAACGGTCCGATTGGATGACTGGCTCCGAGTTTCATTCCTTCATCAATGTCTTCTGCACTGGCGATGCCTTCTCCTAATACAAAAACAGCTTCATTTATCATAGGAACGAGGATGCGGTTTACGGCGAATAATGGGGCATCTTCTACGGAAATAGCTGTCTTATTAAATTCTTTTACTAGACGATGAGCAGTTTCAAACGTTTCATCTGATGTTTGTTCGCCTCGAACCACTTCTACCAGCGGCATTACCGGTACAGGGCTGCTTCGACTTACCGCGCCAGCCATTTATCCTAATTGAATCGCAGCAGAGCCCACTCCTCCTGATCCAGCGTGTACTAACAGTACCTCGCCTTTCTGTCAAACGGCCGCAGCGATGAAGCGCGAAATAAAAAGTCTGATACGTGATAAACATCGAAGCTGCTTCACTCGCTAGCAGCGATTCCGGAATCGGAAAAACATCTTCTTCTTTGACAACAACGTACTCACTCCACCCCCCATTTGGAAGCTGAGGAGTAGCCAGAACACGCTGTCTTTTTGAACTGGCTGTACCAGGACCGGTGTCTTTAATTTCTCCTGCTATCTCTGCGCCAGGTATAAAAGGAAGCGGCGGCTTTTCCTGATACTCTCCTTTACACAGTAAAATATCAAAGAAATTCAGAGCAGCTGCTTCTGTTTTAATAAGAATTTCACCAGGGCCAGGCTCGGGTGCAGGCATCTCTTCTATTTGAAGGGATTCTTTTGGTTCTCCTAATTTCCGTACTTGCCAGGCTTTCATATTACTATCTCTCTCTCAATTGCTTAACTGTTAATTCGTTAAAAGCGGAGTGGTAAGATTCTTTTAATTCCTCTATCATTTCCTGAAGCGTTTGTATTTGTGTCACCGAACCTACACCGTGTCCTGCTGACCACACATCTTTCCATGCTTTTGTTTCGGAAAATTCGCTGACATTATGCTTCGTTACTTTTTTATCCACAATATCTTTTGGATCGATTCCTGCTTGTGTAATACTCGGTTTAAGATAATTAGCATTTACACCGCTAAACACATCCGTATACATGATGTCTTCCATTGTTGATTGAACGAGCATTTCCTGATATTCTTCCGGTGCTGAGCTTTCGGCTGCAGCTATAAATTTTGTTCCGATATAAGCGAAGTCTGCACCCATTACCTCAGCTGCTAAAACATCTCGGCCATCTGATATGCTTCCTGCTAAAACGGTAATTCCATTAAAAAACTGTTTTACTTCCTTTAAAAATGCCATCGGATGATAAGTGCCAGCATGACCGCCTGCACCATTACAAACTAAGATAAGCCCGTCTACTCCTTTGTCTGCTGCTTTTTTGGCAAAAAAGATATTAATGACGTCAGCAAAGACGAGTCCCCCATACCGGTGCACGATATCAACAACTGGCTTCGGGTCACCTAGCGAAGTAATCACAATCGGCGGCTGGTATTGTTCTATTAGCTCTAAATCTTCGTCATAACGCTTGTTATGATTTTTATGAGAAATAAAGTTTACAGCCCAAGGTGCGATTTCCCCTGCAGGATTTTCTGTTTTTGCCTTTTCTATTTCAGCTTTGATTTCTGTCATCCATTCGGCCAATATATTACCCGTTCTAGCATTTAAAGCTGGAAAAGATCCGATGATCCCGGAGGTACAGCCTTTAATAACCGTTTCAGGATTTGATACTAGAAACATAGGTGCCATAATGACCGGCAGTGACATATTATCGGAAAATTCTGAATACTTATGGCTTTTATTCAATCTTATGTCCCCTCTCCATCATTGAATTTCTGTAACATAGAAGAGCTGTAGTAAATCTTTATGTGAGGATTTTAAGCAAATATTTTGCATAAACATCGGCAATATCTTCAATGTTTTTATCTCCCTCGGATGAATACCATTGTTGAATCCAATTCACCGCTCCTAGAATAATCATGCGTGCCATCTTTTTTTCCTTAACTGCAAATTCTCCGTTTTCTATACCTTGCTGAATAATTTTGTCAAAAATACTGGCATACTCATCTCTTTGCTGCAAAATCAAGGAGATATGTTCATCAGAAAATATTAGTTCCGGCTTGATAATCATATTGAACGTTTCTTTTTCGTTAATTACTACTTCGATATGAAACGTAATTGCTCTTTTCATTTTTTCGGTGGATGAAATATTTTCTTTATATATCTCACCTACTTGTTTGGAAACCTCTGATAGAATGAGATAATGACATTGATAAAGTAAGTCTTCTTTATTTGCAAAATAGTAGTATAAAGCTCCTTTTGTCATTAATAATTCAGCTGCAATATTCTCCATTGTGGCGCCGTTGTACCCTCGTCTAGATATAATCTTAGAAGCAGAACGAAGAATATCTTCTTTTTTCCTGGCGGCTTTTTTTTCTCTTAAATTCATTTAAGCCCCACCTCCAATCGTTATTAATATGGCGTATGGTGATCCCCCCCTTATATGTAAAGGCTTTCATTTATGAGTACAAGAGGTTCTTTCTCCACGTTTGTTTATTCTGTAGGTTCAAATTCATTCTATAAGGTTTAAATTTAAATTACAAGTATAATTTTAAATATTTTGACAAATTTCAAGAAAATATCTGGACCTCCTTGCGGCTCAGTGCTGGTCTAGTCTATTAGAACGTCCATTCTTTCTACAATGAAGAAAACCAGCCTTCGCCAGACTGGTTTGCCATTATATGAAATCATAACTGCATGTTTTCTACAATCATAGCAGCCCCTGGACCGCCGCCTGCACAGAGCGTTGCACATCCATACCGTTCTCCGCTTCTTTTCAGTTCATGAAGCAAGGTAACTAAGAGACGAGCTCCTGTTGCACCTGCAGGATGTCGCAATGAAATGCCAGAACCATGCCGATTCACGTTATGAAGATCTAGCTTAAGGTCCCGGTTAACAGCTAAAAACTGCGCAGCAAACGCTTCATTAATTTCCCAATAGTTTATAATCTTATTAGAAAAACTCGGCTTGCCGACGAGTTCTATGGCGGAAGACATAGTTTTACTTATACTTAGACCCTTCAACAAAGTTAAAATTTCCTAAAATACAAAATAGTGTATCTATTACTATTGATATTAGCAATCTTTTATCTTTTGCTGATAGATGCAGTGATTTACCACTAAATCCATGATCACCTTCATATCACGCGCATGAATTTCTGAAACCAGTCTGTTAAATACCTCAAAGTCTTGTGCTTTTTCCATAATGGCATAATAATTTGATATATCATATCCATTATCTATGTCCGGAGATCTATAGAAAGGATTCAGCCTGAGAACATCTACTCCAAGTTCCTTAAAATAGTCCAATTTTTATATTAGTCCACCAAGATCGCTATATCTATTCCGGTTGTATCGTTAAAACTGCGCCAGTAAAGTGATACACTACTGCTTCTTTCCACCAGGTTTTTTGTATATTCTCATTACTTATCATAAAATAAACCGGCTAATGGTTTACATTATACCGGTTTATTGTTAATTATTTCACAGCTCCTCTAGTCACCCCGCTGATAATCCATTTTTGGGCGATGATATACACGAGAACCATCGGTATTAAAGCTAGTAGATAAGAAGCAAAGGCAAGGTTGTAGTTCGTATTGAACTCCGATTGAAAAATATACTGAACCAGAGGAAGCGTGGCATGATCGGGGTCTGACAAGATAACGAGCGGAAGCATAAAATCGTTCCAGGCAAACAAGCAGGTCAGTATCGCTACCGTGGCATTCATCGGAGCAAGCAAAGGAAAGATTACCTTCCAAAACACACCCCATGAACTGGCTCCGTCAACAATCGCTGCTTCTTCTAATTCTCTTGGAATAGACTTAATGTATCCCACATAGATGAATACGTTAAAAGAAAGCTGATACACCACATAAAGAAAAATTAACCCGAGCAAATTATCCATGTTCCATACCGCAGTCTGCCGCACAATCGGAAGCATGATGATGGGAAACGGTACAAACATAGCACTGACAAAATAATAAAATAATATTTTATAAAACTTTTTATGCATGTTTCTTGCAATCGCGTAGGCCACAAGAGTATTTGTTAAAACCGTAAGAATAACGACACTGACAGTTACCGTTAAACTATTCGAAAGGGCATTGAAAAAATTGGTCAGCTCTATTGCTTCCATGAAGTTTTCCCAGCGCCATTCCTGCGGCAGCGATAAAAGCGGTCTCGACATTTCCTCAGGGGGATTTCAAAGCTACCGTTACTGTTAAATATAACGGAAACAATATAACGAGTGTTCCAAGTATTAATAAAATTGTTATCGGCCAGTTGGTTTTTCGGTTCATTATAATTCCACCTCTCGTTTTTGCAGGACACGGAGTTGAAAGATTGAAATAATAACAATTACAACAAAGTAAATCACAGCGTTCGCAGACTGATAGGCAAATTCTCCGCCTTGAAATCCCCCTCGGTAAATAAGCAGCGAAATAGACTCCGTAGCCTGTCCCGGTCCACCGCCTGTTAACGCAATGATGTGGTCAAAGACCATTAAGAAATTTTTCATCGCAAGCACCATGTTGATGGTAAAAAAAGGTGCAATAAGAGGAAAAGTTATACTTATAAAATTCCTCCACTTTCCAGCACCATCGATCTTCGACGCTTCATAAATATCTTCAGGAATCGTCTGCAGACCAGCCAAATATAAAATCGTATTGAAAGCTGTCGCCTGCCAGACAGCCATGATCACGACACCAACCCAGGCAAGGTCCGGATCTCCGAGAATATTTCCTGTCAGGGCATTTAAACCAATTGCTGCAGCGATTTCCGGTAAGAAATGAGTAAAAATAAAATTGAAAATAAAACCGACAATTAATATACTTAAAATGTTGGGCACAAAATAAAGCGCCCGCAGTGTTTTTTGAAATTTTATTTTCGCATTCAGCCCTAACGCAATCATTAAACTGAATATGTTTACTAAAATGGTAGACACAATCGCAAATTGAAACGTAAAACCATATGCACTAAGTGCTCTAACATCCTGAAGTACATTAAGATAGTTGCTGAAGCCTACAAAATTCCACTCTCCATACCCTTTCCAATCAGTGAAACTGTAAAAAAACCCTTGCAGGACAGGATAGGTATGAAAGGTGAAAAAGAGAAGCAGGGCCGGCAGCGTCATCATTAAAAATGCTCGATTTCTATTTGCCATTATGCTCTCTCCTTTCCTAATATCTTCGCTCAACTTTTTCCCATTCGTTGTCCATTTTTTGAAGGAACCGCTCTTTATCTTTTTGAATGTAAAATTCCTGAATTAAATTTTCTGCTCCAATACCGGGCGGATAATAATGATCGGGGAAGCTTGTAATTCTGCCTTCCTCAAAGTTTTCCCGGATGCCTCCTAAAACAGGATCATCTTCATAGACTCCTTCTAAGGCAGGGAAAGCTGCTTGTTCATCGGTGTATTGCTTCATGTTTTCTTCTTCAAGCATAAAATCAATAAACAACTGAGCTTCTTCTGGGTGTTCCGATTCTTCCAGTGTTGCAAATAGCACATCGACCCCTGAAACTAAATCATTTTCGTCCGGCTCATTTGTAACCGGCATAGGAAATACCCCTAAATCTAGGTCCGGGTTCACCTCTAAAAGCTCTGGGACAGCCCAGTTTCCTTGCAGATAAATAACCCCTTCCCCATTAGCAAAAGCATTGTTGCCGTCATCATAGCCAATACCAAAGGTGCGGTCATGGCCATATTCCAACAGAGTCAGCATTTTATCCGCTACTTCTTGATAATCTTGTTGAAAGCTTGCTTCATCGTTGTTTTTCTTTTGAGCAAATTGCTCCGGCTCCAAATTGCCTGCTACCGCATTCCAGGCAATCATGCCAGTCCATGCTTCTTGAAGGGTAAAATAAATCGGTATTTCTCCTTCTTCTTTTGCTTTGTCTAAAATTTCAATAAATTCATCCCACGTTTTTGGCGGTTCCACCCCAAGCTGTTCGAATTTTTCTTTGTTGTAAATTACTGTATTGGCATTGGTCGCATAGGGGACACCATAGGTTCCACCTGGCTCCTTTTCTGTTAGGTCATCCAGCATCTCTAGATAGGCAGGCTGAATATCTTCTATTAACCCGCTGTCACTGTAGTCTTTTAATATCCCAGCGTCTGCGAGTTCACCATATAAAGCGCTTCCAGCAATGGCCAGCATATCCGGCATATCATCTTTTACAAGCCTAGTCCGTAAAATCGTCTCTGCTTCCGGCGGTGCGTATAAATCCACTTTAATATTCGGATGCTTTTCTTCAAATTTCTCGATTAAGCTTTGATACGTCCCAATATTCTCTACTTTATTTGAAAACAATTCTAGCTCCACTTGTCCATCGTCTCCACTGCTTTCCCCGCAGGCTGCCAAAAGCATGGCAGCCATAAACGAGAAAAGGAACCCTCCTTTTTTCCACATCTTTTTTCCTCCCTTTTATGTGCTGGTTTGGTTATCAGGAAAACTTGTAAACAAATGCTTCATAAGGATTCAGCCAAACCGATAGCAAATCATCATTTTCGCTGCGTCCCTCATCGTTTGCGATCAATAATTCTTTGTTTTCTCCTACAAAAGAAGGAATATAGTCTCGCTTGACTTTTTTATCTGTAAAATTACATACCACAAGCAGAGTTTCTTTGCCTAAAGTGCGTGTATAAGCAAAAATGTCTTCATCTTCTTCAAACAACAGCTCATAATCACCGTACACCACGATTTCTTCTTGCTTTCTTAATTGAATAAGTTTTTGGTAATAGTAAAAGATAGAATTGGGATCTTGGAGTGCTTGTTCTGCATTGATTTGTTTGTAGTTTGGATTCACTGCAAGCCACGGAGTGCCATCTGTAAAACCTGCATTTTCTGAAGCATCCCATTGCACAGGAGTTCGTGCGTTATCACGGCCTCTTGCGTAAATCGACTGCATCAGCTTGTCCGGATCGGTATCAAACTCTTCCCGCTGTTCGTTATACCAATTTAATGTTTCAATATCTTCGTAGTCCTCGATAGATGGAAAAGCTACGTTTGTCATCCCTATTTCTTCTCCTTGATAAATATAAGGCGTACCTTTCATCATATGAAGACAGGTGGCAAGCATTTTCGCAGATTTTTCTCTGTATTCTTTGTCATTGCCGAATCGGGAAACCACTCGCGGCTGGTCATGGTTGTTCCAATAAAGGCTGTTCCATCCTTTCTGTTCCAGCCCTTTCTGCCACTTTGTCATAATTTTTTTCATGTCGGTTAATTTCCACGGCTGATTATCCCACTTTCCGCCAGGACCATCACCCAGTCCCATATGCTCAAAGTGAAACACCATATTTAATTCCTTTCGATCTTCTCCAGTGTAAAGTTTTGCTTCCTCTACGCTGACACCCGGCATTTCACCGACCGTCATTACATCGTAGTACTGGAGAACTTTGTTGTTCATTTCATGTAAAAACTCATGAATCCGCGGGCCGTTCATAAAATAAGGCGAGCCGGAGGCGTATTTGACTCCCGGTTTCTTTTCGCCGTCAGGAAAACGCTGATCCTTGGAGATAAAGTTGATAACATCCATCCGGAAGCCATCTACTCCTTTATCAAGCCACCAGCGCATCATTTCATACACATCTTCTCGCAGCTCTGAATTTTCCCAATTTAAATCGGGCTGTTTTTTACTGAAAAGATGCAAGTAATATTCTCCGGTGTTTTTATCATACTGCCACGTTGAACCGCTGAAGCTGGATTCCCAATTGGTCGGTTCTTCACCGTTTTTGCCTTCTTTCCATATGTAGTAATCTCTTTTCGAATTTTCTTTAGAGGAACGGGACTCTGCGAACCATGGATGTTCATCGGATGTGTGATTCACCACCAAATCCATCACAAGCTTCAAGTCTCGTTTATGCATTTCTTCTAACAGTTCATCAAAGTCTTCCATGCTCCCGAACTCATCCATAATCTGCTGATAATGACGGATATCGTAACCGTTATCATCGTTTGGAGAATCATACACCGGAGATAGCCAGACCACATCTATTCCTAACTCTTTGAGATAATCGAGCTTTTCTGTGATCCCTTTGATGTCTCCAATCCCATCACCATTGCTGTCATTAAAGCTTCTTGGGTAAATTTGAAATACGACGCTTTCTTTCCACCATTGTTTTGTCTGCATATGGTTTAACATCCTTTCATCTTCATCTTGGTATGTATTAAAGTGCTGAGTTTCACTCTTAACTGATGAAATTTCCTGTCTAAACGCTGAATCGGTAGTTTTAAGAGCTGAATTCATTAAGTAGAAGAGCTGTATCCTCGGATAAATGCTGAAATCTTCACCCTAACCACTGAATTGGCGGCTCTAAGAGCTGAATCCCCTCCTACAAACAGCGCTCGTTAAATAGAAAGCAAGAGTAAACGTTTACTCTTTTGTGTAAAAAGAAGCAGTCAGTAAAATTACCATTTCTACAGCTCTTTTACTGACTCGCGTTCCACAATACGGTGAGGCATTATGATGTTTTGACTGCTCTCTCCCGTTTTCAATGTTTCAAACAGCAGTTCCGCTGCTTTTTCACCCATTTCTCTTAACGGCTGGGCAACAGTAGTGAGTGGTGGAATCGCCATTTCTGATATCTTAATATTGTCGTAGCCAATAATAGAAATGTCATCCGGGGTTTTCACGTTCATTTTATAAGCAGAAGCGAGTGCGCCGACTGCCATTTCATCACTTGCAGCAAATACTGCAGTAATATCTTCTGCTTCGCTTCTCAGCTTTTTAAACATTTCCATCCCATCTTCATAGGAAAATCCCTCGGCTGAAAAGACAGAAGGGCCTTGATCAAGCAGTTCATAGTCACGAAGAGCTGCTTGAAAGCCTTCTATTCTCGGAAGACCAGCAATAATATCTTTGGGACTTCCACTGAGCATTCCAATCCGCCGGTGTCCTTTTTCTATTAAATAGGAAGCTGCTGCATAGGAAGCATCCCGGTCATCCACTTTCACATACGGCAGCGGATGTTTCTGAGATTTGGTTGAAACAAGGACCGCCGGAACTTTCATCGCTTCAATTGCTTCATAATATTCATCTTTCAACACTTCACTGGCAAACAAAATGCCTTCCACCCTTTTTTCACTTAAGAGCTGTAAATAGTCGAGTGTTTTCTTTCCCTGCGATGAGGTATTGCATACAATGACACTATGCCCCAACCGATGTGTAACGTTTTCAATACCATAAAGCAGTTCTGAGGTTACCATGCCTGATACATCAGGAAAAAGGACCCCGATTGTCTGTGTTTTATTGTTAATTAAACCACGTGCCACAGCGTTAGGTTTATACCCCAGCTCTTTAATTGCTGCTTGCACCCGCTCCTTCGTTTTCTCTGAGTATCCCGCAGAAGTACTGTTTAAAATTCTTGAAACAGTGGCTATAGAAACATTTGCTTGCTTGGCCACATCTTTTATGGTTGGATTCATTATATCGATCTTCCTCCCAACAGGGTAAACGTTTACTCTTTATAAGAATCACTTTACTGTATCAACCATCACACGTCAATAAAAATAAATTTATTTTATTTGCCACTTTTTCTCAAGTTTTTACGTCAAACTGATGTAAAATATATACAGAAAAATATGGGGGTAGCTAAATGTGTGGATTTCTCGGGGAAATGACAGATTTTCCAAAAACGATAAATGAGCAAGATAAATTGCAATTTTACGAAAGAAACAACTTACTTTATCATCGCGGGCCTGATGAAGAAGGCTACTATTTCGATGAACACGTTTCTTTAGGTTTCAGACGATTAAGCATTATTGATTTAGAAAGTGGAAGTCAGCCGGCCAGCTATGACAGTGAAAGATATTGGATTGTGTTTAACGGAGAAATATATAACTTTTTATACTTAAAAAGTCAGCTTGCTGATAAGGGGTATACTTTTTCTACCTCCTCAGAGGCGGAGGTTATTGCAGCGATGTTTTCTCATTGGCACGTTAACATGTTTTCATATCTTCCGGCATGTTTGCTATTCTTATTTGGGATAAAGAAGAACAAGAACTGTATGGAGCCAGAGATCCTTTTGGTATAAAACCGCTGTATTATAAAAAAGAGGAAGTTGACAGGATCACTTTTTCATCTGAAAAGAAAACCTTAATGGCAGAAAAAGAAAATATAAATGAAGAAGCGCTGCACCATTACATGAGTTTTCAATATGTCCCTGAACATACGCTAACAGCAAACATCTGCACCCTTTCCCCAGGCTGTTACTTTAAGAAAATACCAGGGAAACCTATTGTTGTTTCGAAATATTGGGAACTTTCTTTTCAACCATTTTACCGTGAAAAAACAGAATGGCAGACACTTATTAAAGAAACATCATTTTCATCCGTCCACGCCCACTTACAAAGTGACGTTCCTGTTGGTTCTTTTTTGTCAGGGGGCATTGACTCTGCCATTATTGCATCGATTGCAAAAGAGTTTAAGCCGGACTTGACTACTTTTTCCATAGGATTTGAAACACAGGGTTATTCTGAACTTGATGTGGCAAGAGAATCAGCTGAAAAACTAAAAATAGAAAATAGAAGATACACTATTTCCGCTGAAGAATTTGCAGAAAGTCTTCCAAAAATCATATGGCACATGGATGACCCTTTGGCCGATCCTTCCTGTGTTCCTCTATATTTTTTAGCGAAAGAAGCAAGAAAGCACGTCAAAGTTGTTTTATCTGGAGAAGGAGCAGATGAGTTATTTGGCGGTTACAATATTTACCGAGAGCCTCTTCGTTAAAGCTATTTAATTATTGTCCGGCTGTTTTACGCGGCTTATTAAATCAAGCTGCTAAAGCACTTCCAGATCAAATGAAAGGAAAGAATTTTATTGAAAGAGGAACGACACCCCTTGCCGAAAGGTATATTGGCAATGCCAAAATGTTTGAAGAACATGAAAAACGATTATTTTTAAGAAATACGTCAGAGGACTGGCACTATCAAACAGTTACACGTCCTTTGTTTGAAAAAGCGCAGCATTTACACCCAGTCCAGCAAATGCAAGCCATAGATATTCAAACTTGGCTCCGCGGTGATATTTTATTAAAAGCAGATAAGATGACAATGGCTCATTCTTTGGAACTACGTGTTCCGTTTCTAGATAAAGAGGTATTTGAGGCGGCTCGTAAACTGCCATTTAACCTTACTATAGCCAATAAAACGACAAAATCCATTTTGCGGGATTCTTTTCGCGGAATTGTCCCAGACCATGTATATGATCGCAAAAAACTAGGTTTCCCTGTCCCAATTCGTCATTGGTTAAAACACGAACTATATGATTGGGCAGTACATCTTATTAAAAACAGTCAAACTGAACGTTATATCGACAAATCATACATCTTATCGCTCTTAGAAGCTCATGCTTTAAACAAAGCAGACTACAGCCGTAAAATCTGGACCGTGCTCATTTTTATGATTTGGCATAACGTTCATATGGAAAACAAATACCCATTTGAAAGTGCTCAAGTGCAGCCTGCCTCGGCAATCGTTTAAAATAATTAGCGGTTATGGCTATTCCTTAAGTAATTCGTAAACAAACAGTACAGCTTGCCCACTCTCTCATATTAGGAAAACTTGACTTTCCGCCAAATAGTGTTTTGTAAAGTTAACTTTCTATAGTACAAAAAAGCGAATCATTGCATTTATTGCAAATGATTCGCTTTTTTTTACAGTGTGCCCCTTTGCGGCTGTTATTCGGTTCATTTTCCATAATCAGTGTTCGTCTTACTCATTAAGTTAAACGAGCTCTTATTTTGCCTGATATTACATCAATCACTGTTACCATTACGATGATGCCAAGTAAAATAATTCCAACTCGTTCCCAGTCTCTTACACTTAAAGCAAATATGAGCGGAGTGCCAATCCCTCCTGCCCCAATAATACCTAAAATCGTAGCAGCCCGAACATTTATCTCAAAGCGGTACAAAACGAAAGAAAAAAAGTTAGGCATCACCTGAGGAATCACTGCAAACATAAGGGTTTTCACAGGATTGGCTCCCGTTGCAACCAATGCTTCCCGAGCACTGAAGTCTATTCTTTCTATATCCTCAGAAATAAGCTTTCCGAGCATCCCAACTGCTCCAATTCCCAGGGCTAAAACCCCCGAAAAAGCTCCGGGACCAACTGCTTTGATAAATAAAAGCGCAAGCACTATATCAGGAAAGACACGAATGAAGCTTAAAATAAATTTATTCGTTCCAACGACCGCTTTATTTTTCACAATATTACGAGCAGCCATAAACGAAAATGGGATGCACAAAAAGGCTGCGATAAACGTGCCTAGTAACGCTATCGCCAACGTATCCAGCAAACCACGCAGCAAATCTTCTCCTTTTGGGTCATAAACATAAGTCCAATCCGGCTGCAGCAGCCCTGAAAAAATAGAAGAAATAACTTCCATTGAAGTTTCTTTAAACTGCAAAATCGGTAAACCAGAAAATGCCCAAGTGTATACAGCCAGTACAGCGATCACAAGCAGCACTCTTCGAATGGTTAGGAATGATTTGTCTCGCTTCATGTTAATTTCTCCCTTGCAACCGTACTAACATAGTCAATAATTAACACCACTGCTAAGGTATATACAATCAAGGAAGCCGTTTTATCGTATTCAAAAAAGCCTAACGTTTGTTCATAATACAATCCAATTCCTCCCGCGCCGACTAACCCCAGTACAGCTGCCGCTCGGACATTAATTTCAAAGGCATATAAAAAAAACGAGACAAACGACGAAGTAACTTGGGGAAGAACCCCAAATACAATCCATTTTATTTTATTGGCACCAACAGCGGTCATTGCTTCCATTGGTCCAGGATCAATGGATTCAATCGACTCATAGAACAATTTCGAAATAATGCCGAGTGAAAAGAGAGCTAACGCAAAAATACCTGGAATAGGACCAATGCCAAATATAGCCACAAATATCGCAGCCAAAAGAAGTTCAGGCAGTGTTCGAATTAAATTTAAAATAAATCGGCAAGGGATAGTTACCCACGACGTATGAATAACATTTCTAGCGGCCAGCATAGAAAGCGGTGCGGCTAAAAGCCCCCCAATCGTCGTACCGACCACCGCCATTCTGATTGTTTCTAAAATCGGAACGGTGATCTGAGAAAAATAACTCCAATTTGGAGGAATCAATTGAACAATAAGATCCCACATATTTGGAAGACCAGACATCAATTCTTCAAATGAAAATCCTGTCTGCCAGCCGCTTGCCAGAACAAGCAGTAAAACAAGAAGAACGGTAAACTGCTGCTTCGTTTTTTTAGGCGGAGCCGGCATGCCTGTGGTTTGATTTTTTAATTCTGCTGTTTTCATCGCGCCACACCCATTATTTCATCTTCTTCCAACGGACGTCCGTAAATTTCAGCAAACATCTCGTCTGTTGCATCTGCAACTGGTCCATCAAAAACGACTTCTCCTTAAACCGATAATTCTCGTTGCATATTTTCTTGCCACGTCGATAAAATGCAAGTTAACAACCATTGTTATACCTAATTCCTGGTTTACACGCTGCAAGTCGTCCATCACTTGTTTTGTCGTTAATGGATCAAGTGATGCAACGGGCTCATCAGCAAGAATCAGTTTTGCTTCTTGTGCTAATGCCCTGGCAATAGAAACCCGCTGCTGCTGCCCCCCGGAAAGCTGGTCTGCTCTAATATAAGCTTTTTCGGGCATATTCACACGTTTTAAAGCCTGAATGGCAAGCTCTTTATCTTTTTTTGGAAACAAACCGAGAACCATCTTCCACGTCGAATGGTACCCTGCCCGGCCTGATAGAACGTTACGCATCACAGAAGAACGTTTCACAAGATTAAAATGTTGAAAGATCATTCCAATGTCACGGCGAATACGATACAAGTCGGTTCCTTGTGCTTTTGTAATAGATTTACCTCCAACGATAATTTCTCCGTTACTTACTTCATGCAGACGATTAATGGAACGAAGCAACGTTGATTTTCCTGCGCCAGATAGACCCACAACCACAACAAATTCACCTTTTTCTATTTTAATATTGATATTTTTTAATCCTCTTGCTCCGTTGGGATACACTTTCGAAACATTCTTAAACTCTATCACACAATTTCACCTGCTCTTTCTTTCCTTCGGTAAATGTGAATTTCAGGCTTCTTAAAGAAAACTTGGCTAGCGCCAAGCCTTTAGGCGAAGGCGATTGACTAGTTGCACTTATACTGATTTCCTCAACATTTTGACGACGTCGATGATTCATTCATGCTAAAATTTTATCCTATCAGTGTTAGAAAAACTTGACTTGCCGCCGAGTCCTTATGGCGAAGTCTTAGTTTTTCTATGCTTTGCCCCTTTAACAAAGGCAAAATTTACTATAGTACAAGGAAAGAGCTGCCCAAGACGTTTGTCCACGGCAGCTCTTCTTGTCCATATTCTCACGTAGACGTTACTCGACTTCTTCACTTACTTTCTCTTCGTATTCTCTTACGATATCAAAATTGCTGTCGTCGGATTCGGTGTACCCTTCATGAGAATAAATATCACGAATAATTTCGCGTCCTTCTTCATCTTTTCCAATGTTGATAAACGCTTGTGTAACATCTTCTTTCATATCGTCGGTAATTTCTGGACGAATGGCGATCGTGTCATTTGGAATATCTTCTGTAAACTCTATAACTTTTGTTTCATCAAACACTTCTTCGTAATCTTCAACTACCGTATTACGAGCATCCTGGAAAGTTACAGCAGCATCTACATCTCCATTCAAAAGAGCTATTATCGCCTGATCATGACCTTTCAACGTGACGGGTTCTACATCTTGAAGAGGATGAAGGCCGACATCCATTAAAGAAGCTGCCGGCCATACAAAACCAGCGGAGGATGTCACATTCTGATAACCAATTGCTTTTCCTTCAAGATCTTCAAGAGATTCGATATCGGAATCTTCATTTACAATAAACATAGATTTATAGAAATCAACGAGCTCGTCCGTTGCAGAACCATCTTCATCGTTCACACCATATCGCTGCGCCTGAAGAATGACTTCTGCCGCTCCTTGTTCTTCAGCTAATACATAAGCAGTTGGAGGCAAAAATCCTACATCTATCTGTTCAGAGTCCATTGCCTCTACAATCGTATTGTAATCCGTTGATACGCTTACTGTTACCGGAATCCCTAATTCCTCACCGAGAAGTTCTTCTAACGGCTTTGCTTTCGCTTCCAGCGTATCAGCGTTTTGAGAAGGGACAAATTGTACATTAAGTTCGTCAAGTTCTTCCCCCTCTTCACTAGCTGTTTCTTCATTTTCTTCACTTACTTCTGCCTCGGCCTCATCTTCTTCTGCTTCGACTTCTTCGTTTGACTCTGCTTCTGTTTCTTCTCCAGCTGCTTCTTCTGTTTCCTCGCCTTCACCGCAAGCTGTCATCAATCCTAGTGATAGAAGCAGTGAAAATCCCATGTAAGCAAATTTTTTCATGTTTTTACCCCCTAAAGTCTTAGTAAGTATTTCTCACTAAACTCTAGCAAACTTGTGTAAAAGGAATATTTTTCTTCCTTGTTGAAATAATTAATTTTGTTTATCTTTTGTAAATTATTGGGGGTATTGCCAGTATTGTAGGTATTCTTCTTCTATTTTTTTACCAGATTGTGCTTTCATCTGATGCTGCAATGCATTCCATTTCCCTTGCCGGGATGGTTCATTTTTTGCCTGCTGGACATTCTCTGCTTTTTTCAGCAAGCGTTCCGCCACTTTATCATTTTTAATAAACCCTTGTTGGTTTCCTTTCTCAATCAAATCGTCTAACTGTGATAAATCAAGCACTGCCTCAACTGTAAAAGTGCGTTCTGTACTATTTCCTTCCTCATCGGCTGCTTTGACGTTTATTTCATATTCACCGGGCGTTACCAGCAAAGGAGAAATTTTTATTTGATCTTCCCATGTTTCATCGTTAAGGAAGGCTGTTACTTCAGCAATATCGTTATCTTTATCCGTTACCGTGATAGGCACGGAGTATTCTTTTGTTATATCAAACGTAGAAAAATCAATATCCTGAATTACTGGCGGATGTGTTTCTTTTTTGATATCTTCCAAATTCAGAAGCATAAGCTGATAAGTGTCTTGATAAATAGAAGCAATTCCGGCAATCGTTACAAGATCTCCTTCTTGGAATTGAGATTGAAATGATTCTAAGGAGATTCCTGTTCGATTATCCACCCGCACTCTCGTTGCTTTATCATTTTTATCGATATCAAATTCAAACGCATTATAATAACTTTCTACATTTTTTATTGTACCGGAAGCTATTTCTACACGTTCTCCTTGATTCTGATCATTTACGTCGTTCACTACATGATACGGCGGTAATTCTGTTGAACCGTTCTTTTCTATAGATTCAATGTCTGTCAGCTCGATTTGGTTTTGAAAAGACGCTGTCGATCCTGTTATTGTTACGTGCTCACCTTTTTCAAAACCGCTGTCATGCTGATAAATATATATTCCGCCTGTATCATCCTGCACATAAAAGCCTTGAGCTCCAAATATCCCAGGTGTGGAAGTAATCACGCCCTCCACTTGTACAGTTGTTCCTTCTGTTTGCTGACGGGCTTCAGCAATCGTCATGAATTGCGGCTCTTCTTCCGGATTATCGGATGTTTCTTCAGCCAATGTTACCGTGGTCGTATAAAGGTTGCTTCCACCTTGTCTTAAGCGCAGATTAGCTGGTCCTTCCGTTCCTTCTTTGACTCGAACAGTTAATTCTTTTACAGCAATACCTTCTTCATCCGCTGTTACCGAAAACTTCTCGCTGTATCCGTAAGAAGAGGGCCAGCTCCCATCTTCGTTTTGTACTTGGGCTATCTGCTCTCCTCCATCAAGGTACATTCCAGCGTTATATCCCGTTACTGTTTCTCCAGATTCCAGTCCTTCTATAATTAATTCCAAAGTGAAAGATTCATTGTTTGGAAGCGGGTCTTGATGCTGAAATTGATAGGAAGGATCTTTTTCTGCTTCTTCATATGATCCATAGGACCCTGAAGCAAAGGTATCCGGGTTATACCATTCATAATTTGCTGCAGGCTCAGACCAGGGCTCTTTTTCAGGTTCTGTAGATTGTTTAGGGGTTTCTTTATCTAAAAGCGGCGAGACGTTATCCAAAGGTATATCTTTTTCAGAAAAGCTTTCATAGGATTCTTCTTCAGCTAACCAATCCACCATATTTAAAAGTAAAACGGAATCGTCTGCTTCTTGAAAACCATCATATGTCGTTTTACTATCTCCTGTTTCTTCATTGCGGTATTTAGGTGTTGCGTCTTCAACAGGAGAGGAATCTCCGATAAAAGCTGCCTTACCGGCTTGAAGTTTAGAGATAGCAGCATAAGGCCCTTCTTCTTCTCCGCCTCCAAAGTAGATTCCTTCATCCACAGCCGGTCCCCATTTATCACTTTCATTTAAATTTTCAGGTAAATAAACAATCCCTTTGGCTTGTTCTGGATTGGTTATTGCTAATGTGGAGCCGGCATGCACCGCTACTTCATTCACACCTTCTGTAATACCAAAGGTTTCGTCAGGTGAAACAATTTCATCGGCCGTAATTGTACCAGGAGCATTATATCGAAAGCGAATCCCAAAATGATCAGCTAACCAATCGGAACTTTCTACTCCCTCCATGGCTGCTTTTTCATCATCATCCATGCCTTTTGTTGGATTACTGTAAGCCCCGCGGCGGTACCCATTCATAATTTCTGATGAATCCCAGCGATTTTTATTGCGGTCTGCATTGTAATGATCAGAAATGAAGAAAATACTGCCTCCGTTTTCGGTATATTCAATTAGTGCTTCTTGCTCTTCTTTTTGAAAAGGAATATTAGCCTCAGGAATGATAAACACATCATACGCTTCTAAATCATCCACTTGTATTGGGGTTATTTGACGAAGCTCCTCTACGTAATAACCCCTATCAGCAATTCCTTCTGCAAAATCAGAAAAAGCACCATCAATCACCCAGTCAGCTTGTCCAGCCGTCTGCCCGTGCGAATTATCAAATAATACCTGTTTTCCATTAGCCTCTTCAGGCTCGATAACGGGGGCAGGGGCTTCTGGACCAAATGCTGCTGCCGTCCCCGGAATCCATAAACATACTGCGAGTATAACTGCAGATAAAAACGTGCGAACATGACGTAATTTCACTTTTGTTTCCTCCTTTTAACAACTTTTTTATAGTCACCGCCAAGTATAAAACTCCTTTATGTACATACTTTTAAAATAGTGTAAATATTTTATAATGCTTGTATTATTTTCCTATTTTCTTTTTCTCTTTGGTATACTAATGAAACAATAAAAGACAGGGGAAGGAAGGTCACATTGCCAATTCAGTGGAATGAAATAAAAACAGCGATCTTTGATTTGGATGGAACATTATATGAAGATACTCATCATTTTGAGTACTATGCAGCATTACTAGAAGAAAAGCTAGAAAAGAGCGATCGGAATTCTTTTAGAAAAGATTATGAAAACATGCTGAAAGGAAAGCACCCGGTTGCTGTCGGCCGTGTATATGATGCAGTCCGCGACCGTGTGTTAGAAGTAGATCCGGAAACAAACCGTGTGATAAACACATGGGATTGGGAAGGAAAACCCGTTACAAAAGAAGAGGAATATAAAGAGCCGATTACTTTTGATTTTGATTCCATGATTGCGATTGGTGATGGTTGGTGGCTCCCTGTAGCAGCGGCAAAGCACTATGGTTTACAAAGTACTTATGATGCTTACCATAAAACTAAGGAATTTATGCAAACAGAAGCCTTTCAATTTGCTGAACAGCCCGAACGACGAAAAGCACTAAAGCAGCTTAGAGCTCATATGAAACTTATTCTTATCACAAATTCTCAGGCAGATGATGTAAAACGGCTGCTTGATACTTTAGATTTAAAGGGAATTTTTCATGAAGTGATTGCTAATGCCAAAAAGCCTGTACACACAGAAGAGCACTTCAAAAAAATAATAGAAACAGAAAAGATACTGCCAAATGAAGCCGTATCGCTTGGTGATAACTATTTAAATGATATCGTTCCAGCAGAAAACCTAGGAATGAATGCTGTCCTTATCGATCCACAAGGCTGTACAACGACACGCCGACATACAGAGTGTGTTCAATCACTGACAGATTTATTTCCAGCCATTCAGCGATTACAGAACACCTCCTATTAAAAAACTAGTCGATAGTTCATTCTGAAAAACAATGACATAGATATGGCGGCCTTATACTAACTTCGAAATATTTTATCCGCCTGATCATTTAATAAGAAAAGCGCAAGCGCCCTGCTCAGCCGCGACAGGTTCTGGAGCTTTCGCGCAGGGTCGCCTGCGGCCCGGAGTCGAAAGGGAAGAAACCCCGAGCGGCTGGGCGCTGAAGCTAGACATCAAAAACGCCAAATATTTATAATTTCTTACCTTATAAGAAAAGTGCAAACACCTTGAAATAAGAAGATGGGCTAAGTTAAAGACACTGCTAAGATCACACAGGTCCGGGTGCTGAAGTCATCACTTCATATGGAAAGACGCCCGATGACGACGCCGCTGAGCTGGAAAGTTCCTCCTTATCAATGTGCGCTGAAGATAGACATGAAAACACCCAACTTTTATACTTCCTTTTATTTAAATGAAAAGGATAACCTCGATCTGTGAAAAGATCTGGTTTTCCTTCTTTTACATTAAAACCCAACCGGTCCGGCACTAAAGCTATAGGCAGACCAAACAATATGAAAGCTGTTATTTGCAATGGGGAAATAACTCTGGTGATGAAGCTTTGAACGAGCATTAAATCCTTTACGAGTAAAAACGCTAAAATTATAATTTAACCAAAACAAATCCCCAGTCTGTTACTATACCAGCTAATATACACTAGACCTTTTTCTTTTACACAGCTTCCGTTTTTAAATCTATTACGCTTGTGAAAAAAACTCTATTTTGATTTTAAAACGTCATGATCTACATAACGTTCACCATTTAATTCTGTAAGTACATTTATCGCTACTTTTGCTCCGTCACCTGCAGTAATAATCGTGTGAACACTTACACCGGCAACGGTCCCTGCAGCCCATACTCCTTGTATGCTTGTTTTACCAGCATCATCTGTGTCTATAATCGTCTTAATACGCGGTTCCTTTCCTTCCGTGGTTTTTATACCGGATGTTTCCGCAAGCTTGGTGTTTCCTCCAGTCGTTATAATAACGTGTTTGGCTTCATAGCTGCCATCATCAGTCTCGACTATTACGCTCTGATCTTTTTCATTTTTTACGTTATTGACCTGTGTTTTTACCATTTCCGCTCCGAACTTTTGGGCTTGTTCTTTTCCTGTTTGCAAAAGTTCAGGTCCTTCGACTTCCGGAACACCGTAATGGTTTTCCACCCAGGCTGCTTTGGTCATGCTTTGATCGCTATCAAGGACGAGTGTTTTCTTGCCTGCTTTTGCAGTAAATAATGCGGCACTTGCGCCAGCAGGCCCTGCTCCGACAATAATTACGTCATACATGTGTAACTCCTCCTACTAATTATTTTCGCATTTTCCTAACCACTAACAGTTTAAATCTATTATATTAAAAAGGTCAAAGAAAACGCTTGCAGACTTTTTAACACGGTTTCCTTATTTAGGTCTTCTTTTTCGCCTCTATCTGATTCAGCGATCCTCTTCTGTTATCAGAGCTTCGCCTTCTTATCTCTCTATTAACTTTTAAACATACTAATGAGGAAAACTCGGCTTACCGCCAACTCTATGGCGGAAGACGTAGTTTTTCTTATACTTTGTTCCTTTTAACAAAGGTAAATATTCTCAAAGTACAAAAAATAAATCCCCGATTGCTGCGCTCGGGGATTCGAAAAAGTATAAGGAGGCTTAAAAGCTTGCGGATGGGAAGGACTTCATAGCGAAAAGGGTGGCTGACCTCTTATCAATCAGCTCTATTATTTAAAGGAGGAATTATCATGCTCGCCTGAAGAAATTATCCTTACCACATTTTTTATACTTTTAAGATGCTGGCATTGGCCTCCTTATATTAAAAAGGGGGATTTGGGATAGATGAGAGTGTGTGTTATCTATCCGTTACAATTCTTACTGTACGCTCGTTTTGTGTCAGCAAAATGTCAGGATAACAATTTTTTAGTAATATATATTAAAAGGATTCGTTGACTTCTCTTCTTTTTATCCCGACAATAAATCAGACAATGCGGTTTTAAGATTATTATATTGAAAAGTGAAGCCTTCATCTATTAATTTTTGCGGCAAAGCATTGCGTCCTGTCAATGCAAGGCTTGGTTCTGTCCCCATCACCACGTAAGCTCCTGCCCATACGAGCGGTGTTGGAGCAGGCGGCGCCCAACCTTTATTCATCACTTTGCGCAACGTTTTCATGAACACTTTATTCGTTACTGGCTGCGGTCCAGTTGCATTATACATGCCGCCCATCGATTTATCTTCTATCGCTTTTAGAAACATACTATTTAAATCATCGATGTGCAGCCAGCTTATATACTGATTGCCCGGACCAACTTTGCCGCCGAGATTGTATTTCGCCAATTTTTTTAACGGTTCTAATGCACCGCCATCACGACCAAGAGCAAAACCTATTCTAAGCATAACTTGTCTTGTATGTGGAAGGGATGCTGCAAAAAAAGCTTTTTCCCAAAGCTGGCAGACTTTGACCGAAAAGCCTTCTCCATGTGGAGAGCTTTCGGTACATACATCTCTTGTATTTCCAAAGATAGCAAGTGAACCTGCTTGAACAAATGCCTGAGGCGGCTGCTCGCATGATTGAATTGCTTTTTGCAGGATTCTCACAGAGTAATAACGAGAACGAATGATTTCTTTTTTATTTTCTTCGGTATAAATGCAGTTCACACTTTTTCCAGTAAAGTTTACGACGGCATAACATCCGTCCAGCTCTTTTGCCCAATCTCCCATCGTTCTGCCATCCCAGTGGACATAACGGATACTATTCTCCACTCTAGAATGTCGTCTAGTTAGAATCGTTACGTCGTATCCTTTATTTAAAAGAAACAAGGCTAACGATTGACCAAGAAAACCAGAACCGCCCGGAAGTACAATTTTTTTATTCATAGATATCCCTTCCTTCAAAAGCGCAAAAAACTAGTATCTTTCTAACCATACCATATTTTCAACCTTCTTCGTTTCCTTTTAAAAATATTGGTAAAAGGTGTATCATTACAAAAGAAAAGCCTAAGCGGCCAGAGTGGCTGCTTGCTGATCAAATATTAGAAAAACTTGGCTTGTCGCCGACTCCCTTATGGCGGAAATCGTAGTTTTTCTTATACTTTGTTCATTTAACAAGGTTAAACATTCTAAAGTACAATAACATAATTATATTTGTTGTCAGTAAAGGAGTTATGTTAAATGACGATTGCTCAATGGACGTCCCGTATACCTTCCCTGGATATGGAAGCAGGCGAAAAAGCAGCAGCATACATAGATAATTTAACGAAACCACCAGGAAGTCTCGGCCGTCTTGAAACCATCGCAGCCAAACTAGCGGCAATGACTGGAAATCCTTTTCCAGAGGTAACACCAGCAGGCGTGCTTGTGTTCGCGTCTGACCACGGCGTCACTGCAGAAGGTATTTCTGCTTTTCCTCAAGAAATAACAGTGCAGATGGCCAAAAACTTCCTAAAAAAAGGCGCTGCTATCAATGTGTTTGCTAATCAAATCAATGCCGATTTCCAGCTGATTGATATTGGAATGGCCAAAGAAGTAAACGAAAACGGAATTATTTCGAGAAAAATAAAAGCAGGAACGGCCAATTTTTGCAAAGAAGACGCTATGACAAGAGACGAAGCAGTTCAAGCGATTCAAGCTGGTTTTGAAGAAGCCGAAAAAATGATTGCCCGAAAAGGGATTAAATGCTTGATTTTAGGCGAAATGGGTATTGGCAATACGACGGCAAGCAGTGCAATGATATCTGCGTTCACCAATAAAAATCCTGCCAGCGTCACAGGTCCTGGTACTGGTCTCACAGAAGAGCGCATTCTTCATAAACAACATATTCTTCAAACTGCACTACAAAACAGAAACATAAATGCCCATGATCCGCTTGATATTTTAGCAAAAGTGGGCGGATTGGAAATAGCCGGCATTACCGGTGCCATGCTGGCAGCTGCGGCTCACCGGGTGCCCATTCTGGTTGATGGCTTTATTAGTGCTGCAGCTGCTGTTACTGCTCAAGCTCTTTCGCAGCTTGCTGCCGATTATATGTTCGTCGGCCATTATTCGACTGAACCAGGGCATGCTATTGCCATAAATATACTGGACAAGAAACCTTTGCTTGATCTTCAGATGAGACTTGGCGAAGGCAGCGGAGCAGCGCTTGCTTTTCCTATTTTGCGTTCAGCTTGTGCGATGGTTCGTGAAATGGCTACCTTTGATGACTTAGCCAACTATTAAAAGGGCTCCGTTTCACTTTATCGTTTTTCCTCTATTAGAAGTTTAAGCGTAAATACCGTACGTCCAGGACTGCTTTCTTTTAAGACAAGGTCACCCTCCATGCTTTGGGCAATCATTTTACTAAATGGCAGTCCAAGCCCTAAACCGTGAGTGTCGTATTTTTTATTTTCTCCTCGGTAAAACCGTTCAAAAATAAAATCTTTTTCTTCTTCTCTAATGCCTGGCCCATTATCTTCTACATTTATTTCGATCCAGCCGGGCCTTTCTTTTTCTATTGTAATAGAAAGAATCCCATTTCTTTTAACGGCTTGTTTTGCGTTGTTCAATAGGTTTATCATAATTTGCTGAAGCCGGATAGAATCCACCTCTGTGTATATATCCTCTTTTGGCAGACTTTTGTTTATTTCAAGACCTTCTTCATCATTAGCCACCTGCCATTGATGAAGAATTTCTTTTATTAATTTATTCACTTCATATTTTTCTTTTGTAATCGGTATGGCATGGGCCGCCAAGGAGTTAAATTCAAGTAAATCAGCAACCATCGTTTTCATACGGTTTGCTTCGTTTAATGAGACATTCAGAAAATCTTTCGCTTCCTCCCCATGTACTACATCATCCCGAACTGCTTGAATAAGCCCAGTCATAGAAGTAATGGGTGTTTTTAATTCGTGAGTCACCCCCGCAAGCAGTTCAGAACGAAGAGCTTCAAGCTGCTGGAGCCGGCTTGACATTTCTTTAAATGAATGAACGAGCTCGTGAACTTCTTGCTCTTTCATATTCTCTGGAAGCGTGAAATTATAATTCTGCTCTTGGACATGTTTGGCAGCAACAGCTACGTCTTGTATCGGCTTTGACAACTTTCTTGAAAGAAAATAAATAGTGGCCCAGCCGATTAGTGCCAGAGAGAAAAGCATTATTGCAAGCAGCCGGTACTCTTCATTCATCTGTGTGAGCTGATTGGCAGACTGAATTATTACTACCCAGCCAGCAGTCACCCCTTCTGCTTGTATGGGCCGTTTTACGATATACGAATGATCTCCGTTTTCTAATTTGAGACGCTGTACTTCACTATCTGCTTGTAGAATTCTTAGTGGGAACCTTTCTGATGTAAAGGGTTCTCTTTCAAATGGATTAGACAATACTCTTCCATTTGCATCGACAATATATATAATCGGATCAAGCTGCGTATCTATGATATTTTGGCGTTCTTGAATATACTCCAGTACGCCTTCTCTAGGGACTGTTTCCCCCGATTGTTCCTCTACGAACCGATCCGCAATTTCTTGAGCTAAATATTTCGTAACATTTAAACGATGTTCAAGATTTGTATGACGAATCCATATTATAGACACTATCGCCACGACAATGAGACCAATAATCAGCGTAATAAAATAACGAGTGGTCCAATAACGAAGCAATGAAATTTTCTTGTTGTTGTTATTCATAAACACAAAATTGATACCCCAATCCTCGCAGCGTTTTTATTTCACCTTCTGTCTCCGGCCAATTCTGGAGTGACTTTCTAATACGTTTGATGGATAAATCCACCGCCCGGTCACTGCCTTCATAATCTATTCCCCAGACATGTTCAATTAACTGTTCTCTATCAAAAGTTTGATTCGGGTGTCTGGCAAGAAAAAATAACAAAGACAAATCCCGCGGTGTTAACGGTACATCCACACCATTTAGTTTAACACTATGTGCTCTCTCGTTAAGTGTTAAACTGCCATAGTGTTTAACTTCCTCTTCTTGAAGCGTTTGGCCTGTTCTGCGCAGCACTGCTTTCACTCTAGCAACTACTTCACTCGCATCAAACGGCTTTGCGATGTAATCATCCGCCCCGCTGTTTAATCCTTTCAAACGATAATCCACATCTCCAAGCGCTGTCAGCATGATAACAGCACATGCACTTTCTTCACGGATGTGCTCTAAAATACTCCATCCGTCTTTTCCCGGAAGCATGACATCAACGAGGGCCAGGTCCGGCTGCATATCACGAAAAGCCGGCATAGCATCATCTCCATGAAAAACCGCTTTTACTTCATAGCCTTCTTTTTGCATATATGCTTGCAGCACTTTGCTGATCGCTGCTTCATCTTCTATAATTAATATCTTGGTCATTTATACGCTCACTCCTTCACTTTCCCTTTCATAAAGGGACATGAAGATGGAATTAAATCTACATTACGTTCTTATAGTCCTTAGTTTATACTTTGATCCTTCAGTAAATTTAAGCTTTCTTAAAGTATTAGAAAATCTCGGCTTGCTGACAAATCCAAATGGCAGATACCTTAGTTTTTCTTATACTTTAATCCATTAGCAAATTTAATCTTTCTCAAAGTATAAGAAAAAAATGAGTTTACTTCCAATTTTCACAGTTTTGGTCACTTATTAATAGAAAAACTTGACTTACCACCAAACCCAAATGAAGCTTTAGTTTTTCTTATACTGTTTAGCAATAAAAAATTTATACTTTCCTAATAGTACAAAAGGAAACCCCCGATTTATGCATCAGGGATTTCCATATATCTATCAAAAGGGGGTCAATGAAAAAGTTTAGCTGTTTGATCGCTTATTGCTGCGCTGCTTTACAGCAAGGGGTTCTTTTTTATGCAGGCTGCTGGGGGACAACACTGCATTATTTATTCATACATTAAGGGGTCAACATCATGCTTTCCGGCAGGGAAGATGTCTAAATGTTTCGCTTCTTTCTCATGTTCGTTTACAATTTCGTCCAGGATTTCTTCTGGGCTTTTTCCGGCAGTTTCGATTCCGATCTCGTCTGCTGCCATCTGAACTTGTTTTGCTTTTATTTCTACCATAATCTGCTGTACTTCTTTACCATGGGGGTCAATGTTTAATTCTTCTGCTTCTTTTTTTAGTTCTGCAAGGCTCACTTCTTTCACTAGCTCATTTACATCTTTTCCGTTTGCCTCAATGCCATAGTCTGCTGCTTTTTTCTTTAAAGCTTCTTCTCTCCTTTTTTCAGATAACATATCTTTTTCATTCGATTCTATTCCTAATTGATTAGCATATGATTCGGTATTTGCTGCTTTGTCTGTCTTCATTGATTTACTGCTTTCTTGATTAAAATGATTTGCTGCTTTGTTGGGAGAAAAGCTTGTTTCTTTGTAGTGTATTGCTTTTTTGGCAGTTATGCTGTCTGTGGAATGCTGTGCGGCACCTGCTAGACCTGGTGTCGTGCCAATTATTCCAATAGACAAAACGGATGCCAGTAGATAGTTTCTTTTACGTTTCCATAGCACCTCACTTCCCTCCTGAAATATTTGTTTGGATCAGCTCTTGCCGATCACATTTTTAACTTTAGAGCACCTATATGTCAGCATGATGTCAATCAAAAAAATTTTTCACCAAATTTTTTACGACCCTAACAGCGTCAAACTTTCTAGATATAGAGGAACGAGAAAAAACCGTCCCTGGCTAGGTGGGACGGTTCCTCCTGTTTATCTAAACTGTGATGGTATGCTTTGCAGGTCAATATCCCAAATGGCTGGTAAATAAAAAGTTACAGAAAGCACAATGATAATAATCGCGAGAATATTTAACCAAAAACCGTTTTGCACCATTTGAATAATTTTCAGTTTGCCTGTTCCAAATATGATAGCGTTTGGCGGCGTTCCGACTGGAAGCATAAATGCACAGTTTGCTGCCATTGCACACGGTACCATTAAGGCATAAGGGTGTACATTTAAGGCAAGCGCCAGGGACGCTACAACAGGCAATATCATTGTTCCTGTTGCTGTGTTGGAAGTTATCTCCGTTAAAAACAGCACTAATGCGGTTGCTACAAGGACGATAAGGATAAAGTTCATACCTTCAAGGACAGTCAATTGTTCACCAATCCAATTAGACAGCTCTGTTTCACTGAAACCAGCTGCAATCGCAAGACCTCCCCCGAATAGCAGAAGAATACCCCATGGAATTTCTCTGGAATCTTTCCATTCTAAGAGTTTTGTTGCTTCTTTTTTCTTTGCCGGAATCATGAAAAGAAGCACAGTAGCTGTCATCGCAATCATTCCGTCACCGATACCTGGAACTCCTACGATATCTTCCCAAATAAACGTACGTGTAATCCACATAAATGCAGCAAACAAGAAGACAGAAAGCACTGCTTTTTCTTCGAACGATATATTTCCAAGGACCGTTTTTTCACGCTGGATGAGTTCACGTCCGCCTGGAAGCTGCTGCATATTAATTGGATAGACAATACGTGTAAGATACAACCATGCACTAACCAATAAAATGGCAACAAGAGGTACTGCAAACGCCATCCAGCCTGCAAATGAGATTTGAACGCCATAAAGACTATCAACGGTCCCTGCTAAAATGCTGTTTGGCGGTGTACCAATTAACGTTCCAAGACCGCCGATGGTACCGGAATAACCAATACCAAAAATGATGGCTTTTTCAAACTTTGGAACGTCAGCCTCATGCTTGCCTCCTTTCACAGCCTCTGACACTTGATATGTTATCGCTAAGCCGATTGGTATCATCATCATAACAGCTGCTGTGTTAGAAACCCACATGGAAAGAAAGCCGCTGGCGATCATAAATCCTAATATGATTTTTCTTGTGCTTGTCCCGATAATTGAGATAATATTCAGAGCAATTCGCTTATGAAGATTCCATTTCTCCATTGCTGTTGCAATAAAGAAACCACCAAGAAATAAGAAAATAATATTATCCCCATAGGCGGAAAATACTGTATCCCCATCTAGAGCTCCTGTAATTGGCAGTAGAATAATCGGCAAAAGGGAAGTCGCCGGAATGGGAATTGCTTCTGTAATCCACCAAGTTGCGATCCACAAAGTCGATGCCAATACGGCTTTTGCTTCTGGATTCAACCCTTCTGGATTAAAAAACAACAATGTAAATATAAACAATAAAGGCCCCAATAGAAGTCCTATAAACTGCGCTCTTGTGTAAGCTGGTTTTTCCTCGTCATCACCTGATTTTCCTCCTGGTCCGCCAGGGCCTCCCGGACCGCTTCCAACAGCAGAATCTGCTTGATGCTTTTTTGTTTCGGCAGCCTTTCCTGCTTGTCTGATTTGTGAGAAAGTCAGCAGCTTTTTTGTCTGCGCATGAGACGACCAAAGGCTTTTCCAAACGGAAGTTGCAGTTCCTTTAGTCATAAAAAATCCTCCCTTCATGATGTAAACGCTTTCTGCTCACTATAAAAGATAGGATGTAAACGCTTTCTGATCACTATAAAAGATAGAAGGGTGAAAGTATACCTTTCGTAAGTAATCCAAATCTTTTGTAACTAAAAAAAGTAAGAAAAGGATTATAAAGAAAGCAGTCAAGGTTACTCTTTATCCGCTGCCATGAATGTGTTAATTACATCGATTTTATCTATCCTTAAGCGAAATTGGTGAAGCGGTCTTCCGGTTGATTGGTAAATAACATCAGCCTCTAACACATCGATGTCTACTAAATAATGTAAGTATTTCCTCACAGACACTCTTGAAATTCCAGCTTCTTCGGCTATATCTTTGGCTGAAAATTTTCGATCCTGCCATGCTTTTATTTGTTTGGCAATACGAGCAAACGTAATAGGAGTAAGCCCTTTTGGCAGTGAGGAGATCTTTCCCTCTGATTCCTCCCTGTTTAATAAAAAAGGATCCAGTTCTTCCTGACTCACTGCTTCTGCCTCGTTAATAAGAGCCTGCTTTTTCTTATAAAGAAGCAAAGACTCCCTAAAACGCTCAAAATCAAATGGCTTAATTAAATAATCAACGGCACCGTAACGAAGAGCTGTCTGTACGGAGTAATTGTCATTTGCAGCTGTAATGATAATAACGTCAACAGGGCTGCCGCTTTTTCTAAGATCTATCAGCATGTCAAGCCCGGTAGTTTTCGACATATAAACATCTAATAAAAGCAAATCCACCTCCTCTTTCTTTAAAAATTCCCATGCTTGCGATACATTATGCACCACTCCGGCAGCTTCAAATCCATCCACTTTTTCCAGGTAGACTCGGTTAAACTTAGCTACCATTGGATCGTCTTCTACAATTAATACCTTTATCATGCTTTTTCACCTTCATATGGAATCTTCACTTTAAAAATCGTTCCTTGCTCCTCTTCTGTTCTCACAGTAATTGTTCCATTTAATTCTTGCAGGGCTTTATTTATTAAGTACATACCAAGGCCTCTGTTTTCCCCTTTTGTAGAACGACCTTTGCTAAATATATGGTCCCTGTCGGTTTCACTGATCCCAGGTCCATTGTCTTTAATCATAAAATGAAAATACCCATCTATATAATTAATAGTCATTTCTATTCGTTTATCTTCCTGACCTGCTATAGCTTCGTATGCATTATCGCTTAAATTCCCAATGATTGTAATAAGGGCATCTATTTTTTCTGTGTCCTTTAATATTGGCAGTGGGAAATTACCATTAATTTTAACCTTTGTCCCTCTTTCTTGAAAATGGTTGAGTTTATTCAACAAAAACCCTGCTAAGACGGGATCTTTTACGACACGGGATACAGAACCTACTTCTTGTTGATAAGCTTTAGATATTTGTTTTATATAATCTTTAAGCTCTTGATAGGATTCTGTATGTACCATCGCTGACATTACGTGCAGTTTATTCATAAATTCATGGGTTTTTTCGCGCAAGGTTTCTGCATAATGTTTCGCACCTGTCAGCTGTTCTACAAGGGATGCTAGTTCTGATTTGTCCCGAAACGTTGCCAAAGCCCCGACTACCTGATCATTAATAATTACTGGCACTCGGCTTTCTACCAATACCACCCCATTCAAGATGTGTTCTTGGTCGAATTCAGCTTTTTGATGAGTAAGCACTTGCTTTAACGATGAAGAATTCAAAAAAGATTCTGCATCCTGTCCTATTGGATTTTTTATTAAACCGGTTTTTCTGAAAAGCTCTTTAGCTGCATCATTAGCAACAACAATCGTGCCTGTGTCATCAATAGCTACAATTCCTTCTCGAACCGATGCAAGCATAGCTTCTCTTTCTTGAAGAAGCTGTGCTATTTCATTTGGCTCGAGACCATGAAGCGTTCGTTTGACACGCCTGGCCAGCAAGACAGCACCAATGATACCAGCAAGCATGCCAGCTCCTGTGCCAAGATAGACCATACGTTGTTGTTTCATGACAACACTTTCTACATTATCTAATAAAATACCGACAGAAACGACCCCGATTTGTTCGCCATTTTCGTTCCAAATCGGTACAAAAGAACGAAGCGACTCCCCGAGCGTCCCTTCTGCAACAGAAGTGTAGCGTTCTCCACGAAACGCCCTATCTTCATCTCCGCCGACAAAATACTGACCGATCCGCTCTTCCACTGGATGAGACTGTCGAATATGGTGCATATCCATGACCACAATATATTCCACATTGGTGTTTGCCTGTACGTCAAGGGTGTATGATTGAATGGTTTTCGACGGTTCCCCATCTGCTAATCCTTCTATGACTGCCGGCGCACGGCTCACCGTATTTGCAATGTTCATCGTTTTATCTTCTAGTGTTTCTCTTGCTTTTTCTGATGTATCCCTTCCAATTAATAAACCTGTCACAGACAAGGCGACAATGATAACGAGACATACAAGCAATGTAATCCACGTTTGCAGTTTAAGTGTTTTGTGTTTATGAAAAAAACCTTTCATATGAATCTCCCTGGCTACGTATTATGTTCATCTAATGTACTATATCCAGAAGCGTGAGTCTATTTTCTTTTTTAAACTATACTAGGTACTAATGTTTATACAAGACATCCTGAAATCTATTAAGAAGTTATTTTCCATTGTACTGATAAAAAAGTATTAGGTTATATTGAAGCAAAACGACGGTATGCGCGGCGGCAAGCCGAATTTTTTATGAGTGAAGATTTCTCTTCTCAATATACATAGTTAGATTTGTGAACTTCTGCATTTTTTCTCCATTATAATTCCTTTTCATGCTCTCTGCGGTGACCTTCAGTCATAAAAGTCATACTATTATAACGGTTTAAAAGAGCCACGATCCTATTTGACCCCCATAAATTACGACTTTTCTATTATTTATTACAAATATATTACATGATAATATGTATTTTAAATAAATGTTTTCCAAATGATTCTATTTTTTGGTACGAAAAACAAGGAGGAATTTCTGTTGAACGAAGATAAACCATACGTAGAGTTGTTGTTGTCCTCTCCTAACCCGCATTCAAGCTTTTTATCCTTATCGCAGACCATTTGGCACCAACAAGATGTAACAACCTGTGCAAAAAAGAATGCGCTGCAAAAAGTGGTTGCAGCATATGAAGAAATCTGTCAGAACATGCACCGTTAATCGATTTTTTCTTTTTATCATTGATAATCAATCTTCTATTACATTCATATTACACCCAACCTTTATGGTTGGGTGAATTGTATTATATATAAACTATTTAACGGCCAATCAAATGACAAACTTAAACTTTGCATGGGTGATGCTAACCATTTGGCTGATTCCATGCTCCACGTTTATAATAAACATATACTTAAAATATATTGCCAGGCGCTTATTTTAAAAAGGATGTTTTCGATGCCGTCATTTAATGCTGAAAAAAAACAGCCTCATTCTACTCATTTTTTTCTTATTCTAGGCATTATTTTTGTGGCTTTTAACTTAAGACCAGCTATTACCTCGGTTGGCCCACTGATTCCTATTATTAGAGAGAGCACCGGCATGTCCAACAGCATGGCTGGTTCTTTAACTACTATTCCTCTTTTATCATTTGCGGTTTTTTCCTTGCTTGCTCCAAAACTTGGTCTTCGATTTGGTAATCATATTTCTATTTTTTTTGCTCTTATCATTTTGGGCACTGGTATTCTTATGCGTTCCACAGGAATAATCGCTGCCATTTTCATAGGCACCGCTTTAGCTGGAGTCGGAATTGCCATATGTAATGTACTGCTTCCCGGGGTTGTCAAGTTTAGTTTTCCGAAAAAAGTAGGATTAATGACCAGTATTTATACAATGTGTATGGGTAGTTTTGCCAGCATTGGTTCAGGTGTCAGTATTCCCCTATCTGAATCACTCGGCCTTGGCTGGGAAAAAGCGTTAGGGGTGTGGTCTGTCCTTACTGTGCTTGCTTTAATTGCATGGACCCCTCAAATCAGAGGAAAGAAAGAAGCAAAGAAGCCAGTCAAAGAGAATAAGACGGCTTTCTCCCAATCTATCTGGTCATCTACTCTGGCTTGGCACGTAACCTTATTCATGGGGATGCAATCCTTTTTGTTTTATTGTTTAATCACGTGGATTCCTGATGTATTGCAGGAATTAGGAATGAGTTTGTCTGCAGCAGGCTGGATGCTGTTTCTTCTTCAATTAGTAGGCATTCCCTTCAGCTTTACAGCTCCTATCCTAGCGGACAAATTGAGCAATCAAAAACCTATTGTTATAACTATTTGCACGTTGTATTTTTTGGGCTTTACAGGCCTGTTGTTTATCCCTAACATCGCCGTTATTACTATTAGCGTATTATTTTTAGGAGTTGCACAGGGAGGAGCCATCAGCTTGGCATTAACCTTACTGAGTCTTCGAGCAGCCAATGCCCGCCACGCCTCCTTACTTTCCGGCATGGCACAATCCTTTGGTTACTTGCTGGCAGCAGTCGGTCCTGTGTTCATGGGATTTTTGTATGATACCTTTCATACATGGCAGCCATTTCTCATCGTCTTATCTGTTGTCGCCATGTTTATTTTATGGTTTGGATTGAAAGCAGCCGAAGATAGATATGTACTGGCAGAATAAACAATACAGTATAAGAAAAACTCGGCTTACCGCCAAGTCCAAATGTCGGAAGCCGTCGTTTTACTTATACTTTAACCTTTTAGCAAAGTTAAACTTTCCTAATGTACAAAAAGCCAGGCTGGAGCAATTCCATCCTGGACTAACCTAGCGGGAGAATATAAAGGGAAATATATATAAGGGAGTTCGTGGATGATTGACATCAACTATCGATAAAACTAAGTGAATATACAGGATTATAAGATGCCATTATTCCCGAAGACCTATTCCTGAGAAAAATCAACGAACTCTTAGACTTTTCTTTTGTCTATGAGGAGTTCAAGGCCTGGTATTACATGATAACGAGGGAAACGCCAAGTTTAGGTGTTACCCTTTAAAGTCGCTTATATATTTAGCATACTGTAGTGGATTTAAAAAAACACGTTTTATCACATCTTTGTCATAAGACTTGTAGAGAGAGTTATATCCAGGTTTTGCATTACATTCAATAAGCCAAATGTTAAAGTTATGGTCTAAGGCAAAATCTATCCCTAACTCTCCAAAATCTCCATATGCATTTTCCATACATTCATAAGTGGTTAACAAAAATGCATCTATCTTGTTTTTTAATTGAAATATATCTATATTTATCTCTGATGGAAGTTTTTCAAAAAAGTCCTCGAATCGATGTACTTTGGATCCTGTTCTAGTACTTGTTAATGGTGCATTCCTTTTCCCGACCCTAACCGGATACGACGTAATATCAAGCTTTCCTTCCCTGTTTTTCTGTACAGTCGCTCTCATATCAACTGGGCAATCTAGGATTTTCAATACATTTATTGCTTCTTGAATAATGAACTTCTTACTATCAAACTGCTGCTCAAATATTTTAACTAACTCTTTTATATCACTAACAGTACTCTCAACAATTCTGTCACTGATATAGCTATACTTATATTTATCCTTTGAAAGCTTTATCACCTGCATGACACCTTTTCCGTTATTACCATAACAATCTTTCATATATAATGCATTACTTATTTTAAACATTTCTCTTAAATCTTTATATCTTCTATAAAACATTGTTTTAGGTATAAAATTGCTTATTTCCTTATACCTGGTTAATTTCTGATGTAAATCCCATTTATCAAATGTGTGCCTCGTGTTTAGCTTTTTTAATGAATTTGATTTTTCCAATTGTTCTCGAATAAAATCTGATTTTGCTTGCTGCTGCGGCAGCACGCCTCCTCCACGATCATATAAAACATCAGGCAACGGAAATTGAGATGTCTCCCAGTACCGCTTCTCCGTATTGAAATACGTTCCCAGTATTTTGTGTCTAATAAAATCAACATCATGCAGCGAGAAAAAGTATAATACTGTTCCAGCCTTCTTATTTGCTTCTATCAATTTCAACTGTCTGAATATTGGATTTTGCTTTCTCAGTTTCCGTATTACACCACTGCTTATAAAGACTCCTATAACAGGCCCTATACATAACTGATTTTCATTAATTCTCAGCGAATATTTACTGCCTTCTTGAAGCCAAGTCATTTTTTTAAAGAATTGTTTAGGAATGTATGCTATCTCTTTAGTTTCATTTGCAATACAAGAAACGTTTAATGACATACTCCCTGCTTTGAAACTGATATTAGAGGAATCCTCCAGCTTTTCATAAATGTGTTTAGGTAATGTAATGTCAGTGGCATTACCTTTATCCATCGCTTGCCGTAAAGTAATAGACCAAGCATTCTTAGTTAAAGTTCCATTTTTTTTACACGTTAAAAACTTAGCATATTTTAGAACATGGATAAACTGCGATCCAACCTCTTCTGTATCATCTATTCCTGGTACAGGATCTTTATCAGGTTTAGAATTAGCTTCAATAAACCAAAGTCCTCCTTGATCATCAATTGCCATGTCCATACCTAGTTCACCAAGAGTACCGAACTCTTTTTCGATATAAGTTGCGATTTTTATCGTTTTGTTATAAATTTCTTGTTCAGTTGGAATAGCATAATTATTTAAACGGTTTAATAGATCATAATAGTCCCTATAATTAACGACTCTTCCTCCAATATTTTCATTGGTAATAGAATAATTCTCTTGTGCCAATCGTATTTGACAATAATCAGCTTTCCATTTTCCTTTATCATTTTTCTGAATTAGAACTCTTAGATCCATTTTTTTACTATTAAGTTTTATCAAAGGTATGCCCTGTTGAATAATAAAAGGTTTGTCACCAACAAAGGAATCAATATGACTCTTTACACCTGATTCATTATTTATAAAAATTTTTTGCAACCCTTTATTGTAAAAATTAAGAATAAAACCTCCATCACTCTTTTCAATAGACATTACTTCTATGCCGCGACTTCCATAAAACGATTTCAAAAATACATGTTGGTACTTTTCTAACATGTATATTACCTTATCAAATGTTTTGTAGGTAATTGTATGAGGCAAGTACTGCTTAACTTCATTGTACTTGTATAAAAGCTTATGAACTTTCCATTTCCCTAAAAAATCACAATTATTAATGAGCTTCATGGCAGGATGCGTTGTAAATTGGTTACGAATATGTTTAACCAATGGCTTTTCCTCTCGTTGGAAACCAACACCTCGATCATAAATTACATTAGAAAGAGGTAACCAGTAATCCAGCCACTTCCCCCATTTAGGTGCATAAATATATCCTTTCACCTTGTTTTCAAACCACTTTATATCATTAATGGAGAAATAGTATAATAGACAACCTTCTTGCATACCTGCTTCCATGTGTTTTTGCAAACTGAAAGGAATTTCTCCTTTTGAAATATATTTCATATACTTTGTATTAACAAACACACCAACTACGGGGCCTAGATAAATATTTGTTTTTTCTTCCTCTACCCATATATTAAGGTGTAGATTACTCAATAATAAAAGGTTATGAAAAATTTCATTTGGCACATACATATATTCAGTATCCTCTTTGTGCCCTTCTATAAATACCTGTTCATGTAATTGACCAACGCAAATATTATAGAATATTCCCTTCTCTAAACCTAATGAATAAACTATTTTTTCAGGCAAATAAACTTTATTACTTCTTTTATTATGAGATTTTTTCACCTTTATCCTCATCATTTCCTCCTAAATATCCAACCGTTTATATTTGCCCATATCACTAAATAGAAATCTATCCTTTTATAAGCACTTTTGAACCTACGCCTATTTGTACCAAATGTATAGACGATCGGCACAAGGCTTTTATGCATTTATATATTGTTATTCTGACTAGAGGATTAGTGTTCATATTCATAACTCCATTAGAAGAAAAACCTAAAAAGCCTCCCCTTCACGGTTGGTTTCCTTCCGTTTAAAGGGTCTTTAGTTCGCTTAGTTCATTGCCATTTTAAGCATATTTTTAAGACAAGTCTTTTCGGATACACCGCATACTTAAAACGGTCTAAAACAGCCATAGCACTAGGAGCTGATTGAATCCCAGCCCCGAATAATAAAATCCAACATTCCTTGACATTCTGCGGAGCATAAGCTTTGATCCTTTTACCAAATAATACTTGATCTACGCCTAAAGCATTAATAGCCGGTTAAAAACCGGCAAAACGATAACTAAAATGGCGATCGTATCCATTAAGTAATTTAAATTTTGTTAACGTTTAAACATACCTTATTCAAAGCTTCCCCTTCTAAATTTACAAAACGGAAACAAAAACAAAATCACTACATTCCTAATATAGAGCAACACTTAAAAGGTTTTAATACTATAAAAACTGGTTTCTAATATCTAAATCTACCATTCTCCGCAATACCAAGGATTATAAACAGTTTATTAAGATAAAAACATAGAAAAACCCGAATAATCAGCACTTTATACGTGTCAGTTATCCGGGTTACAAGTCGTTATAAACCTTTTTATATCCGAGTTATTCGGTAGGCCACATTTCCCCTTTATACGCCATATCCCAAAACATATACTCAAACCGCGTCGTGTTTAAGAAAATTTCCTCAAGGTGCTTTAGTTCATGCTCTGGTTTTCCATGAGTCAGCCGATCAAGCATGTTGATCGTCCATTGGGTTAACTCCTGAAACTCGTCGTCGGCATACATGTTAATCCATTCGCCGTAAAATTCGTGGTCGCTTGCTCCAGGAATCTGAGAAAGAGATTTTCCAATTTCCGCATAACTCCACATACATGGCAAAAGGCTTGCAACCAGTTCTGCAAGACCGCCGTTTTGTCCGACTGCCAGCATATAATGCGTGTAAGATACAGTAACAGCAGCTGGTTTCGCGTTTTCAAGTTCTTCTTCACTGATATCAAATTTCTTCGCATACTGGCGGTGAAGATCCATTTCAGTGTTTAAAGTAGAATCCAAGAGTTTTGCGAATTCACCCATCGTTTTCACGTCGGAGGCTTTCGCTGCGCCGATCGCAAACAGTTTTGAGTATTCAATTAGGTATAAATAATCCTGAATCATAAAATAACGAAATTTTTCTCTATCAAGTGTTCCATCACCCATTCCTTGTACAAACGGGTGATTATGATTCTTTTCCCAAATCGGTTTGACATTTTCATATAGTCGTTCGCTAAATGCCATATTAATCCTCCTCCCTTTCTGTCGAGCACCAGTTATAAATGAGTGAAATCATTACTTTTGTGAATTGGACAAGCTGATCAATAGAGACTGATTCGTTCACCGCGTGAGCATTTTGAAGATCCCCCGGGCCATAAATTAAGGTCGGGATGCCAGCGTCGCCCAGCCAGCCTCCATCGGTAACGGTTGGAGACATGCTGATTGGCGCTTTTTGACCAAATATGTCTTGATGTGCTGTTTGCAATACTTTTGTTCCTTTACCATTTTCCTCAATATCTAACGAAGGAAAAATTTCGCCGCGGTCTTCAATCATCGACGTCCCTCCCCATTCAAATAATGGAGGGTTTTCTCGCAGCCACGGGTCAGCGTCAGCGACACGGCGAATATGATCTTCGACTTCTTTTGCTACCATGTCGTGATCTTCATCTGGATAAAAGTGTACGGTAATCCAAAGCCGGCATTCATCTGCGACAAAAGCAGCATGGCGCCCCCCTTCAATGACTGCCGGATTTATGGTGTTCATCCCAGCTGGAAAACCAGGATAAGATTTTGTAACGGCCCAGTGTTTTTCCAGCTCTTGCAGTCCTTCGATGATTTTCGTCATTTTCTCAATAGCACTTGCCCCTTTCACACCGCCTCCAGCATGAATCATATTTCGGCGAGTAGCGTCATGATACGTCTGCGGACTTTTCACCGTAATCCAGCCGGTGATGACGCCGCCCTGCCCTTGAATATTCAAGTCACTTGTATCCACAACCACGGCTAAGTCGGCACTGTATCCTCGTTTGCAGCATTCCAGTGTCCCAGCTTCCCCAACTTCTTCTCCTATAACGGATTGAAAAATAAGATCTCCGGGCAGGCGGATGCCTTGTTCTTGCAGCAGTTTTACCGCAAATAGCGCTCCAGCAAGGCCTCCTTTCATATCCGCTGTTCCTCGGCCGTAAAGTCTGCCGTCTGCTGCCACTGGCTCAAATGGACCGTATTTCCATGATTCATTCTCTTCATCGACCTCTGCGACATCCATGTGTCCGTTAATAATAAGGCTTTGATGTGTTTCAGGATCTTCACCTTTCCACGTCCCGACTACGTTAGGATCACCGGGATACACATCCCAAACGTCTGTGTTAAAGTCGTGTTCTTTTAAAAATTGTTCGATAAATTGCTGTGCTTCTTCTGTGTTTCTTGCTGGCGGGCTCGGTGTTTGAAAGCGGACTAAATTTTTTACAAGTTCAAGAAGTTCATCCTGTCTTTCTTCCACCAGTTGATTTAATTGCCAGAGTGTTTTTTCCACCTTATCCCTCCTCTTAAAAAATAAAAACCACTCTAGCGAAGAGTGGCTGTACATATTATGGTTGTCCCATACTTATATCCGCTCACACTTCCCTACGCTAGTATTAACTAGTTCAGGTTATAGGGTTAGGACAACCGCCCTTCTCAGCTGTATAACAGCACCCCTAGTGTCAAGCCTACCTATTTTTTTGTTGGAATCCTTTAAAGACAACATAGCATAGAATAATCATATTTAAAACTAAATTTTCATATTTTTTTCACCCTGGCTGACTCAGTCGAACATTTTATATTATACTATTTTTCGAAGTTCTTGTTATGCTTCAAATTTTGTTGTATTCACCGTTGAATCTTCGTAATTTTCTGTATACTCTTTGCCTTTTGTGTACCATATAAACTTGCCTGTAAAGCCGTATAGGAGAGTAATAATAATTACAAGGAAATGAAACCATAGAAAAGGCAAGTACGCCATTGTTGAGACACCTAATGTTACTGCCATAAAAACCCCGCCATCTGACCAAGGGACCATAGGCGTTGTAATAGTTCCTCCTGCTTCTGTGTTTCTTGAAAGTACACGTTTATCGATATTTAAGCGATCATAATTTTCTTCTGTGATTTTACTTCCGGTAATTACAGAAACATAGGCAGCACCGCCGAAGAAATTCCCAAAAAATGCAGCAATTAATGTTGTTAGTGTAGTTTTCCCAGCATTATCGGCCCATTTTAACAATGTTTGGCAGATGACATGCAGGATACCAGCAGCTTCCATTAAACCCCCTAAGCCTAATGCGAGTAAAATTAATAAAATAACCTCTAGCATGGACACCATTCCGCCACTATTTAACAAAGTATCCATAAATTCAATACCTGAATCGATGGAATACCCTTGATAAGAGGTTTGAATGGCATCTAAAAACGGAATGCCCTGAAATGCAAAACCCCAAATAACTCCTAAAAACGCACCAAACGTAATAGTAGGAATGGATGGTTGCTTCATCGCTAAAAGAGCGATAACAATGAGCGGCGGAACCAGCATATACCATGATATATTAAATTGACCCTGCAGCGCTCCCATAGCTTCTTCGGCCCTTGTTAAATCGACGCTGTTTCCTACATAGAAAAAGCCAACAAATATGAACAATAGACTTGCGATTCCAAAAGCAGGACCGCTTACATAAAGCATTGACTTAATATGTTCAATGATATCTACCTTTGTTAAAGAGGCGGTCATTACGGTTGTATCCGATAATGGAGACAATTTATCGCCCACATAAGCACCGGAAATGACCGCACCTGCTACTAAGGGGAGAGGGATTCCAAAGCTTTGTCCAATACCAATCATTGCAATCCCTGCCGTACCTGCCGTTCCAAATGACGTGCCCGTAGCTAGGGAAGTAAGCGCACAAATAATAAGTGTAGCAAACAAGAAAATGTTTGGACTTATAACAGATAAACCGTAATAAATAATGCTTGGGACGATGCCTCCTGCAATCCAGGTTCCAATTAAAGCCCCGACAGTAATTAAAATAAGCACCGCTTCTAATCCATTCGATATTCCCTGGAGCAACCCATCTTGAAGCTTTTTGTAACGCAGTCCTATCCACAGCCCGAGTCCTATCACCATAAACCAGGAAGTAAATAATGCTAATTGAATAGGAAGTTCCAGCAAATTTATAAAGCCAAACATAATGACAATAAATAAAATTAAAACCCCTATCACTTCATAGACTGTCGGTAACCTCGCTTCTTTTTTCAAACCCCTCACCCTTTCTCATTTATTATTTTAATGATCTTCCATTTCAGGAAGCAGCAAAAAACCTTCTGTCAAAGGATCTTCCGGATCCAAAAAAAACTGATGTGCACCCGTTATCCATGCAGAACCTGAAATCTGGGTTTCTACCGCACAAACGCCTTGTACATTTATTTCATCTAGAACCTGTCCTTTAAAAACACTGCCTACAATGCTTTCGTGGCAAAATATTTCTCCTTTTTTAATTTCTTGTTTTGCAAATAGTGTAGCAAGCTTGGCTGAAGTTCCCGTACCGCAAGGAGACCGATCTATCCCAGCTGGAGGAACGACAACAGTATTTTTGACATGTACATCAGAATGTTTTGATGGTTCGAAAAATTCTATATGAGTAAGTCCATTAATAAAAGGCTTTTCCGGGTGTCGTATCACATGTTCTTTATTGATTTTCTGCCTGAACGAGACAGCTTTTTCTATAATACGAGCACTATTTTCCGGCGTTAAATCGAGTGAAAGGGAACGAGCATCAATTATTCCGTAAAAATTCCCTCCATAAGCGATATCACAGGCGATAGTTTTTTTCATTTCATCATCTTCCACTTCGATCGATTCCAAAAAAAATGAAGGGACATTGTTAAACGTTACCTCTTTCGCCCTTCCATCTTCTATTTTGATTTCCACTCTTACTAATCCCGCTGGTGTCTCTAATGTTAATGCGGTACACGGTTCTGTCATATCCACTTTCCCAGTTTCTACTAAAGCTGTACAAAAACCAATCGTATCATGGCCGCACATTGGGAGATATCCTCCCGTTTCTATATATATCACGCCCACATCTGCGCTGGGGTGGCAAGGTTCAAGCAAAACAGCTCCTGACATTACATCATGCCCCCGTGGTTCATACATTAATAGTTTCCGGACCCAATCATAATTCGTTTTCATATCCTTCATTTTTTCTTCTATCGTTTTGCCTTGTAACGAGGGAACGCCACTTAATATGGTTCTGGTCGGGTTCCCTCCAGTGTGAGTATCTATGGTATGGAAAACATGCTTTGTATTCATAGTGCGGCCTCCTTTTTTTGGAAACGGTGTAAACTTAGTTTATCTACTGGAACAATTGTTTTTTCCTTTTCTTCTATCAGTTCCTGGATGAGTTTTCCTGTAACAGCGGCAAGGCTTATTCCATCTCCTTCATGCCCTGCTGCTATATAAAACCCTTTATATCCTTTTACCTCTGAGACAATCGGCAAGTGATCAGGTGTCCATGGCCGTAGACCAGCATAACTCCGAATTATAAGCATATCTTTTAATTTAGGGTAGAATCGTATGGCGCGATGGGCAATTTTTTTTACTACATGGAAATCCACTTTTGTTTGAAAGCCATTAAATTCTCTACTGCTTCCAATAAGAAAATTCTGGCTCTCTGTTGGTTCAAATACGAGGGCAACTCCATACTTTTCCGTTTCAGCATCCACTTGTCTTTCTCCCCCGAATTTAGATATAAGATAACCAAATTCCATAACTTTTCGCATCCCAAGAGGCATTTCACGCGCGGCAACAATAATATGACCCTTTCGAGGCTGAATAGGAATATCAATATCTTCGTCAAGCATTTTACTTATTAAAGGCGCCCATACGCCGCCAGCATTTATGACCTTATCAGCACGTATAGCCCCTTTGCTTGTATCAACTACATACTGATTGGTCCCTATTTCTTTTTCTATATTGTTCACTTCCGTATGGGAATAAAAGGAGGCACCATATAATTTTGCTCCATCAATCAGTGCATAGGTCATCAAATAGGGATTGACCGTTGCATCACTTGCACATTCCAGCCCCCCCGGAAGATCATCTGCGAAATACTCGGACTCCTCCCTAAGATCAGCTCGGTCAAGCATTCTAAATGGAAGGCCTGCTTCTTCTTGCTGATTAACCCATTTTTGGGCTGCTTCCATTTCTTCATCTGTTTCACAAACAAGAATACTTCCTGGATTTCTATACTCAAAAGAACCGTTTAATTCTCCCTTTAGTTCATGTACCAGCTTCTGGCTGACTAAAGACATTTGACTATCAAACCCAGGATCTTTATCAATTGCTAAAATATTACCGTCACACTTAGAGGAAGTACCTGAGGCAAATTCTCCTTTTTCGATCAGGACAACATCATGACCGGCTTTGGCAGTGTAGTATGCTATCGCACTGCCTATTATCCCTCCTCCTATAATCAGGGCATTACAATTTTTTCTCATGTAAACCTCCTTTCTGCTCTCTCCCTTTAACTAATGCAAGCAACATGCCAACGTTAAAGTAAGCATATTTTCCTCCACACTTCTTATAAAAGTCTAAATATTTAGAATAAATGTCTAAACATTTAGACTTTTGACGATATTCTTAGATTTCACCAAAACTTCTAAAAAGCTAAATAATTTCTTCCCCCGTTAACTTGGACAGTTTTATACAAGTTGTCCTATTTGGCTAGATTTTTGCATGATATTAAGGTCAAAAGGAGGAACATAAATGAGAAAAAATGATACTATTATTTGCCGCTGCGAGGAAGTTACATACAAGGACCTATTAAAAACAGCAAATACGTATCAATGTACAGCAAGAGAATTAAAGCTTCGCACTCGTGCCGGCATGGGAATATGCGGAGGACGTACATGCCGTTTTTTAATAGAAGGTATTGCACAAGCAAACAAATCCAATGAAGTAAGTTTTTCTAAAGAGGTACCTCTTAAATATCAGCCTCCCATCCGCCCTATTCGATTCGACTCTGGAAAGGAGAATGGATAATGGATAATAGAATTAAACATCACCCGATTTTAGGAGATTTAAATCATTGTAGTTATTTCACTTTCGATTTTGATGGTAAAACGATCAATGCTCGAGAAGGGGAAACGGTTGCGGCCGCTTTGTTAGCAAATGAGATTCGAACGTTAAGACGGCACGAAGCAACTGGTAACCCGCGCGGTTTTTATTGTAATATTGGACATTGTTTTGAGTGCCGAGTAGAAGTGGATGGACAGCATGGTGTCCGTGCTTGTATGACCCTTGCCAAAAAAGGAATGAGCATTCGAAGTCTTCATAGTCTTCCAAAACCCTTTCAGAAAGGAAAGTGGAGTAATTGAAGTACAGCGATACCGTGATTATAGGGGCTGGTCCTGCAGGATTAAGCGCTGCGATTACTTGTGCAAAGCATGGGGTAAAGGTGACTGTCATCGATGAATTTATAAAACCTGGCGGAAGATTGTTAGGTCAGCTTCACGAAGAAAAAAAAGATGTCTGGTGGAATGGCATAAAAGAAGCCGATGCTTTATATGAAGAAGCCTTAAAACATAACGTTGATATTCATTTGGAAACATCGGTGTATAACATTGAAAAATCGGATCAGTGGCTAACAGAAACCTCAAACGGTGACTGGAGATCACCTTGTCTGCTGCTGGCAACCGGAGCTGCTGAATCTCCCCTATCTTTGCCTGGGTGGACCTTACCGGGCGTTATGTCGATTGGTGCTGCTCAAGTAATGACTAACGTCCACCGTGTAAAGGTTGGAAAAAAAGGAGTGATAATCGGCATCAATCCATTAACAATGGCTATTGCAAGAGAATTGCAGTTAGCGGGAATAGAGATACAAGGTATTTATTTTCCGCCCTATGATCAAAACCTTAAACACTCTGAAACTCCAGAACAAACACTAGCAGACATGAAACGAATGGCTCATTTGGCACCCTCTCCTCTTCTTCGTTTTGGTAGTAAATTATTAAGTACGAAATGGATGAGAGAAAAAGCTATTCAATACTACCCCAAAAAAGGGTTCTCTATTTGGGGTATCCCGTTGCATTTTAATAAAGGAGTCACAGAAATAACGGGTGAACAAAAAGCAGATGGTATCTTCTATTCTTCCATTGACCCTTATGGGAAGCTGAATACAGAAGAACAATTCTTTCTAGAAACGGATTTTGTTTGTATGTCCGGAGGACTTTATCCATTGGCAGAGCTTGCTGCCATAGCGGGTTGTCCATTCTATCTTATCCCTGAACTAGGAGGGCATGTCCCGCTTCACAATGAAACAATGAAAACCCCTATAGAGAAACTATTTGTAGCAGGTAATATTACAGGTATAGAATCAGCAAAAATAGCAATCGTTCAAGGGGAAACAGCTGGCCTGTCGATCACACAGGCACTCTATGGGTCTTCTAAAGGACTCGACAAACAAATAACAGACAGCATAGAAAAACAAAGAAATACACGTAAAGAAGCACTAATCCAATTTCACCCTGCTATTCAACAGGGCAGGGAAAAAATACAAAAGCTTTGGAGACATTATCATACCCCCCTTCCGACTTAAAAGGACGGTTACTCCATCGAGTAACCGTCCTTTGATTAATAATGCCAGCCATAGTTTATAGCACAAGTTTTTGTTTCACTATAAAAATCAAGAGCAGCTTGTCCCTGTTCTCTTGTATGTGAACTAGATGACTTCATACCTCCAAATGGGGCTTGGTATTCTACTCCGGCGGTTTCCTGATTCACGCGCACCATTCCTGCTTTTGCATTTTCCAGAAAATAATGTGCGTTCGATACACTATTAGTAAAAATGGAAGCACTTAATCCGTAAATCGTGTCATTGCAAAGCTGAACAGCTTCTTCTACATTACTTGCAGTTACAAGTGTAATAATAGGGCCAAACGTTTCTTCTTTCCACAGCGCGTGGTTCGTATCTATATTTTCTACAATTAATGGCGGGATATAATAGCCATCTTCTTCTGGCAAGGCCCCTTCTACTACAATATTTCCATCTTTATGTGCCATAGCAGCATACTTTTTTACTTTGTTATATTGTTCTTCGGAAGCCACTGGGCCAGTAAACGCTTCTGGATCACAAGCTGGAGCAACTTTTACGTTCTTCATCTCTTCTATTAGAGCTTTCTTTAACTCTTCTACTATTTCTGTTTCTACAATTACCCGGCTTGTGGCTGTGCATTTTTGTCCGGCAGAGCGAAATGCCCCACTTACAATGGTACCAGCTGTTTTTGAAAGGTCTGCATCTTTTAATACAATCGCTGGGTTTTTACCTCCCATTTCTGTTTGGCATTTAATATTCCGTCTCGAACATGTTTCTGCTACCTTTTTGCCTACTTCCGTGGAGCCGGTAAAGCTTAATCCGTCGATGGCCGCTTCTTCCATTAACTGCTGACCGACGTCTCTTCCTTTTCCTATAATTACATTTATTACACCGTCAGGTAAACCGGCTTTTTCAAATATTTTCATCATTTTTGAAGCTGTTAATGAGGCATTTTCCGCCGGTTTCCATATTACTGTGTTTCCACAAATGAGAGCAGGAGCTATTTTCCACACTGGAATGGCCACAGGAAAGTTCCAGGGTGTAATCAGAGTAACAACCCCCAACGGAACACGTTTTGCATATTGAAGGACATTAGGAGCACTAGACGGTATGGTTTCTCCATCAGGACGGACTCCTTCTGCGGCATAATACTTAAAAAGCTGAACAGCCCGCTGTATTTCTCCTTTCATTTCTGTAATTGGCTTGCCCATTTCCTGACTTGCAACAACAGCTAATTCTTCTGCATGATTATTTATTTCTTCCGCTAGCTTATATAATAGTTGGCTTCTTTCGGCCCCCGTTTTAGCCGCCCACACCTGTTGAGCATTCCGAGCAGATTCTGCCGCTTCATTGACTATGTCTTTTGAACTAAACGCAATATTTCCCACTGTTTTGGTAATATTAGAGGGGTCAACTACCCTTTTTTGGTTCCCCCCACCACGTTTTTCTTTCCCTTCAATAACACTAGTTGCAGTAATCAAAAAACATACCTCCTGTTTAGGAATAATTCGCTTCTTTTGCATTGTAAAAATCTGCTTTAATATCTTTATACATTTCATCAGGTAAAGGAAGACGCGGCGGTCTTGTTGGCCCGCAATCCTGCCCCGCTAAATTCATCATATATTTTATAGACTGAACGAGCTGGGGCTTCGCATCATAATGGAATAAAGGCAGAAGTTTTCGGTATAACGGCAATCCGTTTTTCATATCACCCACTCTTCCGTATTGAAAAAGACTACTTCCTTCTTTTGGCAGTGCATTTGGAACCCCAGAAATCCACCCGGTTGCCCCCGCTAATGCTCCTTCAAATGCCAGATCATCAACTCCTATCATGACTTCGAGGTTTGTTTGTTCTAGAATATCGTGTACTCTGCGAACATCTCCGGAAAATTCCTTCACACCAACAATATTGTCAAAAACCGATATTTCTTTTAGTAAAGCTGGAGTTAAATCTGTTGGATAATCATGCGGATTGTTGTAAGCAATAACAGGAAGGCCTACCTTGGATAATTCCTCATAATGCGCTATGATTTCATGTTTTAGCGGGTTATAATTAATAGGAGGCAACGCCATTATTCCGTCTGCACCTGCTCGTTTGGCATGGCTGGCCCATTCGACAACCTGTTTCGTAGACGGAGCTCCTGTACCTGCTAAGACAGGCACCCTCCCATTGGCTGCTTCAATTACTGTCTCCACAACTTGCGCCCTTTCTTGCGGGGCAAGCGTGGCATACTCCCCAAGAGAACCTCCTGGAATTAAGCCATCTACTCCTTCTTCGATTAACCAATCACACAATTTGGTAAGACGTTGATAATCCACCTCGTACTCCTGCGTAAAAGGAGTGACTATTGCTACATATACTCCATTAAAATAAGCCATTTGCCTTCCCATCCTTTCATTTATAAAGATACGTTATATTTTTAATGCAAAAATAATGCCACATCTGCAAAATTTACAGACGTGGCACTATTTAATTTCTATTCGTTATCTAATTGATGTTTATTTAGTTTATTGTAAAGTGTTGCACGTGAAACTCCCAATGTTCTTGCCGCCAGATTTTTATTACCACTTTCCTGTTCTAGTACGTTACGAATAACGTTTCTTTCATGTATCTTCATTTCTTCTTTTAAAGATAGAACTTTTTCTCTTTTAAAAGAATCTATCGTTTTTGTCGTCCCTGAAGAAACTCGTCTTACTCGCTCAGGAAGATCGCTGGAATGAACGACCTCACTTGTACTAAATACTACAATGTGTTCAATCACATTTTTCAATTCTCTTATGTTACCAGGCCATGAATATTCCATTAAGCTTTTCATTGCTTCAGGTGACACAAGCTCAATTTGACGTTGATACTTATTGGATAATTCGTATAGATAAAGATGAGCTATGTCGACAATATCATCTTTTCGCTCTCTCAAAGGCGGGATCGTTAGCGGAATGGTGTTTAACCGATAATATAAATCTTCTCTGAAGTTGCCTTCATGTACGAGTTTTTCTAAATCTTTATTGGTCGCAGCCACTACCCGGCAATCCACTTCAAGTTCTTTTGTTCCGCCAACTGGGAAATAACTATTCTCTTGTAATACCCTTAAAAACTTTACCTGCATATCCAAAGGAAGTTCACCAATTTCGTCTAAGAAAAGAGTCCCTCCCTTGGCAAGAGCAACTTTCCCCGCTTTTCCTTTATTTAATGCTCCAGAAAAAGCACCTTTTTCGTACCCAAACAATTCACTTTCAAATAAAGTTGGTGAGATAGCTCCACAATTAATCGCTATAAATGGAGCATTCTTATCTTCTCGAATATAATGGACCGCTTTAGCAAACAGTTCTTTTCCAACGCCTGTTTCTCCATGTATTAAAATCGTAGCATTGGTTGTAGATATTTTTTTGATTTTTTCTTTTACTTTTTCTAATTCTTCACTTTTGCCATTTATCATAAGAAAAGGATCGGGTTCAGCGTGGAACTTTTGCATTTTATTTTCTAAGTCACTTATTTTCTGGTTGGCTTGATAAAGTTCGCGATTTAGTTGTACTTGGCTTGTAACGTCCACTTCAGCTGCAACTGCACCAATGATTTCGCCTTCCAAATAAATAGGTTGAGAGTTTATAAGCACAAATAAATCCGGTCTTGGTTGATGCTGATATCGTTGAAAAGCCTGGCCTGTATACAACGAATCTCTACATTTTAACATTGATTCTTTAAAAAATTCTGTCATTTGTCTTCCCAATATATCTTCTTTCTTTATAGAAAAAATCTGCTCTGCCCCTGATGTCCACACTACGGTTCGTTCTTCTTCATCGATCATGGAGATAGAAGTGTCCATGGTATCAATCATCGCTTCAAAGTAAGCATTTAAATGTGCATAAGAAGCATATAGTTCTAAAAATGCTTGTTTAACATCTAAAACCCCTATTGGTTGATCACTTTTACCTACCACTACTGCTTGTTCCGCTTCTTCCAAAACAAGCATCATTTCTTTTAAAGATTCCGTTTTTTTTACAGTCGGAACAGAGACGGAGAAACAACTCACGAGCTCTTCCGTTAGTACTATATTATTTTTTTCTCGGCATACAAACTTAAAGTAATTGCCATCCTTTTGATAGTAGTACAAATGATTCTCATCCCGATACCCTTTGTGAATACTACTTAAAAGACTATTTATATTAGAAAAAAAGGACACATCCGTATCAATCAAATCTTCTACATTAGGAAGTTGATGTCTCATTATGGTACACGGCCCCCTGTATAAATATTTAGACTAGTATACAGTATTTTTATGTAAAGTGTAAAATTTATTAGACAGTATAACTTTCACAAAACCCAATAGCACTCCATGAACAAGAAGATCCAATATCATTTTTAAGTAGAGAAAATTCTTTATTCTTCCATTTAAACCCCTTGACCTTAAAATAAACAAGTTCTGCCAGTCCAAATGGTGGAGCCTTAGTTTTACTTATACTTTAATTCTTTAATAAAATTAAACATTCTTAAAGTAGAACAAAAAACAGGCTTGATACAAAATCGTGTCAAGCCTGCGTTCCCGTTTTGCAAAAGTCCTAATCTATTCAAGGTTCATAAAAATCTCTTCCGTCTCTGGTGTTTCTTCAATATATCCCGTCTCATTCAGCCATTCCATCGTTGCTTTCCAAGACTCGGCACTTTGGCTTCCAAAAGGTTCTTCTTCTGTTTCCATTTTGTCTAGCAGTACCTCAAGGCTTTCTTCTTCTACTTCCCGTTTTAGAGGAAAATTCTCCTGATCCTGGTGATCAAGCAAGATGTCTAGACTCTCATCTGGGTTTTCTTTCATAAATTCATAGCCCTTTTCAGCTGCTGCCCAGAACGAACGAATTTTTTCTTCGTTGTTTTCTATATTCTCTTCATTTGTCACCATGACGAGTTCATAAAATGGAGGGACTCCGTAATCGACCGGGTTAAGATAATCAACCTCGTGGCCTTCGTGTTCAAGAACCGGTACTTCATGGTTAATATAAGCTCCGACTACAGCGTCTGTTCTTTCCGTAACAATGGCTGAATTAAGTTCAAAACCGATGTCAATTAGTTCCACTTCATCAAAATTGCCGCCATCTTCTTCTACCATTGTTTCTAGAATCGGTTCATTTACGGGAATTCCCGGATATCCGACTTTTTTCCCTTCTAGATCTTGAGGGGAATCAATATCAGCACCTTCTAAGTGGACAACATGGTTTAACGGTGATCGTACGATAGCAGCAACAGAAACGACCGGCACTCCTTCATTTCGCGCTGTGATAACGTCCGGCTGATAAGTAATACCCAAGTCAACTTCCCCTGTGGCAGCAAGGTTTAAAGGATCCGTTGGGTTTGTCGGAAACTGAATGTTCACATCCAGACCTTCTTCTTCAAAATATCCCTTTTCCTGTGCCGCATATAAATAACTATGTACAGCGTTTGGATACCAATCCAGCATAACGTCTACTTCTTGAAGCTCTTCCTCTGCATCTTCATCTCCTGCTTGACTGTCTTCTTCATTACTTTCATCAGCATTGCATGCTCCAAGAGCAGTGATTGAAAATGCCAGCATCCATGCCATATTCTTACGTTTGTTTGTCTTCCACCATCTTTTGTTCATTCTTTATCACTCCATTTTGTTGTTGTTGTTTTTTCTAAAAGTTTTATGGCTAAAAATAATAAAATGCCTAACAAAGATAAAAGAACAATCGGAGCAAATACTCCTGCGCCATCCATTTGAGTCATCATACGGCGGCTAAAGTAGCCAAGCCCTGCGTTTGCCCCCAGCCATTCTCCAATAGCAGCTCCGATAACACTCATCGTTACCGCGACTTTCATACCAGAATAAAAATATGGAAGAGCAGATGGTACTTTTACTTTCATAAAGATTTGTTTAGAACTCGCTCCCATCGTTTTTAGCAACTCTTCAAATTCACGGCTTGCCGAACGCAGACCATCGAACGTGCTGACCGTAATAGGAAAAAACGTAATTAAAACAGTAACGGCTACCTTACTCCAAATCGAATATCCAAACCAAAGGACGAAAATAGGCGCAAGCGCTATAATTGGAATCGTCTGCGACGTAATGAGAAGCGGAAAAAAGCTCCGCTCGATCACTTCGTTTTGGTTCATCCAAACCGCAAGCCCTACTCCTGATACGATAGAAATGCCAAGTCCAATAAGGATAATATTTAACGTTGCCGGCAAATGCACGAAAAACAATATATCATGTAATTCCCACAGCTTAAGCAATATCTCTGTCGGGGAGGGCAGGATGTAACTTTTATCATAAAGCCGTGCTCCGACTTCCCACATCATTAAAAGAAGTGCCACAATAATGCCCGAACCTGCATAGGAAAGCCAGCTATTTACCCTTTTCTTTTTCATAGCTGCACCTTCGATGTCATTTTGTTTAGCAGCTCCTGTTTTAATGCCATAAATTCAGGATCGCTGCGAGTGTTTCTTTCTCTTGGACGGCTTAACGGAATGATGACTTCTTCTAAGTTATTCTCGATGGGCGGCTCGGTAAAAAGAAGGACACGGTCCGATAAAAACAGCGCCTCTTCTATATCATGTGTAATAAAAATCAGTGTTTTCTGCCAGGTGCTCCATTGTTCAAGCAGCCACTCCTGCATGGAAAAACGAGTCATAGAATCAAGAGCGCTAAACGGTTCATCGAGCAGCAAAATGTCATTTCCGCTCAGCATCGCTCGTAAAAACGACACCCTTTGTCTCATCCCGCCGGATAGTTCGTGGGGATATTGGTGCTCTGTGCCTGCCAGGCCGAACTTTTCTAAGTGACTTATTACTTGTTTTCTGGCTTCTTTTTTCCGTACGCCCTTTATTTCCAACGGCAGCACGCCGTTTTCTAACACGGTTCTCCAAGGAAGCAGCAAATCATTTTGCGGCATATAGCCCACTTTACCTAGACGATTTTTTTCTTCTTTTTGGTTAATGAAAATGTTTCCTTCGGCTGGATTCTCCAGCCCCGTCGCCAGCCTGAAAAACGTAGACTTCCCGGAACCGCTTGGCCCAAGCAGGCTGACAAATTCACCTTTACGGATATCAACGTTAAGCTGTTGAAAGATAGAAGAAGATTCCTGGCCGTAATGAAAAGAGACTTGTTGAAAGTGAAGTTGGGAACCAGATGATTCTGGATTGATATTGTTTGTTTTAACCATAAGGCAGCCGCTCTTTCTGCCTGGCTGGATACCAGCATTTTATATATTCCATGCTCTTTTCATCCTTTCTTTTCTCAAAAAATATGGTCTTGCTCTTTTATTTCAACACTCTTCGTTTGGGATTCAGCGCTTTGCTTCTTTTGCTGCGCTTCCCCCATTGGAATTCAGCACTTCCAATAAAAAACCACTCTAGCGAAAGAGTGGTAGTGGTTGTGGGCATAAAAGAAATGGACAAGCCCATATCCGAGGCTGATCTTTATCATTTATTTTATGCTCGCTCACACTTCCCTCCGCTAGTTCTAACTAGTTCAGGTTCCAGGGTTAGGATAATAAAATCCCTCTCAGCTATTTTCTAGCACCCCTAGTGTGGAAGTTATTCTTATTTTCATTTGCTACTTTGTACTTATATCTATCTTCCACATTAGCATAAATACTTTCATTCGAAAACCTTTATAGCTTATAAAACGTCTCGTTTCTGCACAAATTAGAGATATCATTTTAGGAAGGAGGATTTTGATGGAACGAGAAAAACGCCCGCCAAGAAACATCCCAAATAACCAGCAAGAAGAAGAATGGAGAGAGTTTCCTGCTCCACAGGAACAAGTCGCTGACGCATTTGTGGAAGGAACGGTAGTCGGAGAAATAGAAGAAGATCGAGAGGCTGACATTCCACCCGATGAAGAAGGTATTATGGAAAGCGAAGAAGAATAATCACGAAAAGCACAACCCCTTGAAAAAAGTACACAGCACCTGTAACAATGCCAAACTGGCTTGTACAGGAGGTACTGTTTTTGCCCAGAACGTTCTCTGTTTTAGCAGCATCCTTTATTAAATTAGAGCTCAATACCTCCATTTTAAAAAGGGAGCATGCCTAACATCCGTTGCAGCTGCTCCCTTTCACATTCTCATCGCTCTCACACCCTTTTTAATGCCAGATACCCCCTAATAAGATATATGTTAGATTTTATCAACTGCCCTCTTGTCTACACGCATAAACAATAATATTCTCATTTTTCCGCCATCACTTCTTTCCTTATGTTAACTCTTCCATTCTTTTTTAATATTACTCACTTACGGCCGAAACATAGGGTAGTATTTTCCATATATCACCTCTGTATCTGCCATATTGATGGGAGGAATCATTTATTTGACTATATATTCTCACAAACAAATACGTAGAAAAACACCCAATTCCTTAATATTGAGAAAATTTTATTCTTATGAGGAGATTATCTAACCTTTTTCAGCCAGCCTAATTCCTCAGATATTTCAACCGCCGCTCGTGTGACCAGTCGAATATTGTTTTTTAATTGTGTTTCTTGAAATCTCGTTTCCGGTCCTGCAATACTTAGAGAAGCCACCACTTTATTCTCCCAAGAAAAAATAGGTGCCGCAACACTTGCTGTTCCTTCTGTCGTTTCACCAAATGACATAGCAAAACCCTGGTTATTAATGATAAGAAGTTCTTCTTTTAATTTCTTAGGATCATTTATTGTTTTTTCTTGTACTAATTCCTCTATAATTTTATTTCTTTCCAAGAGGTTGAAAAAAGCTAACATCACTTTCTTAGAGGCACCTACTGAAAGAGGGAGTCTCATGCCTGTCGGCTCTGCTATTTTTAAAAGCTGCGGTGAGTCGATACAATCAATAAACACGCCTTCATTGTTTTCAGGCACGGTTAAATATACACTCTCTTTTGATCTGCCAGCAATTTTTTCCATTACCGGAAGAGCAGCGTTTCGAACCGATAAATTATCTCTTATCGACAAGCCAAGTTCCATTAAAGCAAGACCGAGTCGGAACTTTTTTGTCTCCTTGTTTTTGTACACAAATCCACACTCTGACAAACAAGTTAACAAACGGTGTACTGTCTGAACGGGAAGGTTAAGTCTTCGGCTTATTTCTGTAGCACTCCACTCTTCCTTTTCTTCACTCGGTTTAATCGTTGTTAACAAGGTTATAAACTTGCTAACCACACCTGACATTCTTGTTCCCCCTTATCTAAAAAGATAGAGTGTCAATACTATGATAAGTTAATGAACTTATATTTTTAAAAGTTCTGTTATATTTATTTACACGCTTTCTTTCCATATGGAAACATTGCCTCATATGATGGAAACATAGTCATGTGTTATATTGGATTAGCAACATATTATGAAATAATACCATTTTTTGTAAGGGGAACTAGACTTTCCAGTAAGTCATAGAATATACGGGATTTTTGCTTACAACTTCCCTAATAGAGTCAAAAAGGAGAGAAGAGCAAAAATGAAAAACCTTCCTGTTTTTGTATATGGAACATTACGACATGGACTACGGAATTATCAAAGCTATTTGAATGGAAGAACAGAAAAGGAGGTTCCTGCTACTACAAAGGGACGAATGGTGTGTGTAGAAAACGGATCTTTTCCTTGCCTTTTTCCCGAAGGAAATAATATCATTCAAGGAGAGTTAATGTACATTTCAGATGAGATCTTTCCTGAGGTGCTAAAGGATCTGGACTGGGTCGAAGGGTATGACGAAGCGGATCTGGAAAATAGCATGTATGAAAGAAAAGTGGTAACCGTCGAAAATAAAAACGGAGAAAAAGTAGAAGCTTTTATTTATTATTGGAACGTAAACGGCGGGATAGGGGAATACATACCAAGCGGCTGCTGGGTTACGCATGTATCAAGGGAAAAAGAGAAAACTAATTAACAAAGAGAAAATAAAATTAATAAAAGGGATGCCCCAAGTAACAATCATCTTGGAGCATCCCTTTATTTGTATTAATTATTTCCAAATGCTAGTTCCCCATAAAATGCTGCTTGGTATCTATCTCTGATATCGTCAAGCGTATAAGGTTTGGGGCTGCGAGCTAAGAGTCTTGTTTGCTCGATACCGCTTTTGGCGAGCTGTTCTATATCCTTTTCTTTAATACCGAATTTATCCAGAGTAGATGGAATTCCGACCTCGTCGACGATATGCTTCAATTCTTTTACTGCAGTAATGGCTGTTTCACGTTTATTAAAGTTATCAGATTTTACGCCCAGTGCGTCAGCCATTAACACCATTTTATCGATACAAGCCGGCCAGATATAGTCAAAAATATAAGGAAGCAGCACTGCATTTGATTCGCCGTGCGGTATTTTAAACAATCCTCCTAATGGATACGCAAGCGCATGAACACCTGCAACACCAGCATTATAAAAGCTCATCCCTGCCGTCATGCTGCCCCATGCCATATTTCTTCTCGCTTCTACGTCTCCCCCATTCCAGACAGCCGTCCGGATATTGGATGAAATTCGTTTAATTGCATCCAAAGCTAAGGCATCGGTTAGCGGAGTAGCGTTAACCGAAATCAGCGCTTCCACGGCGTGGGTGAGCGCATCTACTCCAGCGGAAGCTGTAATCCGTGCCGGCAGAGTATAGGTGAGCTCTGGGTCGACCACCGCTGCATCAGCTAGTAAGTTTTCATGCGTAATCGCGTCTTTCGTGTTTTTCAGTGTAAATACTGATATATCGGTCACTTCTGCGCCTGTGCCCGATGTTGTAGGAATTAATATTTTTGGAAGCCCTTTGGATGTGAACTTTTTCGTGCCCGTCAAGTTCAAGTAGTCCTCTACTTTCCCTTCATTCTCTTTTAATACAGCCACTACTTTTGCGATATCTAATGAACTTCCGCCGCCGATACCGATTACAAAATCAGCATTAAAATCTTTAACAGCCTGCAGCGCTTTATTTCCTATTTCAAGCGGAGGTTCAGGAATCAGATCTGAATAAATGTTATATTCTAATCCTGCGTTGTTTAGCTGATCTTCTAATTTTTTTACAATCCCTGCATCTATGACACCTGGATCCGCAAACACCATGATTCTTTCTGCTTTATAAGACTGAACAATGGAGGGCACCTCTTGAATGGAACCTTCTCCTGATACAATTTTTATTGGCGAAGCAAAGGTTTTATACATTTATATCACACACTCCTTCTCTATTAACTGTTTATTTTCACATTAGAATGTGATGGAACATTTGCTGGTTTTGATGCAGCCAGCGTGACGATATACATGACAATCATACTTACTAATACACCGATACCGGCTGCTCCAAATGGGTTGGAAAAGTTAAAACCAAACGGTAAATAAACAGTCCAGTAAGTAACTGTACCCAGAGAAGCGAAGACAAAGCAGCCTTCTTCGTTGCTCTTTCCCAAAGAGCTCCGACTACAAGTGGTCCGGCTGCAGCCGCCATAATTCCGCCGATACCAATCCACATAAACACAGCCAAATATTGCGGCGGTGTCCATGCAAGCACTATAGCAGCAATAAAACGACAAACGTGCTGTAACGACTGATTAAGAGTTCATTTCTTTCTGCTTTCTCTTTTGTGATGCTCATTTTTGGCACAAACGTTTTACGATACAAATCATTAGCTAACAATTGTGTAAGAGAAACAATCAGTCCGTCTGATGTAGACATAACCGCTGACAATACAGCTACGGCAAAAAAGGCTGCGACCACAGGCGGAAAGATTTCACTAAACAGTACCGGTACATTTTGGTCTGGAGAGATACCTGCATCGCTTCCTACTACAGCTAGTCCAAGCAAACCGCCAAGTGCCATTAGAGGTAGAATGGTTGCAAAAATCGTACAATACATAATAAGTTTTTTAAGGTCACGGCCGGACTTCACTGCCATGAATTTGTTTCCTAAGTGAGGGAGAACAGCAAAAAGCAAGTGTGCAATGAATAGTAGTGCGACAAGCCAGAAAGCTCCGTACGTGTTATCTCCCGGTAAGAACAACTGATTTATTCCGCCTTCTGGATTTTCATTTTCAATCGTGGCAAGCATATCGCCAAATCCTCCGTCAACACCTACGCTTCCGATGAAGCAAAAGAACACCACAAGAGCTACAATGACCATTAAAAATCCTTGAATAGCGTCTGTCATAATGTCAGAGTGTGATCCACCCATGAACACGTAAGTCGCAAGAACGACAGCCGTTATAATGATATCGGTTTCATAATTGACACCCATCATTGTCTGAAACATCGTAGCTGCGGCAACAAATTGAGAAACAACATAGAAAATTAATAAGATCGATATAATGGTCAATGCAATACGAAGAATATCACTTTTACAGCGTTCACCGATAAATTCCGGAATCGTTCTAGTACCGAATTTATCTCCATATTTTTTGATCACTTTTGCTACAAATAACATCCCAATGACGGTGGCAATCGAGTAAAGCAATGGGTACCACAAACTTGGCGTCCCGATATCATAGGAAAGACCGGGCATCCCCATAAATGTGGAACCACTTGAAATTCCGGCAGCTATAACAAGGGCGACCGCAAACGGTCCATAACCTAGAACGTGCTGTTGCAAAGTCATCAGATGTATTCGTTTTTCTCATTCCAAACCAGCCCATAAAAAGCATCAAACCGATAAAAAGAGCCATGAAGAGCCATGAGTACATTACAATGGTACTGTTCATCGTTCCAGCCTCCTATTCCTTTACATTTAACAAATTTGTTTTCCACAAAATAAGCGCCATCCCAATCCAAGTGCTAGATATTAAAACCGCTATAATCACGAGCATATTCATACTTTTGCTGCCTCCTTTTTGATAAATTGAAAGATTTCAGGAAATTTTTCTATTCTGTCAGCGGAATCGGTCATCGGTTCATACAAAAAAAATTTTCTGTTTTTTGGTCCAGCGTCCGCTTTTTTCAATAAGGTGGTAAGGGACATAAACTGCGGAACTGGACAATCGTTTTATTTTTGGCACACTCCAAGAACGAGCATGATAAAGATAATAGCGGCGGACTGTTTCAAACGCCTCATCTATGCTTTCCTGTTCATCCATAACCGTTTCCATGACAGCAGCTGCCGCTTCTCACACGGTTTGTCATCATCGTCATTTTCTCTTTTCTTTGTCCAAAGATAGAACGATACTCTATCATCCACTCTGTAGCGTATTGCGGATAATAGATGGAAGCAGAATCTTCTTTGTTATGACAATCAAAAACAGGAAGTTTCATTGCTTTCACCTACCCTTTGTAGTTGAGGCTGATCATTTTCAGTTCTGTCATTTCTTCGATCGCATATTTTACGCCTTCTCTACCGTAACCAGAATCTTTCACGCCGCCATATGGCATGTGGTCAAAGCGAAGGGTTGGCACGTCATTAATAAGTACTTGTCCGACTTCGAGTTGGTGCGCCATATTCATAGCTTGAGATAAGTTATTGCTAAAGATCCCAGCATTTAGGCCATAGCGGCTGTCATTCATCTGCTCAAGCGCTTCAGAGGCATTTTTTACTTTATTGATCAGCACAACCGGGCCGAAAACTTCATTGCATGAAATTTTTTCGTTTCGATCCACATTCGCAAGTACAGTCGGAAGAACCCCATTTGCTTTTCCTTTTCCGCCGGTTAACACTTCCGCTCCATTGGCTTTCGCTTCAGCAATCCAATCTAGTACACGCTGCTGTGATTTTTTATTAATTAAACTAGAAACAACTGTACTCTCTTCCGCAGGATCGCCGAACACTATTTCTTTTGTTTTTACTGCAAGAGCTTGTTTAAAAGGTTCAAAGAGTGATTCGTGAACATAAATGCGCTGTGTACTCAGGCAAACCTGGCCGTTATAAGAAAACGCTCCAGCAGCTGCTTTGCTTGCTATGTCATTTAATTGATCCGCGCAGCTTTCATCCACATACATAGCTGCATTGCTGCCAAGTTCAAGTGTTACTCGTTTCAACCCAGCCTTGCTTTTTATAAGCTTGCCGACTTCTGGACTTCCGGTAAAAGAGATCTTTTTCACTCTTTCGTCCTGGTTCATTACTTCTCCAAGTGCCGGTCCATCTCCAGGAATAACGGCGATTGCACCTTTTGGCAGACCGGACTGTGTTAAAATTTCTGCTAATAATATGCTTGAAAGCGGCGTTTGTTCAGCTGGTTTAATAACGACGGGGTTGCCTGCTGCCACGGCTGGTCCAACTTTATGTGTTGTTAAATTTAATGGAAAATTAAATGGAGTAATAGCACCAATCACCCCGAGCGGTTCATGGATCGTAAAAGCATCCCGGCCTTCTCCGCCTTCAGCGGCATCAAGAGACAAGTATTCTCCGTTTAATCGTTTTGCTTCTTCTCCTGAAAAACGCAGCGTCTGGATTGTGCGGTTGACTTCCCCTCTTGCAGCTTTAATCGGTTTGCTCGCCTCTTTTGAGATGATTTGAGCAGCTTCTTCCTGTCTTTCTAGTAATCTATCGGCAGCTTCAAATAAGATGTTGGCACGCTGGTTTGATGTCAACGCTTTCATTTCTGCAAAATTATTATGTGCTGCCGAAATAGCTTCTTTCATATCTTCCTGTGTGCCTTGTGTAATATTTGCAATTTTTTCTTCTGTATGCGGATGATACAATGGGTACGTATTATTTGTTATTTTTTCCTCTCCATTTAGAAACAATCCTTTTAACATAATGCCCTCCCTGTTCTAATCGTGAATACGTATTCTTTAATTTGGAAAAGAAAGACCGTGCTTTTTACAGCTTGCACGTTGTCTTTCGCTGATACAAAATCGGATCCATTGTGATGCGGACCTGCTCTTTAGGATCATCACTGTCTTCAATCAACTCAATCAAATGCTCTATTCCCAACCTGCCGAGATTTTTATCGGTCTCATGCCCAATGGTAGTTAACTCGAAGGCATGGTGACGAGCCATTCTCACATTATCCATGCCGCAAATACTAATGTCTTCTGGAATACCGTAGCCGAGCTCTTTGAGCGTATCAATCGCAAAAATAGCTATAGCGTCAGTCGCCGCAAATATAGCAGTTGGTTTATGCTTTCGCCCCATCATTTTCAAGACAGCTTCGCGGACAGCTTCCTCACTCGTATCTGTTTCATGTATAAGAGCCTGGTCTAAAGCAGTACGTTTTTCGATCTCTTTGCGAAAGCCGGTGTACCTGCCATAGAAAGTAGACGTATATAAAGGTCCGCCTATATAACCGATTTTTTCGTGCCCCAAATCTATAAGGTGATCTGCTGCCATCTTCCCTGCTTTTTCATTATCAATTTCTACAAAATTGCCACCCTTGTTGTGTTTTCTGTTAAACATTACAAATGGTATATTTAACGATTGCAGCTCTTCATAAATAGGATCATCCATAAAAATAGAAGATAAAATAAGACCATCAAGCTGCATCGATAACACCGATTCATATACGGACATATTATCGCCCATATTTTCAAAAAACACATTCATTTTATAACCCTTTTCATTTGCATAGTTAACGATAGAAGTTGTAGTTTCCACGAAAAAAGGGTTGTGTAAGGGACCAGAAATTAAAGCAAGTGTTTTCGTTTGTTTGCTGACAAGAGATCTCGCGATAGAATTCGGGCGGTAGTTCAGGTCTTTCATTGCCTTTGTAACTTTTTCAATATTGTCTTTGCTTACACTCGGTGAGTCATTTAATACCCTAGAGACAGTTGATTGAGATACTCCTGCTCGTTTTGCTACATCTTTTGATGAAACCATAACAGCTCCTTTAAATTGAATTCGTATTCAAATTGTTTATGTACATCATACTAATTTTTCATTCTATTTTTGTCAACCTTAAAACCATTCTATGATCTATATTTTTTTAAATTTTTAGATAAACCATTTACTTTTGTATCCGTTTCCATTTATAATATTTCCGTGAATACGTATTCTATATTGGTATGAAATGACATAAGGAGTGAACGGATATGGCAGTTTTTTTAAAAAAGGAAAAAGTGAAGAAGAAATACAAGCAGCAGACACAAAAGTGCAAAAGCTGTCAAAAACATTATTGAAGATGTAGAAAACCGAGGAGACGAGGCAGTCAACGAACTATCAGACCGATTTGACAAATGGATTCCGGACAGCTTCCTTCTATCAGAATCTGAAAATTGAAAGTATTGTAGCTTCTGTTCCAGATGAAGTGATTGAAGATATAAAGTTTGCCCAAAAACAGATTAGAAACTTTGCTGAACATCAAGGAGATTCTATTCAAGATATTCGAAGTAGAAACAAGACCAGGAGTTATTCTCGGCCATAAAAACATCCCCGTTAACAGTGTAGGCTGCTACATTCCGGGCGGGCGCTACACAATGGTGGCTTCTTCTCATATGAGTATATTAACAGCAAAAGTAGCTGGTGTAGAACGGATTATTGCTTGCACGCCTCCTTCTCAAGGGGAAATTCCAGCAGCAACCGTATTAGCAATGCATTTAGCCGGTACAGATGAAATTTACATCCTTGGCGGGGTTCAAGCCATGACTGCTATGGCTGTCGGCACAGAAACCATTGAGCCGGTTGATATGATGTCGGGCCTGGCAACCCGTTCGTTGCAGAAACAAAACGTCAGCTGTTTGGCCGCGTCGGTATTGATTTATTTGCCGGCCCAACCGAAACGCTCGTTATCGCTGACGAATCAGCAGACGTAGAAATGGTCGCAACCGATATATTAGGACAAGCTGAACATGGACCAACCTCACCTGGCGCGTTAATTAGTACTTCTAAAGAACTTGCCGAATCACTCGAAGACGAGATTTCCCGTCGGCTGAAATCCCTGTCCACAGCTGATGTAGCAGAAGCATCTTGGCGTGACAACGGCTCTATTATTCTAGTAGACAGCCTCGAAGAAGCCGTCACTGAAGCTGATAAATTAACATATGAACATGTAGAAGTCATTACGGATGACCCTGATTCCTTCCTTAAAAAATCTATCAAACTACGGCGCTCTGTTTTTAGGACCAGAAACAAACGTAGCATACGGCGATAAAGTCATTGGTACAAACCACACACTGCCAACGAAAAAAGCAGCCCGCTACACCGGTGGTATCTGGGTCGGTAAGTTTCTTAAAAACTGCACGTACCAAAAAGCAACCAAAGAAGCAAGCGTCGAGATTGGGCAGTATGCTGAACGTCTTTGCGATCTTGAAGGGTTTATGGGTCATAAAGAACAAGTATCCCTTCGCGTGAGACGATACAGCGGAAATTAAGATGGACTTGAAAAAGAGACATGAAAGGCAATTATTTCACCCTCATGCCTCTATTTTCTTATCAATTACTGTTTACAGCTTTTCCATGAATCTAAAACAGTCTTTCGAATATCTGGGTTTGTTCACCTAAAAGACAGGTTTTTTTATAACATAAACTTCCGCATATCTTCGTATGATATTTTTTTATTGCAGACCAATTTCTGTGGCCATCATTCACTTTCGCTATTGCTTTACTTTTTTACATGGTACATTAACAATCTTACGAGGTGCTGGCACAAGATGTTATTTTTGGCTAACAACACTGCGGAATTTCGGCGATAATTTTCTTAGTCTAGAGGCTCCATTATTTTATAATACTTTTCTATGCTATTTTTTCATCTTATCTTTTAAATGCTCTTTTAGAAAATTAATAAGAACGTTGGTCACTTTTGGCTGCACCCACTCTATTCCTCCGTGACCTGCCCCTTTTACCACGTAACGCGTGGAATCGATATCTTCATTTATCAGCGATTCATGTAACATTTCGGTCTGACTTGGAAGGACCAGATTATCGCTATCCCCGTGCAACACTAAAAATGGTGGAGCATCTTCCGTTATATAAGAAATGGGATTTGCTTCATTTGCTGCTTTTGGATTGTCATGGATCGAACCGCCAGGCCCAAAAACTGCTGGACCGTTCACCCACATCGCTTCTGGCGCGGATGGAGAGTCATGAAGTGCTGCGGCTTCTTCCGGTTTTCCTTCTCCCACTTTTGTAAGATCAGAGAGTCCATATAAATTGATAACAGCTTGTACGTCACTGCTTTCCTCTAAATGGGTACCCGTGTCAAATGTATCTATTCCATTGGTTACTCCTGCAAATGAGGAGAGATATCCCCCGGCAGAGCTTCCCATTACTGCGATGCGGTCGGGATCTATGTTGAACTTTTCCGCGTTGGCACGTAAATAGCGAATGGCCGATTTTTCATCTTCTAACGGTGAAGGAAATGAACTTTGGGGTGTTACCCGATATCCCATACTCGCCACGACAAACCCTGCTTCAGCTATATCAAAACGCTGCTGAATGCTTTTATCATGATTCGCTGACATAAAACCGCCGCCCGGAATAAATAGAACTGCGGGCTGTGCTTCTTCCCTTTGCGGCTGCAGCACTTCCATTTCCAGTGGAATGTTTGGATAGCCGTATGTGTAAGGCTAAGAAAATACGACATCTGAAATCAAATCCACATACGGATCTTTTACTGGTACTCAAGCTGTTTAGACTTCGTATCCGCCTGGGCGAAAACAACCGTTACGAAAGATACAATAATAGTAAGTACGATAAATAATGTTCTTTTCATATTAACCTCCAACTTTCTGAGTCGTTTCGTCAAATATACTAAATATTCGAACTTATTATCATAGAGGTAATATAGGAAAATATTAGTTCTTTTCCTATGAAAAATAGGAAGGAAATAGAATGTGGAGGAGAAAAATGATATAAGTTAACACTTGCAAATCTAGTAAAAAGGCGGCTCATAGAACATAACAACGTCCCAAAAAGAAGTCATTATGAAGAAATGAAGAAATGAAGATGAAATAAGCCATTAAAACGAGGAATTAAAGCCAAAACCAGACGAGAGGGATTAGCCAAAAGGGAAGTTTTTCTTTTTACTTTTGGAATCAATACAGGGTTAAAGTAGTAGATATATAGGACAAAAACGTCTATACGAGAAGAAAAAAATGACCCCGGGATTACCGGGATCCGCTGCTTTTATTTATAATTTTCGTGTTAAAAATAAGTGATCGATATTTAATGTTACATTTAGAGGCAACTTTTCTATATGAAGATTACTTTCTATTTTCTTCTAAGATTTTTTCGGCCTGTTTTCTTAATTCAGCGACTTCGTCCATAATATCAAATAAATGGGAGAAAAAACGTTTCATTTCATTACCTCCTTTGATGTGGAGCATCTTTATTATGAACCTTATTTTTCCACTTCTCAAAACGGAAATAATGAAAGGAAAACGAAAACAATTGGCATGTAAGCGTTAATCATACTTGAATATCTTCTTCGTTCTCCTTTTTTCAAACCAGCATTATCCATTTGCCAAAAGCAGATGCCTTAGTTTTCACTTATATTTTTTCCTTTAGCAAATTTAAATTTATATGGAACTTGCGTCCTTCAGTTTTTTACATTCCGACTGTTTTATCTTGTTTTGGAATAACAGGAACTCGTTTGTTATTCGTAGCTATAATATAGCATGCAGCAAGAGCTATAACTAGCACGATAAAAGAACCGATATTGAGAATGCCTTTGTCGCCAAACCATACAATCGAGTAGCCAAGCGCACCAGTTAAGAGAGCATAGTACAAGAATGGGAAAATGGTTTTTCGGATAATGGCCCCTTCTCTTCCAACTAGTCCAACCACCGCACAGGCTGCAACAACGTTATGGACACAAATCATGTTTCCGGCCGCCCCGCCAACAGCTTGCAATGCAACGATCCAGGTAGAATCTACGCCGATCCGAGAGCCTACGTCAAATTGGAACAAGGAAAACATCATATTACTTACCGTATTACTTCCAGCAATGAAAGCACCCATACCTCCGATGAACGTGCCAAATAACGGCCAAAATTCTCCTGCTGCCGAAGCAACCGCTCCTGCTAGTTCAACCGGCATACTGTCAAACCCTGAAGCGCCACCCCCGGAATTCAAGAAAACTTGCACCATTGGGACTGTGAAAATTAAGGCAGCAGATGCAGCAATCATTGTTTTAGCAGAATGTGACCACGCTTTTTTGTAAGATGCTCCATTCATGCCATGAATAAAAAATGTAATAAGAGAAACAATGACAAAGATAGTTCCTGGAGAAAACAATGGTTCAAAACCTGCAGAAATGTCAGTACCAAACACATTCTGTATTCCTAAAGTCCAAGAACGAAACCATTCATTAAATGGGAACGCTTCCAATCTAGTGATTACAAGAAAAGCACCAATTAATAAATACGGTGTCCAAGCGCGAACCATGCTCATGCTTCCGCTTTTGTGAGCAATATCTTTAATTTCAATTGAGCCGATCCACTCTGGGTTCCATTTTGATTTGTCATCAAAATCCCATGTCTCTTCTTTTGAAGGCATAAGAAATCCTTTTTTCGCCGCTGTTACGACGATAGCCAAACCGACGAGCCCGCCAATCATAGATGGAAACTCAGGTCCAAGGACATTCGCAACGATCACATAAGGAATCGTCATCGACACAGAAGCGAAAAGGGCAAACTTCCACATTTTGATACCTTCAGAAAATGATTTATTTTTTCCAAAAAACCTAGTCATCAGGGCTACCATAAAAAGTGGAATCAGCATACCAGCTACAGCATGAAGAATAGCTACTTTTCCTGCAATATCTGTAGTAAGTGCCAGGAAATTGCTTGTAATGGAAGAATCAGCAGCTAACCCTTCCTGTACACCAACAAGCATAGGTGTCCCCGCTGCCCCAAATGATACTGGAGTACTTTGGATAACCATACCTGCTACAACTGCTGCCATAGCAGGAAATCCTAATCCTACCAATAAAGGGACCGCCACAGCAGCCGGGGTTCCAAAACCGGCTGAACCTTCAATAAATGAACCAAACAGCCAAGCGATAATAATGACCTGTACACGCCGGTCAGGCGAAATATCTGTAAATCCCTGACGAATCGTTTTAAGGCCTCCGCTTTCTTGCAAGGTGTTTAAAAGTAAAATCGCTCCAAAAATGATATACAACAGTGAAACAGCCGTAACCAGACCATTTACAGATGCTGCTGCCACTGTTGAACCCGGCACGCCCCAAACAAACAATGCCAGAATAACAGCTACGACAAAAGAAATCGGCATAGCTTTACTTGCAGGCCAGCGCAGCCCTACGAGAAACACAGCTACTACAATAATTGGTAAAAGAGATAAAAAGGCCAGCATTCCCGTACTCATGTTCTTTTCCCCTCTTTCCTTTTTCATAATATTTTGTTTTCTATCTATATGAAATAATCCGCACATAAAGGAGTTGACTAATTATGACGAATTATTGTTTAGAAAAACTCGACTTGCCGCTAAGTCCAAATGGCGGAAGTCGTAGTTTTGCTTATACTTTGATCCCTTAACAAATAACAAAGTTAAATATTTTATAAAAAAAAGCAGTAAAAAGCCGCGACGATTCACAGTGAATGCAACGTTGCAAACCGGCCGCGATCTTTTCAATTATATAGAGGCTGCGCTTCGTTTCGCTTTCACAAAGCTATTTCTTAATGTCCCAATTTCTTTGATTTCACATTCAATCGTACTTCCTTCTCCTGTCATTTCAGCACCAACTGGGCTTCCCGTCAAAATAACATCACCTTTTTTCAAAGTCATGACACTAGATAAGTATGAAATCATTTCACGAATAGGAACGATCATTAAACCTGTAGGACTGTTTTGTTTTTCAACACTATCCAACTTGGATTTTACGTTGACGTTTAACGGATCAAGATCTGTCTCGATGAAAGGTCCTAGCGGCGTGAATGTATCAAATGATTTCCCTACCATCCAATGACCATCTTCATGGAAAAATTGGGGAGCTGTTACATCGTTGCCAACTGTATAACCAAACACGTAATCTAAAGCATTCTCTTTTGTCACATCTTTCATATCCTTGCCTATAACAACAGCAAGTTCGGATTCAAATTTTACTTCTTCAATACTACATGGAATAACGATTTCTTCTTCTGGGCCAATCACCGACGATGTTGGTTTAAAGAAAAAGACCGGGATTTCAGGTAACATGTTCGGACGGTCTTCTGCCTTTGTCACAAAGTTTGCTCCAATACCAATAATTTGGTTTGGCTCGATAGGAGCAAGCAATTCCACGTCGTTTTGAGAAAACGTGCGCCCTGTATAGCTCCAGTTTTCAAAAATATCTCCTTCAATTTCTTTGATCCCTTCTTCTGCTGCCACACCGTTAAGGATCTCTGATTCAACGGTAAACCTAGTAAATTTCATGATCATTTTCCTTTCTTTTTTCAGTATTTTATTATTCCGCAGCTTCTGCTTTTAGTTCATTTTTTACTTCAGCACAGCGTCCTGGAGATGGGAACAGCTTTCCTGCGTTTAATAAATAATGCGGATTGAACACTTCTCGAATATCGGTCTGCGCTTCAATTTCTTTGTCCGAAAATACAAAGCGCATTTCTTCTCGTTTTTCAATACCTACCCCGTGTTCACCGGTAATTGAGCCGCCGGCATCGGCACATGCCTGCAAACATGCACTACCTGCTTCTAATGCTTTATCGGTCTGACCGGGTATTCTGGAGTCAAAAAGAATAAGGGGATGCAAGTTTCCATCACCGGCATGGAAAATATTTGCGATCCGAAGTCCGCTTTCTTTACTGATATCCCCAATTCTCTTGAGCACTTCGGGCAATGTACTTCTTGGAATCACGCCGTCCTGAACAAGATAATCCGGAGAAATTGCCCCCATTGCTCCGAATCCAGTTTTCCGGTTCGCCCACCAATTTGCTCTTTCATCATCGTCTTGGGCGACCTTAACAGAGCGGACATTTCGCTTTTTGCAAACATCCAAAATCTCATTAATCTGTTCATCTATACCAGCTGAAATACCATCCACTTCAATCAGGAGCAGCGCTTCAATATCTTTTGGATGTCCAACCGGAAATGCCGCTGATTCGACCCCTTCAATTGCGATTTTATCCATCATTTCAAGAGCAGCCGGTACTATGCCTGCAGATACAATATCAGATACAGCCTGACTTCCATCAGCCACATCATCAAAATAAGCCAGCACCGTTTGTTTTTCCTCTGGGTTTTTCAAAATCCGTACCGTTATTTTAGTAACAATGCCTAAGGTCCCCTCCGAGCCGGTTAAAATACCGAGCAAGTCATAGCCTGGCGCATCCGGAATACCGTCGTGGCCGATTTCCATAATCTCTCCAGTTGGAGATACAACCTCAAGCCCCAATATATGGTTCGTTGTAACGCCGTATTTCAGGCAGTGTGCGCCCCCTGCATTCTCTGCCACATTACCGCCTATTGTACAGCAATACTGACTCGATGGATCCGGCGCGTAATAATAACCTTTGTCCGAAATTGAGTTTGTCAATTTAAGGTTCACATAGCCGGGTTCTACAACAGCTCTCCGGTTTTCTAGGTCGACACTTAACAACCGTTTCATTTTAACGAGACTTATAATGACTTCCCCATTTAATGGAATCGCTCCCCCGCTTAGTCCCGTACCTGCTCCTCTGGCAAGAAAAGAAAGATCATTGTCCGCGCAGTATTTCACAACCTCTGCTACTTCTTCAGTATTCTTTGGAAATACTACTGCTTTTGGCATATGGCTGTGAATCGTAAATCCATCCGATTCATAGGAAATCAAATCTTCTTTATGAAAAAGAATTTCTTTTGGCCCCACAATAGCTGCTAATTTTTTTATATGCTTATCATTCGTTTTTAATCCTTTTTTTCGCAGCATCAGGTCTGCCCCCTTTGCTTATCTTCTTTTTGATAAGCCCAATCTAAAAGCTGGATCGTGTGGACAACTTTTTCATTCCTTCCGTACTTTTCAACACCCATCGCCATTTGCAGCATACAGCCGGGATTACCCATGGAGATCATTTCGACTTCTTCTGGAACGTTTTCCATTTTACTTTCCAGTACACCATCTGCCATTTCCGGATTTGTAATGTTATAGATTCCTGCACTACCGCAGCAGCGGTCTGCATTTGGCATGTGCACCATTTCAACTCCTGGTATATCAAGCAGAATGTCACGCGGTTCCTGGCGCACCCCCTGCCCGTGCGCTAGGTGGCAGGCGTCATGATAGGTAAGTTTTGTGTTTATTTCTGCTTTTGGCTTTTCATAACCGCTGTCGTGAAGATATTTAGAAACGTCCACTACTTTATCTGCGAATTGTTCTGCGCGCTCACGCCATTCGGTTTCTTCTTCACGAAACAATTCAGGATACTCGGTTAACATACAGCCGCAGCCTGCTGCATTGGCAACAACAGTGTCTGCGTCTTCAAAGGCTTCAATGTTTTGCTTGGCGAGCTTTCTTCCCATGTCACGGTCACCTGCATGAACGTGAAGGGCTCCGCAGCATGTCTGTTTTTTAGGGATGGCGACGTCGTTTCCGTTTCTAGTTAATACATTCACGGTAGAATCATTAATGTCACTAAACATAACATCCATCACACAACCGGTTAAAAAAGCCACTTCATTTTTTGCTTCGCCTTTTGCTTTCACCACTTCTTCTTTTTTATATTTTTTTCTTACCGACTGTTTTACTTCCGGCATGACGGTTTCCATCGTTGCTAAATGGTCGGGCATAATATTTAACAAGCCTGTTTTACGGACCACTGTCTGCATGCCGCTCTTTTGATACAATTTTAATAGATTACCAGCGGATTGAAGCCGGCCCGGATGCGGAAAAAGTCCGTGCAAGAAAAACTTACTCACCGCACCTCTCCATCCTGTTAAAGGTATGGCCTGTCGAATCTGCCCGCGCGCTTCCTCAATCAAACCGCCAACATCGACGTCAGCCGGACAGGCAGTCGTACACGCTTTACAATCCAGACAAGCAAATACCGGGTCCATAAACTGTTCGTTTACTTCAAGCTTTCCATCCGCAACGGATTTAATTAAATGGACGCGTCCGCGCGGGGAATGCTGCTCCTGTCCGGTCAATTCATAAGTCGGACAGGCCTCTAAACACATGCCGCAGTGTACACAATCAGCCCATTTATCTTCATCTGGTTTATCTTTCCACAAATAATTGCTTAAACTTTCGCTAGTACATGGCGGCTCTTGAACGATATCTTTTTCTTTCATACTCATTTTCTATAACCCTCCTACGTAACGCTTAGGATTGAGCGTTTTTTTCGGGTCAATTTTTGTCTTGATGCCTTCTAGTAAAAAGAAATAGGAAGGCTTTTCCCCCCACACATCTATGACCTGGCGCAGCGCCAGCGGTAAGTGTTTTATCACCGCATATCCGGTTAATTGCTTCACCGTTTTACGTAAAGAATTAATAGCTGCGATGATATCGTCCTGCGCTCCTTGCAAGTGAACCTGACATAATCCATGGCCTAATCCTCCGTGCGCAAGAACAGAAACATTATGTGCATCTTCTAACCAATCGCTTTCCTTCAAGACTTGGATGACATCAAGATTTTTCACCCCAACCTTAATCACAGCTTCTGCCGCCTGCCCCTTTCGTTCCCTTTGTCCATTTGGAAACAAATTATTAAAACGCTTCCAAAATTCTTTTGCTTCTTGCTGGGCGAGAATGGTCATTTGCGAAGCTCCGGATTTCATATTTTTCACAAACTCTTCTTGGTAGTGAACGGAGCTTTCTACGTCTTCAAAAGCAATGGCCAGCGTAAAGACTTTTTGCCCAGTCAGTTTTTCAGAAAGCTCTGGATTTAACAGCTCCAAAGAAACAGGCTCCATCATTGAATCAAGGAATTGTACGGCAAATGAACGTATCTCTTCTCTGCTTTCTTTTTCAAATGTCAAAAGTATTAAACTCTCGTGCTTTGGAAGAGGCCTTAGCTTTAAAGTAATTTCAGTTACTACTCCAAGGGTCCCCATCGAACCGATAAAAAGCTTATTCATGTCATAACCTGCGACATTTTTTACCACTTTTCCGCCAGAGCGAATGATTTCTCCATTCGGATACGCCATTCTTAAGCCAATGACATGGTCTCTTGCCGAACCGTAACCAAGTCGTTTAGGGCCGCTGTCATTTGCAGCAATAACTCCGCCAATCGTAGATTCTTCGGGATGAGAGGGATCAAGTGAAATCTTTTGATTATATTTAGCAAGGTAGTCTTGCAGTTCTTGAAAAGGGGTGCCTGCTTTTACAGTAATTGTCATGTCGCCAACTGTATGTTCAATAACCCCTTTATAATCAGAAAGCGACAATAGAATGTCAGCCTTGTTTTCCGTTCCGCCAAAGCCTCGCTTCGTGCCATTCCCAGCTATATTCATCTTTTTATTATTTTCGTTCGCGTAATGAAGAACCGTCGAAATATCGTTTTCTGTTTTTGGAGAAATTACAATGTCGCCGTCATTTCCAAAAAACTGATTTGGTGACAATTTTTCTTCTATATGTGAATCTGGCAGCAGCGATTTTAAGTCGCTTAATAAATCAGATGTAATCATCTTTGACATCCCCTTTACAAATGTTGCATATTGAGCAACGAAGTTTCTAATATTGTCGAAAAAAAGAGAAAACCTTTATTCCATTGTCGAGGTTTCTCCTAAAAATCCTTCCTGCAGCAGCTCTTCGACAAGATTTAAATGATTGATCATTGCCCGCTTTGCCTCGTCAGCGTCTCCTGCTTTAATGGCTTCAAACAAATATAGGTGCTGTTTCATTATACGTTCCACCGTTTCCTTGTTTTCACGGATTTGGCAATGGAAATCTTTCATTGCTTGTTTCATCGTAGCTGAAATATATTCCATCAGCTGGATAAGTATCATATTACCTGTTGCTTTTGTAATGGTTATATGAAAATGGTAATCGGATTCCCACCCATCTAAAGGATTATTGAGAATGCCTTCTAAAATCCTTATATCTTCTTCCGAGCGGTGAATAGCGGCCGCTTCTGCCGTTCCGGTTTCAAGGATCTTTCGCACTTGAAACAGTTCCCTTATATTTTTCGTCGCAGCATGCAGAGCGGTTTGATTAAAAAGCTTCGTTGAGTCAAACTCACAAATGAATGCTCCTTCTCCTTGTTTCATATAAACGGCGCCTTTGCCATTAAGGGTAAGAAGAGCGTCTCGTACAGCAGACCTTCCAACATCTAATAATTCACACAACTCTCGAATCGAAGGCAGCTTTTCCCCTGGCCGGAATGTGCCATCTTCAATCATATTCTCGATCTGTTCAGCCACTAATGCAGAGACTTTTTTCTTTGAAATCTTCTCTATGTTCACCTGCACACCACCCTTCATCCAGAGGTGCATCTTACTGATCAATGATCTGATGTGTGATCATCTATAACTTTATTAAATCATTCCTTTAAAGCGTTTTCAATAATTTTTTTAAAATTTGCTCAAGTCATGCAACATTATTTTTAGAAAAAATCGGCTTGCCGCCATGTGAAGGAAGCCACTGAACAACAAATTATTTCCCGATTGTTCTCACAAGCGGGAGATAGTTTCCATTTCATTTCCAATACTATCCGAATTGGGCGATTTACTCGCGTTCCTAACGAAATACTATCCAAAAACATCTTTTTACTCGCCAATGATCACGATTTTCTCGCCAATCACATTCTCCAACGCAGACCAACAAAAAACCATGTGAAGTTTACTCACATACTTACAGAAAAACACCTAGATTGGCTTTATTATATGTATTAACAAATCATTTGGGAGGGAACAACATACATGGAAGATCAATTTAAAAACCCTGGTTTACTATCAATGATAAAATTGACTTTTGTTGTACTCTTTCAATAACGGAACGAAAAAGCAAGGGTGCCCTCCACTAAAAGGTCGCCCTTTTTTCATTTTTTCACGCTGGATTAATATTAAAAACACTTCCCGCTCAGGCTCCTGTACGGAAAGTGTTATTTTTTGTTCTGCTTTAGGAATGTTTAACTTTGTTAAAGGAACAAAGTATAAGCAAAACGATGACTTCCGCCATAAAAACTCGGCGGCAAGCCAAGTTTTTCTAATAAACACTTTATGTTATCCTTCCTGCTAATCTACTTCTTTCAAAGTACAAAATGAACGGCTTGAATAAAATAACCACTCCCGATAAATAAGCAAAACAGAATTGTAAATTCCAACCTTAGATATTTTAAAAGGAGTTTCATTAATAATATTAGACATAATTCCTGATGTCGCATAAATACATAATCCGAAAAAATGACTATAGAGCCGTAAGTTTTCTGTAACATTATTAGATATGGAGAAAAATAGCAACACTGCATACTAGGAAGTGACATAGATGTTTAGTATCTAATTTCAACATATCTTATTCATCTCCGGAGCTTTGTAATTCACTTTTTTGAATCATCTCCAGAACTTGACCAGTGTTATTTAAATGTTTCTTTAAAGCATCTGCCGCCAAATCACTATCTTTCTTTTCGATGGCAAGAATAATATCTTTGTGTTCTGATAGTACTTCATCCATCCTTCCGTACTTTTTTAATGCTTTAATACCAATTAACCGAGTCAACTCGTTTAAATTAAGAATGATTTGTTCAACTAAAGTATAGTTCATCACTTTTAAAGGGAAAGAATGAAATTCTTGATCTAGTTCTATAAATTTCAAATTGTCATTTTCTTCCTTAGCTTTCAATTGCTCTGTATAAATGTTGTTTAATTTATTAATCTGGTCTTCTGTTATAACAGAGGTCAATTTTTTTATCACGTCAACTTCAATAGATGTTCGAAGCAAAAAGATTTGTTCTTGTTCAATCGAAGATATATTTTTTACTTGCAAACCTTTTCTTGGAATCGAAATAATTAATCCTTCTTTTTGTAAATCTTGAACGCTTTCTCGTACCGGGGTTCTCGACGTATTAAGCAAATTTGCCAATTGGACTTCTGTAAAAGTAGTATTCTGGGGAATTTGACCACTTAGTATTGCTTCTTTAATCTGTCTATAGACTCTTTCTTTTGTGGTTTCTTCCTTAACGATTGGACTTAACCTTAAATCACCCATTTTATTCACCTAACTTTAAGAATATAATATATTCGCTATTACTAACTATAAGCCAAAATTCTATTTGAATCACGTAACAGATTTTATCCTTTATTAAAAAATTACGTTTTTTAAAGGTTATACTGCTTTTCTGGGGATATATTGTCATTATACTATCTGTTAATATACAAAACCTGCCGAATTGTATTTTATATTCAGCAGGTTTCCCATGAACATTAAATCGATACACGAACGGTCTCTATTTGTTCTTTCCATATGATTTTAATATTTTCATCCAGGGTGTCATTTCTTTTAATACGGTCGTTTAATAATACTTCCAAATAACCATTTTCACTCTTAAAAGGAATGGTACAGACCCCTATATATCTTTGATGACCTATATCTGCTTCAATTTTATATATTCCAGTAACTGGCATCAAATATTCTTCTTTAATCGATAAAATTAATAAATCACTTTGATGATGATTATTAGTTACAGTAATAAGTTCTCTGATTTTACCCATTATCTTATAATCATTACCCAGATAATTTCGAATCTTATGCACTTGCCCTGTTGACAGCAATTGTCTAATTAGGGTTGAACTAATTTTTTGATAGTGCTGTTCTACTTTTGATACTGTAGTTACTTCAAATTCACCTTTCCCATCAGCTGCTAATTGTTTCATATTCCCTAAACCCCTGTATCCGTATTTAAAATCAAAACCAGCAACAACGTGTTTGGCATTCACTCCGGAAATAAATATATTCATGAATTCTTTATAGGAGAGCTTAGAGAAAGGCAAATTAAAGTTAATAATATATAATTTGTCGACTCCCATATCTTGTAAAATTTCTTTCTTTACAGAAAGGGGGGTTAAGTAATGATTAATTCTATTTTTTTTATTTTTATTTACTATTTGACTCGGATGTGGATGAAAAGTCATTACAGAAAAATCCAATTTCTTTACCGTTGCTATTTTTTTTGTCATGTTTAATATTTCCTTATGGCCTACATGAACTCCATCGAAAAAACCAAGAGCTAAAACACATGAATTAATATCAGAAGGCAGTATATAATTTTCTGGGTACTCTAAGTATACTACTTCCATCAAAACCCCCCTCTGTGTGAACGTAGTATAAAATTCACATGATATAGAAGCTTTTATGAAAAGCTCGACACGACCTTAAGGGCGTGTCGAGCTTTGGAAACATTCTTGTTTCAAAGTGCTATATCCAATGTGACTATACACTATTAATAAATCAGTTAACTGTTTGATATTTACCATTATATAAAGCTAAAGGGTTGGACTCATTTACAGCAATATCTGTAACAGCACCAATAAATAATGTGTGATCTCCTTCAATATGGGCATTTGCTACATCACAAGTCAAATGCACAATCGAATTCTCAAGCACAGGCATTCCATTAAATTGCACAAAATCAACACTTTTTTCTTCTTTGATTTGCCCTGCGAAATACATAGACATGTCTTCTTGTCCTTCCGCCAAAATGCTGACAGCGAACTTCCCAGATTCTTTAATGTACTTATTCATACTAGCTTTTTCATGAACCGAAATTAAAATCAATTTCGGTTCAAGAGAAACAGACATAAAAGCATTTGCTGTCATTCCATGTACTTTTTCATCTACTTTAGTAGTTATAACAGTTACTCCAGTAGTAAACTTAGACATAGCGCTTTTGAATAGTTGATCATTCATATATAATTCTCCTTTTACACGTATGTTGATGAAAAATTTGTACTTACATTTCTGGTTTTATTGTCCTTTGGCATAATATCTAACCTCAAATATCTTACATCCGTTTGGAGCTTTCCACGGGCCATGTTTCATCCCAGGCGGACGACAAGCAACCATACCGCTTGTAAATTCTTCATTCAGCTCTAAATCAATAATAGAACCTTCTATAATATAAAGCTCTTCCCAAAAATCATGAAGTTGAACACCATTAGGAGAAGTATCTGTTCCTGGTTCAAACTGAAGTATTCTCGTAGCAACCTCAGATCCAGGGATTTGGGCAATAATTCTTTGCGAGAGTCCCTCTACTCCAGGTATAGATTCCGTTTCAAATTCCTTATAATCAACAAATTCTAGTTCAGGTTTACTCATGATTATACCTCCTTAGGATTTTTAATATTTTCTGCAATTTTTAAAAGATGTACATCGTAATGTAAGGTAATGCTTCTATTTTCAATAGGATCATATAATTCAGCAATGAATTCTTCTCCATATATAAAACCTTCACTTAACAAAGGAAGCGTACCGCAAAATATAACGGAGTCTGAGCTATAATAGTTTCTTTCTTTGATAATATTCACTAAGTCTTCAGGTTTCATAAATTCATTTAACTTTCCAGATTGGTACAGGTGCTGGCCTTCTTTATCGACCATCCAGCTTTTCATTTCTATCTCATCCCAGTAACTCTCTACACTAGCTAAAGGCCATAATTCGCTTGTTATCGGCTTCCCGCAGACTTGTTTAGATTTTTGTACAGAAACAGATTCTAATTTTCTATCCGTATGGTCACTTCCAATACCGATGTACCATTGTCCATTTATTTCTGCTGCTATTACTTCTGCTTCTCCACTGCTGTCATTGTTAACAACGGATATCTGGTCATTGGTTGTTAATAGTTCCGGTGACAAATCATAGATCATTGGGATAGCCGGTGGCGGTTCTACCCCCAGCTCTTCTTCTAATTCTTTAATATGTTTTTGCAATTGTTCTTGGTCTTTTGAAGTATATCCAGCAATAAGAAGCCTTTTAGGTTCCCATTCTACTTCTTCCTTTCCTATCTGAAACTTCATCTTGCATAGACTCCTTTCTCCATCACTCTGTGTTTTAACTGTGGAAATGACTCTCTTATTTTATCTATCTGAGATAAATCAATATCTGCTTTTAGAATGGCTTCATTATAATCTGCCCTTGTTAGTACTGCTCCAAAAGGATCTACAACTTGACTATGGCCTCCTAATTTCACACCTTGCGTATTCCCTGCACAATTACAGGAAACCAGGTAACATTGATTTTCCAGGGCTCTAGCCACATTAAAAATATTCCAATGTTCAAGTCTCTGATGAGGCCAAGCTGAGGTAACTAAAAATATCTCTGCCCCCAAGTCCACTTGTGCCCTATAAAGCTCTGGGAAGCGAAGATCATAACAAGTTGTTAGACCAATTTTCCCGAAAGCTGTGTCTATAACAGTTGGTTCTTCCCCTCTAGTTAAAATTTCCCCTTCTTTTGAACCATATCGAAACAAATGCATTTTTCGATATGTCCCAATGACTTCTCCATCCTGATTGAACATAATACTCGTGTTATAAAAACGGCCTTCCTCTTTTTCCACGAAGCTCCCAGCAAATATATAACAATTCATTTTTTTCGCCTTTTCAGAAAAGTGCTGCACAAAGGGGCCGTTTATTTCTTCTGCTTCTTCTTTATATTTGTCAAACGAAAAGTAGCCAGTTGCCCATATTTCTGGCAGCACAACCATATCCACCTCGTTTACATCATCTAGTAAGCTATCAACTCTATCTATTCTTTCTTGTTTTGTTTCATCATCTCTAATTTCAAGCTGCAAGGTCGCAATCTTCATTCAAAACCACCTCCACATCTACTTTAATTTTGTTTTTCTAGTTCAGGAATGCTATAACTGGATAAGCATTTTTCGACCATCTCTACTGTTTCCTGGTAACCATAATTTCTATAGGCGTGTCCTTTGGCTACGTGAGGAGCTCCTGCATAAAACATTTCATATTGTTGATGTCTACCGCCAAATTCTGTACCTATTAAGTCCCATGCTAATTTGAAAAGCTTCACTTTATCTTCTGAAGTAACGTCTTCGTTACTTGTTTTAATATACTTTTGCATATCATCTTTTGTTTCTGGGTTAACAAATTCTTTATATGTGGATGGAACCTGTAAAACGCCACCGCCAGCAAGTTCACGTACGATATGCAGCACATCAGTATATAAGGTACTCTGCAATCCCATAATTCCATATAAAAATCTTGGATTAGGAACAGCTACTCCTTGTTCATTGATATAGCATTCATATTCAGACGAAAGTAAAAATCCTTCAACGGTTCCAGCAAGGGATGCCAAGTCTCCAAGCCTCCCTTGTACAGGAGGGATTTTATCTGTTCCATTCATTTCTGTTATTTTCTTGGCTAGCCCAATAGCGAACTTCACTTTCGTTACAAAGCGTGTTTGAGACTGGTTATTCCCTAAAACGTGAGCCGGAGTTTCAAAGAATTGTGCTTTTGTCAGTTCGATATTCTTGTATACAAATACATGCTCCCAAGGAATAAACACATCATCAAATACGACTAAAGCGTCTGTTTCATCAAAATTAGTAGATAATGGATAATCAAACGTGCTCGGTTTTCCCATCGCATACCCAGGACGCGCATAAAGCTTAAGACCCTGAGCTCTCATTGGAACAACGAAGGATAGTGCATATTTCTCGTCTCCTTCTTTCAATGGGGTAATGCAGCTTACAAACATGTAGTCTGAAACGGCTGCACTTGTTCCAAGCATCTGAGAACCGCGAATAATAATACCGTCTTCTCTTTCTTCATAAACCCCTGTTGCAAGAAACTCATTGTCTAGTTCTGAAGCTGTTTTACTTCTATCGATTTGAGGTGGAATAATAACATAAGATAAGAACTTATCATTATCTCGAGCATATTTATAAAAATTTAGAAGATTTTCTTTATACTGTTCTCCGCCGCGAGCAAAAACATCAGGGTTGCTGGCAAATCCTGCAAAAAAACCTGCTACGTGGTCCGGGCTTCTTCCAACTAGACCATATGTTTCTTCTGTCCACCTTGTGATCGCTTTTCTTCGGCTTTCTAAATCTTCACGACTTCGTGGAATCATGTAAATCTTATTTGCCCGGGTGCCGTCTTCTGTCTCATATGTCATCAATTCAGGTTCATCATTTACGACGTCATACATTCTAGCAACTGTTTGGCTAATCCCTTTGAAAGCTGAATGAGTTGTAACATTATCAACTCTTTCACCATCAATATAAACATTCCTATTGTCTTGCAAAGATTCTAAATATTGTTGACCAGTTCTTGGCATTAATGAGTCACCCCTTCTTTTTTAGTAAAATATAGAATTTTAAAGCTTATTGTATTATGTATACACAATACAAAACACATAATTTTATATACACTATAGACCATTTAAAATTTTCTGTCAATATTCCAATCAATAACATTATTGAAAATAAGCCTGTCATTTCAGGGGAAGGACAAGTTTACAATTCCTTTTTTGGTGCGAATACGTCCAAAATGCTAACGTTTATTATTTGGTCATTGATTCCTCTTTCCAATAAGAGCTTAGCTTGTTTTTAGCTTCCCATTGTATATCTGCCTCAAAAAACTGCTTGAAAATGCGTTGCGACACACCATTCTACTTGTTCACTATCAAATATATCAATCTCTTCATCTACTACGATCACTTGTTTCACATCATAATGTCCTGCAAATGCAGCAAAAAATAACGTGCTTTGCTTCGCCTTCATTTCTCTTTTTCATCGATACTACTAAGTAAAAACGATTTCCGCCTTTTGGTAAGATGAACCTCTTTTACCATAGGAGCTGTATTGCGAAGAGCACGAAGTAAACCAGCTTCCCTCAATAAAAGATTCTCGTCTGACCCAGCCAAGCAAGTCTGAAAAATGGGACGGCTTCTGTGCGTCATTGCATCCACAGTTATGACGTGCTTATCACTATCGGGGTCATAATAACTTGGAAATTCTCCAAAAGGTCCTTCAGATTCACGAACTTTTGGTAATATTTAAGAATCACTTGCCATAAGTACTCCCCTCTTGATTTGTAAGGTTGCTTTATCTATTGAATAAGGTTGGAATGCTAAGACTGGTCCAAGGCATATAGGTTATGATTAAAAGGATGACAAAAGATATAATCAAAAATGGAGCTATACTGCGAATTAAAGTTTCTACCTTAACTTTTGCAGTTGATGAAGCAATAAATAGCACCGTACCTACTGGAGGAGTCATAAGCCCTAATGTTAAGTTAATAACCATAATGACACCGAAATGAATCGGATCTACTCCAAATTGAACGGCAATTGGGAGCAGAATAGGAGTTAGTAATATTAAAGCTGCCAGCCCGTCTATGACCATTCCAATGATTAAGAGAAGAATATTAATCAATAATAAGAAAATAAGTGGATTTTCCGTAAGCCCTAGAAAAACTTCGGCCACCATTTGTGGAACTCTCTGTACACTTAAAACCCAGCCAAAAATATTAGATGTTGCTAACAGAAAAGTTACAGCTGAAGATGTAATGACCGTTTGAAAAAATAGTTTTGGCAAATCCTTTAACTTTAACTGTTTGTAAAAGAAAAAACCGACAAGGAAAGCAATAAATACAGCAACTGCAGCTGATTCTGTTGCAGTAAACGCTCCTGTGGTAATACCTACTAATATGAAAACTGGTATAATTAAGGCTGGAAGAACATTTAATGTAGATTTTAATATATGTGTCCACTCTGATTTTTCAGAGGTTGGTAGATTTTGTTTTTTTGCTATAAAATAAATAGCAATGGAAAAACCTAGCCCAAAGAAAATCCCAGGCACGATTCCCGCTAGAAACAAGCTTCCAATAGATACACCAGCTGTTACACCATAAACAATAAATGGCATGCTTGGCGGAATTAAAGGACCTATGATCGAAGATGACGCCGTTAGAGCCGTACTAAATTCTCTTTTATAGCCTTCCTTCTCCATAGAAGGAACCATAGTTTTACTCATAATGGCTGTTTGAGCATTGGCAGATCCAACAATAGAAGCTAGAGCCATATTAGCTAAAACATTGACGTAAGCTAAACCTCCGCGTAAATGTGCTAGAATCGTTTGGCAGAACTCGATAAGACGTTCTGTTATCCCCCCTCTGTTCATGACTTCTCCTAATAAAATGAACATCGGGATTGCAACAAGACCAAAAGTTTGCAAGCCATTGTACATGCGAGAAGGCATGGACTCAAAAACGGCAATATTCCCTGTAGAAATAACAAAGATTAATGTAGTTAAACCTAATACAAATGCTATGGGAACCCCTAACAGCAGCAATAAGAAAAATGCTATAGCAGCGATCATAATGGAAAGCCTCCCTCCTCATTGAGCTGGGTAGTAAATATTTTGCGGATATTGTCCATCGCGAATACAATAATACAAACCATGCTGATGGGGACAATCAAGTAAATAACCCACATGCTCACTGGAAGGGTAGAAGACATCATATTTACTACACTAGGACTTTTGATCCACAAATAAGAGTAATACCCTAATACCACAGAGAAAATAATTATAAGGATTTGAATCAAACTTGAGAAAATTCTATATGTTCTGTCAGGCAGGCGGCTCAGAAAAAGAGTAACCGCTGCCATCTCAGAACGTTTTACAGCAAGACTCCCACCTAAAAAAGTAAGCCAAGCGAACAAAACGAGAGATAATTCATCAGCCCAAAAAATGGAATCACTTAATATATAACGAAAGAAGACAGCCATAATCATGTTAATGGTTAACAATACAATGAAGATAATACTAACCCATTCGAGAACGCGTTCCAATCCGTTAGCAATTGCTGCAATTATACTTTTCTTTTGAACGTCCTCTTTCATTGTCTCACCTACTTGTTACTCGGATTTTATTTCATCGGCTTTTTCTAAAATTGGCTTAATCTCAGGGCTTTTTTCCATCCAGGCCTCACGGACTTCCTCGGTTACTGGGTCAAATTCAGAATAGTCAAATTCAACAATTGAAACGCCTTGTTCTTCTTCTCCGTTTTCTAATAAGTTATCCTCAAATTCTATTAACGTTTCAGCATTTTCTTTGGTTACTTCATCTACTACTTCTTGTATCAATTGCTGGTCTTCTTCCGAAAAACTGTCCCAGCGGTCTTGATTCATCATGATTCCTGCAGCCCAGTACATGTGCTTAGAAGGTGTCATGTTGGTTGCAATTTCTGTTAAGTTTTCACTTACAAGAGATTGCGTATCAATATCTACACCATCTATCACGTTTGTTTGAAGAGAAGTATAAACTTCAGTAAGAGGCATCGCTGTGGGGCTTGCTCCTAGACCATTCCAAAAATCCATGATGGTTGGGCTTGGTGTAGTCCGAAGTTTGAACCCGTCTAGATCCGATACCGAATCAATGGGATCGACTGATAACATGTATCGAAATCCAGAAGTGGAATATCCCAACCCTTTGACGTTTTGGTTCTCTAATGTATCAAAAAGTGCCATTGACTCCTCACTTGTCCACAATTCATAGGCTTGTTCATGTGTTTCTACAACAAATGGTGTTAACCATACTCCAAAAGCAGGTGAAGAATTACTTAACTGAGCTGTTGTAATATTAGCAATATCAATTGTTCCAGAGTTTAACTGCTGCATCATGTCTTCTTCATTTCCTAATTGACCGCCAGGATGATGTTCTGCAGTAATTCTTCCATCCGTCCGCTCTTCTAATTCATCTCCTATGTTTTGTAATACAACACTTAACGAGTTGTCAGCTTGTGTAATGTTCGCAGTAGAAAGAACAATAGACTCTTCTGAAGCTCCTTCTTCTGTTGATTCAGCAGAACTGTCTTGGCTTCCGCTTTCTTCTCCACAAGCTGCAAGAAACCCCATCGTACTTAACAAAAGAGAACTCAATATTGTTTTTGTCTTTTTCATATTTATCCTCCTAATTTACAAACTTTAATCTACTATGCTAATCCCTCTATTTAATGAAAAACCCTTTCTTAACATAGCTGATAAATGTGCAGTACCCTTGGCCAAAAATTAGCAGCAAGTATAACCTTTAATCACTTTCTTATTTTCTACCAGTATTTTAATCGGTCATATTTTTTTAATGAATGTAATTTCCTCTTACTCATACCCCTTCAATCTTTGTTCATATTTGCTATGTTTTTATTAATTTACTTGAATTATCATTCCTTTCTGAAATTTCCAAATTAATCATTTTTGTTTACCACCCTTTGTACTGTAATCATTAACTATTGATTCTTTAATTTGAAGTACAAATAATATGTTATACTGAGTTCTGTATACATAGAATATCAAAATTTGCAGACTTTTGTCAATACTATGTAAAATCATCTTCCATACTTTTATGAACATAATGATCTGTGCTTATAAAGGCCGGAAATTTACTTACCTTGAGGAATTAACACGCACAGAATCCCAGAAGTATTTGATTTTTTCCAAAAATTTTTATTAGAGTCTCTAAAAGTTTTTGATAGACTTCCAGAAATCTTAAAAGGCACAAATTCTTTATTACTAGCTTAAGCATTTCCTGATTTCTTTTTAAATTTCCATTGCAGCCTCTCCCTCTGCTTTCGTTCTATTTGTTGTTTTCCTTCTATTTTTTAGATCCTAATTTGCTTTAGTTAGACTGCACTTTTTGATCTCTGAACTTGTTTCATCTGAAGCGTCTCATTCACGATGATCACTAAAGGAAATCGATTCTATTATCTAAAAAGAAAGTATAAAAAATTCGAGAATGGTGGATACTAATATAAAAGTTTACTAGAAGGAGGATTAAAAATATGAAATACTCTATTTATCAGCACGTTCTATTCTCAGAAAAAAGGGAAAATTTCGCTAACTCGTTTCAAATATTAGCTGACAAACTTAATGAGCATGGCATTGATATTACGCTCTTAGATGAAGTAGTAGATGCTGTCAAAGAAGTAGAGGAACTTACAGCAGACGCTGCGTTTGAAAAAGGCTACAAAAAAGGCTGGGAAAATGGCAAATTAAGCGTGAACTATGAGCTCCTTCGCGAAGAATTGAAAAAAGATGCAATTGCTTTATAATGATAAACAGGCTGCCCCAAAAGTTACAAACCGTCTTTGAGGGCAGCCCCTTCTTTAAATTACCTCCACTAAATTCTAATGACAAGCCTTCCCTATATTGCTTTTAAAGAAGCTACTCCTTCTTTCTTTGCTCTTATCCACTGAAAAAAGAGAACAATAGCAATGATTGCAAAGCCAATGATATCCTGGAATATATTTGGATTCATAAACATTAAGGCTCCGCCGAATAATAGCAAACGTAAAACAGGGTGCAAAGTGGTCATGAAATAACCTTCCGCGGCTGCACCAAGCATAAGAACACCAAGCACCGAAGTAAAGACAACGATAATCCCTTCTCCAAAGCTATTGTTGGTTAATAACAGAGCGTCATTGTATACGAACAAGTAAGGAACAATAAACCCGGCTATAGCCAATTTCATCGATATAAAACCTGTCTGCATCGCCCGACCGCCTGCTATCCCTGCTGCAGCGAAGGATGCTAAAGCCACTGGTGGAGTGATGTTTGCAAAAATTCCAAAATAGAAAACAAATAAGTGAGAAACCAATGGTTCAATACCAAGCTGAACAAGGGCTGGGGCAGCCATTGTTGCTGTAATAATATACGTTGGAATGCTCGGAAGACCCATACCAAGAACAATACAAGCCACCATCGTAAACATTAAGGTCAGAAGCAAGCTTTCTCCCCCCAGTGTAACAATGGCATTGGCCAGCTTTATGCCAAAACCAGTAAGAGTTGCCACTCCAACAATAATACCGACTGCCGCACAAGCAATCGCTACCCCAAGTGCCGTACGAGCACCATTTTCAAGCGCTTGCAAAATATCTCTGCCAGACATCCTCGTAGTTTTTCGAAGCATCGCCACCACTATCGTAACCAGTATGGTTAGAAACGCTGAAAAAATAATGGTACGCCCGCTTAAAAAAAGCATGTACATAAGAAACAACAACGGAATTAGCAAGTGGCCTCGCTCTTTCATAACTTGTTTTACAGCTGGTAAGTTGTCTTTAGAAATCCCTTTCAGCCCTTCTTTTGAAGCTCTTAAATGGATTTGAACAATCACGCCAATATAAAATAAAAGCGCCGGTAACAGAGCAGCTAATGCAATATCGCTGTAAGGTATACCAAGCATCTCTGCCATGATAAATGCAGAAGCCCCCATAATAGGAGGTAAAATTTGTCCGCCGACAGAGGCAGAAGATTCAACCGCACCTGCAAAATTCTTCTTGTACCCTATTTTCTTCATTAGTGGAATAGTAAAAGAACCGGTCGTTACCACGTTTGCAACCGCCGCTCCGTTTATACTGCCCAAAAACCCGGAAGCAATAACGGATACTTTGGCCGGTCCCCCTTTCGTTTGACCCGCTATGGCAAGGGCCATATCATTAAAAAATTGCCCCATACCCGATTTCTGCAAAAACGCTCCAAATAAAATAAACAAAAAGATATAAGTTGCAGAAACGCCTATGGCTGTACCATATATTCCTTCTGTTGTTACATACATAAAATTCACAATGTCCTGCCATTCATAGCCGCGGTGCCTGAAAATACCGGGAAGTTCCCTTCCAAAAAGACCATAAAGGACAAATAAAACAGCTAGTAAAGGGAGCCCCCAACCCGTCACGCGCCTGGCAGCTTCTAACACTAACACTACTAAAATAAAACCAAAGATAAGATCCCATTGGTTAGGCAGACCGCCGCGGTGAACAATTTGTTCATATTCCATATATATATAAATAAAGGTTGAAAGAGCTGCTATTGCAAATAACCAGTCATACCAGGGCATAAAGTGTCGCTTTGCATGTTTAAAAGGGGGATACAGCATGTAAATCAGCGCTAATACGATAGCCACGTGAATGGAACGGTGTACAAGAGTAACCGGTGTTCCAAAATAAGACGTATATAAATGATAAATGGACAGGGCAATAGCAATGCCGGTTACAAATAAGCCAACGCCTTTGTTCTTAAATATTCTGAATCTAGATTCTGCATCGTATTTTTCTAACGCTGCTCGTTGCTTTGTATCTAAATTTTCCGTCTGTTGTTTTTCCACTATATGTTTATCCTCCATAAATGTCACCTCATTTCAATCCTTAGCTCTATCTTTTCATGGTGGGGCAATTCCTCAGCATCAAAAATAACGTCCCCATTTAATTGAAGAGTAAATTCTGCATTTCTCGAATGAATCCACCGTAACGATTCATGCTCCTCATTAATATCTGTCACGATGACTTCCCCATCTTTCACCATCATATCCCCTTTTTGATGTGGAACACCCGCCCCAAAGGATTGAAACCTCGTTTCCTCCAAAATCAAATAACGGTCTTTTGATACTTTATAGTGTTCCGACCAGGGAGTTTTTTCAACCGAATGGACCCAGGCCAATACCATTTCATCGCCTCGTTCTACAGGTACCTTTTTATAGACCTCGCCATCTTCTTGACTTTGAATAATCAATTCTGTATCGGAATCCGATATATTACCTATACAACCGACAATTAAAATCCCTATTATCGCACCAAAAAAAGGTGTACTAACTAAGCTTCTCATCATTTTAAGTAAAGAGATCTCCCGAAGGGTATCAGAGAGATCTCTCTTCTCCCCTCTATTACAATTTAATCAAGAACATCTTGCTCTTCATAATATCGCTTTGCCCCTGGGTGAAAAGGGATTGGCAGCCCATCTTCAACCGTATCAAGCGAAATATTTTGTGCTGCATTATGGGAATCATGAATCGTTTCAATATTTTCAAAGATCGTGCTTGTTATCTCATAAACCGCATCTTCAGAAAGATCCTTATTGGCAATTAAAAGGTTTTCAATAGTGGCCGTTGGAATGTCTTCTTCATTTTCATACGTTCCTGCTGGAATTGTGCCTTCTGAGAAAAACGGATACAGCTCTTGCAATTGTTCCATCCCTTCACCTTCAATCGGGACAATTTTCGCGTTGTTTGTTGTAGACAAATCAATCACAGTGGCATTAGGAAGGCCGCTTGTTACAAAAGCTGCATCTATCATATCGTTTTTAATTTGGTCGATCGCTTCACTGTAAGAAAGAAAATCTTCATTGATGTCGTCATAAGACATACCATGTGCTTCTAATATCATGCGTGCGTTTAATTCCACCCCGGAGTTAGGAGCACCAACGCCTACATTTTTACCGGCAAGATCTTCAATGGATTCAATTCCTTTATCCTCTGTTGTGACTACTTGCACAAAATTTGGATACAAAGAAGCAATCGCAGTTAAATCTATTGCTCCGTTCTCTTCAAACGGCCCTGTTCCTTCATTTGCTTGAGATACAGCATCTGCCATAACAATGGCAAGTTCTGTACGGTCGGTGTCTATTAAGTTAATATTCTCTACAGAGGCGCCTGTAGATTGAACAGATGCATCAGAACCGATTTCTTCTTCAAGAAGGTTTGAAATCGCTCCTCCAATAGGGTAATACACACCAGAAGTTCCCCCTGTAGCAATCGTAATAAAACTAGCGTCCATATTTCCGTTATCTTTCTCTCCTTCTGTCTGTCCTTCCTTTTCTCCGCACGCTGACAATATCAGCATCGTCAAAAAAATTAAGTACCATAATTTCTTCAAAAAAATCTCCTCCTTCAGATTTTTATGTGAATGAAAAAGCCACTCCATTACTATGCAATTTTAGCGCCAAATATAAATCCCCTAAAAAAGAAGGTAATAAAGATAGAAAGCCCTTTTTTATTCAAACAAAAAACGGCAAAAAATGCCGCACCAGCATAATTTGCCGTTTTCAACCGGAAAAATTGTACTGTTTGATTTTGTCTCTTAGGCTCCTCTCACTTATACCAAGCATATCAGCTGTTTGTTTTCTATGACCTTTATTTTTTTGCAAGGTAGCATGAATAATCTCTTTTTCGACTTCTTTTATAGTCAATCCAACAAAAACAGCAGCAGCATCTTCACGAGAAACAGGGGTTGTTCTATCTTCCTGTAAATAAGAAGGCAAATCACTCATTTCTATCGATTTTCCTTCCGCAATAACCATAGAAGCTTCCATTACATTCGCCAATTCTCGAACATTTCCCGGGAAATTATAACGAATCAGACATTGCTCTGCTTTTTTTGATAAACCTGTTATGTGTGTCCCCAACTCCTTATTATGGATATGTAAAAAATGGCGAATTAAGTGAGGCAGATCTTCTTTTCTTTGACGTAGAGGGGGTAACTTTATTTGAATGACATTTAACCGAAAATAAAGATCCTCTCTGAATTCTCCTTTTTCTACCGCTTTACCTAAATCTCTATTTGTTGCTGCAATAACGCGGACATTCACTTTTTCGATTTTCGTAGATCCAAGAGGAGTTATTTCCTTTAATTGCAGGACTCTTAGTAACTTTGCTTGAAGGGCTAATGACATATCGCCAATCTCATCTAGAAAAATTGTTCCGTTGTTAGCGAGCTGGAACATTCCCTGTTTTTTCGTATCCGCTCCTGTAAACGCACCTTTTACATAACCAAATAATTCACTTTCTAGTAAAGACTCCGGGATCGCCGCACAATTGACGACTACAAAATGTTCCTGTTTTCTTTTCCCTAAATGGTGTATCGCTCTTGCTACCAGCTCCTTTCCCGTTCCGCTTTCCCCCGTAATTAACACACTTGTATCTACTTCTTTCACTTTATCAATCATTTGATAAACTTTTCTCATAGCCTGACTAGTTCCAATCATACCTTCATAGCTATATTTCCGTTCTAACTCCTGGGTAAGATATTCTACTTTCTGGTTAAGTTCGTTATAACGAATAGCTTGTTTTACTACCGACGTAAGTTCCTCCATATTAATCGGCTTTGTTAAATAAGAGTAAGCGCCGATTTGCAATGCTTTAACAGACGATTCTATTGTGCCATAGGCAGTGATCATAATAACAACGATATGTGGATAGCTTTTCTTTATTTCATCTAACACCTCAAGACCATCCTGATTTCCAATCTTTAAATCAAGCAAACAAAGATGTACATCCCCCTCTTTCATCCATCGCAGTCCTTCCTTCGGATTTGTAGTACTTTGCACTTCATAATCGTCTTCTAGTGCAAATTCAAGAGAGGCACAAATGGATGGTTCATCATCTATGATCAATATATTGGCCATGAGGTTCTCCTCCTCTCTTTAATTCCATATCTTTTTGAACTTCCGCAAATGTCAATTCTACACAGGTTCCTTTGCCTTTCTTTCCTTCCAACACCATCTTTCCATCGTTATCTTTTATATATTGGTGAGCAATGGATAACCCTAGTCCAGTCCCTTTTGCTTTTGTGGTAAAAAACGGTTCAAACGCTTTCTTTTTTGTTTCTTCTGATATGCCAGCTCCCTCATCTTCCAGTGAAATACAGACTGTTCCCTGGTCTTTCCATGCTTTTATCGTAAGAGTACGCTGTTTTTTCTTTTGCTGCTCTTCCATTGCGTCTATACCGTTAATGATGAGATTGATCAAAACCTGTTTTAGCTGACTGGTGTCAGCCATTATATATAAGTCGGTGTCCCACTGATGGTCGAGCCTAAATCCTTTATGATTCACGGTCTTTTCAAATAACATTACACAATCGTGAAGGATGGAACAAATGTCTACTATTTCCTTTTTCTGTTTCTTTGGACGCGCATAATCTATTAATCCTTCAATGAGTTGGTTAAGTCGGTCAATTTCCTTAGGAACATAGGTCGTTATCTGGTTTTGGAACTTTTTACTGTTAAATTTTTTAGGCAGCATTTCCACAAAGGTTTTTATTGAAGAAAGAGGATTTCGAATCTCATGAGCAATTCCAGCAACCACTCTGCTTAATGCCTGGTTTTTTTCCTGCTCAAACATTTGCAGCCTCATCATCTGCTCTTTTGTATTGTCTTCTAAAGCAAAAATAATTCCTTTTACTTCTCCATTAAAATCATAGAGGGGGTATACATAATACCGAAAATATAAAAGATCACCTTCGCCTCTTTCCCAAATGGTTTCTTCTCCAAGATATTGTTTACCCTTTCCTTCCATGACGAAGGGAAATTTCTTTTCTAATACATTCTTTAGTAGAGGATGCTTGGTAAAAACTGTTCCTTTGATTTCCTCCCCTATTTTCAGGAATCTCATAGCTTTTGGGTTAATAGAGGATATTTGTTTTTTTTCGTTAATAGTAATAATTCCCCGAGGACTTGAGTTTAAAATCTGCCTTTGAAACTCCGTGCTATTTTTCGTTTTTATCACTTGGTCTTGAAGCGATTGATTTACTCGATGCAGCACGCTCGTTTTTTTCTTTACTTCTTTTTTAAGCTGCCGGTTCCAGCGCACCCCAAGCAAAAATAGGATTACCGTCAGCAGGAAAAGAGCCCCTATGACTTCAATAATCGTCCAAAGAAGCTTAGCCCTTTCTGCATCCTGGTCAATAAACCATTTACCATAAAGATCTGTGTATGATCCATCGCTTTTCACTTCCCGAATCCCACGATTTAGTTGGTGTAATAAGCTATAGTTTTCTTTTTGCACCCCAATCGAATATTCAAGGGGGAGTACATAACGATCAATAAATTCATACTCTTCTTCAAGGTCTTGCTGTTTTAGAAAATGCTCTGCTGTGTTAACGCTTCCAATGAATGCATCAGCCCGGCCTTGCGTGAAAAGTCGCAATGCCGTGATTTGATTACTTGTCACCTGATAGTGGACACGTCTAATGTTTTTTAAAAATGCATACTCTAGTGTTTCTCTCTGTAAGGCTGTGACATGGTTAGAAAGATCTGAGATTCCATTTATAGTTTCCGTATCGGAATCGACCAGCAATCCAATCGATGTTGATAAAATAGATTCACTAAACTCCATTATATCTGCATGACTCTCAGAAAAATTGACACTTAATACCATATCAACCTCACCGGCTTCTACCGCTTTTAATGATTCTTCCTTTAACATCGGAACGTATTCCAGCTGCATCCCGGTCTGATCGGCTATGTTCTCTAACACGTCCACAGAAAAACCACTTAACCTCTCCCCCTCTATATGTAAAGGTGGAAGATTTGGGTCATAGGCAACGACATATGTATCCCTGGTATTTTTTTGTATTTCTTTATTCTCTGCGTATAGAAAAACTGGAAGTAACAGCCAAATTACTGAACATATAACCAATATTGTCAGTGCCCTCAACGATCCCACCTCTCCCTCCTCACCAGCGCTTTCTATATAACATAGTGTAACATGTTATAACTTTTTGCGTCCGACACCATGCTGTTGGTTTCGGTACTGCTGCTGCAGCCTAATAACAAAAAATGAACTAGTATCAACAACTCTATAATGTTGATAATAATATTAAAGATTACCAGAAGGAGGATGACTACATGAAATATTCCATTTTTAGCATATCTCATTTTCAGAAAAAAGAGAAAGATTCGCAAGCGCGTTTCAAATATTAGTAAAATTAGACGAAGTGGTCAACGCGGTGAAAGAGGTAGAGGAATTCACGGCCGATGCCGCGTTTGAAAAAGGGTATAAAAAAGGATGGCAAAATGTTTTGTCCAAACAAGCCAACCTAGACATACAGTCCTGTTTTTTTTCAATAAATGCAAGCAATTATCAGCAGAAGGAGAAGCTCCTGAACACTCAAAAGCTACATCATATGTTCCCTTCATACTTTCTATTTTTTCCCCGTTTTTTATGTCATTGACTATAATTGTCTCTTTCGCTCCTAGTTCAGCCACAAGTTTTAATCTACCTTCATCTTTAGATGTACCAAGCACGACGACACGGCCGCCACTGGCTTGAACAACCTGCAAGGTTAACAATCCAATCGTTTCCAGGATGTTCGCGAATACGTTCAACAGAAGCAGTTGGAACCACAAGCTCCCCATGTCATTACTTTCTTTTCGTAAATGAAAAGAAACAATCTCTTCTTCCTCTTCGTTAAGAACATCAGCAAGCTTTTCCGTATCAACAGTGCGAGTCAAACGGTATTTGTATGACTCCCCAAACATGACCTTTAGAGAAAAAACCATAATTGCTTTCCGTATGTTTAATAACCGCTTCTAAAGGTTTAAAGGATCAACAATCACTGGAAGTCCAGTGGAAACCTTCATGGCCAGCTACTTTTCACAACAAAAGTCAAAATGTTTATCATTCATGTTATTTTCATGTACATTTGTATTAAAAGCGATAAATGAATGGGGGGTTTCAAACATGAACCAATTATTTCGTAACAGAATAGGTATCCCTGCAGAAGAAACCATTACGTTTCAACATTTACCTAATGTTCTTTTGAAAACGGCAAAAGCCATCCCTTTTGAAAATTTACGCATCATAGAAAATAAAACACGTTCGATCACAAAAGAGAATGTAATAGACAAAATGCTAGTCAAACAGGAAGGGGGGCTTTGTTATGAATTAAATGCACTTCTCTATTTTTTCTTCGTAGAAAACGGCTTTAACGCTGAGTTAGTTCGTGGAGTGGTCTACAATAACGATAAGAAAGAATGGTTAACCCTTGGTAGCACCCATGTTGCTGTTCTTTTACGTCACGATGAGCAAACGTATCTTGTTGATACTGGATTTGGCAGCAATTTACCATTAAAACCTGTTCCGTTAAATGGTGAGGTTATCACATCTTCTAATGGAGAATTTCGGATCAAACAATCTGATAACGACCATGGAAACTATGTTCTAGAACTAAAACTTGCCCATAAGGATAAAGACTGGAGAATAGGGTATACGTTCGATTCAAAACGTCCTGTTAAGAATGTAGCAGATTTTAATGAGATACAAACCATTCTTATAGAAGATGATGCCTCTCCTTTTAACAAAAATTCTTTAGTAACTAAATTTACTGACGATGGGACGATCACTCTGACCGACACCTCCCTTACCCAATGGATAAACGGAAAATATAGCAAAGAAAAAATTGATCATAAACAATTCAACGATCTAGCTAAACAGCACTTTGGGTTAGCTGGAATGAAATAAAGGGAAACTCGGATTTAAAAAACGCCTTTCTTTATTTTAAGAATGGCGCTTTTTTTTATCTAAATCAAATTCTAGAATACAGCTGTATTCGTCCATCATCCAAGCCATAATTTGTGAATTTGTAAATACATCTGGTGCTGGAATGTCTTTTTGTTGGACCAACCACTTGACTTATCGCTCGAACATACCCCCGGCTTAACCTTTCAAGTTCACGAAAAGACATGTTTTGAGGTTCACAAATAATTCCGCCTTTTCCAACTCCATAAGGGAGATCGGCAATGCCGCACTTTTAACTCATCCAAAGAGATAATGCTTTCACTTCTTCTTCGTTTACATCCGGGTGGAATCGTACCCCGCCTTTTGTTGGACCCACTGCATCATTGTGTTGTGCACGATAACCCGTAAATATTTTCACTTTTCCATCATCCATACGAACTGGAATATGTACCGTAAGCATTCTTATTGGTTCTTTAAGAAGCTCAAACATATCATCTGAATAGCCTAATTTATTTAGAGCTTCATGAACCACGCTCTGTGTAGATTTAAACAGACTTGATGCTTTTCTATTTTCATTGCTTTGGGATTGAAGGTCATTTAACTCCTTTGTTATACTCATGGTTCATTCCACCCTTATAGTTTTAATCATCAGTACATAAATGTTTAATGATTGTATACAAACGAAATGCCTCAGTTAATTGAAATCATTAAAAACTATTAAAGTCCCACACCTTAGCAAGGTGTTTTAAAAGCTCGACACCTGCAATACTATTGCCATGTTCATCTATAGCAGGTCCATAAATACCAATACCACATCCCATTTGACAAGGTAATTCTTGTGGGTATCTAGCTGGTACTGATGCCATAATTCCACCTGATACTCCGCTTTTTGCTGGTATTCCAACAAATGCTGCAAATTTCCCTGAAGCATTATACATCCCGCAAGTCAGCATTAAACCTTTGATAAGCTTAGCTATTTCTTTAGGAAAGACTTGCCTCTTGCGGATTGGGTCGTATCCATTTTGTGATAGAATTAAACCAATTCGTGCAATATCTTTTGTATTTACTTCGATTGAACATTGTTTTAAGTAAACTTCTAACGCCTCCTCTACCCCTGATTCTAAAAATCCATTTTCTTTCAAATAATAAGCTAAAGCTCTATTTCGATTTGCCGTTTTCCACTCAGACTGAAATACTTTTTCATTAACTGTTGGTCGTTTTCCAACCATTTTTTCTATAATTGCATATATCGATTCTAACTTTTGCTCTGGTGATTCCCCATATTGAAGAGACGCAACTGTAATCGCTCCAGCATTAATCATTGGATTAAATGGTTTACCTGGTGTATGCATTTCTAATCGAACGATAGAGTTAAATGCATCCCCTGTTGGTTCTACATCAACACGTTCTAATACATAAGAAATTCCACGGCCTAAACATGCTGCAATAAAACTAATCACTTTTGAGATACTCTGCAAAGTAAAAGGGATTTCCCAATCTCCTGACTTGATCTCTCCTCCATCCGAACTAATTATGTAAACTCCTAAATCCGATAGATTTGACTCCCCTAAAGCAGGTATATAGTCAGCACATCGGCCTTTCATGCCAAGCAAACGGTATTTCATAACCCATTCGTCAAGGTATTTAGCCTCTCTGGGGTCATTTTTTACATTTATTTTTTTTATCTCCTGCTGATACATTTGCCTCCTCCTCGTAAGCGTTTCCATTTTTTTATCCTATGAAAAGAAACAAACCATCTCTGCCTATTGATGTTTTTACTAAACTCAAAAAAACGTCTTTTTATGAACGGTTCAAATGATCATTATAGAATGGGTGTGTGCTTTCTTTTACGCTTCTTTACGCTTCTTTATCTTTTCTTCTTTCCAGCATTCTACATTTTTGAGTCCTTTAATGTTACTAGCATAAAAAACAGGCTCTTTTCCCTGTTTTTTCTGTTTCAAGTAATCTTTTAATACGGCTATTGCGATTTTCCCAATTAAAGCAAGTGCGATTAAGTTGGTAATTGCCATAAGTGCCATAAATAAGTCTGCTACATTCCAAACCATGCTCATGCTTGATACTGAACCAAAAAGAAGCATCCCTAACACAGCTAGACGGAAAACAAAGATCAATGCTTTGTTTTTGTTAATAAATCCGATGTTGGATTCGCCGTAGTAATAATTTCCAATGATCGAGCTAAAACAAAATAATAGGATCGCGATGGCGACAAAAATATTTGCCCATGGACCGACGTGGCTGGCTAGTGCACTCTGAGTAAGCTGTATACCGCCTATTCCTTCTCCAGGAATTCCAGACAATAAAATAATAAACGCTGTTGCACTACAAATTAATAATGTATCAACAAAAGCACCTAACGTTTGAACAAATCCCTGTTTAGCTGGGTGACTTACATCCGCTGTTGCAGCTGCAACAGGTGCACTACCCATACCAGCTTCATTAGAGAATAATCCACGTTTTACACCATTCATGATTGCTACACCAATCCCGCCAGCAACCGCTTCATTTAAACCAAATGCGCTGGTTACGATAAGACCAATGACCCTTGGAAGTTCACCAATGTTTACAATTACTATAAATGCAACCAATATTAAATATAATAAAGCTAAGACAGGTACAATTACCTGAGACACTTTAGCAATACGTTTAACACCGCCAAAAATAACGAATCCCACAAATGCAGTTAAAACCATACCGATTACAAGACGATTCGTACCTAATGCTTCCTCAAATGCGACAGTAATGGTATTTGCTTGAACGGAATTGAAAGCCAGTCCAAAACAGAAAGTGATAAAAAGTGCAAACATAACGCCCATCCACCTTGCACCAATCGCTTTTTCCATATAGTATGCCGGCCCACCTTTGAATCCGTTTGTCTCTTTCACTTTATAGACTTGAGCTAACGTACTTTCAATAAAACATAATACTGCACTGAAGATTGCGACAACCCACATCCAGAATACAGCACCTGGCCCACCTAATGTAATCGCAATGGCTACACCAGCTAGATTGCCTGTACCGATTCTTGATGCTGCACTAATACAAAAAGCTCCAAATGATGAGATTTGTTTATTTCCATTACTAGTAGCAGGACTCTCCTTCATTAAACGAAACATTTCTATTAGATTCGTCACCTGAACAAATTTTGTTCGAAAAGTAAAATAAATTCCTAAACCAACAAGTAAAGCGATTAAAACATAGGACCATAGAATTGTATTACCCCAATCAATCAAACTTTCTACCACAATGATCACCTCTTTATTTTTTTAATAAGCGAAACCAGCATCTTTATAACGTGTACACCTTACGCATAACTTTTTCTTGTCGGTATACCCCCTATTTGATGCTGTTATGAGCCCTATCCTTCATTCGCAAATTGGCGCACAATCATATTTGAAAACGCTGCCATTAGTGTGCCTAACAACATAATTTAGTTTATAATCTAAGCTACAAAAAGAAACAGAAAACTACACACAAATCATAAAAATAGTTCGAAAATTTTGTTCAATATTTTAAATAGTCTATAGTCATTGAATAAAAATAACCTATTATATAAACTAACCTTAATATTTGTAAATTGGAGTGGCACTGTTGAACATTAATCCTTTAAGAAAAGACCGAACTATTATTATATTCATGATATTTTTTGTTCCATTAGCAGGTGAAATAAGCTTTTACCCTGTTAATGAAACATTTCGAGTTAGCTTAGGACCACCAGCTCTTTTCTTATTCCTGCTATTTTTAAGAAAAACTACAATTATTCCAGGTTTTTTAATAGCTGTACTTGTTGTATTTTTTCGTGTTCTATTAGATTTCTTTATGCACGCTGAATTTAGCTGGTTACATTCGTTCGAAACACATTTTCCAACTTTTTTCTTTTACTTCACCTATACTTGCCTTTTTTATTTGGCAAAGGTTAATCGTTTCCATCATCGATTCTTAATCATTGGCTTACTTGGAATAATTATTGAAATATTGTCCGACTGTGCAGAGTTGCTTATACAATATATAATATTTGGATTCTCCATTACCTCAATCTCGTTGTCTAAATTGGTTCTCATTGCTCTTTCTCACAGTTTTATAGTATTAGGTGTCTTTAGTATGATGAAACTATATGAAGTACAATCACGGGAAATAGAAGTTCGGAAGCGAAATGAACATATGTTATTACACGTCTCTAATTTATATGAAGAAACGATTCACTTGAAAAAGACACTTCAAAATTCTGAAGCCATCACAAAAAAAGCTTACGAACTATATAGAGGATTAAATCAGAATCATAATGCAAACAGCAGACTCCTTAAAAAAGTCCGTCCACAATTGCTAGAAATTGCTGGTGAAGTACACGACATTAAAAAAGATAATCAAAGAATTTTTGCCGGATTGTTAACACTTATTTCAAATGAAGGCTTTACAGACTACATAAATATTACCGAACTAATTAAAATAATTGTTCAAGCTAATGAAAAGTATGCTCGTTTATTAAAAAAAGATATTCATTTTAGCTATACCATTAAAGGGGAGCATCCACACTACCATATTAATATCATTCTATCGATTATCAATAATTTAGTCGCAAACGCTGTGGAAGCTATTCAAGATAGGGGAACGATCAAAATAGAGGTAAGTTATCAGCAGAATTCTGTTGACTTTCGGATTGAAGATGACGGACCTGGTATTCCAGAAAAATATAGGGAATTAATATTCAAACCTGGTTTCACTTCTAAATTTGATAGTATGGGTGTTCCCTCGACAGGTATTGGTTTAACCTTTGTAAAAGATATGATCACAAAACTCAATGGAATTGTTACCTTCCAAAGTGACTCAAGTAAAAAAAGGACAGTTTTTACAATTTGTTTGCCAGTTAAGAATTTAGTTGAAAAGGGGGATTTTCATGAATTTTTATATAACAGATGATGATGAAACGGTTCGTTCCATACTAGCTCAAATTATTGAGGATGAAAGTTTAGGGCAAGTTGTTGGGGAATCTGATGATGGAGCATCATTAGATGGAGAAACATTAAATTTGAATAAGGTCGATATTTTATTGATTGATTTATTAATGCCTAATCGTGATGGACTTGAAACAATTCAAACGATTAAACCTACTTTTAAGGGTAAAATTATTATGATTTCTCAAATAGAATCAAAAGAGCTTATTAGTGAAGCTTATTTGCTTGAGGTTGAACACTACATAATAAAACCAATAAATAAAATCGAAGTTTTAGCAGTTATCCAAAAAGTAATGAAACATACTAGCTTAGAAAAATCTATAAGTGACATTCAAAAATCATTAAATAATGTACTTCAAATGGATACTGGATTAAATCAAAAGAAGACGTCTTTTAATGAATATAATATCAAGTATTATGGGGAGTTCCTGATATCAGAATTAGGTATTTCCGGAGAAAATGGCAGCAAAGATTTAATGGAGATATTAGTTTTCTTATTTAACTATGAGAAGAAGTATACGTTTGAACACGGATTCCCCTCTCTTAATAACATTTATGATTATTTGGCAAATAAAAAGCTTGGAGCTGCAGCAGACGAAGCGGATGCAAGAAGGGAAGCAAAAGCTTCTAAACAACGTGTTCGAAGAACTGTTTATCAGTCATTGACGCACTTAGCCTCTCTAGGACTTACGGACTTTTCAAATATAAAATTTGAAAAGTATGCTTCCCATTTTTTTGACTTTACTATTGTTCGTAAAAAGATGACCGAGTTAAAAAATGAATCAAAACCATTGTACACTTCAACACGAATTAATATTAAAAAATTTATTCAAGCCTTATATTTTGAAGCAAAACGAATGATGTTAGAGTGATAAAATCAAGAAAAATCATTATCATTAATATTTTCTTTTTATTGATGTGTTCCAATCGTCTTCATCGCCGGACAAAGTAATAACATTTCCCTGAGCTAAAGGACTGCTATCCTCTAACAAACCATTTAAATAAAGCATTTGTTTTCAGCCCCCTTAATTGGCGTTACCGTACGAGTGGCACTTATATAAACGGAGTGATCGAGCACGCTAGAGCCCTCCTTCAATCTGCTTGCCGTACATGCTTTCTGCAAGTTAGAAAGCTCCATGAAGTGAATGTAATCTTTTACACCAGGAATGCACTTATAAAAGAGTTAAAAAATTGATTCCTAAATGCTGTTCCGCTTGGAACAGCATATTTTGATACATATCTTGTAAACGATCTTCGTTTCAACTCTTCTTCATCTGCTTAGGAAACAGAAAAATCATTTAATGATGTATGACTGTTTAATACATATATTCCTTAATATATATAAATTGACATAAATTACATGATCCTAATAAAGATTAAACTCTCCTTTATGCCCCCTTCATATTCCTTCGTTAGAGTAATAACTGAACGTAAAAAACAAAAGTTATTCCGCTTTCTAGTCGATTGAAAGGAAATCTGACAAAAACATCGCCGATAAAGGAAATTATCTGGAAAATTATCTAACAACATTGCGGAAATATTTTTTTCCCTTTTATATACTAACCTTACAAAAGATAAATGGAATGTTTACCTTGTAGAGGTGGTTAGTATTCCATGCTCGAAAAGATTACACAATGGTTGATTCTTTTAGGTATTTACTTTATTGGATCCAGTCTTTCCAACATCTTTCATCTTCCATTGCCAGGAAGCATCATTGGAATGATGCTGCTCTTTGTTCTTCTGTTAAGCGGCCTTTTTAAACTGCAATGGGTAGAAAAAGTGGCACAACTTCATTTAAAACATATGACTCTTTTGTTTATCCCCTTTATCGTCGGTGTATTTCTTTCTCTGGATATTTTTCGAGTACAGGGATGGAAATTGTTGTTCGTGTTAGTAATTACAAGCTTAATTGTACTGCTTGGTACCGCGTATACCTGTTCAAGGCTATGAATGGTTAAAAACAAGGAGGAAGAAAGAAGATGGTGACTAACCTGGTGTTTAGCACTTTGTTGACTGTGACCAGTTATGCAGTCGGTTTAAAAGTGTTTCGACGGTATCATAAACCTTGGCTGAATCCTCTTTACACTGCAACCATCTTTTTAGTGCTAGTTCTTGTCTTCGTCCCTTCCGTAAACTACGAGTCTTATTTACAAATAACGGATGTGTTCTCCTTTTTGCTCGGTATTGCTACGATATCACTAGCTGTTCCTTTATATAAACAAATATTGGTATTGAAAAAACATGCAAAAAAAATCTGTTTGGGGGTGATGTTAGGCAGTGCCGGCGGTATTTTATCCGGATTGGTGTTGGCGAAATGGCTGTTGTTCCAGGATAAAATTCTCCTTTCTCTCATTTCAAAATCTGTAACCATACCTGTTGCTTTATCAGTTACCGACATGTTGGGAGGTATCCCTTCTTTAACCGTGTTATTTGCGCTGAGCTCAGCTCTGTTTTCCTTAATGCTTGGTCCGAAAATCTTACAAATGGCTGGAATTAAAAGCAAGGTTGCAAAGGGGATGGCATTAGGAGCATCTGCTCAAGCACTGGGTGTTAACCGAGCCCTGCAATGGGGCGAAGAAGAAGGGTCCATGGGAAGTGTAGCGATGTGTACATCTGCTGTGTTTCTTTCAATTTTAGTTCCTTTTCTTGGTTTGGTGGTACATTAATTTTAATTTGGAAAGGAGAATGTGAAAATGGAAGTCAAAGAATCTTTTCACATCGACCGAAACGGATCTCATCAAATGATTAATCTTGTGCAGCAAGCCAATCAATTTCAAAGCTACATTGTGCTTGAAACAAACAACAAAGTAGTCAACTGCAAGAGCTTAATCAGCATCAGTGCCTTTTTAGTGCCTTCTGAAAATATAACGTTAAAAGCTGTTGGTGATGATGCAAAAGAAGCCGTAACAACTCTGCAGCGTCTGTTTAAATAAAGCATCCTCCCTCTCTTACTCTTATGTATCCCTCGGGCCGTTATAGATAACGCTCGAGGTTTTTTGTATTTTGTCATCTCCTGGTTACATTTTGGCAGCTCTTCTTGGTTTATGTACATGTTTGCAACGTAAATGGTCTGATTTTAGTTATTTATGTTTCATTTTTAGTAACATATAAACAATATAGGGCGTTATATTTGCATTTACTTTTGGGGTCTGGCCCCGTATAGCTTTTCTGCCTTTTCTCATACCTTCGACTATGTTTATAACCTGTTCTATTTTTTCGCCCCTCTGTTCCGATGATCCCACCATGAATCACGTTTCTTTCCTTTTTGTTGATTTACGTTTATCTATTTTAAGACTTTGCTTTCCTTTGTTGTCTTTATGAGCCACTTTGCAAGTATTATGAGCTCTTCTCGTTGATTTATGCCCTCTTCGCTTGTTTCAACTAAAGTCTGCTTGGTGCCTGACCCCACATCTTTCTCTTAGGCTTTTTCAAATTTTTTATGAGCGAGGATCCCAATTATCCGCCAATCCGATTTAATTAAATTCAGCTCTGTCCCTCTCTAATTCAAAAAAATTAGCCTTGGTATCATTTCTGACGACCAAGGGCTTAATTCCTCGTTTTATTTCTTGTTCTGTGCTAAAAACCAAGGATTTTTCAATTCTTTTTTATTATAAACAAGCGGCTTTTTTTCTTCCACATTTGTGACAATTCCACCAGCTGCTTCAACAATGGCGTGGCCGGCTCCTGTATCCCATTCCATGGTTGGTGCATAACGGGGATAAAAGTCTGCTTTTCCTTCTGCCACTAAACAAAGCTTCAGCGAACTTCCGGCAGAAATGGTCTCGACCTCATCATATTCCTTCTCCAGCTTTTGTATAAATTGCTTCGTTTCTTCGGACATATGAGAGCGGCTGGCAACGACGCTTACTTTTTGATCTTTCTGCGTTGAAAGCGGTAAAGCTGTACCATGCTCAAAAAGCGTATCCCAATTTTTATTCTGGCTTGCTTTTTCTATTTTTACAGCACCTTTTTCTTTGTCCCCTGCATATAACACATCCATTGCTGGGGCATATATCACACCAAATATAGGGGTTTCTCCTTCAATAAGAGCAATATTCACAGTAAATTCTCCGTTTTTCTTTATAAATTCCTTCGTTCCATCGAGCGGATCGACGAGCCAGAATGTTTTCCAGGAAGCTCGTTTATCATACGAAAGGTGATTGCCTTCTTCGCTTAAAATGGGGACGTGAGGATCTTTTTGCTCGAGTTTTGTTTTTATTATGTAGTGGGCACGTTCATCCGCTATTGTAAGCGGAGACTCATCTTCTTTGTACGCTACGTTAAAATCTGTTTGATAAATCTTCATGATTTCTTTTCCTGCTTCTATGGCAGCATTAATGGCGGTTTGCATGTGTTATACTCCTCCTGCATCAGTATCTATTCAAAAACGGCTCTATATTCCAGCATAGCATCTTTTTCGCATATTGTGTAAGGGAACAGAACTCTTAATCAAACGTTTGATTACTTCTTTCGCGCCGTTCGCTTTCTGGCTTACAGACAAAAAGTATAAAAGCAAAAGGAGACGGGGATTTGCCCCATCTCCCATCACCATTAATCTGCCTGGTTTCTGAAGTTGGAATCATCTGGTGTTAATTCTTCAGAAAATGCTGTTTCGGTATTAGGCATCGCGCGCTGCGCGTTAGAAAGCATGTTTCTAACAGGCTGTCTTCCATTATTATTATTTTGAGCAATACCAGCCCATGCAGCACCTGCCCCAATTCCGAGTAACGTCAATAACATGCCCATGCCCATTCCACCGCGGTTGTTTCTTCGGTTCCAGCCCGTAAATCTTCGCCTTCGCCCCATAAAAGGTGCTAACCAACGAAAATTATTCATCCCATATTCCCCTTCTCTTCATAAAAGTGTGGGATAAGAAATAATCCCGCATCTATATTTTTAACCGATTTTGTTTACTTTATCAGTAAGAATTTTTCCCCTCTTATTACCATAAATATTATTAGATGAAATTTGTACACTATGTAGTGTCATATTAATTGAGGGAATGAAACTCCAATGAGAAAATTTTTAGTGTATACTTGGACTGTTTTGGATCCATATTATTTTAAATTAACCCGTCTCACCAACCTTTATGATTCCAATGATCTGTTTAAAAACATCTTCAGGGTAAGGCTCACTTCTTATAAGGGTTCTGCTGTTACCCTATCGGATGGGACGATTATCAATAAAAACGATACCCTTTTAAAAATTCACTTGCATAATATTCGTTTAATTAATGAAATGGACACGCTGCAAACCGACATCCATAAGGCTTTTTTTGTTTATAAAATGGTTCAACAATCGCTTCCCGGCCTTGCCGCTTATATCCAAAAACTTGAAAAGAAGGAACAAATAAAAGGAATTATGGGTATTACTATTTTAAATAAAGGCTGTACCAGGCTTGGTTTTGATTCGATTGATATAACTAATCCATTTTATAAATGGTTTAAGTTTCTGCCGTCTTTATCGATAAGCATGTTATCTTCGCCAACAGCAACGTTTTCTTCCATAAAAAAGAAACAACCTAAATATATTTTTATGTCGAAAGAAAAGCTTTTGGCAATCTGTATAAAAACGCAGTCTCGGCAAGTCATCCAGCAAAGCCTCTCTACTAGTACTGCACATGGTAAAAGATAAGAAAAAAGAGCTGCCCAAAACGGAGCGGCTCTTTTAGCTTATTTTCGCATTTGCCATTTCCTTACCGACAGACAAGGTATGAAGCGTAATTTCAGGACGCGATCCGATTCGGGCATTCAACCCTGTTTGTCCTAAACCTTCACTAATATAAAAAGACTTGTCCTCGTAACAGTGAAGCCCTTTAATCATTTTCATTCGAGCAAGCTTACCCATCTTAACAAGATGATAAGGTTTCGGGTACAAAAATTGTCCTCCGTGAAAATGGCCGGAAAGAAGGTAGTCAAAACTGCAATGCTTCATGTCTAAAACAACATTGGGATCATGTGTTAACACTAGATTGTAACCCGATTTTACATACTGATAAGAAGATTCAAGGTCACTTCGGTTCGTACTGTAATCATCAATCCCTATAATGTTGACGGGATGTCCTTCTATATTAAGCAAACACTGCTCATTTTGCAGGGTCTTACAACCATTCTGTTCTAATATATTCTTTAAAGCAGCAAAATCATTATCTTTTAGGACATAATCATGATTTCCAAAAACGGCATACATGCCATAACGGGGGTTCAGTTTATTTAGAGCGTCCAAATATGGGACAAGCTTCGGTATCGTACGTTTTCGATCTAGAAAATCCCCAGTTATCGCAATAATATCAATTGATTCCTGTTTTAATTTTTCATAAAGCTGTTCCGGTGTGATGGAGATGTTTTCCAAGTGCATATCAGAAAGATGGAGTACAGTAACGGAGGAATCCGCAGTCTTTTCATCCTGATTTAATTCTACTTTATTGATTACCACTTGCTTTGTATTTTCATAAGCTTTATATCCAATAATAACAAGGACCATAATAATAAATAACCAAATCATTTATAGCACCTCCATTGCTTTATTATACATGAAAAAGATTGGATTTTGCCTAGTAATACTTGGTGGTATTGCCATCGTTATATTAACGAACCGGAGGGTATGATAATGATTTACCAAGCAAAGAAAGGACAAGTAAACTATGGTGAGACAATAGGCATACTTATGCTCGACAGCCACATCCCGTTTATCCCCGGCGATATGGGAAATGCCTTCACTTTTTCTTTTCCTGTTCAATATAAAAAAGTGAACGGCTTAACCGTAAAGCAAATGTATGAAGAAAAAGAAGCTGTGCTTCCAAAAGTAATCACAGCAGGAAAAGAACTTATTGCAAAGAGCGGGGTTAAAGCAATTACAGGAAACTGCGGATACTTATTACTTTTTCAGCAAGAACTGGCAAAGTCTCTGAAAGTTCCCGTATTTATGTCGAGTTTGCTGCAGCTTTCTATGCTGGAAAAAATAATAGACACTTCTAGTCAAAAAATCGGCATTATCACGGCTGAATCATATCGTTTAAACACCAACCTGCTGCAAGCTGCAGGTACAAATCCAAAAAGTGTATATATTAAGGGATTAGAAAATACATCCCATTTTGCAGAAGTTGCAATTCAGGAAACAGGCATTTTGGACACGCAACAAATAGAACAAGAAGTCGTGGATGCTGCTGCAGAAATGATGAAAGACCATCCCGAAATATCCATCCTGTTATTAGAATGCAGCCTCCTCTCCCCTTATTCCAAAGCAATACAAGAAAAAATACAGCGTCCTGTATTTGACTACGTGACGCTGATACAGTTTGTGTTTGAGTCGTTTATTAGAGAAAGAGTTTACTGATTACACATTCGATTAATGGTTTATACTCAGTATTTTTTTCCTATTTCCTTTCAAATATTGAAATACATTGATTGATTTTGATTATTTTTGAACTAATTTGATATTTTATGATTGCTATCGATCATTTATATTTTTACAATACTAATTGAAACCGTTTTCCAATTTACACTTTGATCGTTAAGGAGGGAATAGTTGTTCCAGATTAAACTTTAAATTTTTAATAAGGGGGAATAAAAATTGAAATGTAATTATAAAGGAGTTCTCGTTTCAACTGTGTCATTAATGGCTGGTTTATTCATGCATACTGCAGATGTAGGAGCTGAAGATTCTGAAGAGTCAGAAAAAAATAGTCAATTGCAAGAAGTGGATAATAATTATTACGAGGAATTGTACCGCCCTCAATTTCACTTTACTCCAGAGGAAAATTGGATGAACGATCCTAACGGTTTGGTTTATTACCAGGGAGAATACCATATGTTTTATCAATATAACCCTAAAGGTAATACATGGGGGAACATGAGCTGGGGCCATGCTGTCAGCAAGGATCTTGTTCACTGGGAGCATCTAGATGTAGCGATGGAACCCGATGAATTAGGGATGATTTTTTCTGGAAGTGCTGTAGTGGACAAACATAATACAAGCGGTCTGTTTAAAGGCGGCTCTGGGGGATTAGTCGCCATTTTCACTCATGCAGGTGATACACAGAAACAAAGTATTGCTTACAGCGAAGACAAAGGAAGAACATGGCAAAAATACGAAGGCAATCCGGTCCTTGAAAACCAAGGCATAGAAGATTTTCGTGATCCAAAGGTTTTTTGGCATGAAGATACGGAGAAATGGATAATGGCGGTCGCTGCCGATGACCGCGTTCAATTTTACTCTTCACCTGACCTCCTTGACTGGGAATTTATGAGCGAGTTTGGTGAAGGAATGGGGGCCCAAGAAGGAGTTTGGGAATGCCCTGATCTGTTCGAAATTCCTGTCGATGGAGATCCAAACAACACAAAATGGGTACTGCAGGTCGATATTAACCCAGGAGCAATTGCAGGAGGTTCTGGGGGACAATACTTTATCGGTGACTTTGATGGCGAAACCTTTACAACTGATCAAAAAGCAGAGGAAATAAATTGGGTAGATTACGGAAAAGATTTCTACGCCAGCCAATCTTGGGATAACACAAAAGAGCGGCGTATTTGGACAGCTTGGATGAGCAATTGGAATTATGCAGAAGATATTCCTACATCACCTTGGAGAAGTGCTATGACAATCCCTAGAGAAGTCGGATTGAAAACTTCTGAAAATGGTGACATTCTTCTTACGCAAAAACCTATACGGGAAATGAAAAAAGTTAGAAACAAGAAACATCATTTAAAAAGTCAAAACATTGATTCAGATCATCTCCCCGTTTCAGAAGTACAAGGACAGACCCAGGAAATTATCGCTGAGTTTGAAATAGGTTCAGCAGAAGAGTTCGGTTTTCATATTCGAAAAGGAGAGGAAGAATATACGAAAGTAGGATATGATACAGAAAACCAAGAATTATTTGTAGATCGAACAAAGTCTGGTGACACCGACTTTAATGACGATTTTCCTGGCATCTACGCAGCACCATTAGCTTCAGAAGAAAACAAAATTAAAATGCATATATTTGTAGATCGTTCCTCTGTAGAAGTTTTTGGAAATGATGGAGAAAGAGTTCTGACAAACCAAATCTTTCCTAAACCTGAAAGCAATGAGCTAGAGATCTATGCTGAAGACGGTGATGTAAACGTAACTTCTTTAGATGTATTTGAATTAGACAGCACGTGGAAAAATAAGATAAATCAGTAAGAGCTGAAAAGATTTTATTTGGGGGCTTTCCCATAAGTAACTTTAAAGGGGGCCCTCTCCAGTATTTGATACTTTAATTGTTCATCCCTGCAAAGTATTCCGATTTCAATATGCAATAAAAAACAATTCATTATAAAAAAGGCACTTACTGTATCTTTTTAATACCTTGCATTGAAAACCTTCACTTAAAAAGAAATTTAAATAACCTTGTTCATATTGGATATATTTCCCATTATCGTTTTTATGCATAAATCTATTACTGATCGGAGTGTTTTCAAAAAAACATGGCTCCATCACAACTATCCTGCCGCCATTCGGATTTAGAGCTTTTCCAAATTCTTTAACATAAGAGGATACCTTCTTTGGAGGAATATGATGCAGAACAGCAACAATCATAATAATATCAAAAGATTGTTCTATAACAGAAAGGGGTCCATTAATAACGTCAAAACGATAATTCGGATAGTTGCGTTTTGCCAATTCGATTCTTTTTTTATTTAGATCTACTCCCAGGTAGCCAGAAGGTTCGCATATTACGGAATTAGCTCCCGTTCCAGTTCCAAAATCCAAAACAGATTTGTTAGAAAAATGAACATGCTCTGTCAGTACATTATGTACATATTTTTTTGTAATCCACTTAGGTCGAATCAACCAATGATAAAGATGGGGAGTTAGTTCCATAAAAAACGTTCTCCTTTTAGTGTTCTAACTTGTACTTAAACGTCGTATATAACATTTGCTTGTTCTTCTTGTATAATTCCCCGCATATTTCTCTTTATTCCTAGGTAAAAAAACGTTTTATACCTGTTCCAGCCTTTAAGCACTATCTCTTTAGATTTCATTCATTTTTATATTTGTTGATGTGAATGGAGGTTTACGGTATTCCAATTCATTCCAATGCTTTTTATCCGGACAAGCCATTGTCTTAGCAAGGGACGGCTGATAAAGTGAAAGTGAGATTAAATATGTCAATGGATTGTAAGTAAGGAGTGCTATATATTGTTGCAAAATGAGGTTAAAAAAGAACTGGTTGAACTAGGAAGAGCAATGTATGATTCAAGAAGCAAAATAGCAGCAAACATCCAAAAACCTTTGAAAGAATACGGCCGCGAGCAAACAATTAGAGAAGAGACGGTCCTCGACTTTCAAGAAAATTTTATTGTTATTATCTCTGAAGCATTTACGGTAAACCAAGAAGAAATGAGTCAAAAAATAGCTCAATGGGCGGAAGAAACTTCTAATTATGCTATGCAGATAGGAGTTACGCTTGACCAGCCGATAGAAACGGTCAAGGATTACCGCTCAGCCATATGGAATTTTATTCAACAAGAGACCAAAGAACAAGGATTTTCCATAGACACGGTATTTGAAACTCAAAAAATAGTAGACCCTATGATTGATAAGACCGTCTCTTTGTTGTGTCAAAAGTATGTTTCCCATCATCAGGAAGAACTTAAGTTAGCACAAGACACCTTTTTAGAACTTTCTGCTCCTGTTGTCCCTATTACTGAAACGGTTGCGGTTCTTCCTATTATTGGTAAAATAGATACAAAAAGAGGCTACAAATTAATGGATACAGCGTTGCAGCAATCAGACATGTATAATCTTGACTATCTTTTGCTTGACCTTTCAGGTGTGTCCACTGTGGATACCCCCTCCATTAACAAAATTCATGAAACGGTTCAATCTCTCCATCTGCTAGGAGTCAAAGCTATCATATGCGGCGTAAGGCCAGACTTATCCCAAACGATGTGTTCTTTAGATATTGGGTTCGATAATATCGAAGTTCACGGCAACCTTCGAAAATCGCTCTCTACATTAGGGATTTTCCAATAAATACTTCTTAATTGCGCGCCGCTTCTATGCCAGGAGGGCGAAAAGCATTCTTTCTGATCATTTAACCATCTCTTACATACTATCCCCAACTGATTTCTGGTTAAGTTTGCAATCAATAGAAACTATCTTTTGCTTCTTGGAATGGTATATTAACAGGCACAGCAGCAGGTACTATGGCAGGTGCAGCAGTTATTTCTGTTATTATTTCATTAGCAGAATACTTCTTTCATTTTTATATTCCTAAGAAAAATATCGGTGCAAACAATGAATTAAACACTTCCACCTCTCATTAATAACAGAGGAGCTGCCCCAAACGAAGCAGCTCCTTTTCATGTTGATGTGAACCTTCCTCTTATATTCTTTTACCCTGTTTCCGCATAGAAAGGATAAAGTAAAACAATTACGAATAAAATGTTAAAACATGATCAATTTCCATATATTAACACTTTCCTTACACAGTTTAAACTGTGGCTTTATATTCCCTTCATAGTTTTTCGCTAGAGTGAAGGTAAATAAACAAAGGGAGAGTGACAAATGAAAAAGTATTTATCAAGCATTTTAACGGCCGCTTTGTTCTTTACAGTATTTCTTCCAGGGGGAATGGCATTGGCTGACGGAGAGATATCAACCAAGACAAAAAAGCAAACCCTCAATATTGCGCATCGAGGTGCCTCTGGTTATGCCCCTGAAAATACATTAGCAGCCTTTGAAAAAGCAGTGGACATGAAAGCCGAAATGATTGAACTGGATGTACAAATGAGCAAAGACGGAGAGCTTGTTGTTATCCACGATACGACAGTAGACAGAACGACAGATGGCACAGGTGCTGTTAAAGATTTAACATATGAAGAAATAGCAGAACTGGATGCAGGAAGCTTCTTCAGTGAGGAATTTGTCGGTGAAAAAATACCTACACTTGGCGAAGTGCTTGACCAATTTAGAGGAAGAACTGGTATTCTTATTGAAATAAAATCACCTTATCTATACCCGGAAATCGAACAGAAAGTAGCTGATGAGCTAATTTCTCGTAATATGGATAAACCAAATAACAATAAAATTATTGTTCAATCTTTTGATCATCAGTCCATGAAAACATTCCAGTCGATTCTCCCCTCTGTGCCAGTCGGTGTACTATTAAGCTACAGCCCGGATGGCATCTCTGATGCACAGCTTGCTGATTTCGCTCGTTATGCTGAGTATGTCAATCCTAATAAGGATATGATGGACGCTGATCTGCTTGAACGTATTCATGAGTTTGGCATGAAATCACATCCATGGACGGTTAGAGACCAAGAATCCGCAGATTTCCTATTGGAATTAGAAGTAGACGGTATCATTACGGATTACCCTGATTATGTGGACCCCCATAAATAATATTTCTCATATTTAATTGGAGCAGAAGGTTCCCCCGCCTTCTGCTCCTTCTTATATCATTACATTTTTGCTTTTGCAATTTTTCTTTCAATCCTTGGCAGGACTTCCTCTTTCATTAGCCGCATTGATTTTTTCCATACTTCGGGGTTATCGCTGTAATCATACCCGGTGATAAGCAAATGCCCAAGCCCGCCTACTTTTTCATAGAGATTGGCTAACCTATTCGCAACTGTCTTCGGTGACCCCACAAACCAGTTATATTTTGCTACATATTCCGTAGTGACTTCCTCATCGTCCACAGCTTCTTCTTGTTTAAATACAGAAATAGCACCAATTTTTTAAAGAGAGGAAGCCAATATTCACGATGCTGCCTGCCCATCATAGAATACAGGGAACCTTCAAGCGCTTCTTCATCTGTATCTGCTGCAAACACATCCCGGGTAATTCTCCAGATATCCCGCTGTGGATTTTTGCCGCTTCTTTTAGCTCCTTCTTCCACAGAATCCCAATGACTTGTAATATAATCGAGGTTCGCTCCCAGGCTCATTGGAACTTTTTTCTCCAGCCATTTTCAGTGTTTCTGATCCTGGACTAAGTCCGGTTACGCCAATAGGCGGGTATGGTTTCTGATATGGCTCAATATGCGGCCTTAAATATTCATCACCCTCTATTTTATTCGCATTCCAATACGTTCCTTTATATTGAAAAGGCTCTTTTTCCTTCCAAAACTTCAATATAATTTCTAATGCTTCTGCTGTCATTGTTCTATTTGCGCCATTGGCTTCGTCTACACCATATGTTTCATGATCACTAGGAAGACCCCCTGCCCCAATGCCAAGCATTAAGCGACCTAGTGATAAATGATCAAGAAACGCCGTACGATGAGCTAATTCTACTGGATAATGGTAAGGCAGGCTGTTAAACTATCATCCCGGTCTACTACTCGTTTCTTTCTAGAAAGTTTCTAACCTTCCAGAAAAGCTATTGTGAAAACGCTCACTTAAAAAGGTCCAAAACGAGATTCTTTTAACAAGAAAAAGGTGATGGTTTTGTGAAACTAGGACTGTTCTTAATGCCGACACATCCTCCGGAAAAAAGTCTTTACGACACGACCGAATGGGACTTAGAGATGATTCAATATGCATATGAGTTAGGTTATGGTGAGGCTTGGATTTGGGAACATTTTACTTCCCCGTGGGAACCAATTCCAGCCCCAGATTTAATGATTGCGCAGGCTTTGAAAGCAACAAAGCAATTAAAGCTTGCACCTGGTGCTCCTCAAACTAAAGATTCCTAGCCTTTGCTACAATTACTTCAAAAATTATAAATATATTTTCATTGACAATCTCTTAAAATATCATTAAACTTATAGTTGAAAGCGCTTACAATTAAAGGAGCGGGTATTATGAATATGTGTACTTTAATCGATGAAAAGAATAAAGACCAACTCATTGCTGCCCTTTTAGATCTTGATATTTATAAAATGCCGGATGGTCGTCAGTTTTATGAAGCTACGGAATCAGAATTGAAAAATCAGTTTTTACTAAGAACCAACTATATTTCCTGACAAGCTCCCTTTTATATCATGTATTATAAATAATTTTCCACACATAGCCATCAGTCTCACTGTCGAGATGATGGTTTTTTGTATCCTTTCGTTTATGATCAGCTCCCCCAAAATTTTAGGATTATTGACATATAATAGACACATAAGAATGATAGAATTGGACAAACTTGCTTGCCGCAAAGTCCAAATGGCGAAAGCAAAAGTTTTCCTATACTGTTTACCATTCTTAACAGTACAAGGAAAGAAGGGAGACTATAGAAATGAGTGCATATAGAGAACTTGCTGATAGTGTACGCATGACTGGCAAGGGCTCATGTCCATGGTTTGGTGAGAAAGATGACAAGCTTGAACTCATTGGAAAAGGCCGAAGTGCTTACGTTTTTAAGATTCTTTCAACTGAAAAAGTACTGAAGGTGTTCTTTCCTGACTTTACACATATAGCAAAAGAAGAAGCGGCGATTTACCATGATCTTGAAGGATTAGAATTTTTCCCGACATTATATGAGGCTGGTTCCAACTACCTCGTGCTTGATTATATAGAGGGGTACACTTTGTTTGAATGTCTGCAGCAAGGCATTCCGGTTTCAGAGCAGAATATGAACGAGGTTGATCAGGCTTTAGACCTAGCACGAAAAAAAGGACTGAATCCGTCAGATATTCATTTACGAAATATTATTATCACTCCGCATGGCGGGATAAAAATTATTGATGTCGCTCGCTATCGGCAAACAAAACAGTGTACGCAATGGGACGATTTAAAACGAGCCTTTTATCGTTTTTATAGGAAGCCTTATTTCCCTAAAAGACTTCCCATATTTATTCTAAATACCATTGCCGCGTTATATAAAAGAAAATGGCTGCCTGAATTTTAGGCTGACTACTGGATCTATTCCTATCAGCTGCCTTCCCCGATACCAACTGCTGAATACTCTTTCCTAATGTATTAAAAAACTTGGCTTACCGCCCAGCCCAAATGGCGGAAGTCTTAGTTTTGCTTATACTTTGATCCTTTAACAAAGTTAAACATTCCTAAAATACAAAGAAGACTGAACTTGGTCCAACTTCCAAGTCCAGTCTTTTTCAATATAATCTATTTCCAAGCTGCCTTAATAAAAATCAGAAATAAAAGGGGTATTCTCCATCATGATCGTCGCCACAGAAGATGAATCAATAGCAGTTTGCACCGACTCAACCGGGAAGAATGAAACACCTATCAAGAGAATTAAAATCACCACATAAGTTTTAACTACGCCAAATACACCGCCAAGTCCTTTGTTGATCGTACGAAGGATAGGCAAAGATGCAAAGACTTGCAGGATCCTGCCAAGCCAAAGGACGATTAGATTTGTCACGATTAAAACAGTGAAAAAGCCAATAAGTGTATAGAAAATCCCTCCCAAGCCGGCTCCAAGAAACTCAGGATAAGGAACCCATGTATGAAGCCAAGATGCAGCCGAGCTATAAAAGAAAAAACCCGCAGCAATGGCAAGTAAAAAACTCGAAAGTCTTACAAATTTAGAAACAAAGCCTTGACGAAGTCCAATAAAAAAACTTCCAATAAGTAACAAAATGATGATAATATTTACGAGCACAAGCAGTACCTCCTTCACGGTGAGAAAATGAGATGCTCGTTGAATTGAATATATCATGTTTGATTATAAAAAAGAAACCATCTTCCGTACTGTTCCGTTAGAAATTAATGGAACTAAAAAAGCGCAAGCGCCTTGCAGGTCCTAAAAATAGAATACGTCCGTTTCGTTTATACTGTTTACCAATAAATTTGGAAAAATAAAAAAGCTGCGCTAATCACAGCTTTTTCACATTCATGGGCATTTACTTTTTTGCTAAAGCATCTTCGTCCATATATAAGACCTCCCATAAATGGCCGTCTCTATCCTGAAAACTCCCCCCATACATAAAACCTGCCTCGACAGGATCATTGGATGGTTTTCCTCCTGCTTCAAGAGCTTTATTGACCAATTCATCCACCTCTTCCTTACTGTCAGCAGATAAGGCAACGATCACTTCCGTGTTTTTGGTCGCATCCGTTATTTCTTTTTTGGTAAAGGTTTGAAAAAAATCTTCCTTTAAGAGCATAGCAAACATGTTTTCTCCTATAATCAAACAAGCTGCGTTTTCATCTGTAAATTGATCATTAAACTCAAATCCTAACCGTGTAAAAAAATCAATCGATTGATTTAAATCTTTTACCGGTAAATTAACATATATTTGTTTAGCTTGAGTTCCCATATGACTCACCTTTCTTTTATTTAGTTTTCATCTGCACTCGAACCATACACCGCAGGTACTGAGACATCGAGCAGACGGAGATAAACAGTAAGCTGGCCGCGATGGTGGTACCAATGATTAAACATGAGAGAGCGCAGCATGAAAAAACGCGGCGCTGTCATTATCGTTTCTTCTCCTTGTTTCATCTGCCATTCTGACATCAGGTCCACTTCATTCCATGCTGCCAGCTTTTGCTCGGCCGTCTCGATACTGCTATCGAAGGCTGACAAAATCTCCTTGCGAGTAGCTGCTTCAGGGAGAAGAACTTGCGGAACTTCCCTGTTTGATTCACTAAAATATTCGGCCAGTTCCCCAGGTATAACTGCAGTATGCAAAGCAATCTGGCCAAGGGACATAGACTTTGGATGCGGAGACCAGGAAAGCTTATCTTCCGGAATTCGTTCAAGGACTTGTCTAGTGGCATGCACCTCATCTGTGAATTCTTTTATCAGTAAGTCGGAAACGGCAATACGTTTTGACATCACCTTTTCTCCTTTCCATTCGATATAGCCTGGTAAAAAAGGTGAATGACACCAGGTGAGTCGATTAACTTTCAGCTTCTAGATTCAACAAGATGGTCATTTAATTGATCAAATAGTCTTATTCCATCACCGAGCAGTACAGGCACCACATGAAGATGGATTTCATCAATTAGACCTGGATAAAGGCATTGGCGTGATGCACTTGCTCCCGCAACACCAACATAATTTGCACCTGCTGCAGCTTTCGCTTTTTTTATTGCACTTTCAATTCCATCGGTGACAAAGGTGAAAGAGCTGTGGATCCTTTTGGTACCTTTTCTGGATCATGATCTGTTAAAAAAATCCGGGATTCCATGGATAACCCCATCCTCCGACCACATCAAACGTACGCCAACCCATCACTATTGCTCCTGTTCTTTCAAAAGATGTATCAACACCTCTGTGCTGTTGCTTGAAATCTTGAAAAAATGATTATATGTGCTGGGTTTGCTGCCGCTAAATCAGTCATGAAAAACGTCTCCTCCCTCTCCAAACGGCTGTTCCGTGCTATTGTTAGGACCAGTTATGAAGCCATCAAGTGACATGGACATATCTACAATCCCTTTTCCCATCATTCAAACTCTCTTTTGTTTCGATTGGGATTAAATGTTTTTCTAGTTGTCGAAATGGATCACGATCGCTCCTATCACCTCTCCTTTACATGTTTTCACCTTGCAGTTCTTTGCATTTCTTTATTTCTAACGCTTTTATTTTAGCACGCAGCCTTCTCCCATATTTCTTATGAATTGCTATGTTGATGAATTCTTTGAAGGAATTTATTCATTAATAGCGGTAATGAGATAAGGATCGGCGGATCATCAACACGCGGAGGATAAAGGTGCACTTCTTGATGTGGAATGGGGGAAAACGGCTCGACAATAATTGGCTTTCTCGATCGTGTTCTTAATGTTTTGTGCGGAAGGAGAAAATCCTCTGCTTTCATTTTCCAAGAAACCGAAGTGGCCATTATGTAATAGATACCCGGTTTGACATCTGGTATACAAAAATCCCCTAAGGAAGAAATAAGTGTTCCGTGCAGGGGGAAGCCTTCAGGTATTGGTTTTGCAAATAATCCAATCAAAATAACACCTTCAAAAGGGACTGCTGCTTGAATGGTTCCTGTTATGTTTGTATGTTTACCCGTAGAATTAGAGGCAGCAGTCCAGTCACGAAGCTTTTGTAAAGAGTGAAAGTGGTTATTTGCTTGTGGGATGGAATTTCGGAATTGGGACGGTGTCATGCCGATTCGTTTCGTGAATTGAGTAGTAAACGTTCCTAAACTTTGCTGGCCGATTTCAAGCCCAACATCTCGAACGCTCAAATTCGTATGCAATAATAAATCTTTCGCTTTTTGCATGCGCAGAGCAGAAACATAGTAAAGCGGGGGAATGCCCATTTTTTCTTTAAATATGCGATTGAAATGGTATGGACTATAAGCAGCTTGAGCAGCTAACGCAGAAAGCTCAAGAGGTTCGTGTATATGTTGATGAATATAGACAACCACTTCACCTATTTCGGGATACTGATCGGTCACAAATTCTTTCTCCCCTTCCTAATCAATTTAACTTCTCCTTATAATTTTATCCATCGATGTTCTATTTCCTCCCTCTTCTGCCATTTTTTAAAATTAGTTTGCCGACATAAATAAAGGAATCGCCTAGGCAAAGGAATTTTTACTAAAAACGCACACGTACTGTGCAACGTAGAAGTCCGCGTCGTGCGAGAGTACGTCTTCGGCAGTGGAAACCTTATTCTTTTCCTATACTTTATTCCCTTAGCCAAGTTAAACCTTCCTAAGTACAAGTAAACCAGCCCTAAACCCTGGTCTACTTGATTTTCTTCTTTATTGAGTTGGAGAACCAGGCAGGTAGTAATATGGCGGAACTTTGAGCCAACCCCGTTTATGCATTAATGTTTTTAATGTGTTTCCAAATGTCACCCATTCCGTATAAAATGGAAACCACATCATGCCGGTATCGTTTCGGATTGCACCCGCTTAAGCTTTAGCACAGGCTTGCATACATGTAACCAGCTTAAAAGCAATACCATTTGAAATTTCGTCATCGGTTAATTTTACCCCTAATGGAATATCTTTAGAATCGGAATTTTGGTTTAACAGAGGTCACATAAGGTAAAGGAATTCCTTCTTTTTTCATAAATTGGCTTAAACCACTTGTTCTTCACACAGTTTAATGACATCCGTCAGCATTTCTTTGACTTCATCATCTGTTGTTTTATTCAGCCCAGTTTCCTCATAACGAATGAATTCTTCCATCAGGGTAATGTACTTCCAGCAGTCTCCCACTTCTATGACATGCAATGGAGCCGTTGGTTCATTTGTATTATCAAAAATTTTAACTTTGCTAATGAGTTATCTTATTCCTTGTCATTTTTTATAATTACACCAGAAAAATCTCCTCGGATTACTTCTTTTTCCTTCTGATTACGACAGGAAAAAATGGCGGAAATAGTCCCCTCCTTTTTGTTGGCAGGGTAGCTGTAAACAGTCCTTGGATAATGAGGCGTCCGTTTTCATCTGGTACCAAGTGATGGGTGCCTTCATCTCCTGAAACTTTTGTAAACATCTCTACATCTTCGACCGTATACGTTCGTTTAAAGGTTATAATATCTCCAACTTGTAATGACATATTTACTTCCTTTCGTGTTTCATGGTTTTATTCATTTCTTTTCTCGTTGCTGCTGTGATTTCCTTCTCTTTTCTCTATAAAAAGCAGCCTCGTTTTTTTACATAAATTTGTTGGCAGGTGTTAAAAATATTTGTGTATTGGTATTTTACAGAAAGGAGCGATAATCCTTTGGGTAAACGTTCAAAATCAAAACGTAATATCATAAAAGGCAAAGATGCCGTGCAACCTAGTACGGGAGAAGAGAGAATTACTATTTCAAAGGTGAGCAGGGAGTTAGGAGAAAAAAGAAAGTAATACAGCGAAAAGGAGAGAAGGCAAATGGACGCCCAACGAGCACAAGAGATTTCTTCATCGCCTGATATGGCTAATGTAGTCTTTAACGGAGAAAGTGTCTATATTGAACATGTTGATCAACAAGTTGGAATAGCTACGATCCATCCCATGAATGATCCAAATAAAAAACAAAGCGTTTCCATCACCAGCTTAGAAGAACAATAACTTTAATCCCCCTATGCAAAAAGGCAGCAACGGAAAAGGGATATTGAATTGCTGATAGAAGGTCCTCGCTCTATTAACAAATATTCATTCTGCAAATGAGATAAGGAGCCAACTCCGGCTCCTTCACCCCATTACTTATCCTGCAAAAGAATTGCTTGTTGACTTTATTTCTTGTTAACAGTATAATTAAATTTTTCCTCACTTATCCCTTCTATGGTACACAAAAACCTCACCTCATTCATTTCCAACATGCTGGATAACCCTCATTAATGAATGAATCTTTATTTGAATATAGTTTTAGATCAAATCACACTGGAGCGGTCATCGGAGCCGCAAGGACGAAAGAGCAGGAAGGGCTTTTGTTGTTTTATGTATCACTACTATGTTTGTTTTAAGAAAAGCAAAAGTATCGGTATAGGTAAAGGAATTTCTGCAGTATTCATTCCTAACAGCTGAGCGTTGAAGCTAACAGCAGCGTGCAAAGGTTATACTTGGGAAAAGGTAAAAATAAGAATCCGCTTCCTCCAAAGAAGTGGAATGCTAAAGACCAGCAGATCAACATTTGCTGGTTTTTTACTTTTTAGAAAGAATATATGAAGTACCATCCATCTCTTTGAATGATACTTCTATATATATTCCGACCTGTTTTTCCCGTTTTGCCTTTGGAATTAACACATAAAAAACATTTGCAGTCTCATGTAGTTGTATAGAAAACGAGCATGTCTTCCTTCAGGAGTATGAGGATTTTGAAGATGATATAATCGTTGAAGAAAAAGCTGATCACATTTACATGAAGGTCCGCCAAACACTCTGTAACATTCGTCATGTGCTTTACATGCAGCATCAACGGCATTTACAGGAGCTCCAGGTCCGCTGCACCCCGGTCCGCACCAATTATACCCAGGAAAAATACAAAAACGCGGGAAATTTATTCTATGGTTTCTTTTATCATAAGACATGATAGTCCCTCCCTGTTTATTTAACATTTTTCCTTAGTACACGATATGGCGGAGGGTGGGTTTTTGGTTGTTTAAATCACCTCTATACTAAAAAATTCCCGTGCTCAAAGGTACACCGGAATCTTCATCGCTTTTTTTGTGCAGCTGCAGCCGCTAAAAAATACGCAAACTGGACGGGGCGTTTATAAACAAGGTCGTTGCAAGAGAAAGAGACATTACCTTTGTTATAAAGGTTTTTTTGAAGTTTACCGTTCACTTCTATAATCTTTATCTTTCTGTTTTCATCAATGACCATATCAATGCCGATTTCTCCTAATAACCCAAGGTGTTTTTCCAAAAGCTCCCCTGCTATTAAACTCGTGTTTCTCATTTCCTCGTATAGAGCTGTTCTCTCTTTGTTATTACTAGCTAATGTTTGAAGTATTTCGTCTGCTTCACAAATTCGGTGACTGCAATTTGTTACATAATAATCTTTTTGAGCAATTCTGCTTATTCCATTGGTGACATTCCATTTGCCGTTTTGATTTTTTTGCAGCAACATTCTAACATCTGTAATTCTGCCCGCTGCTCTTGTTGTGTTTATAAGTTCTTGAATGATAAATTTTTTACTTCCAACCAGTTCATCTATTTTTTTATAAAAGGAGGCCGAATCTTGGCAGCTGTATTTTGGCCGTTTTAATGTATCTTGATAGATTTTATATGGTTCATTGGGTGAATTGGTGTCAACTAAATACACACGTCTGCCTAAAAATCCATAACTTGGCTTTAAAATTAAATGTTTGCGGCTCTCCAGCAGCTTTTTAAAACGTTTCCTCTTGTAGAACCAAGTCTTTGGCAGATAGGTGTTCAACTCTGACTTGGATAAAATTTTATAAACAACCCATTTGTTAAAAAAAGTAATCGTATTAAAGCATTTATTTTTTCCGATATATTTCTCTAAACGTTTAATAGTATTTCCCTTTCTTTGATAACAGCGGTTATAAACTGCGCGAGGGAAACGAAAAGTCTTTGTTTCCCACTTACCATTAATGTAACAGCCCCCTTGTATACGTTTGGTTTTCCAATTAATATCTTTTGGAGTAAATGAAAAAAGCTGTACAGGAGTATTTTCTTTATATTGATGATACAATCTTAACGTTCTTTTTCGCTTGCTCCTCTTATTTACCATGATCCCAATCAAAGGTTTACGGCTCATTTATTCTCACTTCATCTTATAAATCGATTTCAATTTCTCAATCAATTCTTTTTTAGAAATTTCTCCATTGTCCTTTTTCCTCAGAGCTTCGATGACTTTTTGATTGTCCTTCTCACTTAACTTTTTCACTGCACAGTTTCCTCCCTTCAGGTTTAATAGGTCACTGCTGGTTTGTTTTACATGCGATCCCATTGAGACCTCTTGGACCGATTGAGATAAGATTACCTTCCCCCTGGGAGATATGACAAAGTTAAAAGTCTTAGTACCTGGTGCAGGAGGTTCTACAATCCATCTGATACTAACCGCCCCATCCCACGTGTTTATTTGTGTGGAGGTAGGGAGTATCAGTCTCTGCTGAGCTAAAGGGGGAGTTCCGGCATCTGAACCTGATAACTGTCCAAATAAAAAGGTGTCCGTTATAGGCTGGGTCAAACTATTAATTTCAGCACTTGCAAACATATCCAGCTTCACGGCTTCTCCTTCTTCTACATCCAGTTCAACTTGTAATCTTCATTAAACAAACCAACGACTCTTTGAAAATCATTACTTTGGTCATAATCCGGTTTTAATAAAGTTTCGTCTCGTTCCCATATAATTTTTCTTATTATCAGTTAATGAAAAAATTTAGAAGCAGACACGGCATCCGTCTTAGACAAGTAAGCTTTGTACGCAGCCCCAATTAAAAAAAGCGACTTCCTTAACGATCAAAAGAAGAGCGCCATTCTATATCTTACAGTTTTTATCCATGACTATCCCGGCGGTTATTAACCGATAAAACCGGCAGCCAATAACACAATCGTTATCATGGTTAATATGGACACCTTCATAAGATCCATATCCTCCACTGGAATCTGCGGAATATGAGCATAAGGAGACAGATTACCTACCCAGTCTTCGAATTGAAACAGCCCTCCTAAATAAACAACAATAAAGGAATAGCCCAAGTATAACCATGTCAGCCCAGAGGCGTTTGGTGCAAAACCGACCAATAAAACAGCGATACCAGTCATTATCCCTATTGCAGGCAGATAAACCATGGCTGCACTGTAAAATGCGCCAAATGACATGCCGTCGTCCATGACTGTAACAGCTGTCAAACCCAGGCTTCCTGCTGCAATGGAAATCATCACAAAACCAACAATAAGAGCGATAAGAAGATAGCTTGCCAACAGCCGTGTACGAGATACGGTTCGAGCTAATACATGCTCTGTGTGCGCCTTTTTCTCCTCACTTTTAAGTTTAAAAATGACCATAAGCGCAGGAATCGTACTAATCATAGATATTACGGACATAAGTTTTGCCGCGAATTGCTCCGTTAAAGATACTCCAGTTACAGAGCCGATCAAATCTTCCATCACATCTATTTCATTAAAAAATGATTCTAAGTCACCAAACACCGATACGTAAGAAGAACCAATCACTAACATTCCAATCGCCCAAGCAATAATACCTGTACGCTGAAGCCTAAATGCAAGACCAAAAGGATTTCGTAAAAAGGAAGTTGTATTCCTTCTGCCTGGCTTTGACGGTAAAAATCCAGATCCTGCTTCTCGAATCGCATTCAAATACAGGACCAAAATAACTAGCATCATAGAAACTGCCGCTGTTAATATTACCGGCTGCCAGTAATTGTTCACATACACTTCCGAAATCATCACCAATGGCACGTATAAGATAGGAAACGCCAAGCACCGTGAAAGATAAGCCAATCGTGCCCCACAAGCTTTCCGAAAGTTGCGCAAATAACGCAGTAACGCCTGTGAAAAAAATCCAACCGCCCCTAATCCAGCACCATATAGCAGCGAGCCATTCAGATCCATACTTTCGATTTCTAATGCATATAAACCAAAACCTACACTTAATGCTAACAAGACATTCGTTCCAAACAGAACGATAATTGCGGCGAGTAAATTAGATAATCGGCCAACAGGCAGAGCACGCACCATTTCGATGTGTCCATCCTCTTCTTCTGCTCGTGTATGACGGGCAAAGAGTAAAATATTCATAATTCCAACTGTTATAGCAGTAAAGAGCAGCATTTGATGGGCCATCATAGCCACCAAAGGTATAATTCTCTAAACCATAACCTGGTCCGACCATGGCCGTCATGGCAGGGTTCAGCATCGTTTCATCAGCGCCTGCCTATCTCGTTCTGCCGGATATAAACTTGTAAAAGATTGCGCAATTAAAAAAGTAAAAACAGATAACGAAAGCAGCCAAACCGTAAAACGAACGCGGTCTTGCCGTAATAAAAACCGGGAGAGTATCCCTGTTTTATTGTATAAATGATTGGACATTAAGACGCACCTCCGTCTCCTGATTCATAATGGCGCATAAATAAATCTTCTAAGGTAGGCGGTGCACTTTCAAGCTTAACGATCGAATATTGATTTATATGTTTTATCACGCCGTCAAGCTCTTCTGAATCTACTTGAAATGAATATTGCTGTTCTGTTTCTTTGACGTCATGAACTCTCTTTAATTCTTGTAAGGATGGAATAGGTTGTTTCGTCTCTACGAGTAAATTCGTTCTTGTTAAATGACGAAGTCCTTCAATGTTCCCGTTTCAATCATCTGTCCCTGCCGAATAATCCCTACTCTGTCACACAACTTTTCAACTTCAGATAAAATGTGGCTCGAAAGAAGAATACTTTTTCCTTCCCTTTTTATACAACCACACTTTCTTGAAACACTCTTTCCATCAGAGGATCTAGCCCGGAAGTCGGTTCATCGAGTATATAAAGATCGGCATCTGAAGAAAATGCTGCTATGAGAGCTACCTTTTGCCGGTTTCCTTTTGAGTACGTCCGGCATTTTTTCGTTGGATCGAAATCAAACTTTTCGATCAGCTCTTCCCTCCGGCTTTTATAATGTGAGCCTCGCAGTTTGACAAAAAGATCAATGACTTCTCCGCCAGTTAAATTAGGCCAAAGGTTCACATCTCCCGGCACGTATGCAATGCGTTTGTGTATTTCGACGGCATTTTTCCAGGCATCCATACCAAAAATTTTTGCTTCACCTTCCGTTGCTTTTAATACACCAAGCAAAATACGTATGGTTGTAGATTTCCCAGCTCCATTCGGACCAATAAAGCCATACACTTCTCCTTTGTTCACTTCAATGTTGACTCCGTTTAAAGCTGTAAATTTCCCAAACGTTTTCATTAAATGCCGAGTGCTTAAAACAGTCATTTTCCATCCTCCTGCTCATAAAAACACGTTTTTAAAACATCTAGATATTCATAAAATTCTTCCCAGTATGTCTCTAAATTGATAGAGGAGAGCTTTTTCCCTTTTAAAGTGTTTTTTAAGTGGTTCTGGTACCCTTCTATGGACCAGCTGATAAGCTGGAATGCTTTATCTGCATCCACCTCTTTTTTAAATAAACTTTTATCAATATTATCGTACAGCTTTGAATTGCCAAGCTCTTGTACTTCTTGAAGGCGCTTTTGCAATTCTGCAGGTATCTCTGTTTCCTCTGTAAGCACGGCTGTCCCTAAAAAATTAAAAATATTCGGGTTCTTTGCCTGCGCTGCAAACTTAGCCTTGGCTGCCTGCTTCATTCGTTCAATAAAATCCGTTTCCTCTGTCACAATGAGATTTAAATACTCATTAATAATGAAAGTGATGCTGTAATCAATTAGGTATTTATAAAGCTCTTTTTTATTATGAAAATAATAAAAAATCATCCCCTTTCCAATTCGAGCATTTTTAACAATTCGATTAGTAGAAGCTTGCTTAAATCCTTTTTCTGCAAATTCTTCAAGGGCAGCATTTAATATCCGCTGTTGTTTATCGTGATCTAAGTTTATAAATGACTGTGTAATCTCCATTCATTCCTTTTGGTTTATTATATTTTTCATTCATCTTAATTAAACCACATTGGTCGATCAAATCATAACCGAATTAGACCAAACTGGTCAACAATTGTTTTTCATCCACATGAGAAAGGATGAACGTCTAGAACGTTCATCCTCGCTGCATATCTAACTTATTCGTAATGTTTCATTTGATTTTTTCAAAGTCTCTTTTCTAAACATAGTTTGGTATATCTTACTAACAAGACGTATGATTTGAGAATAAGTTAAAATGTATCGTCTTTTTCTAATTAAAAAACATTCCATTATTCAAGGTATTACCTAACTTTGTATAATCTCATCCAATCGATTTTACTTTGTTGAGCACCTTCCCCATAATGAGGAATTCATAAGGTACATTTGGATAAAAACCATCACGAATAACTACCCACCCTTGCTTTTTGTAAAAAGAAACCGCATTATGGTTATCTCTACGAACCGTTAATAAAGCTGTTTTTTCCCGTCTATTTTGAAGTAAAATATGAATGAGCTGTTTAGCAATGCCCCTCCTTCTGTATCTAGGATGAACACCCAGCTCCGCAAGTACCAAACAATTTTTCAGCCATCCATCATTGGACAGTAAATGATTTGCCAATAAATGATGGTAATACTGGCCTCTCCGGGATGTGTAGCCATATATATATCCTGCAACTTGATTATTAATAACAGCTAAATATCCTTCAAAATTTGGATACCTGTAATGCTGCTGAAATTGTTTTTTCATAACTTTTGGGTCAGCTTTAAAAATAGCGGCATATAACTCAATCATTTTAATAAAATAATATCCTTCTACGGTAAACGGAATGATTTTCATGCTCTTCACTATCCTTAAAAAATTATTTTTCACAAAGGAAATTATTTCCTTTTTTATAGTGTTAAATAAAGTAAAAACTAATTATTTTATTTATATGACTCCATACAAAAAACGCGACTTATTAAAAAAGCGCGAATTGTAAAAGAAAATGGCCATGTTAGGAATGGATAAATTTTTCTGTACGAACATTCATTGTTCCCTTGTTTTTTCACACATGTTTTTGTAGGCAGAGCTTTATTATTAGATGCCGTTTTGTGCTGCATCTAAACCTCTCTAATTGCTTCTTTCTTCTTTTTCAATAAACTCCACGTATTTTCTGAAAAGTAAATCAATCGCAATGTGAAACGGGATAAAAGAGTTCACTTCTGTACCATCCCTCGTGATCGTTGTGGAACTTGTTGCGTATATGTTGTGAGGTGACATTTGTGCCAACTTGTTGTTCTTCAAATTGGTGATGGATATAAAATCAATGCCTCTTGCGGTTAGCTGCTTGATTTGCGGTATCAACGCAGGGGTCTCACCTGAATAAGAAAGGATGATAATTACGTCATTTTCTTGGATTCCTGGAAGCATCACTTCAAATTCGGTTTGATCGTGAATAACTGTAATAAATGGAACAACAAGTCGCCGTCGAAAAACTCGTTGTCGAAGCATGGAACGAAAAATCTTATCAAAAACTCTGGCAAGCCCTTACCCTGTCGAAAATTGTTCCAAGTGCTAAAGTTGCTAAAGATATCCTTGACGACCTCATCGAAGCCAATAAAAAGAGTACTGGCCGGAACTGTCATAAACGAATTTAACCTCCCCGTCAGCTTTTTTTCGGGGAGGTATTTTTAGAATTCCCATAGCCAGCCTTATTAGTTTTTTTATCAAGCTTTCGAACAGTAAATTCTTCGAAATCATCATCAAGTATTGTAAACTGCGATTGATTAGCAAAAAGGCTTTTCCCAGTTTCTACAATTAATTCATTTGATAAAACATCGCGTTTTAAAAAGTTATTCTGATAAAATTTTAACTTCTTCCGCATATCGTATTGGCGGGGCGGAGAAATGAACAGCTCCTTCTTGTTTTTCAAGTACCATTACGTTATTTCCAACTTCTATTTGTTCAAATGTTTTTTTACTTACATTGAAATAGGTTGGTCCGTTTGAATTCCCCGGGTGTACTAAGATTTGATGAAAAGAACTAAAAGGTCTTTTTTCTTTGACCAATCCTTTAAATTCCTTCCTGTCTCGTTCTGTCGTCTTCTTATTAAATTCTCTTTCTATCGATTGGTGAGCGCCGTAATTCAATGGAGTTACTCCTTCGACTTGACTAGATGCAGAACAACCAGCCGCTAACGATGATATTAAAATCATAACCATTACTATTTTTTTCACATGGCCCCCCTTAAGTAGGTTATTTTCAGGGATAAAATAAAACTTTAGACCTGTTTAAACAAAAAAGCGTCCTTTTATTAGAAACACATAAATCTGTTATTCGTTTAAAATTTCTTCCTCTTTACTTGTACATACGCATTTATACAAACCAATGTTAGTTATGGATTCTAGTTCGAATCACACTTTAAAGCTTCCTCAATCTTGAGTTTGCGTTTCACGCCTAGATTCGAACTATCGAACGAAATGTAATGTAAGGGATTTCTGAAAATGAAATGGTTTATATCTCCTATTCCTTTGTATACCATTTTAATTCTTCTATAACCCTTTTATTTAAAGTATTACTCATTTCAGATTGCGTATCTAGTTCTTCGATGGGGACTTGTCGTTGGTTGTTCTTCATGGTTGATCCCCTGCAGCCAATACAGCAATACCTATAGACTTTTTATCAAATGCCCTCTTTTTAGTCATAGGTATGTCCATATTACTTTACATATTCAAAGAAACAGCCTTTTTCGTCTCTTTTCATTTGAGCAGCACACGAATACTTTTCTGATACGTTTCATTTCTTTTCCTTTAAAATATTTTTCACCTATTTTTCCATTGTTCATAAAGTCAAAGCAGCGCCTAAAACATCCAGCATAAATGTAGGAAGTTCGTAATTGTTGTTTTCTACATCCGAAGACAGTTTTCCACAAAATCTACAATATAGGCATTAATTTAACGTATGGATAATATTTATAAAGGTAGGTCAATAATTAATGGAGGTGAATACATGGCTGTTATAAAGGCTCCAAGTAAAGATATCAACCTTTTAGCAAGGCTGCTTCGAGCAGAAGCCGTGGGAGAAGGAAAATTAGGCATGCTTCATGTTGGAGCTGTTACAGTTAATCGAGTTAGAGTTAGGTGTTCCGATTTTGAAGATTTGCGTACCTTGCCGGAAGTCATTCATCAACCAACGGCTTATGAAGCAGTGCAGCATGGTATGTTTTATCAAAGAGCCAGAGAAAGTGAAAAACGTTTAGCACGCCGATCTGTAAATGGGGAAAGACGCTGGCCTGCTAAGTACAGTTTATGGTACTTTAGGCCGCCAGGTGATTGTCCGCCTACTTGGTACGGTCAATCGCTTGTGGGCCGATATAAACTACACTGTTTTTATGAGCCTGTTGCGGGAGAATGTGACGAAATTTATGGCGTGTTTTAATAAGACATAGGCAAGCTGATTGTATAAAAGGGATGTTAGGGACGTCCCTATTTTCCATTTTTATTTTCTTTTCGTTGGTTTATTCATCTTTCCACATTATCTTTTCTTGCAGAAGACCAAAAAAGCACGAGCAATAAAAGGAAATTTTTGCTTGTGCTTTTTTTGCATGATTTAATTCTTTTAGGAAATATTAACACTAACTACAAGAAAAAGGAGGGTCGCATGATGGTACAACAAAACAGAAGTAACAATTCCAATCAACTTCTCGTTCCAGGAATGCAGCAAGCCCTTGATCAAATGAAAACGGAAATTGCTCAAGAGTTTGGCGTTCAGCTAGGAGCAGATTCCACGTCAAGATCTAATGGTTCTGTTGGAGGCGAGATCACCAAACGCCTTGTCCAAATGGCAGAACAGCAAATGAGCGGTAGACAGTAAGAATAGAAGAGGGGGGATATTCCTCCTCTTCTTTCTCGCTATGTATACTTATTTTCATATGTATACATGTATTCAGCAAATGATAATGCTGGCAGCAGTCTCCGTGTAATCATTGCAAATGATGGCAATAGAACCACTCCCATTATATTTTAACTTCTGCCGGAGTTGAAAATTCCTTTTTACATCCCTCCTGCAAAATATCCGTTTCCTAAAGATTAAAAGAACTTTGATAAGCAGCTAAGTCATTATTCGGCTGGCCATGCTCTTTAATAATGGAAGATATTTTTCTTTCATATGTCTCCCGCTCACTCTGCCTGCATTGGCAGAAGAGTTCACAGCAGTATAGACTTCATGTCGATTATTATAAATCGGCCCACTGCAATAGAACGAACACCTTCTTCTAACTCTTCATCTGCAAACGACCAGCCCTGTTCTTTAATTTACATATAGTGCTTCACGTAATTCCTCCGGCTCCACTTTTGTGTTTGCTGTTAATTTCTCTGCTGATAAATCGTGTAAATATGCCTCTTTTTCTGCTTCTGGTAAATAAGCAAGCAATACTTTCCCCATTGAGGTAGCATAAGCAGGCAGACGCGAACCTACATTCAAGGAAATAGTCATAATACGTTCAGTAGGTACATGGGCAACGTACACGACATCATCGTGATCAAGAACAGATATAGAGGAAGATTCTTGTGTTTAGGAAATGCTTCTGGTGTAAATGACGGGGCTTCTGCCTTATTAATTATGAGTGCTGTCCGTGCCAAAGAACTCGGCTTAAAACCATAGTACAGTTCAAAGCTTCTGCAGCAACCGGCGTAGAGCCATCTGTTATGGGGATCGGTCCGATTGCCTCTACCCAGAAATTAATGAAACGAAATCACTTGAAAAGCATTGACTTTGACCTGATAGAACTAAATGAATCCTTCGCTTCTCAATCTCTCGAATGTCTAAAACAACTCGAATTAAATCGGGAAAAAGTAAACGTCATCGGCGGGCCATTGCCCTTGGGCATCCATTAGGAGCCAGTGGTGCGAGAATATTAACGACCTTAATTCATGAAATGAAAAAGCAAGATGCTGGATTAGGCCTGGCTACAATGTGTATCGGCGTAGGCCAAGGTATATCTGCAGAAGTAGAAAATATGTCATGAAAAGAAACTTGGACGGCTTGATCTGCTCCGAAAGAGGTATAACAGAAATAAACCAAGCAGAAGTGAGAGGGGAGCTGCCAACATAGCAGCTCCTATTTTGGAGATACAAATATTTCAATTGTTTTTACCGGCACGTTGTTATAATTTTTTATTAGAATTCCGCGGTACTTTTTTTCAACCATCGATACATCGCTTCGATGTCTTTATAAAACATTCTATCTGCTGTGATGAACGGTACGACAGCTCTTCCTTTTTCTAAAAATGTTCTCGTCTTAGGAGCCATTTTATCTTTTCCCTGGTATTCAGCTGCTTGCATGCTGCAAATGGCTTCAATAGCTAGCACACGCGTAGCATTTTCAATAATTTTTGCTGCATGTCTTGCCGCAATCGTGCCCATGCTGACATGATCTTCCTGGTTCGCCGAGGATGGAATCGAATCGACACTGGCCGGGTGTGCCAGCGTTTTATTTTCCGACACGAGAGAAGCTGCTGTATACTGCATAATCATCGCTCCAGATTGCAGGCCTGGTTCTGGACTTAAAAATGGGGGTAAATCATTCAATTGCGGGTTAACGAGCCGTTCAATACGGCGTTCTGACATATTAGCGAGTTCTTCTGCAGCAATCCCTAAAAAATCCAGTGCCAATGCGATCGGCTGTCCGTGAAAATTTCCGCCGGAAATCACTTTTCTCCCATTATCAAAAATAAGCGGATTATCTGTGGCGGCATTCATTTCTATTTCTAGCTTATCTTTTACATAATGAAGCGTCTGCCATGTTGCTCCGTGAACTTGTGGAATGCACCGGAGAGAATAAGCATCCTGTACCCGCAGTTCTCCTTGTCTTGTCGTTAAATGACTGCCTTTTAAATAATGACGGATCCGTTTTGCCACCTCTATTTGCTCTGAATAGCCTCGTGCCAAATGAATATCTTCATCAAACGCATCAATGATTCCGCGCAGTCCTTCCATCGTGAGTGCAGCTATGATCTCCGATTGATAGGCCAGCTTTTCTGCTTTCAAATAAGCAATAATACCCATTGCTGTCATCGCCTGGGTTCCGTTTATAAGAGCCAGCCCTTCTTTTGCTGTTAATATAATCGGTAAAATCCCTTCTTTTTTTAAGGCAGTATCAGCTGGGATTGTTTGTTTTTTATAAAACACGTCTCCTTCACCAAGAAGGACTAATGCTAAGTGGGATAGCGGCGCCAAATCACCGCTTGCTCCAAGCGATCCTTGCTGAGGTATCACCGGGTGAATACGTTTATTTAGTAATTCAATCAAACGATTGATTAAAAGAGGACGCACCCCGGAATATCCTTTTAAAAGTGCATTTGTCCTCAATAGCAGCATAGCCCGTGAAACGATTTCAGGAAACGGATCCCCCACCCCGCATGCATGCGAATATATTAAGTTTTTTTGAAGCTTTTTAACATCTTCTTTTTGAATAAGAACATCGCTGAATTTTCCAAAGCCTGTGGTAATGCCGTAAATAACCCTCTCTTTTTCTACGATATCTTCCACGGCTTTACGGCTTCTTTTTACATCATCCATACTTTTGTCGGAAGCAATGACTGTCTCACCTTCAAATAGTACTTTCCTTATCTCTGAAAAACGAAGGGAATCACCTGTTAATACCACCATTTATTCCACTTCCCCACTCTTACCTGTTAAAAAGGACAGCATGGTATGGACCACTTTTCACGGATTGTTCCGCGACATCTTTTCTCAGGCTCCACAAACAGTATCGTGGCTTTTACTTTCGGATGCTGACCTGCTAATTGGACAGCTTTAAATACTACTTCGGTGTACATCCCCCTGGATCTGCTGCATGAGGTGCGGGGTTGTGTACGATATCGAGCACATCCATACCTCCGTAAACGACCAGTTTCTCTGGATTTTCGGTAATGTCTGGATCCAATTTATTGTTTAACATACACTGCTTCTTGTCCCCGTGTATTATTTTACTTGCTTGCAGCTTGGGTCTGTCACTTTATTCACCCTTTCCTATGGTGGTCACTTTACTTATAGGTATGCTTATTGATGACGCAAAAAAACTCCGAAACTTTTATATCCCGGAGTTTTTTGAAAGATTTTTAGAAATATGAAAATTAAATAAGTGCAAAATAGCCTAACGCTTTTAGCGACTCTTTCGTTTGCTTGCTTTCTTCTTTTTCTTTTGTTTATTTTTCATTCCTTTATTAAGACCTAATGCTCCCTTGCAGCCGCTTCCCTACTTGGGTAGCTGCTGATTGAGTGCCCTTTGTTCGATTCTTTTGATTATTAATAGCTATTACAATTTCATTTTGTTTCTTTCGGTTTTTTCTTTTTAGCCCTTGCGCTCCCACACTTTGCTGCTGCTCTGTGTTCGATGAGTTAAGAGCAGCATTATTTCCAGCTGCACTGCTTTTCCCAGCCCCGCTGGCGATCTGCGTTGTATTTGGTGAGTCCGTAAACTGATTGTTAATAACCGCTGTCACTCTAAAATTTTTTGGCATCGGGTAAACTACTTTGCTTTTTATTCTATTTGCTTTGACAATAATCGTGACCTTTTGAAAGGAGGACAACGTGCATAAACCAATCCCCTGTTAATGGTGAAAATTCTGCGATCTTAAAAAAAGAAGGAAGTGCCTGCGTAAAGAACCGTAGCAATGCAAGCTGCTATTAATGCTGGTTTTAATTTGTAATGCGCATAATCGACCACGGTTAAATTTAAAATTCTTGCAATCGTATTAGTATCATCGCTTAACGGGGAAGCAAAGGCTCCAAACGAACCGCTCGCAAATACAGCTCCTATAATCAAAGGCAAAGAGATATCGGCTGCTGTCGACAGCGACACTCCAAGCGGCATTAAAATCCCCCACGTCCCCCAGGCGGAACCAATAAAATAAGAAACCGCTGCACCAAACACAAACATAAGCGGCGTAATAAACATTTCAGGAATCCAGCCGCTATGTTCCGTAACAAAATCAGAAAAGCCGAGCTCTTCGGTGACCGAAGATAATCCCCATACGACTGACAACAGCACAATCACCGACATCAATTCATTTCCGCCGACGACAAAGCTGTTAATAATATCTTTTAATTTAAACTTTTGAAATAAGAAAAAAACGACTGTAAGAAGCGTTGTAATTAAAAGCGCAATCACCATGGCTTCTAACACATCTGCTTCAATAAAAGCTTGCGGGAAAGCATAGCCTTGAACGTTTCCATCCCACCACGTCAAAAATAATGTCAAGCTGATAACAACAGCAACAGGAAGAATCAAGTTCCACGGCTTGGTAGGCAGTTCTCTTGCAACCGCCGGGTGGCAATCATGCCAATCATCCTCATCTTCTTCCTTTTCCTTGTTGTCTTCTATTTGAGTCGGAGCATCAGAGCTGGAGTGATGAAAAAAGCTTAAGTATATCCCCAGTAAAATAATAACGATGGCAAAAAAATTGAAAGGAATGCTCTGCAGAAACAAATCGTACGGATCTCCTGTGCCTGCTTGATTTTTTACAGAAATTTGCACGACCGATACCATATACCCTACAAAAGCGGTAGCCACGGGTATTAACACAATAATGGGAGTAGAAGTGGTCTCAATCACAAATCCAAGTTCTTTCGTGCTCATTTTCACTTTTTTAAGTAGTGCTTTCATAATCGGTGCAATCGTAACGAAGCGGAACGTCGGCGCACTGAATGTTCCAATCGTTGAAATGTAAGTAAGAAACAAGGCCTCTTTTTTTGAAGTTATTTTTTCAGATGCTGTTTCGACAAACCCTTTAATCCCGCCGCAAAATTTAATCATCCCGATCAGACCAGAAAAAGCATATAAAAACACAATAATTTTTATGTTGTTTTCATCAATTAATGCTTCCACCACATATCCAAGCATCGTTTGCATCCCGCCGATGACAGAAGGGGAGACAATGTAAGAACCAACGAGCAAGCCTAATATCAGTCCAGGAAGCACTTGTCTTGTAAAAATTGCGATGGGCATCACTACTAAAAAAGGGATAATTGACATCCAATTAGAATCCATATGCACATTCACCTAACTTTATCGTTTACGACCCTGTTTAGTTTGTGGAGTGCAGGCGAAAAAGTGCACTCTAATAAAGACTTAAAGACTTATGATACTTTGTTTTAAAAGGGCAAATTATGTGATTTTATCGTTTTAGCATGTGACAAGGAACTGCCCCTACATCATCAATAGACTATGTTTTATTAGATATAACGAATGTCCTTATAAGATTTGGCTCCTGGCTTTTAACGTCACCACTGCGTGTTCAATTTCACTCAATATTGTTATTCGTGTTAACCGTTGACGAGCTAGGTGAAGCGTTCCTGCATTTTTCATAAATTCTTTTTCTATTATTTTTTTGCCAACTCATTTCGATCTGGAGCTTGTGGTGGATTTTCCATCCATCCGTTCTCAATCATAATATTTGCTCCATCCTCGGCATACTTGCCAAGTTCCATTGTTAAACGAGAATAATGCACTTGAATGTCACGCCTCATCGTTGTTGCCATACTTGTTCCGTAGTAGCCCATACCAATAGCAATAAGTGCAGTTGTGTGAAACATCATCAGTTTATCTGAAAACGGAGCCGTTGTAGATGTTGTCACCTCCGAATCCCATGAAACGGGGACTGGTATATCACCTTCACGTAATATCGAACCGAATATTTCAGTATGTTTTGCTGCAATTTCCTTCCCTCTTACCATGTACTGGGAAACATTTTTTGACGTTGCAACTTGACTGAATCCCATAACCATCGCTGTCCCTAAAGAGTTCCTCTGGATATTATCATGAAGATTCGAGATTTCTAAAGAAACCAAAGGCCTGCGTTTACCAAACCATCCCGAAAGAAACCTTTGCTTTGTCACAAAATCAACTTTGTCAGGATACGGCATGTAAGGCGGACGTACATAGAGTCCTTTAGCTAGTAATATGTCATTCGCCATTCCATGGAGATTACCGTATTCATTCAAACATTCCATAAAATATTGGTGGAGATCTGGACGCGCTGATAAAGCAGTTGATACGCTATGCGCATTCAACCCTAGTTTCCCGATCTGCTGCAAATAAAACAGCACGAACGCATCTGAATATAAGCGCGGGGCATTTACATTGACATCATTCTCCGTAAAACCTACAGGAATAGGAAAGTTTTCGTCGCTAAAAATAGAAGTTAACGTTTTTACATGGGATTGTGATATTTCCAAAGCATATTTTAATACGGTACGGATATCGTTATCTTCCACGTGTTCCAGAAAATAGCGAAGGACACAAACAGCCAAGGTATCGTTCTGGTAAGACCCCCAGAGCTGGGAAATTTCTGCTGATGTTAATGATGCGTCGTGATTGGTTTGCATTTATGTCAACCTCCATCAAAGTTTAACTGCACTATTTAATAACACCTATAAGTATTATCTGGTCATCTATTTGTCCCCCCACTATTTATTAAGTATTCGCTAACCCATCGCGGTCACTAGCACGGGGAGGCTCTTCCATCCAGCCGTTTTCAATAAGAATATTCGCACCATCCTCTGAATATTTGAGTATTTCTTGTAAGAGACGATCATAGTGTACCGTTAAATCACGTCTTAGACATGTAGAAATGCTTGTTCCGTAATATCCAACTCCTAATGCAATTAAAGAAGTAACGATAAACATCATCAGCCTGTCGGAAAATGGAGGGATTCTAGACTCCGTTACATACGTATCAGAAGGCATCGAAACAGGAAGATCATCTTCACGCAATAAAGAGCTGAATATTTCATTATGCTTGGATGCAAGCCGTTTACCTCGTACAAAGTATTGGGCAATATTATTTGAATTTGCTACTTGACTGAAACCAACTAAGGTCGCTATTCCTAACGCATTTCGTTGAAAATTAGCGTAAATATTTGTCATCTCCAATGATAGTAATGGCCTTCTTTCACCTAACCAACCCGTAAGAAAGTTTTGCTTTTTGACAAAATCCACTTTTTCAGGATACGGAATATACGGTGATCGAATATAAAGCCCTTTCGATAACAATGTGTTTTTTACCATGGTATCTAGTTGAATCGCTTCCGTTAGACATTGTGAATAAAACTCATCAATATCCGATCGAACGGCTAAAGATTTTGATACACTATATCCATTTAAGGAAATTTGCGCCATCTGGTTCATGAACTGCAGCATAAAATGGTCAGAAAACAATCGCGGAACTTTTAATTGTAAATCTTCATTTACCGAAAATCCTTTTGGGAGCGGGTAGTTTTCTTCGGTAAAAATGGCTGTTATTTTTTCGATATGTGTTTTCGACAAATGTAAAGCGTGCTCTAAAATGGGACGAATCTCGTTGTCTTCAACAGTTGCCAAAAAATGTTCTAACAGACATATGGAACCGCTGTCATTTTGATAAGAAGTCCAAAGCTGTGAAAGTTCCGCAGCTGTTAGTTTTATGTTCTGTTCCATCACATTGCCTCCTATAAGACATTATTTATACTTGTCCTCTATTCTTTGACATTATGTATAAACTATTCTGTTTCTATATGCTTTTTATTATTTTTATTGGTTTGATAATGAGAAACTGATCTTTCTTCATCCAACAATATTGACTAATGAAAAGAAATCACAACAACAGTAGCATTTTTAACAGTTTCAATGACGTTTTTTTAAAACAGCAAGAAGCAGCAGCAAAACAGGAATAATGATTTGAAGAGGTAAATGCAATAGCAGCGGTATTAACCGCATCCCTTCATAGTTATGTTCCGAGATACTGCTTGCAACAATCATGGAAAAAAACAAGACGACAATTCCAAGCGGATAGACAAGCTTCACCTTCTCTTTCACGTTAAACAAGATAGATGTTCCGATCACGCCTGCATAAAAAAAGATACTTACTTTAATAAAACCACCGATAATAAGCGCAATCATAAAAAAGACATCTAACCGTTCCAGAAATTCGGCCACCTGAATCGATTGGATTGTGGAAAGGAGAGGAAACTGCGAGCGTGTATAAATATCAACACCAAGAACCGTGATATTAACTGCCATAACAATCGCAAGATTAATGCCGACAATACCAATGGCCGACATTCCAGCAATTTTCACTTTTTTCGGTCTGTTGACATATGGCAGTATCATAGTAAAAACGATAATCTCTCCAAAAGAAACGTACCATGTTTGCGTAAAGAAGGTGTTAAGCACACGACCTATACCTTCTTCGAGAACCGGTTTCAAATTGTTTAAATCCATGACACCGGAAATCACAAGTAATAAGAATCCAACAACCGCAAATATATATATTAATACAAAAAGGAATTCTCCCATTCTCGCTAATACTTCAATGCCTTTACAGACTGCATATACGATGACAAGAAGCAGCAGGACATTGGTAATAAACAGCGGAGTCTCCTGATAGGAGAACGTTACGAGCATTTCACCAAAATCCCGCAATATTCTTGCAGCAAGATATAAAAAATACACGATATAAACACAAGCAAGAATCTTGCCGAAACATTTCCCGATTATTTTTTGTATATACTCTGTTGGCATCATATCCGGATAACATCTATAAAGACGGTAATGGATAAAAAACATGAACAAGCCGCCTGCCATTCCTAAAAGAACGGCAATCCAGGCATCTTGCTTTGCATCAATACCAAGAGGGATCAAGATAGCACTACCATGTCCGAACAAAAACATCAGAACAAAGAGCTAGCTTGCATTGATCTTTGCTTTCTCCACTCATTGGTCACATCCTTTTATTCTTACAATGATTTGATTATTATTCATGGGCGCCGTAAGAAAGTATTAATCGTAATATGCACGTCGCATTTGAGAAATAAACTCGGTTCTAATCAATACTAGTGATCCTAAAAACATGGAAGCCAAAAGTTTAGAATATCCCCACACGGATTTTTATTCATTTATAAAAATCTTCCTTGCGAAAATTTACAAATTTAATGATATTAAAAGCAAATTAACAATCGTCCCTAACAATTTCAATTTAAACCAATAATTACCATAATGTCATGTGATAATATAAAACAGCTTCAAAAACAGACGCAAGACATAGACGAATCTCCCCCCCTCTGGTAGGTTAGCTTTAGCTGATTAGAAAAATTTGGCTTTCTGCTAAGTCCAAATGGGAGAAGTCTTAGTCTTTTCTCATGTAAAATCAGCGCCCAAAATCTAACCTGAAATGAGGGATTTACAAGATGAACAAAAAAATGCTTTACACTGCTGCTTCAGCTTTAATGGCCATGGGAGTACTTACAGCTTGCGGCGGAGAAGCGGAAGAAGAGGAACCGGCCGTGGAAGAGGAACCAGCAGAAGACGCAGGAACCGATTTGAATGAAGATACAGAACAGAACACAGAAGAGGAAGGAACAGAAGAAGAAGGAACAGAAGAAGAAGGAGCAGAAGAGGAAGGAGCAGAAGAGGAAGAAATGGAAGAAGGTGATTTAGAACTAGATGACGCAGAAGATGACAGCGAGGAAGAGACAGAAGAAGGTGCATAATTAGGAAAACTTGGCTTACCGCCTAGTCCAAATGCCGGAAGTCGTAGTTTTGCTTATACTTTAATCCTTTAACAAAGTTAAACATTCTTAAAGTATAAAAAGGAACAGTATGTATTTTAAATAAATCATTCATTTTTCATAACGTTGTCCACTGCATCCCCGTTCTCATAAGGACAATTCCAGGCCCCTTTATCCGGTACAAAAAGGATTGCCTCTTTCTAAGGATAAGCAATCCTTTCCTAGCCGGATATTTTCATAAAACAATCCCATTTATGAAGGAGAAACATTTATAACGCGAGTTTTCGTTATCAGATCATAGTGATTGTTTCTTTCTCGTAACCACCGCACTCCATATATACACGAATATAAGTATATAAACCATTCCTCCCATAACATAAAAAGTGAACGATATTTCTCCATCTCCAGCACTGATTATCCGATACACGAAAAAGTGTGACAGTTCCCATGGCAGAAACTTTAATAACGTTCGAAAAAAACCGAGTCGTAAAGAAAGACCTTCCCCGTTTTTATCGACGACGCGAAGCCCCATTTTCCGTTTACCCAACGATTGACCACCAATTTTGGAATCACTAATAATAAAGTAGAGAGATACCGGCAAAGTCACCATGAAGAAACCTGCAAACTGCGCTGTAATAAGCGATCCACTGAACCACATTTGCATGGACGGAAAGAAAAACACATTTATCACAAGAAGCAGACCTAGGTAAGCAAAAATAAAGACATAGTCAATCATAAACGCTTTAAAACGATGCATCAGAGAAGCATTCATTCTTGTCACCTTTTTTATAGAGATAAATGTTGCAGACATAGAGTACGAATGATTTGTATTCTCTTATTCGAACTCAAGTACTACAAGGCAAGAAAGTAAATTGAAAAGTACCCATGATGTGAAATAAAAGCTTTATAACAATATCGCTTCACGGAGGCTGATTATCATGGAATACACATACACTTCCCCCTTGTCTTCTGATCCAAAATGGGAGGCTGTCATAACTGGTAATAAGCTTTGAAATGTTTTATTATGCTATAAGGACGACAGGTATATGCAGACCATCCTGCTCTTCTAAAACCCCCAAAAGGATCAATGTATTATTTTTCAGGAGCGTACAAGAAGCGGAAACAGAAGGTTTCGGCCTTGCAAGCGATGCAGGCCGGAACTAACACTCTAATGAAGAAATGGTAAAACAAGCAAATTCTTTTTAAAAAAACTCGGCTTGCCGCCAAGGTGGAAGACGTAGTTTTACTTTGATACTTTAGCAAATGTAAACTCCCTCATTGAAGTAAGGTTATCTTTATTTTTTTCTTGATTACTCATTATTTCAATGTAGGAATGTGAAGGCCCTCTCGTATTTTTGGACAGTTTTACCTATTCGTGTTTTCTTGATTTCTTGTTTCAATGTTTTCAATTTTTTAAAGGCTGGAGTAGTAAAAGTTATAACCATATAGAGAGCACTTTTCCTTTACTCGAAACCACCTTTTTTCTTAAACATTCTTTCTTTTACTTGTTGGCCGGTTTCCGTTGCAGCCAGCCCGCCAAGTGCAGTTTCTTTTAGAGTTCGAGGCATTTCGCTGCCAATATCATACATGGCTTTAATCACTTCATCACATGGAATTCTGCTTTTTACCCCTGCCAGAGATAAATCAGCAGCTGAAAATGCTATGGCAGTGCCCATAACATTCCGTTTAATACAAGGTACTTCGACAAGCCCTGCTACTGGATCGCATACCAATCCCAATAATGACTTAAGAGCAATAGCTGCAGCATGAACCGCTTGTTCAGGTGACCCGCCTTTAAGTTCTACGATGGCCCCTGCAGCCATGGCCGTAGCAGAACCTACTTCTGCCTGGCACCCTCCTGCTGCCCCTGAAATAAATGATCGATTAGCAATGACATATCCAAGGGCGCTTGCGGTAAATAATCCTTCTACTAATTTTTCAAAAGGAGTATTATCGTTTTTGTGTAAAGAAAAGAGAACACCTGGCAATACGCCCGCAGCTCCAGCAGTAGGCGTTGCTACTATAATCCCCATTTTGGCATTACTTTCAGAAGTTGCTATAGAGAAACTCATCGCATCACCAATGTAATTGCCCGAGAGAATAGATTCTTTTTTTACATACTCATTAACACGTAGTGCATCTCCGCCAGAAATTCCGCTAGGTGAAGATGATGGATCCTGAATACCGAGGTCAATGGTATCTTTCATTTGTTGTAAACGAGCTGTCATTTTATCAATTAATGCTTCATGGGTTTTTCCAGAATTTTCAACTTCCATATCCAACATAACTTCACTGATTGTTTTTCCCTCTTCTTCACATTGTTGAATCAGCTCCTTCATTGATTCAATCTTCATAAGATCCTCCCAATGAAGTTTGTCTTTTTAAACTGCACATGTAAGGTTGTGCAAGCTTCGAAATATTTTCATTTGTACTTATTGGTATATCTACTGTTTTTCCATTTAATAAAAAGATTTTTGACAGGCCGCCGCCTAAAGAGGCTCCCCCTGCAACCATTGTATATCCTTGTCTTCCAGCTTCTACTTTTACCGTATTCGGATGAGAAAAATAAGGACAGTAATCCTGTAGATGGATGTCAAAGATAAACCCTCGCTTATTAGCAATTTCCACTGCGGATTTAATATTTGAATCGTTTGTACGCATTCCTAACATTCCACCTACTAAAGCTTTATCTGTACCATGGCCCAAATGAGTTTCAGAGAACGATTCATAAAGTGTGATGGAAGCATATTCAGGAGGGCCGCCTAAAAGTTCATAAATAAAATTTCCAATAGAAACAACACCTGCTGTATGAGAGCTTGAGGGACCGACCATGATAGGGCCGATAATGTCAAAACAACTTTTAAATTCCATGGTGTTACCTCCTCCGCCTAATTAATGCAATAATCTTTAGTGACTTCATCCTGTATAGGGAGCAGGAGTATATCTGCGACATTCTTATACTTTTATCGAAGGTTGGAATACTGGATAACGTTGGCATATCGACTTTGTTGTCTCTTTAGCCTTATTAAGAGCTGATGCACTCCCTTTGTTTTTTAAGATGGAAGCTATAACTTTTGCTATATCCTTCATTTCGTCATTTTTCATCCCCCTGGTTGTTAAGGCAGCTGTTCCCATTCGAATGCCGCTAGTAACAAAAGGGCTTTGCGAATCAAATGGAATGGTGTTTTTATTAACCGTTATTCCAGCTTGCTCCAAATATTGTTCTGCTTCTTTTCCTGTTAGTCCCCACGATTCGACATTTAAAAGGACAAGGTGGTTATCCGTTCCATTTGATACTAAGGAAGCTCCATGTTGTTTAAGTGCCTCTCCCAAGGTATATGCATTGCTCATTACTTGTTTTGCATAGATAGTAAAATCTGGGGCTAATGCTTCAAGAAAACTTACTGCCTTAGCAGCAATAACGTGCATTAAAGGGCCGCCTTGGATTCCTGGAAAAACAGCTTTATTGACTTTTTTTATCATTTCTTCATCGTTCGACAAAATAAATCCCCCACGCGGACCTCGTAATGTTTTGTGCGTAGTACTGGTTACCACATCTGCATATGGAAGCGGCGAAGGATGGACACCTCCAGCTATCAGGCCGGCAATGTGTGCCATATCGACCATTAAAATCGCTCCCACTTTGTCTGCGATCGCTCTAAAGTTGGCGAAATTGATTATTCTAGGGTAAGCGCTTGTTCCAGCGATGATTAATTTGGGCTTTTCTTTCATTGCTATGGCTTCCAATTCTTCATAATCAATCGTTTGATTATCTTCTCGTACTCCATATGACACAACATCAAACCATTTTCCTGATATACTAACTGGACTCCCATGTGTTAAATGACCTCCGTGAGACAGATCCATACCCATTACTTTATCCCCAGGTTTAAGTAAAGCGTAAAATACTGCTAAATTTGCTTGTGCACCTGAATGCGATTGAACATTAGCGTACTTCGTACCAAACAACGATTTTAAACGTTCCATAGCAAGATCCTCGACTATATCCACATATTTACATCCTCCATAATAACGCTTGCCAGGATAGCCTTCTGCATATTTATTTGTCAGTTCACTTCCCATTACTTCTAACACATCTGGACTCACAAAATTTTCTGATGCAATCAATTCCAACGTATTATGCTGGCGTGACTTTTCTTGTTCGATCGCTTCATAAATCTTCGGATCATTCACTTTTACACTCATATAAAGAGTCCTCCTTCGAAATAATTTTGGACATAAAAAAGGACAGAGAAAGGTGGTATGTTCACCCTTCTCTGTCCTTTTACCTGAGAGTTTAGCCTTTAGTAAGGCAGCCCCTTTGGTGGCATTAATTAATGCGCTCTCCAGAGATGCGTCTCATTGTGGTACATATACCTGAGAGATTGGTTCCAAGGGTTTGTTTTTGGAACTTGCTCCTTCGGTGGCTAAGCTTTGCGCTCTCCCACAATGATCATTCGCCTTTATTTGAATTTATAATAATCTAAAAATTCACCATTGTCAATATTTAAAATTGCAAAAACTTTTTGAGTATTAGAAATCACATTGCTGATATGAGCTCTTTTAAAGGGATATAATATAACGTTTTCAAATATAGAATGATCAGCAGCTTGGCTTATTTCGCAGCCTGCATTGGTTACAGTTGTGCTTTGTTGTACTTTCGTCAAAGAAGACTCTAACGGGTTCACTTCAGACGTGCAAACAAGTCATTCACAGACCAAATCGCATGAGATTTCACAACGAAATTCTCATGCGTTTTTTTATTGTTATATAAAGGATTCCTATATCTCGTTCATACATTCACACCTTGAATCACACCCAAATTCGCAAGGGGGAGAAAAAATTATTTCCTGACTGTGATTTTTTTTGCGATTTTGTGTGTGATTGGTCGTGCTTAATGAAGGGGTTTGGATATAAATGATAAAATGAATAGTAGAAGGACATAAGAACTGATAAGAGATTATTCTTCAACTAACGGAGCAGTAATGTTTAATAAGGGTTTTGGGTTTTTATGGTAAAATTTTAAAAGTTGAATAGGGGTAATTTCAATGAATAAAAAACAACTTTATCCTTATTTGATAATGAATATCAGTGTAAATTTTATTCTTATACTTAATTTGTTTAGACCTATGGATATTTGGTGGTATTTAGCTCTTATAGCCTTACTATTAAATCTTCCAGGAACGTTTGTAATTCTAAGAAGATATAAAAAAGCATCAAAGGAATCGAATTTTCCAAAGTAAATAAAAAAATTGTCATTGTTAAACTATTGGGTGGCGAATGCTGAAAAAGAGTATTCGTTTTTATGCTATTTGGCAGGATTGTTCAATAAAGGTAATCCATTTATAACTCAGGGGAGGGATTGGAATGTCTCAACGTACTGTTGGTATTTTAATATTTAATGAAGTGGAAGTATTAGATTTTGCTGGACCATTTGAGGTTTTTTCTTTGGCAACTTTACCTGATTCGGATATTAAGCCGTTTATAGTTGAAACAATCTCAGAAGATGGAGAAATGATTTCAGCCAGAAATGGTCTAAAGGTTACTCCAGACTATAGTTTTAATAACCATCCTAAATTAGATATTATTATTATTCCAGGGGGATATGGTGCTGAAGAAATTGAAATCAATAACCCTAAAGTAATTCAATGGATAGAGAAACAACAATCAAAGACAGAATTTATGACTTCTGTTTGTACAGGTGCATTTCTCCTTGCTAAATCAGGGCTTTTAAATGGAAAAAGGGCTACCACACATTGGATGGACATTGATAGATTAGAAAATGATTTTCCTTTAGTATCAGTGCTTCGTGATGTTAAATTTATTGATGAAGGGTCAATTATTACATCTGGTGGTATTTCAGCAGGTATTAACATGTCCTTCCATCTAATTTCTCGGATTTATGGAAAATCAGTTTCTAAAGAAATAGCAAAGAGAATGGAATATGATATCAAGTTATAAGTAATACTCTTCAACTAATGGGTGCGTTTGTTGAAGAATAAAAAAGAGTTTGGATTTTTTCTTATCCAAGCTCTTTTTGTGTGAATCATACTGTGAATTCCATTGGATATTTCTGTGATTGAACATGTGTTTTCCCATGTGATTCACCAGTTTGCACCCAACAAGTGAACCCGTTAATATTTTTTCTCCCGCTTTTTAAGTGTACAAGCCATGTTTAGTTCATAAAACATTCGTCTAAACGAGTTCCAATTCCTCTTGAACAGCACCCCATATTTCATTAAATGGTACACCAATACATGAGGCAGGGTATAGTATTCGTGTCCACACGGATAATACCCTGCCTTTTTTAACTTTCAGCCTTCCCTCAAACGATTGTGCCTCGAAACAAGACTTTAATCACCAAACAAGTTCTTCACTTTTTCTACTGTATATTCACTTCCGCCGCGTCCCTGTACATTTTCAATCATCATAGTGATCAGCATATCTTCATTTTCATAATCATAGGCCGCAAACCAGCCATTTTCCGTTCCGCCCTCTTCTCCTTGGGTCGTTTTTAGTTCTGCCGTTCCTGTTTTCCCGGCAATCGTTAGTTCATTCATAACGGGTTCATACGCTGAACCTCTTTCATTTTCAACGATACCACGCAAGCCTTGTGTAATAATCTCTGTATCTTCTGCGGGAACGACTTGTTCCTGCCATACTTCTTTTGGATCATCACTAAGCTCGAGGGTTGGCTTTAGCATATCACCATCATTCAATAAGGGTGTATATACCACTGCCAGATGTATCGGTGACATCAGCATTTCGCCTTGTCCATATCCCGTGTCGGCGAGTAATATATCTTTATCCAATCCTTCATTTGATATAGCAGAGCCATTGACCGGAAACTCGTAAGGAATATCTTCTTCAAAACCAAAGCTGCGTAATCCTTCGGTAAAATTCTCTGCTCCGGTGTGAAGTGCAGCTTGGGCAAAATAAATATTATCTGACGTAATCAAAGCATCTTTTAAATTCACTTCATTTAATCGATCGGAAACGCGTGTCACTTTATAGCCGCCCCAGCTCTGATCCGGCTGCCAGCTCTTTCCTTCGATCGTTTTCGCTTCCTTTGCATCAAGACTTCCGTTTTGTAGAGCAATAGAAGCTGTAATCGGCTTAATTGTGGATCCTGGCGCGTACCGATTATTAAATCTAGCGGAAAACGGGGTTTCTGGGTGTTCATTTACTTCTTCAAATTCTCCGTCCGGCCATCCGAATACAAAATGATTTGGATCATATGCTGGTGTACTAACGAGTGCAAGTGTTTCCCCGGTTTTTGGATGAAGCGCCACTCCAGCACCAGCGTCGCCTTCCATTTCATCATACATCTTTTGTTGAAAAGAAGCGTCTATTGTCGTCGTTATATCCGTTCCGTTCTCCACTTCTTTTTCAGCAATCGTCGTATCACTTTCTGGAATGTAGATCCGCCAGCCCTTAGATCCATGGAGCTTTTCCTCATACACACTTTCAAGCCCGGTACTCCCTACAACCGACCCAGCACCGTACTCATTTTTTGGAAGCTCCTCTAAGTCCACAGCGTTTACTTGACGGATATAACCAGTGAGATGGGCTGCTTTTTCAGCAAAAGGATAATAGCGTGCTGAAGACTCTTGAATCATTATCCCATCAATTTCTAAAAGGTCTTCTTCTATATCCTCTTTATCCGGCCTTAATTTCGTTACAGGAACAAAGGACTCATCCGACACCCAGTCGGCGTCTAACGCTGATTCAATCTCTTCTTCATCGATATCAAGAAGTTCCACCAGTTCTTTAATGGAATCATCCTCCATTTTCCCAGGAACAAGCCCTGCTTGTTGAACCGGTGAATTAATCGCAAGCGGAGATCCATCCCGAGCGAAAATTTCGCCGCGAACCGGTTCGTCGGAAGTGACTTGAACGGTCTCTTCTTCCTGAAGCTCCGGAAAAATAAAGGAAGAATCCCAATGAACTTTCCACGTCTCATCATCATCTGATTCTTCTTTCACAAGCTCGGCTTCATCATCAAAAGAAATTTCTCCGGCCACTGTTTCCATCGACACTTCATACGGCCGAGGAACGTCTTCCTCTTTTTCTTCTGAAACTTCTGCTGCTTCTACTGTAATCTCCTCAGCTTCGATCCCATCATATATTGTCTCGTAGCGCTCTACAAAGGTTTTTTTATCAATGTTTTGCTGTGATTCTTCGGATAGGTATGTATACATCGTTTCAAAATCCTGTTCATTCCAGGCAGAAACAAACTCGTTCATCACTTCCTCCTGGGTCGGCCCGTTCGAACAAGCAGCAAGACCGATAATAAAAAATGGCAGTATATATTTTTTCATCTATATACCCTCCGTTCGTCTGAATCTCCCATCAATCTATTGTACTAGAGAACAAATATATTATAACCTTCCTTCTTTAAAATAACAGAAAGCTAAAATACAAAAATTATCCCTGTGGTGTGAATTTTTTCACTTGCTGATTTAATTGTTCAGCTAATTTTCCCAGAGAGTCAGCATTTTCAGAGATTTCGTGTTTTTTGAATCCGTTAGAAGCAGCCCAATAGACTTAATATTATTAAATGATAATGGTTCGTAAAATCCAACACAAAATTACCTTTTTATTCAATAAATACTACTTATTGGAATAAAAATGTTACAGAGTATCAGCCTATATCACTGAACAACGTTTCGAATTTTTGATATAGTAAACGTAGGAAAAAAGGAGAGGAAAAGAATATGCAAAAAAATAAAATAATGCTAGTGGACGGAATGGCTCTTTTATTCCGGGCATTTTACGCGACAGCCATGAGCAATTACTATATGGTTAACAGCAAAGGCCTGCCAACAAACGGGGTATACGGTCTGGTCAAACATCTGTTTACGGCAGTTAATCGATATCAGCCAACACATGTGATTTGCTGCTGGGATATGGGAAGCCACACCTTCCGAAATGACCTCTACCCTGATTACAAAGCGAATCGCGGTGCTCCTCCTGAGGAACTGATTCCGCAATTTGACCTTGCTAGAGAGGTTGTTGAAGCATTGAACATTCCAAACGTAGGTGTTGAAGGCTATGAAGCCGATGATTGCATCGGTACGCTAAGCAGCGTTTTCAGCGGGGATAATGAGGTATTGATTCTCTCCGGCGATCAAGACCTGCTTCAATTGCTGCAGCCAAACGTTACGGTTTTGCTTCTGAAAAAAGGCTATGGCCATTACGCTGAATATAACGCAGCTTCTTTTACCGAAGAAAAAGGTATTTCCCCGTCCCAAATGGTGGATGTCAAAGCACTGATGGGTGACACGAGCGACAATTATCCCGGTGTGCGCGGCATCGGTGAAAAAACAGCTTTGAAACTATTAAAACAGCACCAGACGATCGAAGGAATACTAGAAAATCTGGATGCCTTAACAAAAGGACAGCGCACCAAAATTGAAGAGAACCTCGAGATGCTCCACCTTTCTCGCCAGCTTGCTCGTATTCATTGTGAAGCCGGCATTACATGCTCACTAGAAGATGCCTTGTATGCAATTGACGATATGAAAATGGCCGCCGCTTTTGACGACCTCGAATTTCGCAACTGGCGTAAGAACCTTATCATTCAGCAGGAAGAAAAAATAGTTGATCCCTTCTCTTGAACTTCTCCACTTAGCTTACGCTTACTGGGGGAGTTCTGCGCCCCCAGCGTAACTCTCAGTTATTGAAGAGGCTTATAACGGTTTCCCCTTCATTTTTCCATTCTTTAACCCATTGCAACACAAGCTGTGTTCTTATTTTATATGTACCGTGTTCCATTTCGATATGTCTTATAAATCGATTTTCTCGGTTAAGAAAGAAGTAAACGCATCGACCGCAGGAGTTGGATAGTAGTGATTATGGTGTACTACATAAAAATGACGCTTACAACTGATCCCGCTTACGTTTTTAAAGGTTGTATAATTCCAAGCTTTTGTTCTATTTCGAACGTCATTTTTGAAAGAAAGGCAATCCCTCCTTCAGTAATAACTGCTTGACAGCATTATGACAATAACACCTATACACATGAAGAATCACGGACATGGTTTGAGTGAGGTAGGAATTGTAATTGGTATTCATATCGGGGCCATGTACCTGCCATCCCTTGTGACGGGAGTAATTGTCGATAAGGCTGGACGAACAATTTGACCATCGTTTCTGGTTTCACACTGCTGGCTGCGGGCTTCTTGCAGCTGCTGCACCTGTACATTCCGTTACAGTGCTCGCTATTGCTCTCGCATTACTTGGGGTTGGCTGGAACGTTGGATTGATTACTGGAACTGCGCTCATTGTAGATGCAACAAACCCGCCTGCCCAGGCAAAAACACAAGGATCTGTTGATGTCTTCATCGCTTTGGCAGGGGCCTCGGGGGGGGGGCACTATCAGGAATATTGTAGGAGTTTCAAGTTTTGCAACCTTATCCGTTGCTGGGGGTATCCTTTCATTACTGCCTCTTCCCCTCATTATCTGGTCCCGACGCAATCAAAATAAAAAGTGACATTATTAAAAAGGATACGGTGGAACGAGAATTTTGTCATATTGCAATAGTATCATACAATTGTCTCTATTGTAGCTGAAGCTTGGCCGGAGTTTGAAGTGGCTGATGCTGCTCTTAAGCAAAATATTCTTTACATTTATTAGCCATCAGTTTTTTGTGATAGTCCGTAGTTTCTTGATCTACTTTTTCATTTTTGACTTGTACCGTAAGCAATTCTTTTGCTGCCAGCTTAATTAACAGCACGATTAATAGATGCCGACCACCATGGATAGTAAATGTACGGAAACGGATAGTATTTTGGAAATAACGGCGAGTAAACAGAGCATTTCGGATAGTAAATGGCTTTAAATAGATAGTATTTCCATATTATTTGAAAACCCTTATATTGTATAGAAGCCCAATTAGAGATATTATCTTTTTAGGTTCCCTTATTTAGTTTTATTTTTCTTTCTGATGTGATCCCTTTACCTCATCATCCTGCTGACACGGATAACCTAGGAGCTGAATGGTTTGTGATAATTGCTGCTCTTTTTTATCCATTTTATATTGCAGCCGTTAATTTAGTTGGCATTGTTAAAGAATAATGTCTTCCGATCGACAAAAGGGCTCCCATTCACTGTTCAAAAGCAGCGTTTTGGGACAGCCCTATATTTAAAAATGTTGAACATCGTGCTCCAATCGCTACTTAGGCGCTGACATCGTTTTTTGTAACACCGCATATTCCTCTACGGTATTCCCTTTTTGCTCCGTATACATTTTATAATAATGACAGAAACGGTAACGTTTGTTTGCTTTGTTCCATGCTTTTTTTGGCTTTTTTCCTTTTTTGTCTGCTTTGTATATTTCCATAGAGAAAAAATCTTCTTTATCGATCACAGCCGCCATCATGGGTGAATTAGAAAGTAAAAAATATCCCCTTTTCCACTCACGCGCCTCTGCGTCTTTATTATCATTTCCATAGACCCTCACTTCCAATTACCTCCTGCATTTCCATTTAACTTGATTTTATAAGATTCTTTGTGATCATGCAAAAAGTCACAAAAACAGTTAAATGGCAATAGCAGCTTTTATTCTATACGAATAGGCTTTTTAATATCGGGAGGCAGCGAATCCTTCTCAGACCTTTACATCTGAAATTTTTGTAGTATTATTAATTTAGCTCTTTGTCTTTTTTGTGACAAAGATAGATGAATATCATAATTTTTCGACATTTAAACACTTTACACCATAGAAACTGGAACATTGTATAGGAGGATTTACAGGATGATTGGTCAAAGAATCGTCCATTATCGGATGAAAAATAATATGTCCATATTGGAGCTAGCACAAAAAACAGGGATTTCCACCAGCCATTTGAAAAAAATAGAAGAAGACAAATATTCATATCCATCTGTTCAAAAGCTTGAACAGATAGCGAACGTGTTAAATATCCCTGTTCAGCTCTTGCTCGGACCGCAGACTTCACAAGAAAAAGAAACTGAGCTAGATGACGTTTGGATTGAAGTCGTAAAGGAAGCAATGGAGTCTGGAGTGTCAAAGGAACAATTTAAAGCTTTTATAGAAAACAAAAAAAGAGAACGAGATGATGAATAATTTTTTATTTTTCTGCTTCTTCATTCCTCGTCGATTAGACCTGGTTTATACATAATCAACGCCGTTCTGTTGTGGTTCATTACGTATTAAACGAGGCGGATGTTATGATTTGTTTCTACTTTAGGAATGTTTAACTTTATTAAAGGATCAAAGTATAAGCAAAACTACGACTTCCGGCATTTGGACTTGGCGGTAAGCCAAGTTTTTCTAAGAAGATATATACCATAATTTGCAGGCACCTATTGCTCGTTTTCTAGTTTAAAACTTTCCGTTTCTCCGTTCCAATGAATGGAGGCTTCTATCTCGTCATCTTCATTAGTGACCGCACAGCCACTGCAGCCGCTTCCGCTATGTTCTAAAAATTCTTCGTCATTTAACGGTGCACCATGCACCGTTATATCATCCATTTCATAATTAACCACCTTAGGGGCTGGTTCCTCTCCAATATAGCGGATAATGTACTCTATATCCTCCCTGTCAGCTTTTTGAATGTGGGCAGTGTATTTCACAGACCAATTTTCTCCTTCTCCTTCGAAATGAAGAGTCTCCTGGTTATTGCACCCCGCTAAGGTCAAAAGACTGAAAAGGAAGAAAGTCTTTTACCGTTCATGTCCCTTCCCCCTCAAAACCCAAAAGAATAATAATCGCTAATCTTCATACTTCACTTTTAAGAAACAAACTCTGCAACAAAGACTAAGGTTAGGAAAATATAATGGACATACCTATCGTACAAACTTGAATTCTTTTATATCATTCAAGATACCCTCTCGGTAACTTCTAAGCACAAGAGACTCTATTTACGTTTCAGGCAGCATTATGATGTTTGGTTAGCAATGGATGAATGGATCATTACATTACAGTAAAAAATGTTAACGTTTCTTTCGGAACAAAGTCTTTCCTCTATGCAATGCTTTTTCGAGGGATTCAAGGTTTCGGGAAATAGACGACTGCATCATGCCCTGTTTTTCATGCGAGTAAAACCGCACACTGTCTTTTGGGATTACTGTTTTCCTCCCTATCAGCAATTTCAAATATTCGATATGATACTCATTTTGCTCCATGACCGCACGTTCTATTTCTTCCGTATACGCTTTAATTTGTTCTTCTGTCATTACATCATCTAAAGAAAAATGCAAATACAAGACGAAAGGATTAATAGGTTCGGCGATGTAAATGGACTGTGTCTCTTCTCTGTAACCGATCGTTCTCTTTTTAAACGGGTCAGCGTCGAGCGACATTTTTTCTGGGGCTCTGATGTCACCGGTTAGGCCAATTAGAGATAAATATTCCTCTTCAACAGAATAATAAAGAGCTGCAGCAAAACAGTCATTAATGGTGTTTACGACGGCAGGGTTATAATCAGGTGCTTGCACAATGTCGACGGGTTGATTGAAAAACGAGATTGCTTTTTCTAAAAAAGCAGACCACCTTTTCCTGCTGTCCCCTGTATCTTGAAGTATCTCATTATACGCATGAAGCGTCATGAGCGAATAATCAGCATAATGAAGAAGCCGAGCAGCCTGATTTTTTAATGTTTGAATGTTTTCTCTTTCTGAGATAAAACCAATAACAGAGCGTAACGATGTGCTTAGCATCGCAGAAATGTTTTGGGCCTGTTCCTTACCCTTTGAAATGTCAAAATCATAAAGCCAATGTCCGTTTTGAAACAACTCAAAGAGAAACGCCCAAATAAACGGATCGGCCGTTTCAAGAAATTGTTTTGCCAGACCTTCGCTTTCTATTTCATCTATTATCCAATGTTCAAACGGATCATACGGAGAATCGGGTGCACGGTGATGGTCGTTTAAAAAGGTGTTGTGAAGGGACTCTAGTTTTTTTTGTATTCTAAAAAAACTTTCTTTTACCTCTGGGGAGACAAACACAAGGATGTGCTTTTTTTCCATAACAGCTGCTTTATACTCTAAATAAGCCGGCGTCACATTTCCTGGCAAGAGTTTTGGACTGGCACCTGCTTTTCGGTGAATGAGAAGGACAAAAACATCGCTTGCTTTCACGACGTCCTGGCATTGCTTTAACGTATCCTTTTCCCACGTGCCAAAATCCCCGTCTTCAAATATAGGAACGTGATGTCCACTCTCTTCTAAATGCTTTTTCACTATTTTCCGCGGTATTTTTAAATCTTCTTCATAAGCAGAGCTTATAAATATCCTCGTTTTATTGATCAAGGGAACAACCTCCCTTATCATAAGATTGATTTTAACCATCAGGAAGAGATGTCTGCATATAATTATCATCTCCCCTTCCCTTTTACTACCTAGATTTTACCATAATTTTCAACTTCTCGTATTAACTGAGGTTATGAATATTATTCCCTTTTTTTGTCTCTAACCTTTAACAAATTTAAACGTTCCTAAAGTAGAAATAAAAAGGCAAAAGGGAGACGAGGATCACCTGCTTAGAATGGTTTTATTCCAATTCAAAAAAGAACTGCCTCCAGCTTGTGAGACAGTCCCTTCTATTATTTTCACATTTCCTGTATATCAAAAGAGATCACTTGGTTTGTGTTTGTTTGATAAATAACATTGCCGCGGACTTGCCTGGATTGGTGCGGTGATTGCAATAGCAGATCATATGTTTCTTTTGTCTGCTGTGGATTCATGTGGGTTTTCCCAACGGCCTGGAAATTGGTCACATAATAACTCGGATAAGCCGTCTGTGTAATGGCCGATAAATACTCTCCCCATCTTCCATTACCCATTCCTGAATCTGGCTGCTGTATTGGCGTAATCTCAACATTTAAGACACCTACTTCAAGGTTGGCACCTAATGCTTCAAAAGCGTTGCGGTGAAGATTAATTTTATTAGGCGGATAGCCTCTCGTCTGATCGACAACCGTTACCGTCACTTCTTTGTCAGGAGAAGTAAGATTTTTAATTCTTAAGGATTGGCCGCATTGATAAGGAGAATTTTCTCCAACCGAAGCTGTCATGTAATTATTGTGAGACCAGGGGATACCGCATTTTGTTACTGGTCCTCCCTCTGTCCAGGTAGCCTGCCCCCGAACAGCTTGCTGACGATCAAAATCATTAGAAAACCCTGAATAACTTCTATCTTCCATGTAATAAGGGTGTTTTTCATAAGGCTCGGTGTGATAAGGGTAAAAGGCATATGGGTTTCCTGTTGGGTAATAATAAAAGTACATATTTCTCCTCCTTTCTTTAAAACTCTGGGTTACTATATGCCTAAAATAGGTTGGCCTGTTACAAAAAAATACTGGTAAAAATTGGACAGAGCGCTTTATTCAATTGGTGATTTAATGGTGATTTAACTTTCTTCTGATTTACTTGGAGACTGCAATTGCTTTTCTTTACGCAAAATCCCCATTAGTCCCGCTGGTACAAGAAATAGTGCCGGAACCACACCAAATAGACCAATAGAAAACAAAATGGCTATGCCGCTTATAGCCATTAACCAGCCGCCTGTTTTCGGTTTAAACTTCACAACGATCGCTCCTGCAATCGCTAAAGCACTGAACAAAAAAGCACTAGCACCTAATCCTGTCAAACTGCTGGCCGTTTCATTAAAAGCTTCATCAAGGCTTCCCATAAATAACGCAAAAAAGGCACCGCCAAATCCAATCAACCCTCCAATAATCCCAAGTACCATTTCCGTCACTCTGCTCATCCAGCCTTCCCCCTCTAATATAAGAATAAGTGCACATAGGAATCATATTTTATGAGAAAGATATTTATTACCTGAATTTACCATAACCATTAAGCCATAAAGAAAGGACAGACTCAAATGAAAGATAAGTCTGCCCCATTCCCTTATGTCCTGTTTTGACAAAGTTATTGCTGTGTCCTTTATTACATGAACTTAAGTTTTTTATAGCTTTTGAAGCCCTCCCTTAATTTTGTTCTCATCAAGGTCTTCTCCTATGATAACCAATAAAGGATCAATGTCTCTATCTTGCTGGTACTTCTCAAAGGTTAATCCACCGTGCGAGTAATTAAATAAAAACATTTCTGGTCCACTCGTAAAGATGACAAATCCTTTCATGCGAAAGACATTTCCTTCAATTTTTTTTATCCACTGAGAAAACTTGAGCCGGCTGACAGGTTGAGGCAGCGGCAATGTTAATGAGTGAAGATGCAAGTCTTCCACAGCGTGTGCCTTCCTTTCTGCAGACGGCAAAGAGGAATGATTGGTTTTTGAAAATAATTCGGATAAAGATATATTTGCATACGCACAATGGAAAATGCTTGCCTTTGGGTTTATTTCTTTTAACGTTTGATTTACAGCCTTTTGTTCGCTGGTGCTCACTTTGTCTATCTTATTGAGCACCACGATATCAGCGTATTTTACTTGTTCTTTCATCAGCTTCTTTACTTTAATACTTCCTTTTTTATCGTTCCATTGTTTCGCGTCAACCAGGGTGATGACCGCTTTTATGTTTAGTTTGTCTGCGATAAAAGGATGAGTACAAGCCTCGATCACATCTACAGGATGAGCAGCACCGGTTACTTCTACATAAATCGCATCGAGTTCGTTTTCTTTTAATAAATGATCTAGTTGCTGGCTGAGCTGTCCTTGGATTGTACAACAGATACAGCCGTTCAAAAGCTCTTTTAAAGGCGTATTGGCGGGAATTACAGCTGAATCAATGCTTTTCTCCCCCAATTCATTCATCAAAACAGCCACGTTCCTGCCAATCTCTTGTTCTTTTTGAAGTAATTGTCTGAGCAGCGTACTTTTCCCGCTTCCTAGAAAGCCGCTCAACATGTAAATTTCTGTTCGGTGATTGTTCAAAATGTATTAAACCCTCCCGCTTTGTGTGATCCTTCCCATACCTATTATGTTTTGGATTTAGATATACCAATAGATGAAATATTAGTAGGCTGGAAGTTTGCATGCTGGTACCGGTAAGCAATGTAAGGGTGAAGAGGTTCATTTTTTTGAATGTGTTGATTAATGATTTTTCTTCCCATATCCGGGGTTATCGTTTTATACCAAATGCCTTCTGGATAAACCAGTACCACGCAGGCATCCTCACATCTCCCGTTACAGCGCGTGCGAGTGGTATGTATATATTCATCAAGACCAAGGCTTTTTATTTCATCGCGAATCGCCTGTGTTACCTCTTCTCCATTTTTCCTCATGCAGCTGCCGCCATTGCAGATTAATACATGATGCGTTGTATTCGATAAATTCCAAGTAACCATATGTTTATCCCTCAAATCAAAAATCGTAATCATTACTATTTATAATTAAAAATTTTAGTCGACTTTTCTTTACTAGTCAACCGTTCTTTATGCTTAAAAGACTACGATCCTTATTTTCTTAAAGAAATATGCATTAGAAAAACTCGACTTGCCGCCGAGTTTTTATGGCTGAAGGATCATTTTTTTTTGTAATTGCAAAACATCTTGATTAATAGATTGTTCTTTTTCATAAGCAAAAAAAAAAGCTCCCCTGCCAAGTGAAAACGGGAGTGGAAGCACAAAACAAAAGGCTTTCCAGCTGCTTGAAACACGTTTTTTCCACAGTAGAAGAAATGAACCATCACGTTTCCCATCACAGCGAAATATTACGGCGGGGGTCTACTGAAAACGACGTTCTTATGTTTCTTGCAGAGCGATCATTAACTTATCCTAGAACAAGCTGGATTAAAGTTAAAAACATCGCCGCAGCGGTCTGCAAAAGTATTCGTACTGTTGGTTACGCCCTGAAATCGTTAGAAGAGAAAAAGATAATTCAGCGTATTCCGGTAATGAGAGAGACAAAAGGCGGCAACAGCAGTAATCTAATTGCGATTCTGCCTTTTTCACCCCGTGTCTTCAGACCGTCAATTTCCTACCGCTCGTCCCCTGAAACCGCTGATGCATGCCTGCCTTTTCTTAGTGATGGGTTTACTTTTAAACACTAGCTTGGCTCCACTAATCTCATTTGGTGACTGATCCACCCAGCTAAAGTGTTCAGCAAGTCGAACTGCTGTTTTGTTAAAAGATCGTACATTGTTAGTTTAGAGAGATACTTTTCCCTGAATCTTTCACCCAGTTAATCCCAGTTATTTTCCAAAGTATATATATTTACTGAGGATCCTACAATGTATGTGAGGTGATCTGACATGGTCGTTAATATCTTATTATTCTTACTATTCCCTTGGGTCTTTGGAGTATGGTTATTCAAAAGGGACAAAACGATTTTCTTGCGCATGTTTCCTTTTGGGATGGCAGTAGCAATCGTGATTGACTTATGGGGCCAATACCATAATTATTGGATATTAAAGCCTGTTCTTAAGAAAAGACAATACTTGACGACGATGCCTTTGAATTTTGGGTTATATCCTATATTGAGCGCATTAGTCTGTTATATTATAAAAAACAGCAAAGAACGGCCATCTTCTTGGATATTAGTGTTTACGTGCCTGTTAACCGTGATTGAATTTACGTCTAAGATATTCGGTTTTGCAGCGTATAGAAATGGATGGAATCTTATGAAAACTTTTCTTGCATATTTAGTAGCCCTTCATTTAGTCTATCGTTATTATGTGTGGCGATGCTAACGCGTAAATAAATATACTAAACTCGATTGTGAATTAAGTTTGTTGGAGATCCTTTTACATGGTAAAATGACAGAAACCTATTCTGCATTTAAGTTAAATTTTAAAAAGGTCACCACAGTGGTTGTGACGACCTTTCTCGTGGTTTTATTTGTTTGTACCGAGGTTTCTCCTTATTATTCGTTTTCAAATTTTTTCATTTCCGTGCTCACTTTTCGGACTCTTATTCCTTGGCGATCGAGCTACAGGTTTTTACACTTTAGAAAAGTTTAACTTTGTTAAAGGATCAAAGTATAAGCAAAACTACGACTTCTGCCATAAGGACTCGGCGGCAAGCGGAGTTTTTCTAACGGATTTCCATGATTGAATTTTTGGCTGATGGATTCATGTCCCATTTTTATGTTTAGTTCTTTAACATGTTTTATTAATCAACATGTTTAGTTATTGTTGAACGTTTGCATTTGAACCGTGCAGGAGTTGTTCGTTCCGTTCTGAAATGCCATTGCCGCTAACAAGCTGCTGGCGTAGTCTTATTTCCTTTCATAGCAGCAGCTTCTACCGCCTTATCAATCTCTTAAGTTTTGATTATTTAGAATTAACTGTATATTATTCAAATTGAATTTGATTCGCTAACCTAGCCATTTTATTGCTCTACCATAACTTCTTCTGTATAGTATTTCATATGCTTCTGGCCCCACTCGTACATACTATCAATAATCGGCATCAAGCTTTTTCCTCGTTCCGTTATGGTATACTCCACTCTTGGCGGAACTTCTGGATAGACTTCTCGATGCAAAAGGCCATCTTCTTCTAATTCTCGTAATTGTGTTGTTAATACTTTGTGGGTAATCTTCGGAAAAACTCGTCGTATTTCATTAAAGCGCATCGTACCATCCTTTCCGATATGATACAGCATTGTGATTTTCCACTTTCCGCTTATCAATGAAAGGGTTAACTCCTTTTCGCAATTGAATTTGCCGCTTCTAACCTTCTTTAACACTTCTTTCCGTAAATCTTCCACTAAGAACCCACTTCCCTTCCATAGTATCCTTTAGGTTACTATCTTACATATAAGTGCGTACTTTCCGACAACTTAGTTAAACTTATAGAATTTTACTTAAGGAATACATCGAAACTATTGGTTTACGTTACAATTCCTTTTTTTAACTGCTTATTGCTAGTGTAAGCAATGTTATCTGAAACATCAATTGTGCAGTCCCCAGGAACATTCCCAAAAGAATACAGGAGGGTAAAAATATGTCTGGAAACCGTGCTGTTGCTTATGCAGGACCTGGTGCAGTAGAAGTAAAAGATACTGATTTTCCAGAGTTGATGTTACGAGATGGCCCAGGGGTCAATCCGCTTAATGTAGGCAGAAAATGTGAACACGGGGTTATTTTAAAAGTCATTACTACAAATATCTGCGGAAGTGACCAACACATGGTGCGCGGCAGAACCACCGCACCCGAAGGTCTTATTCTCGGTCATGAAATAACCGGTGAAGTAATTGAAACAGGCCGAGATGTAGAATTCATCAAAAAAGGAGATTTGGTATCTGTCCCTTTTAACATTGCCTGCGGACGCTGTCAGGCATGTAAGGAACAAAATACCCACGTTTGTCTCAATGTAAATCCCGACCGTCCTGGATCAGCTTATGGATATGTTGATATGGGAGGATGGGTTGGAGGTCAGTCAGAGTATGTGATGGTTCCTTATGCTGATTTTCAGTTATTGAAATTCCCAGATAAAGATCAAGCAATGGATAAAATTCTGGACCTCACTATGCTCTCTGATATTTTCCCTACAGGATTTCATGGCGCTTACAGTGCCGGGGTTCAACCCGGTTCCACTGTATATGTAGCTGGTGCCGGCCCAGTAGGACTGGCCGCAGCCCACTCCGCACAGCTGCTGGGAGCTTCCGTTGTTATTGTTGGAGATTTAATACCAGAACGACTCCAGCAAGCACAAAGTTTTGGCTGCGAAACCGTGAATCTTCGGGACCATGATAATTTAGGAGAACAAATCGAACAGATTTTAGGGATACCTGAGGTAGACTGTGCCATTGATTGTGTAGGATTTGAAGCACACGGTCACGGGCAAGATGCCAACGAAGCTCCTGCCACTGTTTTAAACTCTATTATGGATGTCACCAAGGTGAGCGGTAAGCTAGGTATTCCAGGCCTTTATGTTACCGAGGATCCAGGAGCAGTAGATGAAGCGGCAAAACAAGGCTCTCTCAGCATCCGTTTTGGTTTAGGCTGGGCGAAAGCACATACGTTTGTGACAGGGCAGACACCAGTTATGAAATATCACCGCTCTCTTATGAATTCCATTTTTCATGGAAAAGCTGACATTGCAAAAGCTGTAAACGCTACTCTTATTTCTTTAGATGAAGCTCCGCAAGGGTACAGCGAATTTGACAGCGGTGTCGCCAAGAAGTTTGTTATCGACCCTCATAACATGTTCCATAAATAGTCATTCAGCATCTGCTTTTTTGGCAGATGCTTTTGCTATCCAGCTCATTTTTTTCTCAAAGACCTTTCGTTAAATAATCTGTTACTACATATCTATTTCTTCTGAGTAAATAGCAATAAGGAGGATAGCTGATTCGTCACCAATGTTTTTGACGTGGTGGGGGACACTCGCATTCCAGCTAAAGGAATCTCCTTCTTCTAAAATGACCGAATCCTCCCCTTGTTCGGCGAGAATTTTTCCTTGTAGAACGATATGACATTCTTCCCCTTCATGAGCATGAGGTTCTTCGCCTGTGGAGGCGCCGGGCGGCATATCGATGCGCTGCATCCGCAAGCCTCCTTTGTGCGTCAAATGCTCCACTTTCACATTTTCATTGTTATGAATCGTATGCTGGCGCTCATGTTCACGAAGCACTCGTATTTTCTGTTTTTTTTCTAATAGAAGATAAGGAAGCGGTACCTTCAGAAAATGAGCAACCGTCTGCAGCGTATTAATCGAAGGAGATGTATTATTGTTTTCCATATTACTGATGAACCCTTTAGAAAGACCTGTTCCTTCACTCATTTCAGCAATGGTGATTTTTTTCTTTTTACGGATGGACCGAACGGCAGAGCCGATATCCAAGGCAATTCACCCCTTTTGTTTCCCTATAAAAAACTTATTTCTATATATGACAAACATATAGATTGACGCTTCATTGTCCTTTTGTTATCTTTTATATAATAAAGTTTCATATAAGAAAACAATACCATACATGTCACAGCTCTGCCAATCTATAATAAGGAGGATGTTTTTCTATGATCCCGTCTTTTTTCATCGCACACGGTGCACCTTTATTAGCTTTAGAAAATAACAGCTATACGCAATTTTTACATCAATTAGGCCAAGAACTGCCTCGTCCACAAGCAATCGTCTTGTTTTCAGCCCACTGGGAGTCCCCTGCTCAGATGGTCAGTGAAGTCGAAGAGTATGAAACGATCCATGATTTCGGCGGATTTCCAGAGGAACTGTTTCGCATGAACTATCCTGCGAACGGTTACCCAGAGCTTGCCAAGGAAATTGAAAATATATTCAGCCATCATGGAATTTCGTATCACATGGATGCGACACGCGGATTAGATCATGGAGCCTGGGTCGTGTTGAAATTACTTTATCCAAACGCTGATATTCCAGTCGTTTCTATGTCTGTAAACCCTGCCCTCTCCCCACAGGAACAATACAAGATTGGAAAAGCACTGACATCATTAAGAGAAAAAGACGTGATGGTCATTGGGAGCGGCGGACTTGTGCATAACTTATCGATCCTTCGAATGGACAAAGATGATGACAAGGTTGAAGAATGGGTGCTGGAGTTTGATGAATGGCTGAAACAGACAGTCAATAATTGGGACACTGAAACGTTGTTCGATTATCAAAACCAAGCCCCCCACGCCAGCAAAGCAGTTCCTCCGTTTGGAAAAGAACATTTCATTCCGCTGTTCTACGCCATGGGAGCGGCTGACAACAAACAAACAGCACGTTTGCTGCACAACAGCTACCGGTACAGAAATCTCAGCCATTCTATATGGCAGTTTGGATAGAAAAAAGTGGTCCCCTGCGCGGGTACCACTTTTTTTACAAATTTAAACCGTTTGGCATATCTCTGTTTTGAAAAAACTGAAAAATTGCAGTGATCGAAGTGACAACACAAACCAAGACAAAACCATACGCTAGCAGCATCATAATCGAAACGTCAAAAATGGAGCGGCCCATTATCGTTTGTACCCCAATACAGAGAACGACAAGGATCCAGGCTATACCGGTGACATGGATTAGGCGGTTTTTACGTTTTTCCGAGATTCCCTTCTCCAACATCCAGCCAAGCAAAGGCACTAGCTGCAGCCCATGGAATCCTAACCCATGCAGCCAAATAATATTACCACCCATTCCCGTGTATCGACTTTGGATAGCAATAATCCAAAGCCCAGCCGTAAAGGACATCATTGTCGTAATCATTCCGTAACGAATGCCGAGCATAATGGACGGGCGCTGTTTCATCGATCCTTCTCGAAAAAACATCCATCCAAAGAACGCATAATACACAATCATTGAAATCGCCACAAGCGCAAAGATTCCTCCAAACACCAAATCCGATACTTGCCCATACTGGGAAAAACGCGGATCCAAGCCTCTAAAGTGCTGAATCGTTTCAATCCCGTAACTATAAAGAGCAAGAATGATATAAGAACGTGTAAAAAAACGGCGTTTCCCTGGACTTAACCCAGCAAAAGGAACAATAGCAGCTGTTGTTAATAGGAAAAGTCCGATGGCAAAATTAAACGAAATAGCTTTCGTAAGATCTCCTTCGGGCGGAATAACAGCCCCAAAAAAGACACTGTAAATCGCACAGATGCTGCCTAAAACAAACCCCAAAAGTCCAGTTAACACCAGACCCTTTTCGCCTTTAAAAAAGACAGGATTCGGGGCTGGAACATCCCCGTCAGCCATTGCTGCAGTCCTTTCATTCACATAACTTTCCTCCCTTCTTTTAGTCCGTTTATCTTATTCTCAATACATGAAATATTTTCCTCTAAGTAAGAAAGAATTTATAAAAATTAAATATTTCTTTATAAAAGAAAAAATTTTAATCGCAGCTGTTTTAGGAGTACAATATTACTGACACACGACATGTCATTTGTCTATGTCAAATAAATTAACGGCTAGGTGACATTTTAAGAAAGAAACGAAGGAGCTCTTATGAAAATACATACACAAAAAGAGGCGGAAGATTTAATATACGCGTCTTATTTACGAGCAATAAATAACATAACCGAAAATAGCGATAAAAAAGTAAAAAAGCCCGAGTTAACGAGAAGATTGCTTGATTATGCTGGTTCCCCTGATAAGGGAGAAAAATATATTTTGGTGACTGGGAGTAAAGGAAAGGGATCGACGTCGAGGTTTATTTCTTCTTTACTCAGTCATCTTGGTTTTAAGGTCGGATTGTTTACATCGCCTCACTTAGTAAACTTTAATGAACGGATTCGGATTGACGGAAAGACTATACCCGAAGATGACTTTATCCGGATTAGTAATAAGATTAAAAATGGATTTGATGCAATAGAAAAGAAACTGCCTGCTGATCAATACCAAGGTCCGATTGGTATTGCGTTGGCCATGGCTGTGATATATTTTAAAGAAAATAAAACAGACATTAATGTGATTGAGTGCGGCAGAGGCGGAAAATTTGACGATGCAAATGTTTTAGATAATAACTGGGCCGTCATTACTCCGATAATGAAGGAACATGTTCATCAGCTTGGCCCTGACATGAGCGATATTGTCTTACATAAATTAGGCATTATAAAAAGCAGCACCAATCATGTCTACATCAATAAACAAAGAAAAGATGTCTTTCCTATCATAGAAAATCTTTTAAAAAACAAAGACGGTATATCTTATTATAATAAACATTTTCGCACTGAAAATATTTTCATAAAGGAAAATGGAACGTCCTTTGACGTACACACAACAAATGGAAGGTATAAGAATCTAACGGTCCCATTACTAGGAGAATTCCAAGCCGTCAATGCTTCGGCTGCGGTCAAAGTCTGTGAGGATATCATTGGGAAAGCAATAGATGATGGTATACTGAAAAAATGCATGGAGAATATAAAGTGGCCCGGGAGATGTGAGGTAGTAAAAAAGGAACCAACTATCATCTTAGACGGGGCCATTAACGAATCTTCTGCTAACTATATAAAGGAAGTAATACATGTCATAAATAAATCCGGGGAAAAAAATATCATTTCAATTGTAGGTGTTCCTAAAGATAAAGACTACCATGGAGTAATTCGAGTATTAAGCGACGTTTCTCAGCAGTTATGGATTACAAAACCGGATATCACTCATTTGACCTTCCCAACAGACGCACTGGAATACGCTCAAAACATCCTGCCAGATAGCAAAGAATTTGCCTATCTTAAGGACGCTCTCGATTATGCACAAACGTCAACAGAAACAGATATCATATTAGTTGTTGGTACACAAACATTCATCGGGAATGCCAAACGATGTTTAGGCCACTCTTTATTAGATATAGGAAAATGATCACCTGTTAAAGCGTTTCAAATCGTTTATGGATAGCCTCTCGATATATTTCAGAAATGTTTTCTTTCTCTTTCGGGTTATCCCTTAAATAATTTTCAAGCATCACTTGATCATTCACTTCTAATACGAGCAGCCCATGAGACGTATCTAATATATCGACGGAACAATAGTTTAACTCTAAGGCATGAGAGGCTCTCTCTGCTATTTCTCCTAAAAGAGGCATCCTCTCTTTTTCCATGTGCTTAGAAGCAGCCCCATTAATAAGATTATGTTTCCAAGAGTTTGTCCGCTCTTTTTTTAAAAAGAGTTTTGGCGTTCCGTATAACGTAACCACTCTATACTCAAAGGTAGACGAATAAAACGGAGAGACCGCCACATTGACATGAAGCGAAAACAAGTAATCCAGTGTTTCTTTTAATTTTTCTAGGTTATCTATTTTAAACACATTCTTCCCTTGCGCCCCATTATCAGGTTTTACTACTACCTTTTCATTGAATGTGAAAAACAGATCCTCCGCCGGTTGGAAAGGATCGCTCGCCTGAAACCTTGAGTGTTTGTTTAATAAAAAAACATGTTCAATTGCCTTGATGTCATGAGATGCGAGAACATCATACGTTCCACTTTTGCTTGCCGCCAGCTTAGCGGAAGAACTTGTATTTAACCCCATTTCCAAGTCATTCATCAAAAATGACTTCTCACCCTTTTTCACTTTATAAAGATAATCCGGCGTAATTTCCTCAAACGTAATCCCATCATGTGCGACAGATTGTTGAATCATCGATAAATACGGTCTGTTTGTCATGATTGCTTCTTTCCCTTTATGTTTTGGTGTGCTGCTTGAAAAGCTTCTTTTAACCAGCACCTCCATGGTACCAAAAATTCAGGCTCATGTATGTTTCAGTCCCATTTCTACTTTACAGGGATGATTTATTTCTATTGCTAATTGGGGCTGCCGCTTCATCTATGTTATCCTTCACAAGGTATACCTTTCTTTCCTATTGCACAGGAGCATAAAGAAATAAGACAAAAATAAAATTGCAGCGTGATAGTTTGGTGACCAGGTTAATTTAAAGCGTTCTCTATAAGTTATCCAAAAAGCTTTCACCATGTTTTGGCATATCTACGTGGAAATTTTCAGCAATCGTTGCTCCCACATCTGCAAATGTATTTCTTATTCCTAAGTTACTTCCCTCATTTTGCCTTTTATAATGAACAAGCAGCGGGACATACTCACGAGTATGATCGGTACCATGATGAACGGGGTCATTACCGTGATCTGCAGTAATTATTAATAGGTCGTCTTCTTTTATCTTTTCAATCACCTCTGATAAACGTGAGTCAAATTCTTCTAATGATTTCCCGTAGCCAATGGGGTCTCTTCGATGTCCAAAAATGGCATCGAAATCTACTAAGTTAACAAAAGTTAATCCTGTAAAATTCACATCCAACATTTGTATTAATTTGTTCATTCCATCCATATTAGATGTAGTACGTAATGTTTCAGTTACTCCTTCTCCGTCATAAATGTCCGATATTTTTCCAATGGCAATTGAACTGTACCCTCTATCTTTCAATTCATTCATCACAGTCCTGCCAAAAGGCTTTAGTGCATAATCATGGCGATTTGAGGTTCTTTCCCAGGCACCTGCTTGGCCAATAAATGGACGAGCGATTACCCTGCCCACCATATATTTTTCATCTAACGTTAAATCTCTAACAATTTCACAAATCTTATAAAGTTCCTCAAGAGGAACTACCTTTTCATGGGCTGCAATTTGTAATACGGAATCTGCTGAAGTATATACGATGAGGCTGCCAGTATTGTAATGATGTTCACCTAATTCGTTTATAATACTTGTGCCTGATGCTGGTTTATTCCCAATTACGTTTCTACCGGTTTTTTTCTTCAATTTTTCAATTAGTTCTTGCGGAAAGCCATTAGGAAATGTCCGAAATGGTTGTCTTATGTTCAGCCCCATAATTTCCCAGTGCCCTGTCATGGTATCTTTTCCCTCGGAAGCTTCTTTCATTTTTCCATAATGACCAAGCGGCTTTATTACTTTTTCAACTCCCTCTAATTCACGAATGTGAGTTAACCCAATCTTAGCAAGGTTGGGAAGATTCAATCCACCTGTTCTCTCAGCAATATGACCGAGTGTGTCGGCTCCTATATCATTAAAGCGATTAGCATCAGGAGCTTCACCGATTCCTACAGAATCAAGTACAATTAAAAACACTCTTTTAAACTTTTTCATCATAATCGTCCTTTCTCCTACTCTATCCATAATTACCAAAGGTATCATGGTAAACTTACAGTTATGATTTAATTTTCCGATACTAATGTGTTTGATAGTTTTTCCTTTCCGATATAGTTAGAAGAACATTCCCGCAATTGCTGCACTAAGTAATGAAGCAAGAGCCCCAGCTAAGATAGCTCGTAAACCAAGGCGTGCAATATCGCTGCGGCGTTCTGGAGCAAGTCCACCAAGTCCCCCTAAAAGAATAGCTAACGACCCCAGGTTCGCAAATCCACAAAGAGCAAAACTGACAACTGCAACCGTTTTGTCAGTAAGTTCTGGAATTTCTGGTGAAAAAGCAGCATAAGCAACGAACTCATTTAATACAATTTTTTGCCCGATAAAACTTCCAGCTTCCATTGCTTCAGACCAAGGGACACCGATAGCAAATGCGACTGGTGCAAAAAGTACACCTAGAATTGCTTCAAGCGTTAATCCATTAAATCCAAACCACCCACCAAAACCACTTAATACTCCATTAATTAATGCAATTAAAGAAATAAATGCCAAAAGCATTGCCCCTACATTCAATGCTAATTGTAAACCAATACCCGCACCACGAGCTGCTGCATCAATAACATTTGTAGATTCGGTATCCTTTCCGACTTTGATTTCATCAGTTGCTTCAACATTTTCCGTTTCAGGGATAATTACTTTAGCCATGATTAAACCGGCCGGTGCTGCCATAAAACTTGCTGCTAATAAATATTCTAACGGAACTCCCATCAATGAATATCCAATTAATACAGAACCTGCTACAGACGCAAGACCACCCGTCATGACTGCGAATAACTCGGAGTTTGTCATATCTTTTAGGTATGGTCGAACAACTATCGGCGCTTCTGTTTGACCTACAAATATATTTGCAGCTGCTGACATTGATTCTGCCTTACTTGTACCTAACATCTTTGAGAGCACTCCTCCAAGCAGTTTGATCAGCCACTGCATAACGCCTATGTAATAAAGTATTGATATTAACGAAGAAAAGAAAATAATAATCGATAAAACTTCGATTGCAAAAACAAAACCAATATTTGCTTCTTCTTCAAACAGACCCTCAAATAGAAAATTAACACCTTCATTTGCATAACTAATAATATCTGTCACCCTTAGCGTTAGCCAATGTAGAACAGCACGCCCTACTTCCCACTTTAAAACAATAAAAGCAAACAATATTTGTATGCTCAACCCTCCTAAAATGGTTTGTAATTTAATCGCTTTTCGATTAGCAGAAAAAAGATAGGCGATGAAAAAAATCGTAATCACACCAAAAATTCCCCATAAAACATTCATTATCAAAACACTCTCCAAAAAATAATAGATTTACCTATAGCTTTAAACGCTTTCATTAACAGAACAAAAAATCGTAGTTCTCCTGAGAAAAAACACGTATGAGCTGTTTATTATCATTACGGTTTAAACACATTTAAACTTTCTTTTCTATCTTTCTTTTTTTCTTCATCTGTTTTCTCCCAATCATATTCGTACACTGCTCCTTCCCAATCACCATACATTGGATTTGGAAATACAATAAATTTGTTTCCAAATTCAGCTCTTAAATCTTGAACTGTATCCAAACGTTCTTTAACATTCTTCTCTTCAAACAAATCAGAAAAGTCATTTAGGTTATCACCAAATAGTAATAATACTTCATGTTCAGCTAACACACTTTCTCTTCTATTTTCTTTGCTAGATGTGTCTGATTCTAATAAAATATGACTATCTTTCACTTGCGGAAATCCTTTATTTTGAAGATTTTTTATCGTTGCGTCCATTTGCTCTACTCTTCTATTAGAAATGTAAAAAATATCTACACCTTTCGAATCTACATAGTTAAGGAAATCTAAAGATCCTGGTAAAGGTTCTGCTTCTGCTTTATTAACCCATTCATCCCAATGATTAGGGTAAACATCACCAGAAGATGCTAAATAAGCGTTATAAGGACTGTTATCTAAAACAGTTTCATCAATATCCAAAATAATAGCTGGTTTTTTTTCCGTTCCCGCTGCTAATTTTTTATCTAACATTGTTTTACCAATATTATAACCTTGTAAATAAAGTGATTTGTTTTCTCCTGAAGTTTGGTACCAAACTAGTGACATAGTTAATTGTTCTTCTAGAGGTGCCTCGTTTTCTGTTGTTGTCTGTTCTACTGGTTTCGTATCTATTGTTTCTGAAGTATCGTTATTTACTGAACATGCTGCTAAGCCGTTAACTATAATTGCAAAGCCTAATATCGTTTTTACTATTTTTTTGTTCATAACTGCCATTTTTTAACACCCCATTGTAAATATAAAATGTTTAATACTTATTGATTGCGGTTTCAAAATTCATGCTATATATTGACTGTCTAATTAGATCTTTCTGCTTTAAAGTGAAGACTAGAAATAGGTAAACAATTAAGTAGATGCTAATGTACCAGCACAGAAGAAGCGACTATATTTAACAGAAAGAGAACAGCAATTAAATAAACGAGGAATGACACCTGTTTCGACTTTCCAAGTGCTATTTTGACCATGGGATATACAATAAAACCAAAAGCCAAACCATCAGCGATACTAGATGTCAATGGTATACAAACAATAATTAAAAAAGCAGGAAACCCCTCAGAAAATTCGTGAAAAGGGATGTGAAGAACACTTTTCATCATAAGTGCACCAATAATGATTAATACCGGTGCAACAGCGTTTCCCGGTATCAGTTGGATAAATGGCAAGGCTATTGCGGAAAGGGCGAATAAGATTGCCGTTACAAGAGCAGGTATACCTGTTTTTCCGCCTTCCGATATTCCAGACGCACTTTCAGCAGAAGCAATGGCCGGACTTGTACCGAAAATTCCCGAAGCTACGGTAGAGAGTGCCACTGCCTTATAAGCACGAGGGAATTTTTTAATATCTGGCAGCATTCCGCTAAGCAAACCCATATTCTCAAATAGAACAATCATTGTCATAGAAAAAACAGCAATCCAAAAGGGAATCTGTAAAATACTAAATTCTCCTGAGGCAAATATATGGCTATATGCCTGAACATTTATTCCATCACCAGTGATTTCCTTTTTATTCGTCATTCCTAAAGTCAATAGACTAGTAAAGAATAAGCCAATCAACAAACTTCCGGTAATATTACGAGCAAACAACACTAGTGTGATCACCAGACCTGCTAGTGTTGAAATGACAACAGGATTCCCAAAATTTCCAAGAGTAACAATGGTCGTTTCACTAGATTGTATAATTCCTCCTTTTTGTAATCCGATAAAGGTAAGATAAAAGCCAATCCCCACTGTTATCCCGTGTTTTAAGGAATTAGGAACAGATGCTAGAATCCGTCCCCCAAATGAAGAGATACTGACTAGAAAAAAAAGTATTCCTGAGACAATGACCACAGCCAGTCCTTGGTGTGGAGTTAGTCCCATAGATTGAATCATAGAATAGCTAAAGAAAGCATTGATCCCCATACCAGGGATCACAATGATCGGTGCATTAACCCATAGAGCCATCAATAGACAACCGACAATGGAAGTCACAATAGTTGCTATGATACTAACGCTTAACGGTATTCCAGCGTCTTTTAAAATCAAGGGATTCACTAATATAATGTAAGCACTTGTGAAAAAGGAGGTTATCCCTGCCATAAGTTCTCTTTTCCACGTCGTTCTGTAAAACTCCAAGTGAAAATGTTGTCGTAAATATTGAATCACAACTTAACCTCCTACTCATAAATTCTATGAAATTGTTTATTTGACTAATATTGAAAGTTAAAATCTATTTATTCTTGCAACCGTTTCTTTAACTAACTGTATAAATTGACTCTTTATCTTTTCTGTAGTTTCCATTACTTCATCGTGATTTAAGGAGTTTTCAGAAATTCCGGCCGCCATATTACTAATACAAGAAATACCAAGCACCTCTAATCCGGAATGTTTGGCTGCAATTACTTCTGGAACAGTTGACATTCCAACAGCACTAGCTCCAATTATATTTAAAAAGTTCACCTCGGCTGGTGTTTCATAATTAGGTCCAATCACTCCAGCATAGACACCTTCAACAACATTTATTTTGTTCTTTTTCGCTACTTCTTTTGTCAATTTAATCAAATTATTTGAATAAGCTTCAGACATATCCGGGAACCTTTCACCAAACTCTTCTTCATTAGGACCAATTAACGGGTTTTTAGACATCAAGTTAATATGATCTCGAATAATCATTAAATCACCAGGTTTAAAAGCAGCATTTATACCACCAGCAGAGTTTGTCACAACTAATTTCTGAACTCCTAATGCTTTCATCACACGAATGGGATAGGTTACAGATTCAAGAGAATGACCTTCATAGTAATGAAACCTTCCTTGCATTACCAATACGCACTTCCCATTTAGATTACCTATTATAATTTGACCTGCATGGCCTTTCACGGTTGAAATAGGAAAATGAGGAATTTTATCATATGGAATATAAATTGGATTTTCGATATCCTCCGCTAATGCACCAAGTCCAGACCCCAAGATTAATCCAATCGTTGGGAGTCGATCGATCTTTGAAAGTAAGTATTCCTTTGTTTGTTGAACTTTTCTACTAAAATTCATTTTATTGCTCCTTTCATATTGATAAATAATGTAAGTGAAAGTTTTGTATATAAAAAATATTATAAATTTTAAGAATGTCTTTTAATTAACTAGAAAGTGTCCCCTTTAGTTCATTAGCTTCGGCAATTACTCTTTCTTCATCTATTGTTAAACAAATACCGTCTTTCACCACTTCTTTACCATCAATATAGACATCACATACATCGTTTCCGCGCGCTGCATAAAGCAAGTGAGAATATGCCTGGCTTATTGGTTGTAAATGCTCCTTGTTGTAAGGATTAATGGTGATAAAATCTGCCTTTTTGTTTACTTCAAGAGAACCCGTGTATTCCATGCCAATGGCTTGAGCTCCAATCCGGGTAGCTAAGCTAAGTGCAAGTTGAACGGGGAATTTTGTTGGATCTTTATAAATACCTTTTTGTAAAAGTGCAGCAGTTCTGATTTCTTCGAACATATCAAAATTATTATTAGAAGCTACGCTATCTGTTGCAATTCCTACTTTAACCCCCGTTTCTAACAGACTTACAATATCTGCAATTCCAGACCCCAGTTTTAAATTACTAATAGGATTGTGAGCAACTCGTACACCATATTGATTTAACATCGCTCTTTCTTCATCATTAAGGAACACACCATGGGCAATTACCGTTGGTCGCTCAAAAATACCTAACTGACGAAGATGCTCAATAGGACGGACATCATAACGATTTTCTATTTCTAAAATTTCACCCTCCGTTTCTGAAACGTGAATGTGAATTCCTACATCATTTTCCTCAGCGATCCGTACACACTCTATAAGAGTTTCTGGATTACAAGCATATGGACTATGGGGAGCTACCATAGTTGTTAGACGACCTTTAGCAAACATTTTATATTTCTTAGTAAAGCGCTCAGCTTCTTTGAAATTCGCTTTCTGTTCCATTCGCGTTTCCGAACTAAAAATTGTTTGAGAAAAAGCTCCACGAATACCAGTTTTGCTTATTTGATGTATTACCTCATCTGAATCTATACCATTTGGATTAAACATATCTGAGAATGTAGTTGTTCCTGTTTTTAACATTTCTAAAATGCCAAGTTGAGCACTTGTAGAAGCAATTTCTGTTGTAAATTGTTTTTCCATAGGCCATATTTTGGTTTCAAGCCAAGGCTTTAACAGCATGTCATCTCCACTACCACGCAACAAGGTCATTACAACATGTGAATGGGTATTTACTAGACCAGGAAGAACCCACTTTCCACCAAGATCCACTACTTGATCTATATCTATCAGTTTGTTGGGATCGTGTTGACCTATATAGACAATTGATTGATTTTCTACAATCATCATTCCGTTTTCAAAAATTTGGTTTTTCTTATTCATAGTAAAAAAGGCAGCGTTAACGTACACCGTTTTCATTACTAATTCCTCCATGCCACTTCATATAATTTCAGCAGTTCTTTTAACTATTACGTTTAAAATGATTACACCTCTATCAGTTTTCTTCACCTTCATATGCTTAGAATTTACTAATAGCGCTTTCGTTCAGTTTCATGTTGAAATTATTTATTATTTTATTATTTTTGGTTACTACTATAATAGTAACCATTTAAAAGCCTACACGAACGTTATATTATTTGTCAATTAAAATTAAAAAATTTATAATGTTAAAGAAGTAAATATAGTGTCAGAGTACAGGTCTAAGGAATGCTCATCTTTTGGTAGTTAATAGAAAAAAAGAAAAGTAGGAGTAAATATGTTACAAAAATTTGGTTTTTCACAATATGAAAGTAAAATTTATGAAACGCTTGTATCTATGGAGGACCCATTGGATGCAGCCACAATTGTTAAATATTCCGGAGTACCTAAAGCAAAAGTTTATGAGGTTCTTTCGCGTATGATTGATAAAGGCCTAGTGATGGACTCTACTTCAGAAAAGAAAAAGCTTTATACTGCTTTGCCTTTACCGCTTGTTATTGAAAAACTAACTACTGAATTTGAAAATAACATTCAGCAATTAAAAAAGAATAAATTTAGAAAACCGTTTTCTGATGATCGTGTTTGGAGCTTAAAAATGGACACGTCTATTCGAGTACAAAGTAAACAACTTATTCAAAAAGCGGAAAATTTTATTCGTATTTCCGGATGGAAAGATGACTTGTTAGAATATTTACCATTACTTGAAGAAAAAGAGAGAAATGGAGTGGCATGTGAAGTGCTTGTGGTAGGTGATTTAAAAACAAATTTATCTAATGTTCATACTCTTATACCTGCTGAAGAGCACACTGCATTAGAAAGATTTAGATTAATTATTGCCGATGATCAAGAAGTAATCTTTGCAGGGGTGGAAAACCATTCTTGGCAATCGATAAATACAAGGGCGAAGCCATTTGTAAAGGTATTTACTGAGTTTTTTCACCATGACGTTGCTTTAACTAAAATTCAAGAGAAGCATTATCATCTATTAATGGAGGATGATGAAATAAGAACTCTCCTTATGAAGCTGCGTTACTAAGATTTTAACACTATAACCAATGTTGGAATCATAAATCTACATAATGACTAATCCTTTCAAAGTGACCAGGAATGTCGGGGTTCAAAAGATTACCACGTTATATAATAGAACAAATTGTTCAAGTATTTACCGTTGCTTTAATAAAAGCAGTCACGATACACTGTAACAACTTCGGTTGTGATTCTTGTTTCTCACTTCTCCCAAATGTCACCAGGCAGCCGATGTGAGCTTCTAGCCTTAAACGAAAAATGCATGAATTACAGAAGGTCCGGCTCATTAAATAATATCCCCTCGGGTCTAAGGAAAAAGCTGCCATTTACATGGACCTGTCTCACCCCTAAAATTAAATATCCCTGTTCATCTCTTCTTACTATACTTCTGTTTTCTATAAACTAATGTCTTAATTCCCTCATTTCAAATCTTTTTAAAATGTTAAAAGGTTGTCAATAATGACTAGGTAGACAACCTTTGAGGTGAATAGCATGTTTGATAAATGGAAAATATCAGCAAGTCAATTTATGATATTGGTCATTTTATTTACAGTTGGCAGTGCTATCTTGATTGTACCATCAGGCCTTGTTTCTGATGCTAAACAAGATGCCTGGCTCGCAGCAATTTTTGGAATAGGAATTGGTGTGTGCTTGGTAATATTATATATCGCGTTAGGCAGCCTTTTTCCTGATATGACCTTGATTGAGGTACATGAAAAACTTTTGGGGAAATGGTTAGGAAAAGCCGTCTCTCTCTTTTTTATAACTACTTTATTCTTAGGTGGTCCTGTTACCGTTTTATTTTATTTAGGTAATTTTATGACCGCAGAAATCATCCTTGAAACACCATTGCTGGCAATTAACATCTTTTTTGCCATCGTTGTCATATTGGGAGTCCGCTTTGGGATCGAAACATTGGCACGTACTGCGGAAATAGTATTTCCTTGGTTTATTTTACTTTTTATCGGCCTTATTATTTTTCTGTCTCCCGAAATGAAATTTGAAAATTTTCAACCTGTTTTAGAAAGAGGAATAAAACCAGTAATCCCTGCAATCTTGTCATTTTTAGGCATCACCTATTTTCCTCTGGTCGTTCTTTTAATGATCTTTCCATCTTATATTAATCATCCAAAAACAGCCCGAAAAACTTTTTTGATTGGCAGCTTCATCGGTTCGATTCTAATAGGAATCATCGTCACTTTATGTATTTTGGTGCTCGGTCCTTCTTTAACGGAGCTATATATATATCCCAGCTATGCGTTGGCAAAAAAAATTAATATAGGAAATTTTTTAACACGAATAGAGGTCATCATGGCTATCATATGGCTGATTTCCCTTTATTTCCGATTAACTATTTATTTTTATATTACTGTTGTAGCTCTTGCCAAAATTTTTAATTTAAACGATTATCGTCCGCTTACACTTCCTTTAGGGATGATACTGGTTGTTTTGTCTATTATAGTTTTTCCAGATACAATATACGGACAAAGATGGGATGCCCACACCTGGGTGCCTTATATTTTCACATTTGGTTTTATTTGGCCGCTTTTTTTGTTAGGAGTGGGGATTTTCCGAAAAAATACGGAAGAAAAATAGGCCGCTGCTCTCTGCATTCATAATGACACCGTTATTTGAAAGGGGCAAATAAGACGTCATGTATCGGCTTAAAAATAGCTTCAATCCAAGCTAACGGGGTCGGAAGCTGATCTACTAAACTTTGGGTGAGAGATAACGCAGCGCCAATGAGCAGGAGAATGGAAAACATCAACAGTTCTTTTTTCTGCTTCTTTTTTCGAAGTCCTGGTACTTCAATGGCAGCTATGATAGCGACCACTATAAGAATTCCTGCTGCATGCAGCATGTTTATTCCTCCTCCAGGTTTTTAAGAAATGGATTACCAACTGTTCCCGTTTTCCTTATATTGAATGTAACCTTCACGTCTACCGGCAGATCAGAAAATTCTTGCTCCCAATTTTTTTGAAGCAGTTTCCATGCTTTAGGATCCTCACGGTGGATTACTTCTCCGAAACCGAAAATATCACTTCTAAAATCATTTTGTGCTGTTTGAATGGATGATTGCATTAGACTTTTGATTTTTTCCTCCGCAAGTTTTTCTATCTGGTTTAGCATGTTCTCCTTCTTTACATCGATCCCACACATTACTTCTCCTAAATTCCCTTCTGCTTGAACATTTATCTCAATTCTTGGCTGATTGTTGTGAACATTTCCTTTTAATTCAGTTGATGAGCGTGTCAATTCAAGCGCGATTTTTTCTTTCTCTGCGTTTGGACACGACGTGTCAATGGTCGGATTGACAATGTCATCCATAATGAAGTTGTATCCTTGGCTTTCCCTCTCATTTAACCAACCGATCAATTTATCTTTTTTAAAAGCAGCAACCTCTGAAAATTCAAATTGTGTCAAGGCCGGGATACTTTCCGCATTGGTCTTGGATGTACCGGCTTCTGGATCTCCGGAAATCTGCACACCCGTTATTACTGGATTTTTCTTTTTAGTGACAAGATCTGTAATTAACTGATCAATCGTTACTGTTACCGTTGAAGAAAAGTGTTCATGAGAGGTTTCTAACGAAAAAAACATTTTCTGTGCTGGAATTTTTTCCATAGGTGTCAAAATATCCAGTATACTTTTCGCAGTAGTATTCTTAGCAATAAGAAAGTAAAAATCGGTTCGGAATTCATGATCTCGTATTAAAAACTCTAACACCTTGTTGATACCGTCTTTTTTGGCCAGTTCTTCACCAATTACAACGGTACGGAGGTGGGCAGCATATATTTTTTTCGGAACTTTTGTTGTTAGTCTTCGTACAGCTTCAAATAACGTGCTCCCTACCCCCTGGTAGGTAGTAATCGACGTTCGTGCTTCTTCTCCTCCTTCTTTTTCGGCGATCTCTCCGGGGTTGATAACCTGTACAGTTACCCTATATTTATCTTCTTGCTTATCAAGACCTAACGACGAAACGATTGACATCTCATTTAATTCCTGACTGCTCCAGCAGCCAGATAAAACGATTACCATGATAGAGCCTATAAAAAACAGGATGAACATTTCTTTGCATCTTGTCATTAGTCCACCTCTATTATTCCTTTGGTTCATGTCTGGAATCAGGTTTAGAGTTTAAGGGTTTATCCTCTCGTACAATATTTTTTTGACTGATTAACCGAGGACGAGAAAACATCCCTCGCCACGGCAGGCGAAATAGAGCATCTTTTTGATCAGCAGCGATGAAAGGTCCAAAGGGAACCATATAAGGAACACCAAAAGATCGTAGATTAGCTGTATGAAGAACAAGCGCCATTAAGCCGATAAAAATCCCAAACAAACCGAAAATGGCGGCTAGAAACATCATTGGAAATCGAAGCAAACGAACTGCAATACCCATATCGTAAGAGGGCATGACGAAGGTGGAAATGGCGGTAAGAGAGACAATGATCACCATTCCAGCAGAGACAAGCCCGGCTTCGACAGCTGCAATTCCAATCACAAACGTCCCTACGATTGAGACAGCTTGACCTGCAGCTTTAGGCATCCTTGTTCCCGCTTCACGCAAGACTTCAAAAATGGTCTCCATCAAAAGTGCTTCCACAAACACAGGAAATGGGATGCCTTCACGCTGCGCTGCCAGGCTGATTAATAAAGGTGTCGGAATCATTTCCTGATGAAATGCCGTCAGTGCAATATATAAAGAAGGAGCAAGCATCCCAGTAAAAAAAGCTCCTATTCGTAAAAAACGGAGAAATGTTCCAATAGTCGCCCGCTGATAATAATCTTCATTTACTTGAAAATATTCGATAAACGTAGCGGGTGCTGTCAAAACAAAAGGGGTTCCGTTGACAAGAAGTGCCACTCGCCCTTCTAATAATTTAGCTGCCACCACATCCGGCCGTTCTGAGTTAAACATAGTAGGAAAAGGTGTAAATGTTTCATCCTGAATAAGCTCCTCGATATAACCACTTTCTAACACGCTGTCAATATCAATCCGGGCCAGCCGCCTGCGTACTTCTTCCACTATCTTATCGTTCACAATTCCATTGATATACATGATCGCAACAGCTGTTTTTGTGGAACGTCCGATCCGTTTTGTTTCAAGCCATAGATTTGGATTTTCAATTTTTCGCCTGACTAATGATGTGTTGGTACGGAGATTTTCCGTGAAACCTTCTTGCGGCCCGCGTACTGCCTGTTCAGTTACTGGTTCCGTAACGGCCCGTTGATCTCCGCCTTTCGTGTTAACCATTATCCCTTCCGTCTGTCCATCAAAAAGAATGGCCGTGTCTCCTGATAGAACGGAAGCAAAAAGCGAGTCGAAATTGTCGATTTTTTTGGTGTTTTCAGCTGATAAGGAGCCTTCCTTCAATACTTCTACTACTTGATCACAAAAGAAGTGATGCTCATCTTTCTCTTCAATTTCTCTCACAGGGGCCCTTAGTGCTCCCATAAGATCACGGATGGATTCATTATTAACAAGTCCATCTAGATAGATGATGCCTGCTTTAATAAGTCTGTCCTGTCCAATATAAATAACCCGTGTCACCACATCTGTACTGCTTCCCAGTGTACGTGTGATTTCCTCAACATTTTCCTGCAGTCTATCATGCAAAACTGATTGTTGTGTTTCTTTCGAATGAGAAGATTGTACGTTCGACTCTGCTTGCAAAGACTTTTTTAATATGTTTTTGAGTTTCCGCTTCCGTTTAAATCCCATTCGAATTCTCCCTATTTTCCGTTATTTTAATAATTATTAACGCTATTAAGGGATTTTATAACAGGGGAGCAATGTTCAAAATGTTTACTTTTGCTCTTGTTTATGAGCAATATTAGAAAAACTTGGCTTACCGCCAAGTCCTAAATAACGGAAGCCGTAGTTTTGCTTATACTTTGATCCTTTAACAAGTCTAAAGTATAAATAAAAAGCTGCCCAAGTGAAAAATCACGTTGGAACAGCTTCAATCTTGTCTTTAATTTACGTTTTCTACTTTTTCATCACTGTTTGATTTTTCTCCTAGTATCAAATATCTTAGTTCCTTGTCTGATATATTATTTAACTCTTCTCGTTTTTTCATATAAAAAACCATTCCTAGAATAACCCATACTACTAACGCTATTCTTGATTCCATCCCTAAAAACGCTGGGGAACCTGGGATTAGTAATAACCCCATAAAAATAATACTAGCGGTCATCCCTATTAAGGAAATGAGTTTCTTTCTAGGACTTACTGTTTCTACTTGAAGCGCACCGCCGTCATGATTGGACCACTTGAACATCGTGTAGGCCGTATAACATGTATAAAAATAAGCAATGGAAACACCAATGGCTGACATATCAACAATCCAAAGCAATACTTCCCTTCCAAACCAGGGGGCAAGCATGGCGATCATCGTCGTAAAAATAATTCCTAAGTGAGGGGTATTGTACTTCGGATGTAACTTTGAAAATCCTTTTGGTAAAAATTTAGCTCTCGACATGGCAAATAGTAACCGCGAGGCAGACATGATAAAACCGTTTAATCCGGTAAATATCCCCATTGTTAAAGCTAACACTAAAATTGTCAGGCCAAATGCTCCTAACGTATCGACTACAGCTGTTCCTGTCCCCCAGTCATAGTTTTGATTTGCTAATTCCTGCCATGGCATAATTAATGCGGTCGTATAAACCATGGCACAGTACAAAATGGCTGCAGCGATTAATGCAAAAATAATTAAAGAAAAAGCTTTTTTTGAAGAAAATTTAAATTCTTCAGCTGCTTGCGGGACATTATCAAAACCTACATACGCCCAAGGAGCAATGGCAACAATGGATATGACCGCGGCAAAAGCTGTTTTTTCTGTTGGAAAATAAGGCTCGACATGACTAACGCTAGAGCCGGGATTGAAACCAACCGTGATAAAAAGTGTAAAAATACTCAATATCATCACACTGCAAAAAAAGAATTGCATTCTTCCAGATATGACCCCGCCCTTTATGTTGAAATAAGTGAAAATGCCTAGAAGGAGTGTAGCTGCCATGATTTCAAATAGATAAACATCCCAACCGGCAATCTGATACATTTGCAGGTTCTCAACAAGGCTTGGAAAAACAAACTTAAACATTAAAGCAAAGGCTGAAGCATTTAGTGCAACAATACAGATATAGCCAAGGGTTAAAAACCAGCCGCATACAAAGGCGTGTTTCTTCCCCAGACTTAAAAATGCGTAGGTAAACTCTCCTCCAGAAACAGGAAAAGATTTGATCAAAACACCATAACTGACTGCTATAAGCATCATCAATAACGCACCAATAACAAAACCTAGCATAACTCCTAACGGCCCTGCATCAGACATCCATACAGAAGGTTGTACAAATGCACCCCAACCGATGGAAGAACCAAGTGCAATCGCCCAAATCCAATGTGGCTTAAATGACTTATTCAAAGTAGGTCTGTCACTCATATTCAAAAACCCCTTCGCACATTTTTATAACAGTGCGGCCGCTGACTGTTTCTTTTTTAAAGTCCCTCATAGTCTCTTTCACGTAAAGATTGTGTACTCATTTCAAAACTGATTCATCCTATCCTCCTTTTCCGCAATGTGGTACGGACGTCCTTACCCCTTATTATAATTGAACCACATTCTTTGAATTATCGCACTATTTATAATTAATTAAATATTAAAAAATGTTAAATGAGCTGTATTTGAAATTTTTATGAGGAATTATGTACTAAAAGAAAAGCACAAGCACCCTGTCTTACCACTGATTCCTATGGCGGAAGTCGCAGTTTTGCTTATACTTTGATCCTTTAACAAAGTTAAATTTTCCTAAAGTTTAAAAAAAGGAAGTTCAGCTAAGGAACTTCTACTAAAAACGAACCGTTGACATGAAGGATTTCCTGCTAAGTTCGCAATCACAATCCTTTTTCCTTATATTCCATTTTTTGCAAATATACATTACTATTTGCTATCACCTCTTCACAGCTCTCTATCGTTTGGACACGGGCTTTAGAGAAATCTTTTCTATCAGCATAGGTCCGTACACGAAGTAATTGATTATATAAGTGCGTTAACGGTAAATACAAGGGAAGGTAAGATAGTTTTTTAGCGTCTTCTAAGAATTCGTTGTTGATTTGTTCTACAGCATTTGCTGCTACGGCAATAAATGTCTCAATAGTGGAATCATTTATTTCTCTGCACAATCCCGTTACATACAGATTCAGTTCTTTTATGCGCTTATATTGTTTAAGATCCACCTTTTCAGTCCTCCTTTACTCGTTGGTTGTTACATTCATTTTTTTCCCGAATTAACGCAAGAAATTTTTCAGACACTAAAGACAAAGTTTGATTTTTTTTATATATAAAATAAAAACAGCGGGTAAGCTCGACACCTTGAATAGGAAACGTTTCAAATAAACCAAGAGACAATTCTTTTCTTATGGCATGTTTGGATAAAATAGATACTCCAAGACCTGCTTCCACTGCTGTTTTAACAGCTTCTGTACTTCCCAGCTCAAGGACAATATTTAAGTCTTCCGGGGAGATTCCATTGTTTTTCAAATGCTGATGAACAACAGTACGCGTGCCAGAACCCTTTTCTCTCAAAACAATAGGAGTTGTACTTAGTTCTTCAATGGTGATCATCTGTTTAAGTTCGGTGAAGTATCCTTTTCTAGCAACCAATAATAGTTCATCAGACATGAAAGGCTCCATTTCCAAAACCGGCTCCTCTAATTCAGCCTCAATAAGTCCAATTTCTAATTCTTCATTTTTAACCATTTCTGCAATATACTGACTATTAATGATTTCTGTATCTAATTCGACTCTGGGGTACTTCGTTTTAAATTCATAAAGCAAGGAAGGAAGAATATTTTCACCAATTGTTAAGCTGCTAGCGACGATCAGTTTTCCGTGAAGTTCGCCTAACAATTGATGAATGTCATTTTGCGCTTGAATTTGTGTGTTTAAAATTTCTTTTGCATAAGGATAAAGTGTTTTAGCCGCTTGTGTTAATTCTACATACTTTTTAGTCCGAACAAATAGCGTTGCATTTATTGCACTTTCAAGTGCCTTAATTTGTGAAGTGATCGTGGGCTGGGATAAATAGAGGATACGTGCCGCTTCGGAAAAGCTTTTTTGGTCTGCAACGGTCAAAAAGGTCTTTAAATGGTCATGGTTCAATCTAATCCCACCTTTCTTCTGGCATCAAAACCAAGAATATAACAATATGCGCTAAGAAGAAATAGCCCCTGAACATTACATATATGTCCAGGGACTTCTTTTTTCTTACCAATTACGGTGATCAAGATGCGCATACTTGTCGAGATGGCGTACTGGCATTTTTAAGGCATCCTTTCGAAATGGTGGTGCGAGCTGTGTGCCGTCAACTTTGATGTTTAATACGGTAGGGCGGTCTGAATGCAGAGCTTCTGTAAAGGCGCGCTTTAAATCTTCCGGGTTATCCACTGTTTCTCCTGCAGCTCCCATGCTGCGGGCTACTTCGGCAAAGTCCGGCCCTTCAATATCCGCTCCAACAAAACGGTTATTGTAATAGTCTACCTGATTTTTCTTCTCCGCGCACCAGGCCCCGTTATTAATGACACATGCAACAACCGGAATCTTCTGTTCCACGGCGGTGCTCACTTCATGCAGACTCATCCCCCATGCTCCGTCCCCGGCAATCGAAACAACCGGAGCGTCTGGCTTTCCTTTTTTTGCTCCAATCGCTGCTGGGTAAGCAAACCCGCAGTTCCCAAATGTCAGGGCCGCCAAATGCTTCCGTGGTTCATTAAAACGGAGATATGAGTTGGATGTAGACGACGTGTTCCCTATGTCAGAAGTAACGATTGTATCATCAGTAATGAGATTGGATATCTCCAGTAAAGCCCGGCGCGGGTTCATTGGTTCTCCATTCTCCATAGCGAGCTCTTCTATCTCTGTCACCCACTTCTGGCGCTCTTCTTTAATAGACATGCGGCGCTGTGTGTCTACAGGTCGATTAGGGTCTGCTTGGCTGAGACGAGTATAAAGTTCTTCGGAGACATCTTTGGCATCTCCTAAAATGCCGCATTCAATCGGATGAGTTCGTGCAATATTACGGTGGTTGATATCTACTTGAATTATTTTTGCATTTTTCGGGAAATAGTCAATATCATAGGCTGGTAATGTACCAAATACCGACAGACGGGTGCCGATCGCTAGTAACACGTCCGCATCCTGTAAAGTACGCATCGCTGATTTGGCTCCCATATAGCCAATCGGGCCTACTGCTAATTCATGATTCCACGGAAAAGCGTCATTATGCATATAAGAAGTAGCGACAGGAGCAGAAAGATGTTCGGCGATATTTTTTACGTCCTCTATCGCATCAGCATCTACAACCCCACGCCCGGATATAATCGCAGGTTTTTTTGCATCTTTTAATAATTCAACTGCCCGGTCCAGCGTTTTAGAATCACCAAATCCACGTTTGGTTACACGGTACTGATGCGGCTGCAGAATTTGTTCTTCGATTTCGCCAAAGAATAAATCGCGCGGAATATCAAAGAGAACAGGTCCTTTTTCTGCATATGCAATGCGAAACGCCGTCCGCAGACAATCAGCCACCCTGCTGACATGAGGAACCTGCACGGTTTCTTTTGTGATCGATTCAAAAATTGATACTTGATTCGCTTCTTGGAAGCCGTCCCAGCCTATTGTCGGTGTGCCGGCAGATGGGGAGATGACCACCATCGGCGTGTGCGCCAAATGAGCAGCTGCGACAGAAGTAACCATGTTCGTGATTCCCGGGCCGTTTTGTCCAATAACTACCCCTGCTTTACCCGTTACGCGGGTATATCCATCTGCCATATGGGCTGCGCTTTGTTCGTGGCGCACCGGAATAAACTCAATCCCTGCCTCTGGCAAAAGATCTAACATGTCCATAAACGCTGAGCCTAGGATCCCGTACATATGATCAATGCCTTCAGCAACAAGTGTTTCTACAATAGCCTCACTTGGCGTCATCTTCACCTTCTTTTCAAAATGAATGCCTGTTGGTGTTTGTGTCTGCATCATGATTCCTCCTTTGTTTAAATAAAAAAATAAGTAGGGATAAAAACGTGTTTCCTGTCTTGCTTTCATTGATTAGTGGTACGGACGACAGGACCACATTATCCGAAATGATGTAATGAACTTAACCATGTACCCTTTTATTAAAACAGAATTTTCTAAAAAAATAAACAACTATTTTTATTTTTCTTATTATAAAGTGTGATAGAATCCATTAAAAAACGTAATAATTGAAGGCGCACTTACTAGCGCCCTAACCGTTTTTACGTTCTAAATCAATCGAAAAAGAATACATATCCGGACGGAAATAGCTATTTGAAAATTCTATCCATTGCTCATCCGCCGATGTAATAAAACGTTCCGAAATCAATACGCTTTCATCTTCTTCAAATTGGAGTAATTCTGAGTCTTCTTTCTCGATCTTGCCTACTTTTATCACTTGCTTTGCTTTATTCAACCGGAGCAGCAATTTATTTTCCAACAAATCATAAATCGTTTCTGTGTTCAAATCAAATTGGGTTAACTGCCTTCCTATATTTAATGGATAATAATCATTTTCTAACGCAATGGGATGTCCATCCGCAAAGCGAAGCCGTTTAATAAAATAGACCGTTTCATCACCGATCATTTTTTGGAGCGGCTCTGGAGGCCTTGCTTCCCCATGGGTTATTAATTGCACGTCAGGTTGAAGATTCATTTCCGTAATTGTTTCTGTCGTGCTTTTTAAATTTCCGAGCCAATCTTGAATTGGTTTAGGAGAAACAAATGTCCCAACACCATGTCTTTTGATTAAGAGGCCTTCTTTAACTAAAGATGAAATAGCCTCTCGTACAGTGCTTCTACTCACTCCATATTCATCCATAAACTCTCTTTCACTTGGAAGACGATCCGAATAAAATCCATTATTGATCCGTTCTGACAGTTTCTTTTTAAGCTGAGCATGTAATGGCAATGGGTTTTTATGATCTAGTTTCATCTTTGTCCCTCATTTCTATCTCGTTTGTCTACATTATAGATTGGTATCACTGTTTTTCCAATGATTTAATAATACTTCCTCTTTTTATTATTTCAATCCACTTCTTTCGTAATTGTATCTCACCCTTACATTTCAACATCTATTACTATTTTAAATAACTATTATTTAAAAAACAAAAAACTTATTTTATTTAAAACATTGTGACAATTTATATTTTGTGTTTAAATGGATATAACTTCAAGTGGTTAGGTCGTCCGTACCATTGCTTGTAATTTTAAGAAGGAGGTTTCGTCTATGAAAATTGGAATTCCAGCTGAAATAAAAAATAATGAAAAAAGAGTAGCCATTACGCCAGGCGGCGCAGCTAATCTATTAAGGGCTGGACATGAAATCATCATTGAAACGGAGGCTGGTGCAGGAAGCGGGTTCAGCGATGAAAATTATCTTGAGGCCGGCGCATCCATCGTAAAGACAGCTGAAGAAGCCTGGTCTTGTGAGATGGTAATGAAAGTGAAAGAACCACTTGAAGAAGAATTTAGGTTCTTCCGTGAAGATCTTATACTATTCACCTATCTTCATCTTGCAGCCGAGCTTAAGTTAACGAAAGCGTTGCGGGATAGTAAAGTCACGGCCCTTGCCTATGAAACATTAACACTTAAAGACGGATCCTTGCCACTGCTTACTCCAATGAGCGAAGTGGCTGGACGAATGTCTGTTCAAATTGGCGCTCAATTTCTAGAAGGTTCTAAAGGCGGCAAAGGCGTCATGTTAGGTGGCGTTCCCGGGGTGCCTCCAGCAGCAGTGACTATTGTTGGAGGAGGCATTGTCGGAACGAATGCAGCCAAAATGGCGCTTGGATTAGGGGCTAGAGTAAACATCTTAGACATTAGCTCTAAACGCCTTCGGGAACTAGACGATCAGTTTAATGGACAAGTAACTACGATTATGTCAAATCCCCATAACCTTTATGAAGCCGTAAAGACTTCAGATTTACTAATAGGTGCTGTTTTAATACCAGGAGCGAGAGCACCTAAACTAGTGAAAGAAAGCATGGTTCAGGATATGAATAAAGGTTCTGTCATTGTAGACGTTGCTATAGATCAAGGTGGTTCGATTGAAACGATTGACCGCATTACTACACACGATGCACCTAATTATACAAAATATGGAGTCGTTCACTATGCGGTTGCCAATATTCCGGGTTCTGTTTCTCGAACGTCTACCCTTGCTTTAACGAACAATACAGCACCTTATGCTCAAGCCATTGCATCTCTTGGACTTGAGGAAGCAATCAACAAACATCCAGAACTAACATCTGCCATAAACACCATGAACGGAAGCATTGCCCACCCCGCTGTTGCAGCAGCCCATGACATGACGTATGAGCCTAGTGAAGATTTTTTAAAAGCAAAAACGATGACAGTATAAGGAGGAGTCGTATTATGGTTCAACAAAAAATAGAAGAAAATAGACTTACCCAGCAAGACCACGACCATCTTTGGCACGCCATGCACAAATACAACCCAGATGCTCCCCCCATGATCGCAGCACACGGTGAAGGTTCTTGGTTTACAGATATGGAAGGAAACAAATATATGGACGGTGTATCTGGTTTATGGTGCTTAAACCTTGGCCACGGCCAAACGGAAATTACAGAAACTGCCAAAAATCAAATGGACAGATTGGCTTATTTTCCGCTAACCTTCAGCCATCAACCGGCGATTGAACTTTCCGCTAAATTAAGTGAACTGCTTGGCGGAGGGTATCGTACTTTCTTTTCCAATGGAGGATCCGATGCGAACGAAACGGCTTTTAAAATAACGAGACAATACCATAAACAAACCGGAAATCCAGATAAATACAAGTTTATTTCCAGATATCGTGCTTATCATGGAACAACGATGGGGGCCATGAGTGCGACTGCCCAAGCCCAGCGCCGCGTCAAGTACGATCCAGGGGTCCCAGGATTTCTGCATGTTCCGCCTCCTTACGCTTATCGAAGTACGTTTAATAACCCAGAACAAGATGATGAAATGGCTGCCAGCCTGCTTGAACAAGTGATCATTTGGGAAGGAGCAGAAACCGTTGCTGGTTTTATTATGGAACCATATATATCAGGCGGCGGGGTCATTAAACCGCAATCTGACCGTTATTTAAAACGTGTTCGTGAAATTTGTGATAAATATAATGTCCTCCTTATTATCGATGAAGTGGTTTCAGGGTTTGGACGCACGGGCCAAATGTTTGGGTATATGCATGCCAAAGGAGTACAGCCGGATATCATCACAACAGCAAAAGGCTTAACAAGCGGCTATCTTCCCTTAGGTGCTACGTCTATTAAAAATGAGATCTATGAAACGTTTAAAGAAAACGACGGAAACAACCATTTCCGTCACGTTTCCACATACGGCGGTCATCCAGCAGCATGTGCCGTTGCTTTAAAGAATATCGAAATTATTGAGCGAGAAAATATAGTAGAACGAGTAGCCTCTCTTGATGAAAAAATTCTAAGTCAGTTAAAAGAGTTAGAATCTCACCCCTATGTTGGTGAAGTACGAGACATCGGTTTTCTATATGGTTTGGAATTAGTTGCAGACAAAACGACAAAAGAACCAGTAAGCGACGCATATATCGGCAGTATACTTGGGGCTTGTAAAAAGAAAGGACTAATTCTCGGGAAAAATGGAGATACCGTCCCTCAACTTGGCAATGTTCTCATCATTGCCCCGCCATTAACCTCTACAGAAGAAGATTTGCAATTTTTGGTTCAAACGTTAACAGAAGCATTAAATGCTGCTAGATGATAAGGAGGTCCGTATATGCCGATTAACTCTAGACGTTTGAAGCATATTTTTTCAGATCTTTCTTATATCGGAGAAGAAAGTGACGGCAGTATTACTCGTTTAGCTCTTACGGACGAAGATAAAAGCGCGAGGGACCGGTTTATTCAACTACTGTGTGAGCATGACCTCAGCGTGCGCGTAGATGACTTCGGAAATATTTATGGACGGCTGGAAGGAAAAAACCCTTCCTCCCCTCCTATTGTCATTGGTTCCCACCTCGACACCGTCCGCCATGGTGGATTATATGATGGTACGGTTGGGGTGACTGCTGGATTAGAAATTCTAATTGCTTTAAAAGAAGAACAATGGAAACCTGATATTCCAATTGAAGTCGTTTCTTTTACGAACGAAGAAGGCGCTCGTTTCCCTCATCCGATGCTTGGAAGCAGCGCTTTAGTAAATGCCGCTCCTGAGAAAACAATAAGGGAAATGAAAGATAGTGAAGGATTCACTTTTCAACAGGAACTGGAACGAATTGGTTACGACGGTGAAAGAAACGCCAGGTTAAATCGTGTACACATGTATTGTGAAATTCATATTGAGCAAGGGCCCTTATTAGAAAAATCGAACAAGCCCATTGGGATAATAAAAGGGATTCAAGGACTTTCCTGGCACAAGGTCATTTTCAAAGGAAGAAGTGACCATGCAGCATCTACTCCCTATCATGATAGACAAGATCCTATGCGTGCAACCGTTCATACTATGGAGAAATTATACGAAAAAGCAGAACAACAACTTACCACCGGCACATTTACCATAGGCAAAGTAGAGGTACAACCTAACATTTCAAATGTAATAGCTAAAGAAGTGACGACTTTTTTAGATATTCGAAATCAAGACAAAAAAGCTTTACAAAAAGATGTTGATACTATTCGATCTGTTATCCATGACTGTAACACGTCAGAAAATGTTGAAATTCAAGATTTAGCCTTTCAACACCCCGTAACATTTTCTTCCAGGCTCCTTGAAGAACTGGAGAATATATGTGGACAATCCGGAATAGAGACAGAAACAATGTTCAGCGGTGCCGGACATGATGCGATCTATATGCCAAGATTAGGTGAAACGATTATGATGTTTGTACCAAGCAAAGACGGAATTAGCCATTCAAAGGAAGAGTACAGCGACTGGAAAGACATTTACCAAAGTGCAGAAATACTGTATGAGTTAGTAAAAAAAGAAAGTTCACTGAGTAAAAGCAGTACTTTTATGAAGGAGGCTAATAAATGAGCTGGTACATTACGTATACCATCATTTACTTTTTAATCATGTTTGCTTTTGGATTCTATTATTACACGAAAGTAAAGACATCAGATAATTACCTGATTGCCAATTGGAGTATGGGCTTTTGGTCAATTACCGGCACAATGATTAGTACCGCTTGTGGTGCTGCTGTATTTATTGGATGGGTCGGTATGGGCTTTAATGTAGGAATTGCAGGTTATTTTCAATTTGCTTTTCCTGCCATGATTATTACCCTATTGTTGTTTTATTTCTTTGCTAGTCCTCTGAGACGTCAGAAACTTTATACTATTGCTGATCTTTTTAGCGAAAGATTTGGAAAGCAAGCCGGTATTATTCCTTCCGTGCTTTCTGCCATTATTTACTCTGTTCCGACATTAGCTTTACAGATTGTCGGTATGACAACTGTATTTACTATTGCCTTCGGGTTAAATGATTCCACTGGTATGCTGCTTGGCTTTGCTATGGTGTTGGGATTTACGATCCTCGGCGGTTTGCCTGCTACTATCATTACTGATGCACTGCAAAGTATCATACTAGTCGTAGGAATCACTACCTTATTTGTTTCGAGTATTTTTTATGGCGGTGGTATTGGGAATGTTTTATCAGAGACTCCTGCAGAGTATTTAACCCCCTTAGGAAACGTAGGATTATCTGGCGTTTTACTATTCGCTCTTTCTGTCGGCCCCTTTTATCTCGTTTGGCAATCAACGTGGCAAAGAATATTCGCATCCAAAGATGAAAAAGTCGCCAAGAAAGCTGGTGTCACCAGTGTTTTGATTATTTTACTCATATCCATACTGCCTTACTCCATTGGAGTTATGGCCCGTCAATATGTGCCTAATGATTTAAACCCCGATTTAATTTTCTCCTATGTAACGGTTGAGCTGCTTCATCCAGCTATCGGCGGGATCATCCTTGTGGGCCTTTTAGCTGCTTTGATGACAGGGGCAACTTCTTTTATCTTACAAGGAAGTTCCAACCTGACAAGAGACATGTACCAACGCTTATTTGATCCAAATGCATCAGAAAAAAGATTAATGACAGCTTCTAGACTATCGGTTGTTATTATTTCTATTTTAGGTTTAATTGTAGCTTTCAATATGTCCGATATTATAACAACTTACGAATGGGCTCTCCGTATCATTGGTGCAACGCTTGTGATCCCGTTTTTAGCAGCTATGTTCTGGAGAGGAGTAACCAAAAAAGGGGTCTTGGCAAGTATGGTTGCAGCTATGATAGGAACCATCCTCCATCCTTTTTTAAACATCCCGATAGAACACACGATATTTGGTCTTGGTCTGTCCCTTATCACTCTTGTCGTCATCAGCTTATTGTCAGAACATTCAGATGAAGAACAGGTAAAAGCGTTATATTGGGAAGTTCTTCAATCGAACAGCCGTGGAGAAGAAGAAAAGAACGAGCCTATAAGCAAAGTAAAATAATAGAAGGAGGACAAACATTGAATACATTAATCATTAACGCCAATATCTATACTATGAACCCTCAGCAGCCTCAAGCTAAAGCGATGTTAATTGAAAATGGCGTCATAAAAAAGCTTTGGAATAAAGGTGGAACCGATGAGATTATAGTAGAAGCGGGTTCAGATACTCCTGTTATTGATGCAAAAGGACAATTGATGCTCCCAGGGTTTATTGATACACATAACCACTTAATTATGTATGCGCAAAACAAAAACGAAGCCAATTGTTCTGCTTCCAATTGCGAATCTATCCAGGACATTCAACAAAAACTCATCGAACAAAAGCGAATGACTTCACCATCAGACTGGGTGATTGGCTGGGGATATGATGATACATTGTTAAAAGAAAACCGCCATCCGGTCAGGGAGGAGTTAGACGATGTTATTCCCCATCAACCGGCTATTATTAAGCATATATCCGGACACTTTATGGTGGCGAACACAAAAGCTTTAGAAGCTGCAGGTATAACGGAAACGGAAGAAGATCCACAAGGAGGGCATTTCGGCCGATATTCTAATGGCATCTTAAACGGCATTCTACACGAAGTTGGAGCCATTCAACGATTAGTAGCCTATTTACCTGAAAAATCAGAAGACATATTATTAGAAGAACTAAAAGCAGGGGCAAAAGACTATATCCGTGAAGGCATTACAACGAGCACAGAGGCTGCCGTCGGTATCTTCTCCGCTAAAAAAGAGCTCCCCCTGCTTGTACAAGCACTAGAAGAAGGTCATCTTCCCTTTGACCTTCGGTTAATGATCATGGAAGATGCTCTTCAGTTCGAAGGTAAAGATTATAAAGATGATGTCAAAGCGCTAGATCAATTATTAAAGAATAAAAGTAATGGCCGTATGGGCATAGATAGCGTTAAATTTTTTCAAGACGGATCGATCCAATTGCGCACGGCAGCGTTAAGCGATCCCTATATAGGAACAACCGAGCATGGAATGCTTGTGTTCGAGCAAGAAGATTTTAATAAAAAGGTAAGAAAATATCATGATCAAAAAGTTCGGGTAAGTTCTCATGGCAACGGGGATCAAGCTATTCATTCTATCTTGGAAGCTTATAAAAAAGCACAGGATGAAAATCCTCATCCTCATGCAAATCACCGCGTAGAGCATGCCCAAACGATACAGGATATTGATTTAGAGCTTGCTGCTGCCTATAACTTTCCTTTGTCCTTTTTCATCAATCATATCTACTATTGGGGCGATAGACACAGGGATATCTTTCTAGGAAAACAGCGCGCAGAGCAAATGAATCCTTTACGTAAAGCAGAAAAGTTTGGTATATTATTTACCCTGCACTCTGACTGTCCGATCACGCCGATTTCTCCATTATTCTCCATCTGGGCAGCCTGCTGCCGTCAAACACGCAATGGAGATGTATTAGGGGAAAACCAATGTCTCTCGGTAGAAAAAGCAGTCGAAACCATGACCATCGACGGGGCACGATTAAATGGTGAAGAGAACATGAAAGGCAGTCTGGCACCAGGAAAGATCGCAGACTTTATCACTCTTGATAAAAACATTTTTGAAGCGGATCCCATGCAGATACGAGACGCCTCTGTCACAGCCACTTGGAAAAATGGGCAGCTAATCTATGAAAAAGAAAAAACATTTGAAACGTTATAAGAAAAACTCGAGTTGCCGCCAATTGCAAATGGCGGAAGTCATAGTTGATCCTTTAACAAAATTAAACATTTCTAAAATATAAGCAAAAACAGGAGAACCTTTCAACCGGTTCTCCTGTTTCATTGTACACTCTTACCTAATTCAGCCTGATGTTGTTCGATACACTGTAACCCCGTAATGAGAGCCATGTAGTAGATGTCAGTGCTGCTGCACCCTCTAGAAAGATCATTGACTGGCTTATTTAAGCCTTGGAGAATCGGGCCCAATGCCTGAAAACCTCCTAACCTCTGTGTGATTTTATACGCTATGTTCGCAGCATCAAGGTTGGGGAAAACAAATACATTGGCGTTGCCTTGCAAAGGGGAGTAAGGCGATTTTTTTTGAGCAATTTCAGGGATGATGGCTGCATCAAATTGAATTTCTCCGTCCACAGGCCACTTAGGATAGTTCTGTTTAAATATACGGACAGCTTCATGGACCACTGCTGTCTCTTCCGATTGAGCAGATCCATTCGTAGAATAGCTTAAAAATGCAACGCGCGGATTTATATTAAACATTTCAGTAGAACAAGCGGTAAGATTAGCAATTTCAGCTAAATCCCGACTTTGCGGAGAAACATTTACTGCACAATCTGCAAAAAAGTAAACCGTTTTTTCTTTCAACATAACAAAATAGCTGCTTATCCGTTTGACAGAAGGCTTCGTCTTAATAAGCTGCATGGCTGGTTTTAAAATATCACGGGTCGCATACTGTGCCCCTCCGACAAATCCATTTACTTCCCCGCGTTCTAAGAGCATCATTCCAAAGTAATTTGGCTCTTGGATGAGATTCTCTGCCTCTGCTTTTGTCATTTTAGATTTGCGTTTATCATACATTGCATCTCTATACGTGTTGAGTTGGGGACATGTTTGCGGATCACAGACTTTTACCGTTTCGGGTATAGATGAGAACAAGTCCTTCCATTTTTTTATCAATTCTTTTTCCCGTCCAATTAACACAGGACGAATGAGCTTTTCTATATCTAATTGATACGCTGCTTGAAGAACACGTTCGTCTTCCCCTTCTGGAAAAACAATCGTCGGATACGCATTGCGTACATTTTCAATAATTTCGGAAAATAATATATTCATAACCATCCCTCTTTCCAAAAATAATGTTAATACTTACTTAGGCTCCCCATAAATAAATAGCCGCTAAGGTTTTTAAAACCTACGAAATCCAACGTACCAATGAAAATTATGCAAAGTCATTATTCAGAAAGAATGTAGGAAACGATTCTCAAACTATAGCCAAAAATTCTGGAAACATTTCTTAATTCAATTATATAAGAATTCATATTGGTTCGGTTATCAGGATGTTAGAACCTTTTCATTACTATTTTTTATAAGTCGAACTGTGAGATAGGAGTAATAATTTAGTAAAATTTTTCAAACCGCTTGAAGCATTTATTCGTTGCCTAATAAGAAAGAAATCATACAGGAGGTTTGTTAAATGAAGAAACGAATGGTTGTTTTTGTTATCTTTTTTCTTGTAATACTTACCAGCGTTTCAGCATGTACAGGAGAAGATGAAAAGATTGCTGGGCCAACGGGTAACCCAGAAGAGAACGATGAAGTGAGACAGGCTTCAGGTGGACCTTATAAAGAAGCACTGGTATATGTTAATAATAAAGATTCAAACAATCTTCAAGTTATCCATCCGACTACACATGAAGTTGTTCGTAATATAGATGTAGGAGAAAAACCGACTTATAACGAAATCAGCCCAAAAGGAAATAATGTGTATGTCGTCAACAGTAAATCTGAAGATGTCTCGATTATCGATGCAAAAACAGCGGAAGTAATCAAAACTATTCCGGTTGGAAAGACGCCAAAAGGTATTAATTTTACTCCAGATGGAAAATGGGTGTATGTTGTTAACGAAGGAGATAACACTGTTACAGTGATTGATAATGAGTCGATGGAAAAAACATCAACCATTGATGTCGGCGAGTCCCCCCATAACGGTGTAGCAAGCGTTGATAGCAGCACGTTTTACGTCACAAATACTGGATCCGACTCTATTTCAGTGATTGACACTGCGTCTCAACAGGTGACCAATACAATTAAAGAAGTAGAAGGATCTCCTCACAATATAAATATTACTCCAGACGGAAAAACTCTGCTCGTTACCTTGACACAAACGAGTGAGGTTGGGGTGGTGGATATAAAGGATGCTGAAATGTCTGAAGTTATTCCTGTAGGAACCGGACATCACGTGTTAGATGTCACCAAGGATGGAAAATATGCGTATGTGGGAAATATCGGGACCAACTTTGTCTCGGTCATTGACATTTCAGCGGAAAAAGAAATAAAGCAAATTGAGGTTGGAAAGGGGCCTCACGGTATAATCGTTTCAGCAAACGGCGATGCTGTTTATGCTGCTATCAGCGGTGAAAATAAGGTCACCGTCATTGACAGAAAAACAAACGAAGTAGTCGACAATATAGATGTTGATTCATTTCCTTTCTTTATAAGTACTTTAGAAAGCCACTCTTTAGACAAAAAGAGAACAGATAATTAATTCTCCGGTATAATTTATCATTGGGGAGCTGTCCCATAAGTCAGTTCTCAGCAAACGAACTGGAATATACTCGCTTTCCGCGGGCGGCGGTTCAGCCTCCTCGTGAGCAAAAACCGCTCACTGAGGGGTCTTCACACTGTCGCTTTTCCCGCAGGAGTCTCACATATTCCAGTTACTAGATGATTTTCATCCCCTAAACTAAACTTTTGGGACAGCCTCCTTTCTTGATTTTATGCTTGAATGTCTGGATTAAGACTCAATTACCTTGAACGTACTGGCGACGATCGTCAGGTTTATACATTAGAAGTAATACTGCACCCAGGACAGTATGCTTTCGTTTCCCTCTCTTCCCTTTGCCTGCAGGTGCATACTTTCATAAAGTCTAATTCTCCCATATCCTCCTAAGACGGAGATGCTTATACACCCTGTTCACAGGATAACAGCAGAGAACTTTTGCTTTTCTATTACGAAGTTCCCAGCACTTTTTGGCCTTGCGGCTGGGTATTATATGGAGTCGGTTCTAACGTGATGCCAATATCATCAAATGATTGATTTTTTGGTAGACGATAGGTAATTAGACCATTACCGTTTTCATTTGGTTTTAACGTACCTGCATTTTGCCGATTTCCATTCTTCAACAACCAAACTTGATAGACTTCCTCCTCTTTTACAGTTGGCATATTGTTTAGGTTTATTACAAGACTAGTACTACTACCTTCTTGAATAAGGTAGGCAGTACCATTTGCTGAAACTGCCGCATCCTCCCCTTGTAAAGCATAAGTTGTGATTATTTGAGCTGGATCAGCTTCTTCGTTTTCTAAAGTTGTTATGGTATCTTTTAATTGGAGATTGCTCCAGAACAGTCCGATCATACCAATGACTAAAAGTATGGCAATCCCAGCAGATATTGGCGAGAAATTTTTCGTTAAAGTTTCTTTTATTCGTGTTAATAAATGGTGTTTTTTATCTTTCGTAGTATGAGTCTGTTTCGATGTTTCGTTTTCTGCAAAAATAAATTCCATGACTTCTTGTTTCAGCGTTTCAGGAACCTCTGCTTCTTCTATATCATTAGAAAGCGTCTGCCAAACACCCTTAAAAGAATCTACTTCCTTTTTACAGTGACTGCATGTTTGAAGGTGCTGTTCAAATAGTTCTTTTTCATTCTCGCTAAGCTCATCGATAATATATAAAGACAGGTTTTCGCATTTATTTTCCATGGCGAACCCCTCCTATGTCTTCGCTGAAATAATGGCGCAGTTTTTTTAGAGTTTGATGCAGCCTGCTTTTAATTGTACCAAGCGGCTTATTTTCCATTTGAGCAATTTCTCGTAAGGAGTAACCTTCCCAGTATACTAAATGAAGAAGATGCTGTTGAGACGGAGAGAGTGACTGTTTGGCTTCACGAATTTGCTGTTTCAAAGAAACTTGCTGGACAATATCTTCTGTCTCGTAATCTTGTATTTGCCTCCATTCATGAGGCTCTAATTGAATGATCCCTTTATGTTTTCGGTCGCTTCGAATAAGATCAATCGCGATGTTGCGAGTAATGGTAAGAAGCCAGTTTGCAAATTGTCCTTTCGTGGAGTTGTACGTTTGTTTTGTTGTCCAAAGCCGGAGAAAGACATGTTGGACAATTTCTTTTGTTTTTTCTGTATTGCCTTTCGTCATTTTTAAGGAAAAACTGTAGATAAGCTTTACATACCGATCATACAGTTCTTCAAGTGCTGGACGGTGGTTTTGCACAATTAATTTGGTAAGTTCTTCATCCGTTTTCCGTTTCAAGCTGCGTTCCCTCCCTTGTGAAGTAAGTTGTTCTTTTAATGGTAAACTTTAGAAAAACTTGGCTTACCGCCAAGTTAAAATGGCAATATACTTTGATCCTTTAACAAAGTTAATCATTCCTAAAGTATAAAAAGAAAAAACTGTCACAGAAGGACAGTTCTTTCTTCATCAGGCAGGAAAATAAGTTGACGTTTAAAGATCCAGTTTCAGTGCACACATGATAAAACCGTGTACGCAGGAGAAAGTTCTTTAGATTTTTCCGCCAACGCCACATCTTAGGGCATTGCCTCCTCTTTATCTACTTGTGCGTATTTAACCGAACTTCCTTTTTTTCAGAGTGTTTGCGCTTTTCTTATAACATGTCATATTATTTAAACGTTGTGTCACTGTTAACTATATACCAGAGATCTTTAACACCTTGACCGTGAACATCACCTGGGGATTCATCTTTAACAAAGTAGTAAAGCGGATAACCTTTATACGTTGTTTGTTTATCTTCTGTATCTTCTCGAGTGATCGTACCGAAGTCATCTTTGTTGAAGTTTTGGGGAACGTCATTTAAGTGTTCTGCATAGAAAGGCGGCCAGTTTTCAAGACATTCACCACTGCAGTTTGAAGTACCTGGTTCATCATTTGCAAAGTAATAAAGTGCTCGGCCATCGGCGTCCGTAAGAAAATCACCAACACTTTGATGTTCCATTAATTCTAAAGAAGAAGATTTTTCAGCTGCTTTTTCGGTACTACTCTCCATCTCTTTTTTCGATACTTCTACCTGATCTGAATTTGGATTCTCCTCGACTTCTTCAATACCGCATGCTCCAAGGAATACCCCGGCTAATAGCAATGCAGATAACAAACTCAAAATGTTCATTTTTCGCTCCATCTCCTTTTATTTTCTATTCACTAAAGGAAACGGAAGCAGAGCAAAAACGGTTCGATAAAAATAGATTTAATGTACAAGTGGGTCCAGATGCCCATAGCCACAACATTACGAAAATGGTAAATAATTTAAACAACAGTAAACGTAAGGAGGGCCAGCAGTATGGAAACAATTGTCATAGCTATGAAAGGAAGTAATGCTTTTGTACGCAGTGCCTTAAAATTAACATTCAAACCCAGCCCTACCATTGCCATCGTGAGAATAAACGTAGACAGGTCAGAAACTCCGTCTATCACATACGTTGGAATTTGCAAATAAGGACCAATAACATAGCTTCCAACCAGACTCATTACAATAAAGCCAATGAGAAACCAAGGAAAATCCATTTTTGCTTGCCCGCTTTCACTCTTGTTTTGCTTTTTCATCCAATACATCAAAATAAAACAGAGTGGAATCAATAGGAAAACACGTCCTAGCTTTGCTAAAAGAGCGATCGCTAAGGCATCTTCTCCTGCAGGTGCTGCAGCTAATGCTACATGAGCAATTTCGTGTAAACTTATTCCAGACCATATGCCGTACTCTTCCTCCGTAAGTGGTAAAATAGGCTGCAGGACGGTATAAAGAAGAGCGAAAATGGTGCCGGTTAATGCAATAATCCCTACTCCAATCGCTGTATCCTCTTCTTTTGATTTTATAATCGGTGATACAGCAGCAATGGCAGCCGCTCCGCATACCCCCGTTCCGACACCTAGAAGAAGAGACAAATTAAAGTCCGCTTTCAACCATTTAGCAATGAATACCATGGCAAGAACCGCAAAAATTATAGTACCCGCCCCCCGAACTAACAAAGGCAGGCCTTGACTAAAAATGACCGCAATATTTAATTGCAACCCATAAAGTACAATAGCGTACCTGAGCAGCTTTTTAGACGAAAATTCGATACCCTTTCGAATTTTTTCTGGATACTCCCAAATTTGCCGACAGACAATCGCAATTAATATGGCACAAGCAAGCGGACCTACCCGATCAAACCCTGTAATATTGGATAAACCAACACCTAGAAGAGCAATGAAAAACGTAAATGCAATTCCTCCGCTCCACTGTAAAAAACGATAAGATTTCTTGTTGTCCGTACGTCCGGATGGCTCATGATAAGTTTCCTTCATTTCATATTGTTGTGGCTGCATGGTTTCGTGCTCCTTTCTAACAAGTGGCCATTCGTAAACAATGTCTTTGATTTTACGATACCACAGAAAACAGCACTGCTATTATTTGACTTCTTAATGGCTTACATATAAAAATATAATAATCACGGGAGAGCCACAGATTCAATGATTAGTAAATTCAAGGAAAGAAAAGCTTTCAATCACTACAACAAATCGAAATAAAGGGGGTATCCCAATATCCCTAGGCTTCTTTATAACCCCTTTTAAAGATTTCTTGTACATTGCTCGTTGTGACATATGCATCTTCATCAATCTGCTCAATGATGCGGCGGAGTTGAACAATTTCGCGTTTATTAATGACGATATAAAGAATTTTCCGGACGTCCTTCGTATAGCCTCCTCGTCCTTCTAAGATGGTAACACCGCGTCCCATTCTATTTATCAGTTCATCGAGAACTTCTTCTTGATATTTGGAAATAATCATTACGGCGGTACGCTCATTTGCACCCTCCACAATTTTGTCAATGACTTTCGCACCAACAAACACAGCAATCAATGTATACATAGCTTTTTCTTTTCCAATAACAAAGGCAGACATTAAAATGACTGCTATATCAATAACGAGCATGGCTTTCCCAATGCTCCAACCTAAAAGCTTATTACATAATTTAGCTAAAGTCGTTGCTCCCCCCGATGTACCCCCAGCTCGAAAAATCATTCCAAGCCCAATACCGACAAATAATCCAGCAAACATAGCGGCGAGCAAACTATCGTCATTTAATTCTTCCCCCCACCCATATGTAATTTCTAAAAAGAGAGACATAAAAATGATAGCAATCATGGTATAAATGGTTGTCTTAATCGTAAAAAATTTGTAGCCAATTGCTACCAGCAAAAGATTCAAAATCAAATTGACTATTCCAGGCGACCAGCCAAATAGATAATAAGTAATGATGGTTATTCCGATTACGCCACCTTCAGACAACGTGTTTGGAATAGCGAAATAATTTATACCGATTGCAAATATAAATGTTCCTATTATTATAATAAAAATATCGCTGACTCTTTGTTTCATCGAACTCCCCTCCTTTTCTTCTCCATTGACTATACCTCTTAAAATCATAGTGCTCAAGGGCTTAGTTTAGTTTTGTGCATTGCTCGATAAACATATCAGAACAACAAAACCTACTCCCTTTATAAGAAGTAGGTTGTTCTCTACGCAGATCTATGGAGGCTGCGACTTATGAGGCAGCTATTTGCTATTTACTAAAGTAGAATAGAATTGTTTTTTCTTGTGCTGTGTGAAAAATAAACATTATAAGTGCGCAAGCGTTGCAAAGTAATAAATAAGCGGCAGGACTAAGAAGTAGAGTCCTGGATGCACTTCTTTATATCGGCCCGACAAGCTTTTAACAATCACAAAAATAATGATTCCTGCTGCAATGCCATTTCCAAAATTAAAAGTAAAAATAGTTACAACAATAGTCATGAAAGCAGGCAGCGATTCGGTTGTGTCCGAAAAGTCTATATTTTTAACAGCTGAAAGCATCATTAGTCCCACCAATATGAGTGCAGGTGCTGTAGCAGCATTTGGGATAATTAAAATAATAGGCGTAATAAATATCGTTAATAAAAATAATAATCCAGTTGTAACAGCAGTCAGCCCGGTACGACCACCAGATTCCACACCTGCAGCCGACTCTACATAGGTTGTTAAAACAGGAACGGATAAAAACGAGCCTAGTGTTGTACCGGAAGCATCCGTTAGAAAAGGCCTGTTTATGTTAGGCAAATTCCCCTCTTTATCAAGTAAATTCCCTTTTCCCGCGACTCCAAGCATCGTTCCAAGAGAGGAAAAGAAGTCTGGAACAAAAAATGCGAGCAAAAAAGGCAGATAAGCAATTTGAAGAGCATCGATGATATCTAGTTGAAACATTAAAGGTCCTACATTGTCAGGCATAGAAAAAATAGAATCAGGTATTTCCGTTAATCCAAAAGGTATGCCGACTAATGTGGTTGCAACAATTCCGATTAAGAGATGCCCCATAACTTTTCGTGCCAACAGAACACTCATGATAAGAAAACCAAATAAAGCAAGAAGGGTTTCAGGTGCAGCAAGATCTCCAAGTACTAGAGAGTTTGAACTTTCACTAGCAACCACCAGGCCGGCATTTCTAAAACCGATTAATGCAATGAACAGACCAACACCGGCCCCGATGGAAAGTTTAATAGCCGGGGGCATAATTTTTACGACAAGTTCTCTCAAACCAAGAACTGTAAATAATATAAAGAGAACGCCAGATATAAAAACCAATCCAATACCTGTTTGCCAAGCCAATCCTTCTGTAGATACCAGCGTTACAGCGAGAAATGCTACAGAACCCAGGCCGGGAGCAAGTGCAAACGGCCGGTTGGCAAACACTCCCATTATAATCGTCATAACACCAGTTGCAATAATCACAGCTACGGTAACTTGATCTACCGGCATGTTTCCTTCACTTAGTAAATTGGGTACAACAACAACTAAATATACCATCGTCATAAACGTTGTTAAACCAGCCGTTAATTCCGTTCGTACATTCGTATCATACGAAGATAGTTTAAAAAATCGTTCTACAAATGCTTTCACTATTATCACGTCCCTTTCTATACATAGTAGATATTAAAGAAATAATGGCACGATTTGACCTTCATTCACTCGAATCAAGCCTAAATCTGTAATTTTTAACTCCGGGCTGACAGGAAGGGAATGAGTACTTATAGACATTATTGGATTGTAGTGTTTATATCCTAAATGTTTCATGGCCTTTCTTAACTCATTTGTCTTTTCAGCCACTTCTGCAAGCGGGGCTTCCGTTATAACTCCACCCAATGGAAGATGTAAGAAAGCTTTAACTTCTTCATCTTCAACGACGCAAATGCCCCCTTGATTTTCAATAACTTTATTTGCCGCAATACAGAGGTCTGTCTTGTTTTGTCCAACCGTTAATAAGTTATGGTTATCGTGAGCATACGTTGTTGCGATAGCTCCTTTTTTTATAGTGTCTCCACCAATTAACCCCAGCGCTTTATTGCCATTTTTTCCGTAACGTTCAAAAACAGCAACTAAACCATAGCAGCTCGCTTCCCATTGTAATTCTCCAGCCTCGATTTTGATCTGAGCGCTGGATTCTTTTGTAAAAGTAGATCCATCGGAAATAGTCATTATTCGACAATCCTGAAATCCAGAATCTAACGGTGCTTTTATCGTAAAATCCTCTTCCTGACGTTCTGATAATTGAACACTTTGATAGAACGAATTGGGAAACATGCTTGTCTTAGTTTGCTGGTCATACGTTTCATATTTATCGAAAGCTTTCTTCCCGCTTTTATACACTTGATCAATGTCAAAAGCAGGAAGGTCATTTAACAAGATGAAATCAGCAATCTTGTTTGGAGCAATGCTTCCCCGGTCTGTGAACTGCATCCGTTTAGCAGGCGTTGCTGTTGCTGCATAAATAGCTGCTTCTTTGGACATGCCCATATGAATGGCCTTTTTAATAATATGGTTAAGATGGCCTTTTTCCAAAAATGTATCAGCCATCACATCGTCGGTTACGAAACAAAAGTGTTCACTTCTGTCGTGTTTGATGAGGTGGTTGATTATATCTTGATTCATAGACTTTTCTTGAATTTCAATAAACATTCCCAGTTTTATCCGCTTTTCCATCCCTTCTACGGTTTGATGGGTATGATCAGAGTCAATACCTGAGAAAATAAAATAGTTTAAATCTAAATCCGACTTAATCGGACAATGACCTTCAATAATAAAATGAGGGTCGCGATGGCGAAGGTGATTTAATATTTGCTGGGTTTTTCCGCCTGAATTTCGAAGGAGATCTGTATAATCCATAACTTCACCGAGACAAACCACATTCTTCTTTTTTCGAAGGGCATCAATTTCTTCAATATTAATTTCTCCTCCAGTGGTTTCAAAAGCTGTCGAAGGGACGGAACTAGGGATAGCGTGAAATATATCTGCGGCACACGAATCCGACGCGTTCATCATAGCCGTCACGCCTTCCATTCCAAAAACATTAGCCATTTCATGGGAATCTGCAACAATGGATGTCACCCCATTTTTAATTAATCCAAAGGAAAATGTACTCGGGGTAACCATCGTACTTTCAATATGCAAATGAATATCAATCAACCCAGGGATCATATAGCGGTTCTGTCCTTGTATCACTTCTTTTGCCTCAAAGCTTTCTTGCCCCAAATCTCCAATATAAAAAAATCGTCCTTCTTTAATCGCTGCATTACCTGAGATAAATTTTTTCACAGATGACTGAAAGATTTGAACATTTAATATTAGCAAATCTACTTTCATTGCCATTCCTCCTTTAACTAAATAGAAGTAACCATTCCATATTTTGTATATAAAAAAAAGAAAAGTGCCCCTGTTAGAAGATAGCTTTCTAACAAGACCACTTTTCTTTGTAAACAAAAAACAGTGTCACCTGTAATGATCGCATATTGTTGTCTTCGTTTAAGATAGATCCTAAACGAAAATCAATGCTTATTCTATTTCATAACAACATTCGTAAAGGCCAATTGTGTAGGAGAATCGTAATCCCTGAATATTGCTTCAATCTGAATGTTTAATTCTGTTTCCAACTTTTCGTATAATTGGGATTTAAACATAGAAGATAATTGAAAATCAACAGCCTGTTTAAGATCCGGATTTTCCTTTTCTAAAGATAATGAACGGGTTGCCCGATGATGCTTTGCCCTGATGGTAATCAAATCCTCTTCAATAGATACTTTTAAAGAGGCCGTTCCAACACCAAATAATTCTTTTGAAACAGCATTGTACAAACGGTATAGTTCCTTCTTGTTATCAGCAGAATCTTCAAGATACACCATCATCTCATCCTTGCAACCACATTTAGTACTTGTAAGCTATGTTAACGGATAATTTCAAAACTTGCAATACTAATATCATTTCCTATATTCCTTCAATGGAACATACGAAAAATAGTTGTTATTTATATGTTACTCAACATTCGCAGTCCAAGACAGGTATGCCATAATCTATCCTTGCTATCATTAACTTTTGATAAATATTCTCATTTTTTCTTTCACAAATACTCTATTTCACGCTTTCCCGTGGAAAGAGTTTCCGATTATTCTAACTACCTTCCAAAGTATCATAAAGGCTGACCCAAATGGCTGATGGGCCAAGCATCTAACTTTCCAATCTATTTAATAACATTTAATTTTAATTTACCTCTACTTTTCAGTAAGTAGGATCGTCGTTTAGATGCAGCGGTGAAAAGTTAATGAGACAGTCTACCCACATTTCATATAACCCTATTGGGTATGACGGGAGTCCGATTCTTAGTTTTAGTGCCCTCATCAGTAAACTGAGCGTTTGATGATAAAAATAAACAACTTCTATTTGAGCGGCTTAGTCTTTGTTTCACTTCTGGCGTTCCTTTAAATCTATTAATAGATAATCAAACGTTTGAATAATAGATAAAAAAGAACCTCATAAGGAATATCACAGGCTGAAACAGACGAAACTAGAATGCACCTATATTTTATAACTTTTGTCGCACTACCCCCACCTTCCCTTTAATTTGTGTAAAAATATTGTTAATACATTATGGAGTTTAGGGCCTGGCGGCATTCCTCATTTCCCTTACAAAGCATGAGACTTGCCTTTTTTTCAAAAGTCTTCAACCCTAGACTTTGGTGAAGTATTAAGTGGTACAGCCTCTTCAGTATTCACTGGTCTTTTGGACCAAAACGTGGCTAGGATCGGGCCGGATATATTATGCCATACTGCCGCTATTACATTTGGTAACGCAGCCAATGGACCAAAGTGAGCTGCAGCCAAGGCTACTCCCAATCCGGAATTCTGCATACCGACTTCGATAGAAACGGCTCTCCGTTTACTTTCATCCAACCTCATTATCCCTGCAGCCGAATATCCGAGTACTAGTCCTAATAGATTATGAAGCATAACAGCTGAGAAAATAAGAAGCCCTGAGGCGGCAATACTCTCTACATTTGCTGATACAACAGCTGATACGATAATAATGATAGTAATAACGGAGATTAATGGGATAACTGAACTACTTTTATTAATGGCTCTCGGAAATAATTTTCTAATCATAAGACCAAGCGCTATCGGAATAATGATGACTTGAACGATCGAAACAAACATCGAGACGGGATCAACTGGTAACCATTGTCCGGCCAGCATCAATAAAATGAGCGGTGTAGCTACAGGGGCAAGTAAGGTAGAAAGTGACGTCATAGCAACGGAGAGAGCTAAATTTCCTTTCGCTAAATAAACCATCACATTAGAAGCTGTCCCACCAGGAACAGCACCTAATAGAACCAGCCCCGCAGCTAATTCATTAGATAGATTCAATGCAAATGCAATGGTGAAAGCGATTAGCGGCATAATCAAATATTGAGCTAACACACCAATAATAACAGGTAAAGGTTTGCTGACGACTAACTTAAAATCAACCGGCTTTAGGGTAAGCCCCATTCCAAACATCACAATTCCTAAAAAAATAGTGATATAACTGTTAAAAAAGAGAAAAGGGTCTGGAACAAAATAAGCTATCACTGCAACACCAATAACCCAAATCGCAAAGTATCTTCCTGCTATATTACTGATCAATTCTAGTTCTTTCATACGCTTCTCCCTTTTTGATGAATAAGTTTGTTTGGATTAAAAATCCTCTTTGAATCTAATGCTGATTTGATGTTTTCCATGACTTGTAATGCCTGTCCATGCTCTTTTTGCTGATATTTCATTTTACCGATACCTACTCCATGTTCTCCAGTGCAGGTCCCATCGCGCTGTAAGGCATAGTCCACAATTTGCTGATTCAGCTGTTCTGCTTTTTTGACTTCTTCCGCGTCGTTGGTATTCAACATTAGCAGGACATGATAATTACCATCCCCCACGTGACCAAGGATGCCGCCGTGAAGATCTAATTCATTCACTTTTTCTCTAGCGTGTTTTATTGCACCGGCTAATTCGGAAATCGGAACACAAACATCTGTCACCATTAACTTTTTGCCTGGATTCCCATGTATATAAGCGTAGGCGAGATTGTGTCTTGCTTCCCATAAACGGTTTCTTGCTGCATTATCCTCTTCAAAATAAATCTCTTCACAAAGGTGATCTGCTACGATCTCCTTCGTAAATTCAACATCATGGTTAAGTCCAGGTTCATTCCCATGAAACTCTAAAAACAAGGTAGGTTTTTCTTTGTAGTTCGTGTCACTAAACAAGTTCGCTTGCTTCATGGAAGGCTCATCAACAAGCTCTACTCTTGCAATAGGCACACCTGCTTGTAAAATGGAAACAACGGCTTCTACTGCGTCATCTATACTGGTGAAAGAAGCTCTAGCAGCAACAATATGCTCAGGAATGCCATACACCTTTAACGTTAATTCGGTTATACAGCCTAGCGTTCCTTCTGAACCGACAAACAAACTATTTAAATGGTAACCGGACGATGACTTTTGTGCTAAGTTCCCAGTATGTATCATTTGTCCGTCCGAAAGAATAACTTCTAAATCATGAACTTGATCTCGCATAACCCCATACTTTACAGATGTCGTCCCACTAGCATTCGTTGCAGCCATACCGCCTAGAGTAGCATCTGCTCCAGGGTCAACGGAGAAAAAAAGTCCATATTTTTTAAGTTCTTTATTTAATTGGGACCGTGTGATACCTGGCTGAACTCTAACTAAAAAATCTTTTTCCCGTACTTCCAGCACTTTGTTCATTTTGGAAAAATCTATCGTAATACCGTGATCATATGGAATAACATGACCTTCTAAACTTGTTCCCAACCCATAAGGAATAATCGGTGTATGATGCTCACTGGCTACTTTCACAATCTTACTTACCTCATCAGCACTGTTAGGAAAGACGACAACATCCGGCAAACTGGTTTTGTGATACGATTCGTCATGACTATGCTGTACCCTCATTGTTTTATTCATCGTTACCTGATGGTCTTTTAAAAACGCTTTCAAATCATTGAATACATGGTTCACTGTTAGGCTCATACAAATTTCTCCTTTAACAACAAATAATATCTTGATCTAATTGTACAGAATAATCTAATAGTTTCATACAGTTTTCACCCCAGCTAACTTTCCGCTTGCCATAAAAGCTGCTTTGTTGCTACCTTTAAACCTTCCTCTATTCCAATTCTATGTTTTTTCTAGCATAACGTTAGAAAACCTTGACTTACCGCCAAAAGTCCAAGTAGCGGAAGTCTTAGGTTTTTTAATTGTACATCTTATAATTATCAATAACATCTAACTACCATTTAGAAGCAGTTAGTTCTATCATACACACCCACAAGATTTCCTTACGATTAAAGAAGGTGGTAATTCGATATGCTTATTATAGTTTGGATTGTGTATTTTACTCAAAAGGACATCAAATGCTGTTTTACCAATGGTAGCTGGTGGTTGTACTATATTTGTAATCGGGGGATCTACGATAGAGGCCGAAGCAAAATCTCCGAATCCGATTAAAGCAATATCATCAGGAATCTTTAAAAATAACTCCTTTATTTGTGAAATGGCTCCTATCGTCATCAAATCATTGAGTACAAAAAGAGCTGATATATCGTTATGTCTGTTTAGCAATGATTTTACTGCTGCAGCACCTCCCGCAACGGTTGCATGACCAAGTTCCATGTAACTTTCATTAAAGGATAAATTGTATTGTTTTAAAGCCTCTTTATAGCCTTTTATCCGCTCATCTGTCGTAGATACGTTGGAAACACCGTATATCATCCCTATTTTTTTATGACCGTGCTTTAATAAGTGACAAGCAGCGTCATATCCAGTTTGAAAGTTATCCCCCGTAACTTTAGGAGTGTTTTTAGCAAGGTCAGTGTAACGGTTAACCAAAACTACCGGGAAATCTTATGAGGAGCTTAACAGTCATTTAGCCCAGCCCCAGGCAGGGACAGCTTAATTGTTATTGATACAATGTAATAAAAAATGATAGGAGTGTTACACGTGCCGGCACCAACTTTAAAGGAAAAAGCGTACCAAGAAATGAAAAAATTATTATTGACTGGAGAAATAAAGCCAGGAGATTTTCTATCGGAAAGAACATTAGTAGATCGTCTTGATATGAGTCGTACTCCCATTCGTTCCGCGTTAGATCGTTTAGAGTTAGATGGTTTTATTAAGCAGTCCCCCCAGCAAGGAATTGTCGTACAAGAATTATCCATTAATAAAGCGGCTGAGATTTATGAACTGCGAAAAGCACTGGAGTCTTTCGTCGTAAATAAACTGTCAAATATGGAACTGACTAAACAACAACGCAGTATTATTGAAGAAAATTTATCCTTGCAAAAACGTTATGTGGAGGAAAATGACATCCCACAATTCACGTTAAAAGATGCTGAATTTCACCACCAGTTAATTACATTTGGTTTCTTTAAACTCTTCACTACCTAGTATTGAACCACAATATTTTATTTTGAAACGCTGTCATAAAGCATTTAGCACCCACATGATTTTCTTGTAATAAGTGTAGGCGGCAGTTCAATGTGTTTATTATATTCCGGATTGTTTATTTTGCTTAACAGCACATCAAATGCCGTCTTGCCAATCGTTTCGGGCGGCAGGACAATGTTGGTTACAGGCGGATCAATGATATTAGCGGAAGCAAAATCTCCAAAACCCATAAGAGCAATGTCCTTTGGGATTCTTAATGATAACTCTTTAATTTTAGATATAGCACCAATAGTCATTAAATCATTTAAAATGAAAAGGGCAGAAATGTCCTTTTCCCTGTTTAACAACGACTTAACAGCCTCAGCTCCGCCCTCCACTGTAGCGTGCCCTTGTTCAATAAAGGAATCATCGAATGGTACATGATATTTTTTCAAAGCATCTTTATATCCTTCAATACGGTTTACTGTCGTTGAGACATTCGCTACTGCATAAATAATGCCAATTTTTTTATAGCCATGTTTGAGTAAGTGCGTTGTCGCATCAAAACCTGTTTGGTAATTATCCCCTGTCACTTTAGGTACGTTTTTTACGCTAGGATCATCGCGATTGACCAAAACAATGGGAAAGTTGTCGTCTGTGAAACTATTTAAATAACTGGCGCCGCTTGAAGTTGGAGCCAGGATAATTCCATCGACCATTTGTGCATGCAGTAAATTGATGGTTTCTTTTTCATAACTGCTGTTTTCATTCGTATTAATTAATAGTAAATTATATCCCATTTCTCTTGCACGTTTTTCCGCTCCATATACCATCCCTGTTACAAATGAATCCGGAAAGCTCGATACAATTAAGCCGGCAGTCTTGGTAGATTGTTTTCTAAGATTTTTAGCGGTTGAATTAGGGATATAATTATATTTACGAATGACTTCCATAATTTTATTTTGTTTCTCTTCTGATATATGTTTCGTACCGTTAATCACATGAGAAACCGTAGCTGTAGAAACATTTGCTTCTTTAGCTATATCTTTCATTGTCATTTTCATCTCGAGCTCACCTCCAGGTTAATCCATTTCCGAAATGCTCTATTTACATATTACCCTTCTATTAAAAAGGAAGCAAATACAGTTTATAACAGGCTGTTCCATCGTTAAATCGACAAATGACGAAAACTAAAAATTTAAAAATTCAGAAATATACGTTGAAATAAAAGCGTTTACATCTTATGCTGGAAACAAGTTAATTAAATCGATTAACCAAAAAAGGAGGATTATTCATGACAAAAACTACTTCGGTTTCATCGGAAAAAATAAATTTAATTAAAGAAAAAGCTAAAATGTCAAGGCTGGAAACCATCCGTTTAATAGCAAAAGCAAAAAGCGGACACTATGGTTCTTCTTTCTCTAGTTCAGAAATATTTGCAACGCTTTACTATCACATTTTAAATTATGACCCTAACAATCCAAAATGGCCCAGCAGAGATAGTTTTGTCATGGGGAAAGGGCATTCTGCGGTAGGTGTTTATCCAATATTGGCTGATGTAGGATTTTTCCCTAAAGAAGAGCTGGACACTTATACAGATTTGGGCAGTCCGTTTGGCGACCATCCGGATATGAATAAAATCAACGGCGTTGACTTCAGCTCTGGTTCCATCGGCCACGGATTGTCGGTCGGCGTAGGAATGTCGCTTGCAGCACGTGTAATAACGAGAAATACAGATCGTATATTTTAATGGGTGATGGCGAGCTTCAAGAAGGACAAGTATGGGAAGCAGCTATGAGCGCGGGAAACTTCAAATTGGGCAACCTTGTAGCGATTATCGACAATAACAAAGTAACGGTAGATGGAAACACAGAAGAATTAATGAATATAAACCCAGGAATTTTGCCGGGAATTTAGTAAGGAAGAGAATATTTGATGGGGAGTAGGAGCGGTTCGCTCTTGCTCCTTTACTAACTTAAAAAAAATTAATTCTTTTCTTTTTTACTTCGATTGAATACAAAAAAACCCAAATAAGGCACTTTAATAAGTGTCCATTACTTAGGTTTTCATTCATCATGTGTCTTTTATTTATAACTCTTCACCATTCGTTTGAATAACTTTCTTATACCAGTCAAATGAATCTTTTTTATACCGCTTCATGGATCCTCTGCCTTCATTATCTCGATCGACATATATCATGCCGTACCGTTTTTTCATTTCCCCTGTTGTAAAGGAAACGATGTCAATGATGCCCCATGGTGTATAACCGATTAAATCAACCCCGTCATACATTACCGCTTTTTCTAAGGCTTCAATGTGTGATTTTAAATATTCGATTCTTTCTGGGTCATGGATAGAACCATCCTCTTCTACCGTATCTATCGCACCAAAACCATTCTCTACGATAAATAGTGGTATTTGGTAACGATCATACAGACGGTTTAATGTGTATCGGAGTCCGGTTGGATCAATCGCCCAGCCCCAGTCGCTGGCTTTGATGTATGGGTTTTCTACTCCATTCGGCAAGGCACCGTTAACGATGTCTCCAGTATTATCCTTTTCTACATCACTTTTTACGGTTGTTGACATGTAATAACTAAAGCCTAAATAATCTATTGTCCCATTTCTTAAGATTTCTTCATCTCCGTCTTCGAACTTGATATTATATCCTTCTCTTTCAAATTCTTTTAACACGTAGTTCGGGTAATAACCACGAACGTGTACGTCAGGGAAGAAAAACCGCTGTCTCATGTACTCTTCAGCTAACATGATGTCTTCTGGATTGGACGAATAAGGATAAATAGGAACATGCGAAACCATACCCCCCATTTTGAAATTTGGGTTAATTTCTTTTCCTTTTGCTATAGCCAATGCACTTGCGATTAATTCATGATGGCCGGCTTGATACATGACTTCTTTCGCGTTTTCACCCTCTTTTACCACTACCCCTGAATTTGTCCATAAAAACAGAGGATTGCTCACATCCATCTTGTTATTAATTTCGTTAAATGTCATCCAGTATGTCACTTTATCTTTATACCGTTCAAAACAGACTTCAGCGAATTTCACGAAAAAGTCTACTACTTTTCTATTGCGGAATCCGCCATATTCTCTAGCCAGATGGAGCGGCATTTCAAAGTGAGATAACGTAATAACAGGTTCAATGCCGTGCTTTAAGAGTTCATCCAATACCTTATCATAGAACTGCAGCCCTTCTTCGCAAGGTTCCTCTTCATCCCCTTTCGGGAAAATTCTGCTCCACCCGATAGAAGTTCTTAAACACTTTAATCCCATTTCACCAAATAGTGCGATATCTTCTTTATAGTTACTATAGAAATCAATGGCTTCATGGTTTGGATAAAACTTATCCTCTTCGATTGTTTCCGTTATTTCTCTAGATACGCCGTGCGCCCCGGCGGTCATAACATCAACAACACTAGGTCCTTTACCACCTTGATTCCAACCACCTTCGAATTGATGTGCAGCTAAAGCGCCGCCCCACAGAAAATCTTTTGGCATGTTACCCATTTTTCATTCCTCCCTATTTTACTACTGTAAATAATTTCTGGTCTAGTTTGCTATTTTCAATTTCTTCATTAATAACTTCTTCATAGTCAGCGGAATTCGTTACGATAATAGGCGTAGTGGTTTTTATTCCTTCCTTTTCAATGACTTCTCTATCAAATTCGATGAGTTGATCACCTTTCTTAAATGAATCGCCCTCTTTTACGTTTAACGTGAAATGTTTTCCATCTAATTTCACTGTATCTAAGCCAATATGAACAAGTAATTCCACACCTGCTTCTGATCGCAAGCCGATCGCATGCTTGGTAGGGGCGACCATTACCACTGTTCCATCAAATGGACCATATAATTTGTTGTCCGATGGCTGAATCGCATACCCTTGCCCCATTGCACCGGAGCTGAATACTTCATCCGGAACTTCTGAAAGTGATATTACTTTACCTATTAATGGAGCATCTATTGATTCTTCATTCTCTTGAGGTTTATTTGATGGTGAATTATCTCCACGCTGTGCTTGCTCTTCTACTAAGTTCTCACTGCCTGCTTTTTTTGCTGTATCTACCCCATATCCGAAGATTTGAATTAACGTAACAGGAAGAATAATTGCAATCACAACACCTAATAAAATCCCCCATATTGACAGTGGATAATCTGCATCTATACCATTTACAATGGTTAATGGTCCTGGCAGCCCTGCATATGCAAAGTAATAAGGATTAAAGAAACTTGCTGCTATACAACCAATCGCCCCTGAAATACAACCAAATATAAACGGCTTCTTAAATCTTAGCGTTACCCCGTAAATGGCTGGCTCTGTAATGCCGAATAATCCTGTAATACCAGCTGAAGTACTGACTTTACGCACTTCTTGACTTTTTGCTTTTAAAATCACACCAAGTACCGCACCAACTTGAGCGATAACAGCGATCATTTGATACGCCTGGAATGAATCTCGACCATATAAATCATAATTCGCTATGATCATTGGTGTGATTCCCCAGTGGACACCAAAAATAACTAGCACCTGCCAGAATGCACCAATAATAGCTCCAGCCACTGCAGGTGCGTTTTCTGCTAAGAAGTTGTACCCATCAGCAATCCAAATGGCCCCCATGGTGGTAAAAGGACCAATTAATAAAATCGTTAAAGGTACCATAATTAAAATACAGAAAAAGGGAACAAATAATGGCCTGATCACTTCGTTCATTCTCTTATTTAAAAACTTTTCCACATAAGACAAAATCCACACTAAAAAGATTGGCGGCAGCACGGATGACGTATATACCGTTTCCGTTAATGGAAGACCTAAGAAAGTAATGCTATTTCCTTCTGCAATTTGTCCTGCCATTTCTCCCCATGTCGGACTAACTAATGCCGCACAACAGGCTACTGCGATATACGTGTTTGTTTTAAAGTGTTTTGATGCTGTAATGGCTATAAAAATAGGTAAAAACACAAAAGGAGCCCATGAGATAAAACTTAACACTTCGTAGGTTCCCGTTTCTACAAAACTATCAGATAATAAGTTAATTAATATTAACGAGCCTTGCAAAATACCAGCTGCAGCTAAAATATATATAAATGGTGCAAAAACTGCTGACATCGTAGCAATAACACGATTTAATATAGTTCCTTTGCTTTCACTTTCTTCATCGGATGTTTCCACGTTTACTAAGCTGGAAAACTCCTCATAAACTTCTCCAACATGCTGGCCAATAACCACTTGGAATTGCCCGTTATTTTCTACAACTGTAATGACTCCAGGCATTTCTGATACTTCTTCTCTGGCTGCCGGCTTAGATCGCTTCAGGACAATTCTAAGTCTCGTGGCACAACGACTAACACCAAGAACATTTTCTTCTCCACCAACAGCTTTTAATATATCCTTTGCAAGTTTAGGATAATCTCTTATCTTTTCTGCCATTTCCAACCCCCTCCAACTATTATATGCTTACATTATAATTGTACCGGTATAATTTATCAATAACCTAATAAATATTTTATAAATGTAAATTTTAATTGGATGAGCATTTGAACCATTTATGTTACAATCCTATTAACGTGTCGATAAAGAAAATAATGAGGAATGCAAATGTTAAAGTATCAACAAATCGCAACCGAAATTGAAAAGTATATTGAAGATAATAAGCTGCAGCAGGGAAATAAGCTGCCAGTATTGGAAACATTAATGGCTCAATTTGCAGCAAGTAAAAGTACTATTACGAAGGCATTAGATCTATTGGAGAAAAAAGGGGTAGTCTATCAAGTTAGAGGCAGCGGAATCTTTGTGAGAAGGCATAAGAGAAAAGGATATATCAGCTTGCTTTCGAATCAGGGGTTTAAAAAGGAGCTGGAAGGGTTTCATATTACGTCAGAAGTCATTGAATTGGACGTAAGAAAACCGACAGAAGAAGCGGCTTATAATTTAAATATGAATGTCGAGGACGATGTGTATTATGTAAAAAGAGTACAGTATATGAACAAGAAAACATTATGCCTCGAAGAATCGTTTTACAATAAGTCGATCATTACGTATTTAAATAATGAAATTGTTTCGGACTCGATATTTAAATACATTAATGAAGGATTAGGGTTAAAGGTCGGTTTTTCAGATATGTTTCTTCAAGTAAATAAGATTAATGAGGAAGAAGCAAAGTATTTAGGGTTGGAAACAGGGGCACCTGGCCTTTACATCGAAACCATTTATCATTTAACCAATGGCCAGTCCTTTGACTTTTCGAAACTTACGTATAACTACGAACAATCCCAGTTTTTCATCCAGGCGAATAGTCATTTTTTATAAATAAACATTAGAAAAAGTCGTTTCTCTATTAATATTATCCATTCATTTAAAATGAAAAAAGCTGCTACCAACATGCTTGGGATAGCAGCTTTGCTTTATTCTTAATCCAAATACTCCCTAATTTGCTTCACAATCGGTTGCTTCTTCTTAAGAATATTGAGCTGTATCAAGGTTCTGGTGCTTCATATGTGCTGGAGATCCATAAAGAATAATAATGGTTCTTCTTTAAAAGTTGCGGTGGGTATCATAAACAGATCTATTTGACCGGATACATAGATTATAAATGGAGGTTATTGTGGTGAAGATAGGGTTGTCTATGTCGCGCAATAGATTAAAGCCACATGTATAATATAAGGACAAGTCGATAAGGAATTGATGGCAGAACGTACAAAAAGGCTTTCCATGTGGTTCCCTTAAAAACACAACTCCGATTTGGGCAATGAGAGACTCTTTTGATTGAAAAGAGTTTTAGTTATTTGATAATTCTAAAAGGAAATTGGCATATTTATTTCTAAGCTTCTTTACTTCTTTCGTCAATCTTCACTTCTATATAAAAAAAACGGATTGTGGTTCACTTTCTTCAGTAGTAAAGAAATTGTTTTTATAATTAATCAATCAAAAAGCCCAAACCTAATGAGTGATGAGCATTAGAAACTGTTTCGTTAACATCAAATTAAGGACAGGCTAATTTTGGGTTCTTATATTCAGCCTTTCGCTTATATACTACTTGACCTACTTCTTCTGCGCCTTTTACGGAAGGAGCAAACACTAATAGCTTCTACTGTATAGGAAAAATGATCAGAGGATTGAACTTTGACTTTTTTAATCATTAAACACACCCCCAAAACTCCCTCCAAATACTGATCCATTTTCTTCCTATTATACTTTATTTTATGGTTAAATAGTTTTAGAAAACTTCATAAAGAAAGGGAAATATATAATAAGTATGGTCTACGTTCGATACTAAATTTTTCTTCTCCATTCCATGCATAATAGGTTTCTTGATGGTGCTGAGGCGGAGTTATTGATAAAAAAGAATCCCCCCTTTAATCCCCTTTTTATTGCTCCTTTCTAAATCCTGCTTGCCTAGCAGATATTTCGTTTAATAATTGCTCCCCTTCATGAATAGGATTAATATGAAAAATACAAAAGGGGAAGTGCTTTATTAATTACAAGGGAATACTGCCAATAGCAGCCATCACATTGATATTATTGTTGATCATCGTTCTCTTTTTTACCTTTTTACGATCCCCGAGTGAGCAGGCGAAGGAAACAGTTAAAGAATTTTATAGGTATGAGCAGCAAGGGGATTTTGCTCAGTCCTGGGAGTTATTTCACTCTGATATGAAAGAGAAGTTCTCCAAAGGGCACTACATCCAGGATCGTGCACATGTGTTTATGAATCACTTTGATGTTACCACTTTTTCATTTACTTTGGATAAGCCAGAAAAAATAAAAAACTGGCAGATGAACAAAGACTCTAGTAAGTTAGAGGAAGTGTATCAGGTAAATGTGATCCAGACCTTTAAAGGGAAATACGGTAATTTTGATATATCTCAAGAGGTATATGTGGCTCAAGAAGATGAGGAATGGAAAGTTTTATGGGATTACAATAAATAATTATAAAAAGGAAGCTGCTACCTTCAAATATGGATAGCAGCTTCCTTTTTTTTAGTCCAAATACTCCATAATCTTCTTCACCACGTAATCCGTTGCTTCTTCTAAGGAATACCCGCTTGTATCAATTTCAATCTCTGGGTTTTCTGGTGCTTCGTATGGGCTCGAGATACCTGTGAAGTTTGGGATTTCTCCAGCGCGGGCTTTTTTGTACAAGCCTTTCACATCGCGTTTTTCGCATTCTTCGAGTGGTGTGCTTACGTAGATTTCGATATAGTCTTCACCGATGATTTCTCTGGCATTATTACGGTCACTTTCAAATGGCGAGATAAACGATGTAAGTGTAATCACACCGGCGTCATTCATGAGCTTCGCTACTTCTGCGATGCGGCGGATGTTTTCGACGCGGTCGCTTTCTTTGAAGCCTAAGTTTTTGTTTAATCCGTGCCGGACATTGTCGCCATCGAGCAGCATGGTGTGGTGGCCGGTGGCTACTAAACGTTTTTCGACTTCGTTGGCAAGAGTCGATTTTCCGGAACCGGAAAGGCCGGTGAACCAAAGGGTTATTGGTTTCTGTCCTTTTTGCTGAGCCCGGATGCCTCTTGTAATATCTGTTTCTTGCCATTCCACGTTTGTTGAGCGACGAAGGGAGTGTTCAATCACCCCGCAGGCTGAAGTCATGTTTGTGACGCGATCGATTAAAATAAGTCCGCCTAGTGCTTCATTGTTATCAAACTTATCGAACACCATCTTTTCAGACAGAGATATATCACATTCGGCTAATTCGTTTTTATGAATTTGATCGGCTGGAATTTCGTCTCCCGTGTTCGTGTCCATCTTATGTTTAATCGACATCACAGTACCAGGAAGAATTTTTGTTCCTATTTTCACTAGGTAGTTCCTGCCTGGGACAAGCGGAGAGTCATCCATCCATAGAATGTTTGCTGTAAACATGTCCGTCACTTGAATACGGTCGGCTGTTGTTAATACACAGCCACGAGAAACATCAACTTCACGGTCCAATTCAATGGTTGCAGGCTGCCCAACAACAGCGGAATCTACTTCTTTATCGGTTACTAGTAAACTTTTTACTTTTGCTTTTTCATTACTTGGCAGGGTGGTAATCTCATCCCCAACGGCAATATTTCCGGCTTCTACTTGTCCTTGAAAACCACGGAAATCATGGTTTGGCCGGCTGACACGCTGCACCGGCATGGCAAAGCTATCTTGTGCGATGTCTATGTGAACATCAATACCTTCTAAATACAAAAGCAATGGCAGTCCGTTATACCAAGGCGTATTGCTGGATTTTTGGGTAATGTTGTCCCCTGCTGTAGCGGAAACAGGGATAACTTCCACACTTTCAAGATTAAAACCATACGTCAACTGCTTAAACTCCTGCTTAATTTCTTCAAATCGATTCTGGTCATAATCGATTAAATCCATTTTGTTAACCGCTAAAACGAGATGTTTAATGCCCATTAACGAACAAATTCTAGCATGGCGTTTCGTTTGGGTGATAACCCCTTTTGTAGCGTCGACTAAAATAACGGCAAGATCGGCAAAAGAAGCACCAACCGCCATGTTCCTTGTGTATTCTTCGTGACCTGGTGTGTCTGCCACGATAAACGAACGGTCATCGGTTGTGAAATAACGGTACGCCACATCAATCGTAATCCCCTGCTCTCGTTCTGCCATTAATCCATCAAGAAGAAGCGAATAATCAATGTCGCCGCCGCGGCTTCCTACTTTACTATCAAGCTCTAACGCTTTTTCCTGATCGGCAAATAATAGTTTCGCATCATAAAGCATGTGTCCAATTAACGTTGATTTTCCGTCATCTACACTTCCGCACGTAATAAACTTTAATAGACTCTTCATTTTAGAAATACCCCTCTCTCTTGCGTCGTTCCATGCTGCCTGCCGCTTCTTGGTCAATGACACGGCTGGTCCGTTCAGAAGAAACGGCACCAAGTGTTTCTTCAATGATTTCTTCTAACGTATCCGCATCGGATTCAACACCGCCAGTGAGAGGGTAGCAGCCTAATGTCCGGAAGCGAACGCTTTTGTTTACAACTTCTTCGCCCGGCTCTAATTTCATGCGGTCATCATCCACCATCACGATATTTCCATCGCGATAAACAACCGGTCTTTCTTTTGCAAAATACAACGGCACAATGTCAATATTTTCTTTTTTGATATATTGCCAAATATCTTTTTCCGTCCAGTTAGAAAGCGGGAAAACACGCATGCTTTCGCCTTTTTGAATGCGGGTATTATAAAGCTTCCACATCTCCGGCTTTTGGTTTTTCGGATCCCACGCATGGTTTTTATTACGGAACGAAAATACACGCTCTTTTGCGCGGGATTTTTCTTCATCACGGCGTCCGCCGCCAAATGCAGCAGTGAATCCATATTTGTCCAAACCTTGTTTTAAAGCTTGTGTTTTCATAATGTCCGTGTAGGCAGAACCATGGTCAAACGGGTTCATCCCTTGTTCCACACCTTCTTGATTGGTATGTACAATCATTTCAATCCCTAGTTCTTCCGCCTTACGATCCCGGAATTCTATCATTTCTTTAAACTTCCAAGTTGTGTCAATATGCATGAAAGGAAACGGCGGTTTCTCCGGGTAAAAAGCTTTCATGGCTAAATTCAGCATCACAGAGCTGTCTTTCCCGATCGAATAAAGCATCACCGGTTTTTCACATTCTGCGGCTACTTCTCGAATAATGTATATCGCTTCGGCCTCCAGCTGGTCAAGGTGAGTTAGTTCCTGCATCAAAATGCGCCTCCTCTATAAATGATATTTTTAATCATTTTTAATCACGGCGTTTTCCGTTAATGCAAGTATACCATATAAGAATAGTCGGGTTAATTGTTTTTTTAAAGGAAATATTTATTCTTCGTCTCTATGTAAAGATAAGGTTGGAGTGTAATGTACAAAAACTCTTACAATATGACGGTGAGACAGGCAATCAATAATCAATTTTACGGTTTTCACCTTTGCCTCCGAGCCCTATATCATTCCCTTTTTACATCATCTTTTTTCTAGTTTATTCGTAACTTAATCCGCACCATTCGTTTGAACTTCACCATCAAACTCATGGGAAATCCCCCAAATGAAACCTGCTAATTCTCTCGCAATGGCCGTAATGGCTTTCCCACTCTCTTTTCCGCGTCCTAATAGACGGAAATATTTTTTATGCAAGCGATTTTGAGCCTTCCATGAAATGCCCAAAATATTAGTCGGGTGTCCTTTTTGTCGTTTTTTCAACTCCCCTTTGACTGCAGGTTGATATCTATAGCTCCACGCGGCCTCTATCAACAATCTCCGTACGTGCCGATTCCCTTTTTTGGTTATGCTACCTAATCTCCGGCATTCCCAACTGGAACTTTCACTTGGTACCAGCCCTGTGTATGCCATAAATTGTGTTGGAACCTGGAATCTCTTAAAGGATCCGATTTCCGCAGCCAAACTAGTCGCTGTAATAACGGCTACTCCTCGTAATGTCATAAGAGTTTGAATCATTGGGGCATGAACACCTTCTTACGCTTGCTCTTCAATTTCCTTTTCCAATACGTTTAATCGCTGCTGAAACTCTTTTAGTTGCTGCAAATATTCTTGGAATACCACCCGGGATGCCGATCGTTTAAATGTCAATTTATCCAGCCAATCCCAATATTTTACTGTCCATTTTTTTGTGCCTCTAGGCGGTTTGATTTCATTTCTTAGAAGGAATTTTGTTAGTCTATGCTTAGCTCTTAACCCATCTTCTTTTACATCCTCCCGTGCTCGAACTAAATCACGTAAGGCCTCATCATCTTCTGTTGGTACATAGATAGGTGTCAATTCTCCGGCACGATAAAGTTTGGCAAGATTAATAGCGTCGCGTTTGTCGGTCTTTACACGATCGCCGGGCTTCTGTGGGATCAACGATGGGGCAATGACTTCACATTTAAACCTACGTATTTTGTCCATATCATTCATATTACTAGCTCCTTTCGTATTGTAGCTCTGCTTTGGTAATGTTTACTAGTCATTTAGTATTACCAAATTAATTATCTACGTTGTTACGATTAGGGGCTAGTTTCGTTCATGATAACTTTGATCCTTTAACAAAGTTAAATATTCCTAAAGTACGAGTAAAAATGCATGCCCATCTTCGTATCTAATATTTTCAATTTCGACACCCTTTACTTTATAATCTTGTTCCTTTAAGTAGTTAACCTTCTTCATATAAAACTTTTCCGCTTCTTCTTCGCTCAATGTCGTACCGTCTGTAGGATTGTAAAAGATTATATTTAAAGCAATGCGTGTTTTTGTTCAATATTGTTGAAATAAGCTCCAACAATAGGTACTTTCCCAAAACAAGGAGAGTATCTTTTTGTATGCTTCCCAAGGTATAAACTTTTTCTATTCAACTGATCAATTAAATTGTTTATATATTAAGATTGAGGGTTATTCAGGGTTAATCAAAAAAGTAGTAATGCAAAAAGCCCCTGCTGATTATTGATGCCAAGCAGGGCTTTTAGCTTTTCTTGTACTAGAGAAAAATATCTATTAGTACTTATACAAATTGTTCTAAAGCACAGTAAAAAAAGCTCAAGCGCCTTGCTCACGAGCGAAAAGTTCTGGAGGGCCGGGGTATATGGAGAGCTCATCTTTGCTCTTATTTGTTTCTGCTTGGATGATGAAAAGAGAATCTTCGGAATAACGCCTCTATTTTCAGTGGTAATTGATGCTCTTTTTTAATCTCGATGCACTCGCTGTTTGAAGAACAAATACTATCCGTAAACGTCCATTTACTTGCCCACAATCAACACTTACTCGCCAAACGCTGAAGAAATAGCTATTAGAAAAACTCGAATTATCGTGAGTCCTTATGGCGAAAGTCGTAGTTTTACTTATACTGTTCACAAATAAATTTATACATTCCTAACAGTACTTTCTAACAACAACCCGTGAAATTCCCTTATTTTTCCCAAATTCCTCAGTATATGCTTTTCCAACAACTAGATTCTTTAGACTCCTAAACTGTATAACCTTTTCTCTTACAATAGGTGTCCATAAAAATCCCTTCCTTTGTTTTTACTCACTCTCTAATTCAACCAGTTTGTTTGTAATAATGTCCTGTTCCTTTTCCCCTACTTCACTAGAAATAATGTCTTCTTTTAATAAGCGCCCAATGGCTTCATGCTGAGCATACAAAGAATGTTTTCTTAACGTGATCTGCTGTTTTTGTTTTAGTTCTGAATGTTTTCGAAAAAGCATTTCCATTTTATCTTGTGATTCGGTAATTTTTTGTTGGTATTGTTCGAGTATTTCTTTTGTTACAGCTTCTGTCATGTACAAATTCTCTTTTACTTTGACTATTTCTAAGGTAGCATTTTTAAATCGATACACGCGTGCTATCAGTTCTTCAAATTCTTTATGTCCCTCTTCTTTTTTATTTACCCCTAACCAAGAGATGAGCGGTTTAATCGTTAGACCCTGGCCAACTAATGAAAATAACACCACACTAAAAGCCATAATCAACACTTCTTCTCTGCCTGTAAAATCTCTTGGCAGACTCAGAACCAACGCGATGGATAAGGACCCCTTTAAACCGCCCCAATTTAAAATATGCATCCATGAGCTAGGTACTTTTTTGATAAACCATAAGCTTGTGTACACTGCCACACTCCTGGCTGCAAGTACAATTAGAATGGCTGTAAATATAAGCCCCCACTTCTCCATAATGTCTATTCGTGTAATTTCTAAACCTACCATTAAAAAGACAAGGGAGTTAGCAAGTAATGCAGCTACGTCCCAAAAGTTATTAATATTCAACTTGGTGGCAGGACTCATTCCAATTTTCGCTCCGTAATTTCCTAAAATAAGTGCTGACACCACAACAGCAATAACACCAGATGCATGGAAGGTTTCAGCGAGTAAGAAGGACCCGTAAAAAAGAATGATACTGAAGATAATTTCCAACGGGTAATCATCAAAGTATTTCGTCAAGAGTGAAAATACATACCCCAAGGTTCCTCCAATAATAAAACCGAGTGAAACCACTTTAATGAATTCCCATAATCCATAACCTGCCCCTGCCCAGCCAAGGTCCAGGTAGGAGAGCAGAGAAAAAGCTGATATATTAAAAAGAACTACGGCCAGACCATCATTAAATAAACTTTCCCCTTCAATCACTGTTGCAAGTCTATCGGGAACACCAACGGTCTTAAAAATCGAGAGGACACTGACCGGGTCTGTAGCACTCATGACTGCTGCAAACACAAAGGCTGCCGGAATAGTGAAATGCAACAGCCACATGGATGAAAAACCAATAATCATAAATGATAAAAGGATTCCAATTAATACTAGAGCTAGAATAGGCTTTTTATTTTTATTTAAATGTGAGAACGGGAGTTTCAATGCTGCTTCACCTAGTAACGCGGGTAAAAATAAAGTAATCACAATAAAATTAAAAACTTCCCCTTCTGTGATAACTTGAATTAGAGGGTTTAATACCGGTATGTTTATCAGTCCAATAATGGTTCCTACAACGACAAGCGCGATAGGGTAAGGCTGTTTAAATTTTTTTGCCACAGCGGTAATACCCGCTGCAATCATGACTAAAATAAGGCCTAATGAAAAGATGTGATGTAAATCTAATTCCTCCATCATTTTCCTCCCGTTTAAACGAAGATCCTTTCCGTTCCATTTATTTTCACCAAAAAAACAAAAATTAAAATGTTCAGCACATAAATAAGTACAATACATCTCCCGAGGTTTTTTCACGCATATTTCTCCTATCAGGAAGCTAGGAAGGCTTATGATTATATTGGTTGGTATTCCCTTTTATTTCTTTATACCGCCTATTTACAAGGGGATAAGCTGGTCAAAATTCGTATTGGAGACCAAACCTTTGATAACGGAAAAAGATATTTTCTATTCTTTCGGGTCATTTTGTTGACATCACGAATAAGATGTAATATATTAATGTCAGTAAACACTGACATTATATGAATGAGGGTAATAAAATGAATAGTAATAAAAAGATGGATACTTCTGAAAAGATTATGATGGCAGCAATCGATCTTATGGCGGAACATGGGTACAACGGAGTATCTACGCAAGAAATTGCAATCAGGGCTGGATTTAGTGAAAAAACGCTGTTTCGGCACTTTCAAAGCAAACAAAACTTATTAGAGACCGCCTTTAATCGTTATCATTATGCTGAAGAAATGAAAGACTTGTTTATGAAAAAAATCGTATGGGATCTTCATACGGACTTGTTCATGATTTGTCGCAGCTATCATAGGATTATGTATCAGAATCGAAAATTGATCAAAATTAGTGCTAAGGTGGGTGATACTCTCCCAGGATTTCGCGAAAAAACACATGAACACCCTCAGCAGTTAAAAGAGTTCTTAACAGGATACTTTGAAGAAATGAATAAAAAGGGAAAGATCATTGAAACAGATTTTGAAAGCAAAGCCATTGCATTTTTGTATATGAATTTTGGTACAGCGATGGGCAGGATGAACAATGATCCCATACTCACTAATATCCCTATCGAAACTTTCATTAAAGAAAGTGTTTCGATCTTTACTAGGGCTTTAACCCCCTAGTTATTTTTTCAACACTAATGTCAGTCAGTGGTGACATACATTTAAATATGAACGGGGGGTGATATTGCCAATTAGTTTTTGTTAAAGAAGGGAGAATAAAAGAAATGGAGTATGGTGTACAGCAACAAACTGAAGAGAAGTTGATGAGGGTTGTGATGTTCACTCTTGCCCTTTCAGCTATGAGTGTATTGATGTTTAATTTTGTCCTCCCTCAAATAAGAGAAGAGTTTGGTCTCACGAATGCCCAAGTAAGCTGGGTCACATCATCGTATGCCTTGATTTATGGTGTAGGGACAATTATTTATGGGAAACTCGCAGACCGTTACAAACTTAAGGACCTATTGACTATCGGATTGTTATTTTTTGCGGTTGGTTCAATGACCGGACTTACCTCCCAGACTTTTTGGATGGTCCTTGCCGGGAGGTGTATCCAGGCAATGGGAGCAGCTTCAATACCTGCAGCAGCTATGCTTATTCCGGTCCGCTATTTTCCGCCGGAACGACGTGGTTCAGCTATGGGGATGGTATTCGTCGGGTTGGCCATTGGAAGTGCACTTGGCCCGGTTATTTCTGCATTAATATTAAGTTTTGTTCATTGGCGGTGGTTATTTTGCATTCCTTTTTTCATCTTGATTACGTTGCCTTTCTACCGAAAATATTTAGGGGATGAGCGTGGTGATCACAGAAAACTTGACTGGATAGGAGGAGGGCTGCTAGCTGCTGGAGTAACTTTACTGTTACTAAGTGTTACCGTTGGAGAATGGTTGTTCGCTATTGGCGGAGTGTTGTCTGTTGTGCTTTTCCTTATACGAATTTGTTTCACCTCCGATCCGTTCATACAACCTTATCTTTTTACAATCAAGAGCTATACAATTGGGCTGACAATCACTTTTCTAATAAGCGGGATTGGTTTTTCCCTCTATTACCTTAGCCCTTTACTTTTGGCAGATATCCATCAACTTCCGCCCAGCTGGATCGGTTTTGCACTTGTTCCGGGGGCCGCAGCCTCAGCCATCCTGGGGCGAAGCGGGGGAAGATTGGCAGACTTGAAAGGCAATTCGTATTTGTTCTTTATAGCCTCCATGCTGCTTGTATCTTGTTTTGTTTTACTATCAACATTTACAGGGGTATCCCCCGTGTTCATAGCGATCTTTTTGATACTTGGTAATGTTGGGCAAACCTTCATGATGATAGCGATGTCCAATTCAGTATCGATGACCCTGTCAAAGGAACAGGCTGGAGTAGGAATGGGACTATTAGCAATGTTGAATTTTATTGCAGGCGGGATAGCTGCGGGGGTTTACGGGAAAATGGCGGACCTTGGTGCTGTCAGACATTGGAACCCAGTACATTACTATTCAAACGGTGCCATTTACAGCAATATATTTCTCATCCTCGCTACGCTGCATGTAGGCGTCCTTTCGCTTTACGTTATTCAGTTCAACAGGGGTGTTTTTTCTCGTTCTAAAATTGTCAGGGAAAGCAGTATTAATTGCAATGTCAAAGAATGATCATTGAACTGCCACCACTTAGCTAACGCTTGAAGTGATGGATTCCTGCGAACACTCTCGTAACCGAAGTTATTTTAGCAGGCTGACTCCGCAGTCCCTGCGGTTAATACTCATCGTTCTTACGTTGAACTCAACCTTCCTGCCTCCTGCTTGGTTTTCGCTTTTCAGCAGAGAGAAGCGGTTGAACGTTGAAGATTTCACCTGACAGACGAATTTCCTGTCAGAACCCCATATCTTCCGTTTTCAAAGAGCAATCTGTACAGGAATATGATACCATACGAACGCTTGTTTCGCTATGCAAAAAGGCGATTTATCTCCCCCTTATTTTTGGGCTGCGCCCTGTACAAAATGGAAGAGGGAGTCTTCTCGCCTAAAACGATAAAAAAATTCTAAATTGAATTTAGGGAGGAATACATTATGCAAAAAATAGCTATCATCATCGGAAGCACAAGACCGGGACGAAATGGTGAGGAGATCGCCAGGTGGGTGCACAAAATTGCAAAGCAGCGAGCTGATGCCGATTTTGAGATTGTCGATATTGCAGACTATGATCTTCCCCTGCTGGATGAGCCGATGTCTCCGGCTTCGGGTCAATATACCAAGCCGCATACAAAGAAATGGTCCAGAAAAATCGCTTCCTTCGATGGCTATATCTTCGTTACACCTGAGTATAATCATGCTACTTCCGGGGCACTCAAGAACGCAATCGATTATCTATATAATGAGTGGAACAATAAGGCTGCTGGTTTTGTAGGATATGGTGCTGCAGGAGGTATCAGTGCAGTTGAGAATCTTAGGCTGATTATGGGTGAACTTCAGGTGGCTGACGTACGCGCCCAAGTTCGACTTTCGCTCTTTACCGATTTTGAAAATTTTAGTGACTTTAAACCTGCATCTCATCAGGTATCTTCCGTTGATACGATGATGGACCAGGTAATCGCCTGGAGCGATGCATTGAGTATTCTACGAAATAAATGATAACCAATATTCGAAGCTTCTCTTTTAAAAGAGAGGCTTCATTTTCTTTATACCAATATTTCATGTGGTCGATTACAGTAAATCCCCTCTTTCATTTGCCTATAAAAGATCTTGAAATGACAGACAAAAGAAAAAGACCTTATTTTTTAGGTCTTGAAAAGTCTCCCGAAATGCGTCTAGCAGCGTCTTCTGCATTTCTATTTCTAAATTCTGCTGTGCTGCTGGGCGTCTTCACTTTTACTTTCCTGTTTACTTCATCTTTCCCCTGTTTTTTTCGGTTCTGTGCAAGCTGGAATAGTTGTTTTAATTGCTTTTCATAAATGGCTGCTGCTCTAGGTGAGGGGGAGCGAAGCATTTTATTACGAAGGTACTCAGCTTTTCTTAGTTCTCTAGTGCTTAAATAATCAGCAGCGGTAAACTTCCCCTTAGAAGCCATCTTGTATCACCTCATTGACTGCCTTTTATCCTTTTCCCTTCTGTATCCTATTCACGGCAGGAGTGATTTATTCCAACGAGAAATAAGTAAAAGATTATATTTAAAGTAACGCGTGCTTTTGTTTAATAATGTTGAAATAAGCTTCAATAATCAGGCACTTTCCTTAACTTTTGTATGTTTTTCAAGGTATAAGCTTTTCCTATTCAACTTATCAATTAAATTGTTTACATCTTAAGATTGAGGGTTATTAAGAGTTAATCTTGTCATTTGTTAAAAAGGTGGTAGCCCAAAACGATACATACAATAAGGAATAAAAAGCCCCTGCTGATTAATTTAGAGTGAACTAATTAAATGAGAAACAGGAAAAAAAGACTGACTTGAATATCATTCCAAGTTCAGCCTTCCCCGGTTTTATAATAAATGCTCTTGATTTACTTCATCCAGCGCATTCTTAATAACAGTTGTTAGAACAACAGAGACGAAAGAGGCTCCGTTGTTGATTTGTTCCTTTATGCTGCCTTTTGAAGAAGCAATCGTTCCCACAGGCATCCCGGCTTTTTTACTTTTTTTATATAATTCACTAATTGTTTTTTGAACCTCAGGATTATTGCTCCCATTTTTATAACCCATATTTACTGATAAATCGGTAGGACCAATAAATACCATATCAATGCCAGGCACGTTTATAATTTCTTCAAAATTCTCTACTCCTTCTGGTGTTTCAATTTGAACAGAAATGAAGGTATTTTCATCCGCTATATCCATAAATTCTTTTCCGCTCTTATACCCATAACCGCCTGCCCGCATGGAGAAAGCCGTTCCTCTTTTTCCCTTGGGAGGATATTTCGCTCGTTCCACAACAATTTCAGCATCTTGTTTTGTATTGACCATAGGCACTTGAATACCAAAAGCTCCCCGGTCTAGTGCTTTTTGAATACTTGATTGATCATAATTTGTCCTAACAATCGGAACGAGATCTACTAATAAAGAAGTACGGATGAGCTCTTCAATTTCCGACCAGCTATATGCCCCATGCTCATCATCAATAACAATGAAATCATATCCCGCATAACCCAGCATTTCAATAAGAGCTGAAGAATAAAGGCTGGTGATTACCCCGACGGTAAGTTCCCCTTTTTTCAATTTCTCTTTTACTTTATTTTTTTGCACGCGCTTATTCTTCCCTCCTGTTCTCTTGAAGCCAATAATGCATGACTGCAGTTAATGCTTCGGGTTGGTCAATAGTACTTAAATGGCCGCAATTATCTATAAATATCAATGTAGAATGAGGTATTTCATCTGCCATCTCCTCGTGCATTTCCATAGAACACAAGGCATCCTGCTTACCTGCTGCAATAAGAACTGGGCAGGAAATGGCAGAGAGTACTTTCATTCCATCAGGTCGATTCATATTTGCATATAGCTGGTTCGAAAACCCTGTTAGGCCAATACGTTCACACATACCTTTTATCAGCGAAACCGTATGTTCATCGCTTTTTTTGTTATGCAATAGCGGTGGAATAAATTGATGAGTGATTACTTCATCAAATTGATTATTATCTAACATTCTCTGTTGACTTTTCCACGTCTGTATTTGTTCATCTGCTGCTGCATGTGGATTTGTATCTAGTAATGCAAGCCTTGTTACTCTATCAGGCTGTTGTTTCATTATTTCCATCGCCACGATCCCACCAAGAGATAAACCAGCTAAGGCGAATCTGGTTGGAAATTCATCGAGTATTCTTGATGCCATCGCTGCTACCGACCTACCTTTGGAAATATCTGCAACATAAACATCTGTGAAATGAGAAAAGCTTCGTTTTTGATGTTCCCACAGTTTTTCGTCACACAGCGTACCCGGAATTAAAACAATTGGTTCCATTCACACCCCCCCGCTTTTTTGAATACGTATACAAAAATAAACTACCGATTTTCAGGCATTCGTACTTCCGCCGACAAACGATGACCTTCTAACCCTTCAATACCAGATTGCTTCACAGCATGATCGGCCAATAAATCAACACCTGCTCCTTTTATCTCTTGGTGAGTTACTACTTTGACATAGCTTCCTGCCCACAGACCTCCTGTGTACCTGGCAGCTCGTTGTGTTGGTAATGTATGATTGGTCCCGGATACTTTATCTGAAAACACGACAGAACTATCATGGTCCAGAAATAAAGAGCCGTAATTTTTAAGACGATCCATTAACTGTCTGCTATTGTCCATGTGAACATGGAGATGTTCGATGGCATAATCGTTGCAGATATCTATGCTTTCTTCTAACGACTCTGCTATGATGACCTCCCCCATTTTCTCCCAAGAATCATGAGCAGGAGAGGTTTCTGAGAAGTCTTTTAGAAACTTATCAACTTCCTGTATGGTCTTTTCTGCTGTACCTTTAGAGGTTGAAACTAAAATAGCCCTGGCATGAGGGTCATGCTCTGCCTGTGCTAAAAGATCGGCTGCACAAACTTTGGGTTCAGCTGATTCATCTGCCAAAACGAGTACTTCACTTGGCCCTGCTATTAAATCTATACCTACTTTACCAAAGACCTGCCGCTTTGCTTCTGCAACAAACCGATTCCCCGGCCCTGAAATGACATCTACTTCCGGAACTGATTCTGTTCCCACAGCCATCGCAGCTATAGCTTGTGCTCCTCCGATTGCAAAGATATCCGTAGCTCCTGAACAACGAAGTCCGTATAAAACGGCAGGATGTATGCTCCCGTGGTAATTTGCCGGACTGCAGGCTACGATCTGCTTAGCACCTGCTGCTTTTGCCGGTGCGACTACCATAGGACCGGATGAGAGAAGAGGAAAACGCCCTCCTGGAACATAGGCTCCCACTTTTTCTACTGGCAGGATTCGATGTCCCATTTTTATCCCTTCCCCAAATTCTTTTTCCATCGGCTTCAAGCATTCAAGTTGAGCCTCTGCAAAAGCCGAAACCCTGTCTACTACACGGTCAATTAGCTTTTTTTCCTCAAATGAAAGTGTGCTTATGCTTTCTTCGATTTCCTTCTCTTCCAATTTCAAAGGACGAACAGATTGACTCAATTTTTCTTCATATTCTTTTACGGCAGCATCACCTCTAGTTTTTATATTTGAAATAATATCTTTTACTATTTTTTCTACTTCTTCTGAACCAGATTCTACTGGCTCCTCAGCCTTTTTTAAAAATTTCATTACCTGTGTACCTCCTGTCACTTATTTTAATCCCCCGGAACTCATGCCCAAGACAAATTGCTTTCTAACAATTAACATGAAAATAATTGTCGGAAGGACGTAGACCATACCAGCAGCAGCCATTTCGTTCCAAATTACACCATCCTGTCCAACAAAATAAGATAGTGCAACAGGTAACGTTACCGCTTCTTGATTTGTTAAGATTAACGCAAACATGAATTCATTCCACGTGATAACAAAACAAAACACCGTAGCTGTAATAATACCGGGTTTTGCCATTGGCAGTAAGATGTGCCAAATAACTCTTAAACGACCGGCTCCATCTATCATTCCTGCTTCTTCCATATCTTTTGGAATGTTGTCGATAAAGCCTTTAATCAACCAAATCGCATATGGAATGGTATGTCCTAAATTTACAATGATAAGCGCTAATGTTGTATCAAGAATCCCCCAATTCCTAAACATCACAAAAAACGGAATGACATTTACAATTAAAGGAATGAACTGAGTAGCTAAAATCGCAAACATAAAAAGATTTTTACCAGGAAGCTGAAATCTTGAAATACTATAAGCAGCCATAATACTAACCGGGATTGTAATAAGCAAAGTTACTGCTACGACGATAGTGCTGTTCATATAATAGTTGCCAAAGTTATAAGCAGAACCAAATACTGTCCGGAAATTATCCAAGGTCGGTTCAAAAATGACACTCAAAGTAAAAACTTCCTGCGGCGGCTTAAATGCAGTTAGAAAGATCCAAAATATAGGCAAGAACAGAAAAACGACGATAAGAAGAACACCTATATTCTCTAGAAGAGATGAAGTGGTTCGACGTATAAATCTTCTTGTTTCTTCAGTCATTAGCTCCACTCATCTCCTTTCACTAGCTTTCGCATGTATATTAGAACAAACCCAATGGTTATCATTGCTAAAATATACCCTAATGCAGCACCATAACCCATTTCAAAATAACGAAAGGAAGTATTGTAGATCATAAAGTTTAGCACTTCGGTTGAGTTACCAGGTCCCCCCTGGGTCAATGTAACAATTGGATCAAACTGTTTCAGTGCAAACATTGTCATTAAAATAGCAGCAATTAAAATGATTGGCTGCAACATAGGTATAGTGATTCTAAAAAGGGTTTGAAAAGAATTAGCTCCATCGATTTTAGCTGCCTCAAATACTTCTTTTGGCATGCCCATTAATCCACTTATAAACATAAGACTCATAAATGGCAGCCATATCCACACCGCTACTGAGATGAGTGCGGCTAACGCTGTTTGGGGTGTACCAAGCCAAACCATATCAGCAAGAGGCGGAATAAAGAAACCTATTAACTTATCAAATAAACCGTAATCCGGGTTTAGCATAAACCGCCACGAATAACCCACAAGAGCTGGACTTAATGCAAACGGGATAATTAACACCGCACGAAGAAAGGATAAATGCCGCTTCTCCTTACTAAGAAGTAATCCAACTGCTATACCAAGCGTTATAGTGACAAAAACCGTACATACGGTAAATATTAATGTAACCATTACACTATTCCAAAAATTTTCATCTGAAAACGCATATATAAAATTTCCTAATCCTACAAATTCACCAATTTCAATTGATTTTGTTAAGTCCCATTCGTGAAGGCTGATCCATAATGACCTTATAAGCGGAAATAACGTTGTAAGCCCGATAAGAATAACCGCCGGAGCTAATATAATATACTTGAAATATTTGTTATTCATACTACTTCCCCCTAATGAGGTTGGGAACTTTATACTACCTGGATTTTTAGCCCCGCCTACTCAAAGAGCAGACAAGGTGCGGCTTCCCTGACTCTTTTTACGAACTTTTATTCGTAGTACCCTTCCTCTTCTAAAAGCTGCTCAACATCCTCTGCAGCCTCTTCTAATCTATCTTCCACAGATTCGCCTCTTGCCATATCATTAATCGCACTGTCTAAAATATCTGATACTTGAGGCCATTCTGGAAAGGTAGGCAATGTTTTTGCCGCTTCAAATGCATCTCCTCCAACATTGAAAAAGTTGTCTGCAAGCTCATTTAATTCTTCATCCCTAAAGTTTTCTGTCTGGGAAATGTCGGTTGAAAATTGGTTGGACGGACTTTCTTCCGTTAAAGAATCATATACAATGTCCCTTTCTAGTTCTGGTTCAGTTAACCACTTTAAAAACTCCCATGCAGCTGCTTTATTTTCTGATGTCTCCATCATCCCGATTGGAAAAGTAGAAACATTAGAATTTGAGGCATTTTCGTTTTCCCATGTAGGAACGGTGGTGAACTTAACGTTACCCGCTACTTCTTCAGCAGCACCGTCACTGCTGTTAAATTCAGAGTACACCCACCACCAGCCTATCCACATGGCTGATTCTCCCTGACGGAAATGTGTTCGCGACTCTTGCTCACCAAATGTCACAGAACCAGGTGGAGCAATTTCTTCTTCCAATAGTAAGTCTACATATCTTTGTGTTGCTTCGACGCCTTCCTGATTCTTAAAAATAGGTTTCATGTTCTCATCAAAAATATCTCCGCCATTACTCCACAAATAAGAGGTCCACATGTAAAGATTCTGTCCATTATTGCCTGATTGATAATATGGAGTGATTCCATATAAATCAGTATTTTCTGTAATTTCATTCCCTGCTTCTTCAAGGTCTCCCCAAGTTTCAGGAGCCTCCAGCCCTAAGTCATCAAAAATATCTTCACGGTAAAATAATAATTGTACGTTTGCTCTTGCCGGCAGACTGCGGACACTTCCATCGAATGTTGATAATTCTAATGAAGAAGATGGAAATCTATCAAAATCATAATCATCTGCCTCGGCATAATCATCAAGCGGCTCAAGGAATTGGTTAATGGAGGCCCCCATCACATCTAAATGTGTAACTAGATCAAATGAACTTTCACCAGATATTCCTTCTGCCGTTATTCTGTCCAGTAGATTATCATAAGGGATACCAATAAACTCTACTTCTATGCCTGTTTCTTCTGTGAATTCTTCGCTTCTTGCTTCCCAAGCATTAAATTGACCTATATCACCTTCAGAAACTGCTACTGTGACAGTTTCTCCCTCCAGGTCTTCCGGATCCGTCTCTGATACATCTGATGAATCATTACTACATGCGCTCAAAAAGAGAGCACCTGCCATTGTCCATACAAAGAATGACCATCTCTTTTTAATCATTAAAACGCTCCTTTCTTATTTGGAGATTTTACACTTGCCTGCTATTAGTATCCCTAATATGTGCCACTACGTTGTAATCACATATCATCTCCTTTTTGAATACGTATTCAGATTCAACTTATTTGTTTAACAACCTCAAATCAACAGATAAGTGATAACATTGGGAATTTTCAGCTAAAAACCCTAACATATACCTGAACGCTGCAAATAAAATGGCTGAAGATACGCCTTCTCGTAAATGGACGCTAATTCAAGCAGTTTTCTTTCTTCGTAATAATTTCCTATTAACTGAAGGCCCACTGGAATATTATCATCTGACAATCCACATGGAATCGATAAAGCTGGATGACCTGTTATATTAAAAACACAGGTATTACGGATCATAGAATCATCAATTGCTTCTTTAGTCCCTTTCAGCTCCACATATTTTGTGCCGATTTCGACAGGAAGATGAGGAACTGTGGGAGTTATTAAAACATCTATTTCTCCAAAAAGATTCGTTACCTCCGCTGTCATTTTTCTTCTTTGCTGCAACGCATCAATGTATTCGTGTGCCCCTGTTTTTCTGCTTCTTTCAAATACCTTCTTAGCTTCATTACTATATAATTCTAACGAACTTTTTACTCGTTCCTTATGAACATATCCTACCTCGGGTGTTGCAATATTTCTTGCAGTATTTAAGACATCTTGTATAAAGGATACATCTACTTCTATTAAATCGGCGCCTAATCTTTCTATATCCTTCAAAGCCTTATAGTATTGTTTGCTTACTGCAGGATCTAAATTAACATTAAAATATTGCTTAGGAATTCCAACCCGAAAACCTTTAAGATTTTCCCTTTCAGAGACTTGATAGCTCTTTTTCGTAAGAGCCTGCATCACTATGGATAAATCCTCTGCATTCTGAGCGATGGGACCTGCGTGGTCAAGTGTCCACGAAAGAGGAAAAATCCCTTTTACATCGATCATTCCATACGTAGGTTTTATTCCAAGCACTCCTGTACAAGCTGCTGGTATTCTAATAGAACCAGCTGTATCCGTTCCAATAGAAGTTAGACAGAAATTAGCAGCTACTGCAGCTGCTGATCCTCCACTCGAACCACCAGCAATCCGTTTTGTGTTCCATGGATTTTTAACGCTTCCATAAAAAGGGTTATCAGAAGTAATACCAAAAGCATATTCATGAAGATTTACTTTTCCGATATTAATTGCCCCTGCGTCATTTAATGTTTTTACAACTTCAGCGTTTTCTCTGGGAATATACTCTTTTTCTAACTGAGATCCATTGGTTGTTCTAATCCCTTTCGTATTAATGATGTCTTTATAGGTTACCGGGATACCCTCAAGCAGATGCATATCGTCATCTAGCTTGAGTTTTTTTTCGGATATCTCCGTTCGTGCCAGGACTTCGTCTTCTGGTACAGTAATGAAAGCAGAATAATAATGATCTAATGATTTAATTCTTTGTAAGTAGAATGTAGTAATTTCTCCAGGTGAAAAAGTTTTTTGTTTATACCCTTGAATAATTTCTGAAATTGTCATTTGATCCATTGCTTGCTTTCACCTCTGCCCGCCCATTGCATTAAGATACTCCTGTGAAATTTCCATCTTCTGAAGTAAAATTCTCTTCGCTATCGGTTGTTTCTTCCTCTTCCCCAGAGTAAATTTGTCTTAGTACTTCCATTCCGTCAAAGAGCATCCACTCTTCTTGGATTTTTTCATTTCTAACTTTAAAGTGATTCATTCCATTGATTTCAATAGGTTTACCACTTGGATCACCGAAGTAGCCGATACCTCCATGTATTCCCTGAATCCTCCAGCGTACTGCTACATCCCAATCTTTATCTGATCCTTTTTTGTTGCAGGTTACTCTTTCAACGATGACCTTTCCATTCGGTATAGAAGCAAACAAACTAATGAACATTCCTTGAATTTCGCTGTGCCCTACTAAATCTTTGTTGCACACATAATGAATGACTGCATTGTCTTCATAAAAATTTTTTACATAATTAAATGATCTTCTTTCCCAAACTTTATTAAACATCTCAAGAATAAAATCTCCAATTTCAAATCCTTGGAACTTAGGAATATACTTCTTTGGCGCTAACCCTTCTTCCGCTGTTTCGGCAGTACCGAATTTCAGGGGAGGAGCTAGTTTCTCTGTTTGCTTAGCCGTTCTTTTTGCAATTTCAATGGGATCAAATCCTAACTGCTGAACGAGATGGAATGTATCCATTACCAGCCACTCTTCGTAGATCTTGTTTTCATGGATTAAGCAATCAGCTGTGGTTCTAAACACCACTCTTTTTCCTGTAGCCGGTCCATATAACGTATCCCCTAAATTCGTAGCTACTGAACGACCTCTATGAGAGGTAAAATAGCCATCCTCGTCATTTCCGGACCAAATAACACTCCAGCCTAGACCTGTTCTATCAGGGAAAGCCTGCAACGTTTGCAGCGTTCCAGAAATAACTTCGTTCACACCATGACTGTTTATTAAACCTCGGTGTATTTGTACGCCGTGGCTGTAGGTATCGTATATTAACCCAATATCTTTTTCTTTCCAAATTTGCCTAGTAATCCTAACTATATAATCAACAATATTATGGTAGTCACCAAAGCCATTCATGCTTTGCTTTTTAAGATCTTTTTCTGGAATACTCAAGTAATCGTCATCATCTTTTGAATCGACCGCGTTTACATTATTACTATCTGCATAATAAACCAGGTTATCAAGTTCGTGATTGGAGGCTTTTTCGGTAACTGTTTGAGGTATAACACCTTTATCCGATGATTTTTCATTAGAAGTATCATTTTTTTGCGGCTGCCTGCTCATTTTTTCCTCATTTCCATTATTTTCGTTCTTCACAGGAAGTCCTCCTTATGAACTCTATAATTGTATACGTATTCAATTTAGCACATCGTTTCTTTCAATTCAATATTTTCAGACTATTAATATTCTTATTTCTCACCCATTTTCAACTTTTCGGCTATTTCTTTCTCTAATTCTTTGAAATTATCAGGAGGAACCATTTTCCCTTTCTCGTCAGCATCAAATCCATGTTCTGCAGCCTTTTTTATTACCTCTTCAGCCCAGTAAGGATCTTTTCCTTCGAACACCTTATGCTGTTCAAGAATAGCAAATAACCATGCATCTTCATCACTTACATTCTCAAGTCCTCGATACAGGCCAGGAGGAAGAGATATTAAATCCCACTCTTCTATAATAGCTTCTCCTTCTATTTTATCTTCTTCATTCCCCCAATAAAAGCGCCACTTTCCGCTTAAAGGAATAAAGGATTCGATATAATCATGGGTATGGTAAGCCGGCCCATTTCCTGGCGGTGCTTTCACCATTCCAATTTGAAAGCCGTGCGGATCAGTAATAATTGGATTGTAGTCCGGGTTTTCACTAGCAGTGTCACCGATAACTGCATAATTGATTCTTTGATGACCGGGAAGAATACTATCAATAAACATTAACGAAATACCTCTTGATTTCAAATCATCAAATCTTACAATTCTTTTTTCCATATCTTCATTTGTAATTTTAGGATGTTTCTTACTCATATTGAGACCCCTTCCGTTATTTTGAAGTTATGTTTTTACCAAACTGTCCATCCGCCATCTACAGCTAACGTCTGGCCAGTAACCATATTTGAAGAATCTGAAGCTAAATACAATATCGCTCCCATTAAGTCCTCTGTTTTTGCCAGCCGCCCTAAAGGAATACGTGATAAAACCTCTTTTCTGAACTCTTCATCCTCAAACATAGGGGCTGTCATTGGCGTTTCTATAAAGGTTGGCGCAATTGCGTTCACGTTTACCTGGTGAGATGCCCATTCGATAGCTAATGCCTTTGTCATTTGGGAGACCCCTCCCTTGCTAGAGCAATACGGAGCGCGATTATAATAGCCTACTAGAGCCATTTGAGAAGACATGTTTATAATTTTCCCTTGTTTTTGAGCAATCATATATTTTCCAACTGCCTGGCTTATAAAAAAAGCACTTTTCATATTTAAATCAATTACTTTATCCCAATCTACTTCATTTATTTCAGCAGCTGGTTTTGTGATATTAATGCCTGCATTATTTATGAGTACATCTATTTGTCCAAACTCTTGATGGATGCTTTTAACTAAATCAGGGATTTTCTCTGTGTTCATCAAATCAAAAGGAAAAATTTCTGCATTTCCTCCATACGTTTCTATTTGCTTTTTTACGGCATCAAGTTCTCTTTCATCTCTTGCTGTTAATGCTAAGTCAGCTCCCAGGCCGGCAAGCTGAAGCGCAATTTCTTTTCCTATTCCTTTACTCGCTCCGGTAATAATAACTTTTTTACCTTCAAGCTGAAAAAACCGGGCTAGATTCAAATTATCACCTCCTTTAATTAATTGTATACGTATTCAAAATTGAAAGAAAAAATATTGTTTTTTAATATAGTTTTTTATGTGAATGAATACGTATACAATATTACATCTGCTTGTAAATAATATTACTAATCTTTTATACGTCTCTTTGTCGTACTTCGAACGATCAGCTCAGGTTCAAGGACAGTCTGTTCTGGTCCTTTATTTTTTGAATGGTCGTCTTCTATGAATCTTGTTAATTTTTCTACTACCATTGAAGACATTCTTTTATGCTGCTGAGATATAGTCGTGAGATGAATAAAAGGACTAGAAGATAATGTTATATCATCAAACCCAATAATCGAAATATCTTCAGGAATCTTAATATTTTTATTTTTACAGATTTCCATTACTGTAACCGCAATTTGGTCAGACGCTGCAAAGATAGCAGTGGGCCGGTCTTTCATTGCCCATAATTTATCAAGAAACTTGCTAATTGATTGGTGGGAAATATTACCTGTATATACTAGTTCAGGGTCATATTTTAACCCATTATCGGACAAGGCTTGCTTATACCCTTCCATTCTTTCAAATAAAGTAGAATACTTTAAGGGCAGCGTAATATAAGCAATTTTTTCATGCTCCAGCCCCAGTAAGTGTTCCGTAGCCAATACAGCTCCTTTGGTATTATTTAATACCACCGAATGACAGTGCTCAGTATCCACCTTTGTATTATATAAAATAACAGGAAAATTTGATTCATAGAGATATTGTATTTCTTCGTCAAATCTTTCTACGGAACCGATAATCATCCCATCTACCCTTTTTCCAATAAAAGTATCTATTGATTTCTTGAGATTTCCGCTTTCATGATTTGTATTGGAAAGGATAACATCATATCCCAGTTCTCTAGCCTCGCTTATAATTACTTTTGCCGTTTCAGCAAAAAAAGAATTGGAAATGTCACCCACAATCAATCCTATTGTAGTTGTTTTTCGTATGTTTAAACTTCTAGCAACTTGGTCTGGAGTAAACCCCATTTCTGCTATTGCAGAAAGAACTTTTTCGCGTGTGGATTGGCGGATATAGGGGTATTTATTGATGACTCTAGATACCGTTGCCTGAGACACACCTGCTTTTTTTGCCACATCTTTAGAAGTAACGCGATCCTTCATGATAACGTACCACCTTCTTTGAATGCGAATTCAACTGTACTTAAAACGTAGCATACTTTTTATTTACTGGCAATTCTTCCCTATTTAATAATACGTTGAAAAATCGCGATTTACACATTTTACTAACGGGCAATTACGCAGGCCTCAGCATTTTTCTTTGTACCGTTCCACTCGTAAAGCCGCTTGCTGTTTATGGCCCATAAACCCTTCTATTTCACATAAACGCTCTGCATATTCTCCGATATCTACAGACGCTTCAGGAGTTACTCGCTGGTAAGTACAATTTTTTAAAAACTTTCCTACCCAAAGACCGCCTGTGTATCTAGCTGCTTTCTTCGTTGGCAGCGTGTGGTTGGTACCAATTACCTTGTCTCCATATGCTACATTTGTTTCCGGCCCCAAGAAAAGCGCACCAAAGTTCGTTAGGTTCTCTAAAAAATAATCCGGGTTTTCTGTGAGCACTTCTACGTGTTCATAAGCTAATTGATCTGCTGCCTCTACCGCTTCTTCTAAACTACCAACTAATATAATAGAACCGTAATCTCTCCATGCTGTTCGCGCAATCTCTGCTGTTGGCAAAGTTTCTAGCTGGCGGTTGATTTCTTCCTCTAACCCGTAAGCATGTTCGGAAGACGTCGTAATTAATGCCCCTGGTGAGGTAGGACCATGCTCGGCTTGCCCTAAAATATCTGTAGCTATCATCTCCAAATCAGCTGTTTCATCAGCTATTACCAGTGTCTCTGTAGGACCTGCTAATAAATCAATTCCCACACGCCCAAACAATTGTCTTTTTGCTTCCGCCACAAAGGCATTGCCAGGTCCCACAATCATATCAACAGGGGATAAGCTTTCAGTGCCAACAGCCATTGTCGTCATAGCCTGGACACCGCCTAAAATATAAATTTCATCAACCCCAGCAAAATACATCGCTGCTACGGTCGCTGCAGGGATGCGGCCTTGAGATGGAGGAGTACAAGCAATAACTCTTTTTACCCCTGCTGTTTTTGCGGTAAGAATACTCATATGAGAAGAAGCTACCATTGGATAACGGCCGCCTGGTATATAACACCCCACACTATTTACCGGAATATTTTTATGTCCTAAAAAAACTCCGGGACGTGTTTCCACCTCGATATCTTGAATGCTTTCCAGCTGTTTTTCAGCAAAATGTTTAATTTGCTTCTGAGCGAACTTGATATCTTCAATATCCTGTTCTGGTACCTCACTGATAATATCTTGAATTTTTAGCTCCGAAAGCAAAAAGTGTTCTGGATCCCACTTGTCGAACTTTTTTGACAAACCTCTTACTGCTGCGTCGCCTCTATTTTCAATATCTTCAATAATATCAGCAACAGCTTGCTGCGTCTTACGATCCGCGTCTTTTACTTCACTTGCATTTTTCCCTTGTTTTATGAAGTCCGCCATTCTGTTCCCTCCTTTTTGTATACGTATTCAAAACCTATTATAATTCCCCGTTTTCATTATGTAAAGGCATACATTTTAAAAAATCAAAAAACTTTTGAAATATTACCAGTAATATGATTAGAATGGTATCTATCTTCTCCCCCTATCCAAAAGGTTATTTCAATAGTCTTTTCCCTCTCAGCCAACAGGAATGTTGGTTGTACTGCCTGGGAGAAAAAGAACGAACAACTCCTTATACCTTCTCCTCCACGACTGTTGCTCGTCCAATCGAATAATATTCTAAACCTGCACCCTTTGCCTCAGTTAGTTCAAAAAATTCCAACCGTGTTTGTAAAAACCGACAAATCCAGTCCCTTCACTTGCTCCCATTCGGTTTATAGAAATGCAGCGCCTGATTGAGAAATATCTTCTTCTAGGCTTTACACGAGGATAGGTAATTAAAAAGGGTCTGGTTGTCCAGATCCTTTGCTTTGTTATTCTTTTGGCAGTCGAAAAGATGGGGTGAGGGCTGCGTAGTCTCCAGCAAGACGGGCGAGCGGTTTCCATTTTACAATGTCAGTTTTAAAGTTTCCTGCATAAGCTGCGTCATCCACGCGGGCGCGCAGTACTTGGCCGAGCACCATATGGTCCGTTCCGACCGGGATGATTCTGTCGAGTTTGCATTCAAACGCGATTGGCGATTCTTGGACAGCCGGAACACTGATCGTTTCGGATGGTTCTGGAGTGAGCTCTGCTTTTTCGAATGCTACATGCATGGATGATTCGTGCATGGCGTTTCCAAGGGCTTCTGGGACGACATTAATAACGTATTCTTCTGTTTCTCGGATATTCGTGAGTGTATCTTTAATGGTCCCTTCTCTTTCCTGCACACCTGGCCCGATTGATACCGCAAGTGTCGGCGGCTGCCTCGATGCAACCGTGAAAAAACTGAAGGGCGCTAGATTTAAGACACCGTCTTTACTTTTGGAAGAAACCCAGGCGATTGGCCGCGGTACAACTGATCCAATTAAAATTTTGTACATTTGCTGGGTTTCCAGTTCACCTGGGTTAAAGACATGGGCTTGGTTATTCGGCATTGTTTATATCTCCTTTCTTTTTCTCAAATAAATGTAAGGATATGAATAGCGCGGCAGTGATCACAAGTACCACCGCTAGCGCGTACCAGCCGGCGGTGAATGTGCCGGTTATATCAGTAATAAAGCCAAACAGAGGCGGTCCGATTATAACACCCCAGGAACCGACGCTGATGCTGAACCCGCTTGCAAGACCAGCTTGCTTCAACGGCACAAGCTCCGTAGCTGCATTCATCCACAAACCGTTAAAACCGGCAATACATAGGCCAAACACAAACGCGAGCAGCGCTACGTAAGTAAATGGTGTTCCTGGTGGAAGCAGCGCCATCACCACAGCGGAAGCAGCAGAGATGATGGCAATCATACTTAAAAGGATAAAACGATTCCCTTTGAACAAGCGGTCACTCACCACGCCCCACATGACCCTGCCGACCGAGCCCGCGATTTCTGAAATAACAAGCAGTATCGCAGCAAGCGCAACCGATATGCCAATCACCTGGGTCGTGTAAATAATGATATACGTGTTAACGATCATTTGCGCGCTGCTTAACCCGACCGCACCAAAGCTGACAAGGAGTACTGCCTTGTTTTTTCCCATACTTAATAATGTTTTCCACGTGTTTTCCTTTTTTGCACTTGGTGTTTTTGAGGTTGCCTTGGCATCGCGGTAACGAAGGTAACTGATGAGGCCGGCTACGGTTAAAAGGAAAGCTGCTCCGATAAATACTGGGCGCCACCCGTAGGCTGCGGATAGCGGTACTAAAAGAAGCGAGGCAAGGGCTGATCCAACAGTAACACCCATTTGCTTGATACCCATCGCTGTACCGCGGCTGCGGCGCTCAAACCAGTAGAGAATACCACGGTTGGATGTTGGGTGCATCGCTCCGTAACCGAGACCTCCAATGACGACAAACATCAATAACAGCATAAAATTTGACGTAAGCGCTGCGAAGAAAAAACTGAGACCAAGGCACAGCGAGAGCGCCAATAGGAGAGGCCTCGTTCCGACACGGTCGACTAACATGCCGGATGGAATCGAAACAGCAAACTGTCCAAAGAAGAGAGCAGCCGGCAGCATCCCGATCTGAGCGTTCGTTAACATTAAACTTTCACCAATAAACACACCAAGCGGCGCCAGACTTCGACCGGCAAATGCAACAAGCACCTGGGTGAAAAGCAGCCAGCCCAGCATGCGCCACGGCTGGTTTCGGACACTTGGATCGCTGGTGTGATGTGCTAGAGTTTGATTTTCCATACGTCCTGCCTTCTTTACCATAATGTTTCCATTATACAACACGAAGCGCTGTTATGTCGGGTATGAATCTTCCAATATATTGTATACAAACTTTCTGTTTCATTTTCAATTATGATATTTGTAGGAGGAATGTTCTCTCTCAATCTGATACCTTTTTGCTATTTTGTATTGTTCATTTCTATATACATCCATTATAATAGTATTAACATCCTTCTATTTTTTATTTTTTCTTTTTTAAAATTTCAAAATTGTATACATTATGGTTGAGGTGTTTCGTATGGGAGTTTACGAAAATATTAAACATGCCATCATTACGGAAGTGTATCCCCCTGGGTTTCGGTTAACAGAAGAAGCGCTGACAAAAGACTGGAACGTAAGCCGCACCCCCATCCGTGAAGCATTAAAAAAATTGGAGTTTGACGGGCTGATTACTCCATTAAAACGAGGGTTTATTGTGCGGACGTTTTCCAAAGAAGATTTGCAGCAAGTCTACGATTTACGGGCGCTGCTTGAAAGTTATGCCGCCGCGCAGGCCGCTATGAATCGAACAGAGGAAGATATTCTATTTATTCAAGATGCCATTCGTGCATATGAAATAGCTATGGAAATAAAAGAAAAAGACATGGACCAAAATCAAGCCATTGTAGAAGCGAACAGCCGCTTCCATAGAGGTGTTATAAACGCAAGCTGCAATAATCATGTCCGTGATTTAATAGACAAAGTCGTCGTGCTGCCGCTTATGTTCCGCTCCTTCTATCATTTTGATCAAACGGATATTGATCAATCTTTTCAAATGCACAAAACCATCGCCCGAGCTATTGAAGAAAATGATCCATACCGCGCCAAAAGTGCTATGGAAGAACATATTCTGCGCGGCCGTGATTTTGTCCTGCAGCATTACGAAAGCGATGCTACTACCGTTAGTCAAACGATTGATTGATACAAATGTTCGCTTTTTGGGTGCTCTTTATCCGGAGCGCTCTTTTTTTGTTTTGTTAGTAGCAGCGGTTATATATGGTACTTGGAAGGTTTGAATGGTGTGTGGAGAAGTAGCAGCAATGAGCTCGTTTGAATGCTTCTTTATGGTGCACTTTTCCAGGGTCTGGCCCGCCTTTTTTCGGAAGGGGAAAGATCTCTTTTTTGAAGTGTGAGCATAAGAGGAGTGGGTATGGGCCGGGTGGAAGCGTTTATGCGCTGTCTTTCCAAATTTTTGACTCCCTTTCTTACATTTATGCGCCTTTTCATCCTGGCTTTTGTCAGTGAACATCATAACAGAACACTCTCTATGACTTGATGTATTTATGCTTTCTTTTGAATCATTATGCGCCGCTTTTTCTCCTTTATGCCGCGCTTTTCTCTTTTTATGATCCTCTTCTTTTTTTGGGCGTGTTTTCCATACAAAGGGTGGAGGAGCGTTTTTATTTTAGTATCTGCATTCAATGTTTTTTGTGCGTTAACTTGATGTATTTATGCTTTCTTTTGAATCATTTATGCGCCGCTTTTTCTCCTTTATGCCGCGCTTTTCTCTTTTTATGATCCGCTCTCTTTTTCAAGGAACCGGATATGGGCCAGGTGGAAGTATTTATGCGGTCTTTTTCCCGATTTATGACACCCTTTCCAAAATATATGCACCAGGGTTCTTCACCCCAAAAAAGGCCAGGCCCTCTCTTGCAGGGGGCCTGGCCCTTGAACGTCAAACTATGTTATTTTCCATAAAATTCAGCAGGGATGGGACCGAAGCAGCGGCGATGATAAAGCATTGGGTCTTTTTCTTTATCAATTTGAATGTTTTGAACTTCCCCAATCAGAATCGTATGGTCGCCTGCTTCGACTTGCTTAAATGTCTTACATTCAAGCACGGCAAAAGCATCGGAGATTACCGGCAGGTTATGTTCAGAAATACTCCATTCACATGTACCAAAGCGGTCTGTATCCTTGCTCGCAAATGTTTTGCAAAGTTCTTGCTGCTCTCCGGCTAAAATGTGAACCGCAAAACCATCAGCTTGTTTAAAGGCACCGAGGGAAGACACTTTATGATCAATCGACCAAAGCACGAGCAGCGGATCTATCGATACCGAAGCAAATGAGTTAACGGTTAAACCCACCGGCTCCCCTTTTTCATTACTGGATGTAACGATGGTCACCCCGGTTGGATAATTCCCCATCGCTTCTTTAAATAATGTTTCTTTTTCTTGGGTTTGCATAATGTTTTCCTCCCTTATTCTTTTCTTGGCAGTAAAGCATACAATAAGATCTACTTATTTGATTGCTAAAGATTAACCCGCATTATTTACACTTCTTTGTTCACATGTTAAATTCCTGCTTTTTTACGTCATGAATTGTCAAAAATTTTAATAAACGGAGAAGTCAGCTCCCTCCTATTAGCTGTTTGCGATTTGCAGCTTGTTTTCTGCGGCGAGTTGTTTTATTAATGCTTTCATTTGACGTTTTATGACAGCATCTCCGATAACGTCATCATTCTCTACAACAAGCGCGTCGATATGGTGCTGGCACAGCTTGCTTACATGCACACGGTATCGGTTATTTAACGCACCCAGCAGCAGAAGTAACGGCTCATACGGTGAATTTTATGATTAAGGTTGGAAAAGGGCGGCCTGCCTATGATATCGTTCAGCGAATTAGTATCAATACAGTATGACGAAACCAATTAGCTAAAGGTAAGGAATAAAGAATCGGTGGGTGCAGCGCATGAAAGCTGGATGTATATCTTCCATAACGAACTTGAAGACCGTGACTGCACGATTTATATGAAAAAAGAAACAAACAAACCAGAACAAATCGTTTTTTATGAAACTTGTCAGGTAGGCGACATGCTTGGAACGAACCAGTGCTCCTGTGAGTACCACTTTGCCGATTATTACGGCAAACCAATATTGATTCTTCCGTTTGCTTTTATCCCTTTAACATGGTGAATATAGGTTAAGAAATCTATTAAGGTTTTCCGTCGTTCGGTGATGTCTTTTATTCCGGTTAACGACCATATTAAACAAATTTTCTCCGAATATGCCGAGACGAATTAAAGACATGCCCCATTACCTTATCCTGTATCCCGGAACCTTTGAACAAAAATGTTTCCGGGATTTTTTGCTTTTTCTGGGGAAAATGGGTGTTTGCCCCCCTATAAGAATCCATCCATGAAACGTCTAACCGGCATAGGATATTTAAGTCTAATGCAAAGGGGTGAATATAAAATATGGATGTGGATGAAAACAAACATTCAGGAGGAGAAGAACCTTTGAATAATACTATCACTACACTGCAGCGTGCTCTTAGAAGCAGTAACTTAGAGGATGCAAAAAAATTAGCTGTTAAAAAAGAAACGGCAAAGAACAATGACCATTTTGGGGTTTTGGTGTCCCCTAAAAACTTTAAAGCTCTATCAGAACAAAAGCCTCATTTTCGCACAAAAAAATTAATTAAAATTAATCATAAAGATGCTCGTTTCAAATTGTATTTTTTCTCTGTTAATTCGATTGATATACAAAATCAACTTATTACAGGGATATATTATGACATTTCCGATGGTAAATGGAAAAAAGACATTTACCCTTATCCAAATTTCCTTTATCGACGAGGCGGTGTCTCTAAAAAATATAAAAGACGTTACCGTTCCTTTGTTCATCAATGCAAGAAAAAGGATACGTGTTTCTTAAACCCATCTTCCTTAGGAAACTGGGAGGTGTACAACTATTTTAATAGGATTGGGTCCTTGAAAAAATATTTACAAGAAACAATTTTATATAAGGAACCCGATGATTTATTTAACATGCTCGAAAAACACCGGATTGTCTATTTAAAAGGAATGACCGGCAGAAAAGCAAAAAATGTCACCCGGATTGAACAGACATCAGATCAACGTTACAGATTCAGGTATTACAATGCTTCCGATAAAAAAGTTCAAACGATCACCTTTAAAAAACAAGAAGAAATGCTCTCTTTTATTAGTAATTTTTACAAAGGGAAACAGTTTATGATTCAAAAAGCGATTGATCTGCTAGAGATTAATAATAGACGGATCGATTTACGCGCAGAACTGCAAAGAACGAGTACAGGGTCCATTTCCATTTGCGGAATCAGTGCCAGGTTAGGCAGAGCAAAATCCCCTGTCACCACTCATGCAGATGCCATTAACATGGATGGTTTGTTTAAGTTTCTAAAATTGTCGCCTGCCGAAGAAGCAAGATTGGTAATTAAAATGGAAAACTTTTTATACAAAGTTTACCGAGAAACGGAAAATAAATATGGCACCTTCGCCGAAATGGGCATAGACTTTGCGCTCGACCAAGACCTTAATATTAAGTTTATTGAGTGTAACAGCCAAAGTGCGAAAGTGTCCTTATACAAAGCACATGGTGACAAAGCATTAGAGCAGTCTTTAATCAATGTATTATTATATGCGAAATCGATTCAAAGAGAAAAAAGAGCAAAAATGAAAAAGGCAAACTAGCCGATTTTTCACTATGATTTGAAAGGAGGAAATCTATGATAGGAATTATTTTACCAACTCGTGTGATGAAGCAGCTTATGCGAGGTGAAGAGCTTCATCCCACGGTACAATATTATAAAAAACTTTCCCGAAATAATAACGTTGACATTTGTTTTTATGCGATGAAAAAACTATCTCTGAAAACCAAAGACGTAATGGGCTGGGTGTATTACCATGCAGAAAACAAACTCGTTAGGAAGAAATTCGCTGTTCCAAAAGTGAACGTATACCGAGTTGGATCTTATTTAAGAAATAAAAAGTCTATTAAAAAAATAAAGCAGTTGAGGAAAAAAGAGGGCATCATGTTTTTTCACGCAGTCACCAATTACGAACGAAGCAAATATAAAGTCTATCAATATTTAGCATCAAACCCAAAAACCGCCCCATTCTTACCAGAAACTTCCATGCTGTCGTATTCAACCATGGTAAAAATGATTGACCGCTACAACAAGCTCTATATTAAACCGATCCGCAGCTCTAGAGGAAAAAACATTTATGTTTTGAAGAAAACAAAACAAGGCTTTACCATGACGCACGTCGCGAATTTTAAAGAGAAAAACGTAAAAATGGCCAGAGGCGAATTATATGACTTCTATCAAAAGACGTTTACCTCTCCTGAAAAGTTTCTCGTACAGGAAGGTATTGTTTCCGACGAATATAAAGGGAAAAAGTTTGACTTCAGAGTATCCCCGCAAAAAAATAAGAATGGCAAATGGCAGATAACTGGAATGATTGCCAGAGTGGCCAAAAAATGTGACAACATTACTAACCTTGATCAAGGCGGGCGTGTCAAATATAAGTTAAAACATTTAACCACTAAGGAAGGACGCAGGAACATTAAAAAAGCAGCCCTTCGGATAGCGAAGACGATCGAAGCCAAATTTCCTCAAGTGATTGATTTAGGACTGGATATGGCCGTTGATAAACAAGGAAATGCCTGGCTGATCGAGGCAAACTTCCGGCCCTACCGGCGCAGGATCAACATTAGGCATACCCGTATTCCTTTTGAATATGCGGTATGGTACCTTAAACAGCAAACAGCAGCAACGTAAAAGTGTGTGGGGCCTGACCCGGACGGGGGCCAGACCCCATACATTTTATTAACCGGTTTGGTTTTTGGGTTTGTGCAGCGTTTTGTCGCTGATTTGCATGGTTTCTGTTTCGGTATGAGCCATTTTTTTGGAGTTATGGGCATTTTCTCTTCCTTTATGTATCACGGGGCTGGAGCGGGAGGCGGTATGGGCCGTCCCTCATTGATTTGCATGGTTCCAACCTTGTTATGAGCCGCTTTTTGGAGTTATGAGCACTCTCCTTCTTTTTTGCCAAGCGGGGTCTAGCCCTCCATAATTAAAGCAGCCTAAATGGGAGCTGCTTTTTTTATTTATATTTTCGCTCCACCTTTATCGTCGATGTGATTCTCTTATCAGCGAAAACTTTGTCACTTACGAGCGAAAAATGTCCCGATTCAAGCAATTTCAGCCAAACTATCAGCGAAAATAGAGTGTTTACCCTTTTCGAAAGAGCGGCAACTGTGCTATACGCTCACCTACTTCGCACAGTCTTTTTTCTGAATCAAGCAGTCCGACACGGACGTAGCCTTCCCCGTGTTCGCCAAATCCTCTACCGGGTGCTGTCGCCACATGCGCTTGTTCTAGCAGCAGATCTGAAAATTGTTCGGATGTATAACCATCGGGAACCGGAAGCCAGGCAAAGAAAGTACCTTTGGGAGCTTTTATATCCCAGCCGATGGAACGTATTTTTTCAACAAATGCATTTCGTCTGGATTCGTATGTATCGACTAGTTGCCGGACAGGTTCCTGGTCGGCGGTCAGAGCATGGACAGCTGCTTCTTGAATGGCTCCAAATAAGCTGACATATAAATGATCTTGAATTAAATTAATAGCTTCTATTACAGATGAATTTCCAACAGCCATGCCTGTACGCCAACCGGCCATGTTGTATGTTTTCGACAGAGTGTACATTTCCACGCCAATATCCTTTGCTCCGTTTGATTGGAGAAAGCTCTGCGGCTTTGTCCCATCATAACCGATTGCACCGTACGCAAAATCATGCACCACACATATGTTGTGCCGTTTTGCCAGATCTACTGTTTTATCGAAAAAAGCCTTATCTGCTGTTGCAGCAGTTGGATTGTTCGGATAATTTAAAAATAATAGTTTCGCTTTTTTTAGTATTTTTTGGGGAATAATCGTATAATCCGGCAAAAACTGATTTTTCTCAAGCAGCGGCATGGTTTCTATGCTGGCGTTTGCTAGAGCAGTGCCGGATAAGTAATCAGGATAGCCTGGGTCTGGAAGGAGAGCTGTGTCTCCTTCATTTAAAAGGCACTGACTTATCTCAACCAAACCTGTTTTTGCACCAAACAAGATTGCTACTTCTGTCTCCGGATCTAGTTCTACATCATATTCTCTTTTATAAAAATCCGCTGTTGCTTGTTTTAATTCCGAGCGGCCTCTGAATGGAGGATATTTGTGATTTTTCGGATTTTCTGCTGTTTGCTGTAGCATTTTTACAATATGCTGAGGAGTTGGCAGATCAGGATTTCCTTGACCAAGGTTTATGATATCGTGCCCTTGTGCCTTTAACCGTTCTACTTTTTTTACTAAACCGGCAAAAAACTGCTCTGGCAGTCTTTTTAATGCCTTCGATTGCTCAAACTGCACCACGAAACTCTCTCCCTTTTTTAAGTTCTGTTTCTTTCAGTATGCCTATTTCTTGGAGAAATGAAAAGACTAGAAGAGAAAGATGATGGTTCTTTTTGACAAAATACAACTATTTCCCGGGAAATCCCTTGTTATTTCTCTTTATTTTCAGTAGCTTGATTACTAAAATAGTCGAGCAATGCTTCTGCCCATAATTTATTTCCGAGATCATTCGGGTGAATGCCGTCTACATTTAAAGTATCTCCTACAGTGATACTTGTTCTTTCATATATTTTGTCAAAATACGGCCAAAAATCTATATATTCCCAACCATTCTCTTTTATGTGTAATTCAGTTTCTTTCACATACTCTGGGTACGTCATACCATTGTTTGTGTATTTTTCTCCATTTCTTCGTTGGTTGGAAGGCTGAATGATAACGTGAGTTTCCGGCAGTTCTGATTCAAACGTTTCCATAATCGTATCTATATTTTCTTTCGTTGCCCGAATATCTAATCTTGAAAAATCATTTAGGGCTGCTGTTTCAAAGATAATTAAGGTTGGCTCATAAGCTGTGACTTCCTTTGTAATTCCTTCTTCGATAATATTTTTCGTAGAAAACCCATCCAGCCCAAAGTTTTTACTTTCTAGATCAGGGTATTCTTGCTGAAGTACAGAGGTAAATCGCTCTGTCCATCGTTTGTCAGGTACGCTTGCCCCGGTTCCTTCTGTCACACTGCTTCCCACGAAAGCAATCTTTGTATCATTATGGAAACGGCCATCACCTTCGAAAGAAATCTGTTTTTCTTTTATAGGGGTGCCTTCAACAGAGGGACCACTTACGAATTTGTGTTGGTAGTAAACATATCCGCCAGTTAATACTGCTAAGACAGCTGCACCAAGGATAATGATTGTAGACGTTTTTTTCATCATGATTGCTCCTTCTAAAAGAGATCGATTTGCTACGTCCGTTGCTATACCCTTTGGTGTCTTCCATTAATCAGTAAGAATTTTCCTCCATCCTCATCTAACTAACATAATTATAAACATGTTATATTTTATAGTGGTTAGATTTGTGCCTGGCCCTCACACTGTAAATAAAATAATTTGAAGATAGTCATTTACTAGACAGCAAAAAAGCTTCCCTTATTAGAAGCTTTTATCACGTATATGCATGTATTAAGAGTTGCCGTAATAGTAGTAATATTGCTGCTGTAATGCTTTTCGTTGATTTAAAACTGTGCCGAGGATAGCAGCAACGGCTTTTTTCTAGTATTCTTTTGCTTTTAAACCAGCTTGCTTGTCAGTTTGGTAAATCATTTACTCTTTTTCTATTCTTTCTTCATAGAAAATAACTTGCCCATTACGCTGCAGCATTTTATGGTGATTTGTCGTTAGAAAGACTTGTACGACGTCTCCCTTCTCTAACTTGCCTGCATCATGATACGTACTATATATGCGGCTCTTTTTTTCACCATTTACATATAAGTGAGCATGTCCTTCGTAAAAGCTGCCTTTTTCTGATCCTATTTTTTCCGGAGTAAAAGTAAAGTTTTCTACATCTAAGATGAGGAGCCTATGGTTTCTATCATCTTTTCTCAGCTCTCCGTCTATCGCAGGAACTGCTTCCCCATCTGGAACTTCTACAGCTTCATGGGAATGGTCATCAGCGCCGGCATAATGACTGTTTTCATGATGTAAATACACCATCACAGAAACGAACGAAAAAATGACAATAAAACTAATGATTCTATACCTCATATTTGACCCCCGTGTTTCGCCGGATAATATAGCCTATTAAAATTAAAAATATACCGCACGCCAAAAAGGCTACATCATACATGAGAGCATTCGGGTCTCCTGGTTTAACGCGGTGAATTTGAAGGAGATGATGATTAATGAGGCCTTCTACAACATTGAAAATACCCCCGCCTATCAAAAAGAAACCTGCTAATAGACGAATGCCCTTTGAAATATCTGTCGGTTTTCCGCCAAGCCATAATACGATGCCGCCCGCAATTAATGTTATTGTCACAGCTAAATGAAACAAACCGTCACTTATAATTTGCCCTTGCCGGCTGGTTTCCATCACGACACTGTGCCATTGAAGGAGCTGATGAAAAATAACACCGTCTAAAGCACCTAATGTGCCAAATCCCATTAAAAAACTTCCAATAATAATTAATTTTCTTTTCGTATCTATTGTCACGGCAGATTCTCTCCCTTTTCCTAGGTTCATAGTTTAATGTTTTCCTAAAACAGGAAATAAAAAACCTATTTTTTGCCTGAAAGAAAGAGAATTAAAAAGCAGTCCCTGATAATTAATAAGGGACTGCTTGGATATATATTTCGTTAGTTAAGACGACCTGCACCAAGGTAACGCTGCTTCCAATAAGAAGAAGACATGTTTGCAATCGTCACTCCTGTAGAGCTGCCAGCGTGAATAAATTGTCCTCCGCCAAGATAGATTCCAGCATGAGAAGGACCGCTAGTGTATGTTTCAAAGAACACCAGATCTCCAACACGTGGACTCGATACTTTAGAGCTCGCTTTGTAAATAGATGCTACCGTGCGGGGGATGCTTTTTCCTGCTTTGTTAAATACATATTGTAAATACCCGCTGCAGTCGAACCCGCTTGGAGACGTGCCGCCCCAAACATATGGCGATCCTATGTAATGGCGTGCGTTCGATATGAGCTTGTCCGAAAAGCCAGTAGACGAATTGGACGTGGTTTGGCTGCTTGTCGCCGATTTTACGCTCCCACCGTTTAATGCTAAAAACGTTCGTGGGCCGGCTATACCGTCCACATCGATACCGGCGGAACGCTGAAACGAACGAACAGAACTTGCCGTAACTGGTCCAAATACACCGTCAATGCTCCCGCTGTGATGGCCTTTTCTTTTAAGGGTCTGTTGCAGCTGACGAACATCGTTTCCACGTTCTCCTTGGCGAAGCGTTCGTGAAAATGCAGCTTGGTTCGGAGCAGATGCACTCGCGTTAACAGAACTGTTTCTTATCCCCATCGCACCAAATGTTTGAGGCCCGGCAATTCCATCTGTGCCAATGCCTGCGCTGTTTTGATACGAACGAACTGCTTTTGCTGTAACAGGACCAAATATTCCATCAATGGATCCATGCAAGAACCCCTCACCTTTCAGCCATTGTTGTAGTTCGGTCACGTCAGCGTGACGCATTCCTTGTTTTAACGTTTGATCACCCAGAGCGGCGTCAGCCATAGCTGGAGTAAAAAGAACTGTTGCAGTAAGTGCTGTAGATAACAAATATTTTTTCATGATTGCCTGTATCGCCTCTTTCCTGCTGTTTCTCTTAGGTGGGTAGAGTGCCGCATCGAAATTATAGAATGATAGTATTCTCAGATTTTGAGAGCGATCAATCTTTTATCATATATATTAGATATTGTGGAGAAAGGCGAATCATACACCTCCATATAATTTTTCATGCAAGATTTTCCAACATTTTGCACCATCAAATTATATGTCGGGTTTTGTCTGCTATCAATAAATTATCTGCTTTTGTTACGCAACTGTAATGATTGGTGGAAAAGTGTAATACATAATAGAACTTTTCCCCTATTTCTTTTTTAAACGACTAGAGCTTGGATGCACTCGAAAGGTTCTAAGTTGTTCGGTTGAATCAGATTATTGTTCATTTACGTTTTATTTTTGTGTATTTTCTTTAAAAAGCTGTTCACATCATTTGAAGTTTTTCATTACTGAAGGACTTTGGTTCATATGTTTCGTCCTCTTACGTATTTATCCATAAAAGTTATGCATATATGTTTACATAGTGTTCATTTCTTATTCTTTAATTATGGAGTGCCTGGCCCCATATCATGACCCGAATAACTGGCCCGCTCCACTCCTTTGAAAAACTCGGCTTGCCGCCAGGTCCTATGGCGGAAGTCGCAGTTTTGCTTATACTTTGATCCTTTAACAAAGTTAAACTTTCCCAAAGTATAAAAAAGCGTACAAAAAAAGAGCAGTGTTGCAATTTTTACTGCTCTTTTCTTAGCTATAGTTTCAATATTTTCTGTTTTACTATATCCTCAATTACTTCTTCTGTATTTAATGAGTCATTCACATAAAATCTGCTTCTTTGAGGGGGGCTTGGTTTCATTAGAACATCAAGCTTATGGCAATAACGAAAAAGCAAGGTTATAAATTGCCTCAGAGTTGACGATTGATAGGTTGTAAACGTTCGCAAGTCATTCGCAAATGCTTCGTAGAAAGTCTTTGAAGAAAATGGTTCTTTTTCTTTCCAACTTTCTAGATTGTTTAGAAATTTCCGAAAAAGCTCGACACTAACTGCGTAAGTTTGAGGAGGTTTTTTGAATTTCAAAAGATTATCCTCTTCTATGTAGTACAGCATTAAGGCATCCGGTTTACGTTGGTGGTCGTTGATATTGTGGATAGAGGCAGGGTCTGCTGCAGGGGATAACAGATCTTTGGGGCTGTTTTCTGTTTTATCTTGTTGTACGGAAGCACTGACGGACGCAGCACTGGATTGGAAGGGTTCCCCTGCGATAAAAGCTTCGATACGGGCCAATTGTCTCATGTAGGAAACAGCCTGCTCGGCACGGTCGAATTGATGGGTTTCAATCGACGTCTGGAGAATGTCTTGCAATTTTTCATGTAATAGAGAAGACATGTCTGAACTCCCCCTTTCTTATTTGTTACTATTTAATTGTACACAAAAGACCTGGTTATGGCTATCAAAAAATAAAGCGTTTTCTTTTTCTGGTATATCAGCCTTATTGTAAATTGCAAAGCAGTAGGACTTACCTAATTGAACAAGCTGCACCGACTGCTCCTAATTCTGCTTCAAACCGTGCAGGCTTCATCGTTATTCCCTCCGCCATGTAAGACATAGTAAAGCGCTTTACATAGGCTTCTACTTGGCTGAAAAAGTAATCCCCTTTTTGTAAAACCCCTCCGCCAATAACAATTTCTTTTAAAGCCAGTAAATGAATCGAGTTTACAAGAGCTAGTCCAAGGTATCGGGCACCCTCTTTTAAAACGTTCTGGCACCAAACATCTCCCTTTTCGGCAAGCTCTACTATTTCAGGCATTGCCATTTTTTTATACTTTCCTCCCTTCGTACGAACTTTTTCTTCCATAGCTGGACCGGATGCATAATGCTTTAAACATCCATAATTACCGCACGAACAAATTTGGCCCTTTGGATTCACCGTCATGTGACCCAATTCTCCGGCTCCTTGCATGATCTTCTCTTCCATTACTATGCCAGCACCGATGCCCGTTCCAACAGAAACATACATAAAACGATCCCTTTTTCTACTCTTTTTCTGCCATTCTGCCATAGCTGCTGCATCCGTGTCATTGCATAAACGAACTGGCATTTGTAAGGCTTTTTCTACATGCTCCCCGATGGAAAAATCTTTTACACTTAAGCTTTGAGCATAGCGAATGGTTCGCGTCCTTGGATCGATGATTCCGGCAGAGGCAATCCCAATCTCAATCGGGGTCCGATCTTCTTTTTCCGCCCTTATTATTAAATCCTGAACGATTGTGCTGATCGTTTGTAAAATCTCTTTTTCCGGATGTTCCTTTTTTGCAAAAGTGGGAAGTTGTCTGGTTGCAACTGCATGTCCGTCATCGTCCACCAAAGCACCAAGAATTTTCGTGCCGCCTAAATCAATGCCTATTCGAAGCGTTTTCCCATTAAATTCTCGTCTTTTCATCCCTTTGTCCTCACTTCATCTATATCTCTACTAGCAATATAACATACTTACTTTTTTTCAGCCTTATATATTTCTCCTTACGAAAATTTCCTAATACGAAAGTTATGTTTATCGCTTTAATTATAAAATATTTGTCTGTCTTTTGTATTATTTTCCATTTTCAAGATAAGTCCTTTTGTCGGTTTTTCCATTTTTACCAGGAATTAGAAAATAATAAGTTGAATGATAAAACAGCTCTTACAAAAGGAGGAATTGTTTATGTCAAAAAAGAGTTTTTTTTCCAGAATAACTGCTGTAACTACTGCAGTTCTCTTCGTGTTACCGTTTGCTGCATCGAACGTACAAGCAGTGGGAGAAGGACCAAATCTATCAGGCAATGAAAAAATTTTAAATGAACGCCTCACCAGCTATGAAGACATGAAAACAGAGCTAAAGAGATATGACAGCCAGTCGGAATTACTTGAAGTTGAGGTGTTTGGCCAATCCGTCCAAGGCCGCGACCTTCACCTAGTTTCTTTTGGAGAAAATGCTGATAATCCTGTCATTTTATTTTTAACACAACAACACGGAAATGAAGCGATGATTACAGAAGGTGCGCTTGAGTTGGTGAAAAAGTTAAGCACCAATAGCGAACAGGTCAAAGAGTGGGCTGAAGAAGTCAACGTTTTAATTGTTCCACGTCTCAACGTAGATGGCGCCGAGGGTGATGTAAATTTTGACATTTCTAATTATGTTGGCGGTGGTCAATCCACTCGATATAATGCAAACGAAGCAGATTTAAATCGAGATCATAATACACTGGCGGAACCCGAAACTCGTGCTTTTCATGAAGAGGTGCTGCAGCAATACAACATTGATTATTTGATTGATTTTCACCATCAGGACACCCAAAGTGCGATAGACGATGAATATGTTTCCGGTTCGATGCTGTACCCGACTAACTCTGGTGTGGATGAAGAGGTACGAAAAATGTCTAAACAGCTAGGCTCTGTTGTTTATGATGCCGTAGAGTCTAAAGGTTATGGATTAATCGGAAAATACAACGGCGGAACTGCCAACACAATCGCTCGAAACGGTCTGGCCCATGAATATGATATTGCTACCCTTTTGTTTGAAATGCGCGGAATGACAGATCATGAATATGAAAGTTACGTACTCGGCCAAAAAAGCAACGGATACCTTATCCAACAAGCTAAAACCGCAATGGAAGCTGCAATTACCGCCATTGCTGATGGGAATATAGAAGAAGCTGACATCACATTCTGGGATGAACTGCCGACACAAGGCTATAAAACAGAATGATGAAAAGGATGAGATAGATGAAAAAATGGAAAAGCATATCGTGTATGTGTATGCTAGCTGGCGCTCTTGTTTTTCAACCATTAGCAGTGAGTGCTGATCAACCGGAAAACTCTCCCGGCACGCCAGATCAGCAAAACTATAAGATTAAAGGATTTGTTGATTATGAAGAACTGGAACAAAGGCTGGAAAAAATCGAACAAACGAGCAATGGACGTGTCGACGTTGAGGTCATCGGCCAATCCAACCAAGGCCGTGATATATACAGTGCCCGTATTGGAGACGGAGATAAAGTGGTGTTGATAGAAAGTGAAATTCACGGAAATGAAAAAACCGGAACAGACGCCCTTCTTCATATTCTTCAATATTTAGGATCAAGCAATTCCACACATGCTGAAAAGATTCGAGAAGAACTCACTTTCGTTGCTGTACCAAAAATGAATCCAGATGCTTCCGAATTAGATCGCCGCGGAAATGAGCGTTCCTGGGAGGAAGTTGTGGCTGATTTCCCTCAGCTTGAAGGAGCTGTTCCATCGTGGAATTACTATAATAGAAGCTTGCAGGGAGACGACTACAGCGACAACCCCGGCTTCGATGTAAACCGTGACTTTCATCCAGATTTGCAGTATGAACCTCAGCCTGAAGATTTCCCAGGGAGTTCGAGTGAACCCGGCTGGTATATCCATCCAGAATCTCAAACGATACGTGATCTATACATCGATCTACAAGATGAATTCGGCAGCGTAGATACATTCATCGACCTTCACCATCAGGGCCCGCATTATAAAGTCGGCGAGACTAATAAAGATGTAACCATGTCAATCTCTGCTCAATTTGTTCCTAATCCAAACAGTGAAGATGGGGCGAAATACAGCAGCTATGCAGACAATTACAACTACGATTTTTCCCGTCAATTAAACGTAGCCATCTATAATAAACTGCAGCAAGGAAACTCTCCTTTTAACAATATCACTCTATACTCACAAGGGCTTGACCTGCCGGGGACTGCGCTCGGAAGCTTTGCTTTAAACGGAAGCGGCACTGTTTTATTTGAAGTAAGAGGACAAACACACAGCTTCGGACAGAAAAAACGAGGACAGCTTGTTAAAACAGTCGAAACCGGTCTTTACGCTGTACTTGAAGGAATGGCTGATGGAAGTGTTTATGAACAGGACCCAGAACGTTATGAGGATATCCCGCTTACCAACCGTTAGAATGTAAATCAATGGTGGTAATAAATAGAGAGGCCGTTTCCCTTAGAAATGGAGCGGCCCCTCCCTTTTTAACAACTGAGTTACTACCCGTATAAGACTGTCAGGTTCAGAATTTATGATTTGGGTGAGAACATATGTAAACATACATTTCAATCCTGATAAAAAATCTACCTCTCCTATAAAGGGTAGAGTTTTTCGTCATAACAATGGCGGCACTTTTTATACTTTTTTTCCTCTACTAATTTATTTACATAATTCTCATCGTGAGTCCCTTCCCTTTTTTCAAGAGGTGTAGTGTTGAGACCGCAGGCATACCCTGCATAGGGGGTGCGGTGTATTTGCGACGTCGTATGATCAATGAGATATTTCAAGTTGAATTCCCCCTTTTAAATTTTTTGGAACGATTTAGGAAAAAAAGAACAACCGAAAAACTTGGCTTACCGCCGAGTCCTTATGGCGGAGCCGTAGTTTGACTTATGGGACGGCCCCATAAAAAAAGCCGAAAAGAATGGTTTTCTTCATTCTTTTCGGCTTATGTCCAGCTCTAATTGTCTGTCTCATTACCACCTTAATGCTTATTCGGTTGTAATATAATAATGATATAGCTTTTATCTAATTTAAAGTCCCAATCCACAAAAATGTCCGCTACGTTTGTTTGGAGAATCGCCTCAAATTTACTCGCATGCAACAGCCTTTTTTCTAGATGTCTTTTTGTTAATTTAAGTTCTTCTTCAAAGCCAGATCGGATTAACTCTTTCTCAATCCGAACTAAAATACCATCTCTCGTAATAATAAGAGTTCTGTCATTTATCATACAGGAATCAAGAGACGCAGGTAATTTCTCGGCATGCTTGCTTACACGGGCAATTTCATTATGAATGGCTTCTTTCCCGGAATATTCTTCTAATATGGCGGCATCTTATTCGCCCTCTTCTTCATCAATGATTCCAATTAAGATGCCTGTGCGGTTTTGAAGAGACCAATCATAATACATTTCATTTACCGCTAAATTCGCAGTTACCTTTAAGGCTGCTTTAATTTCCGGAAGAAGTTCCTGCATAAGGATATCTCTCGTTTCTTCCACTTTCATCGTTTTTTCTTGTGAGACCAGCACCCTTTCCATTGGGGCCAAAAAATCTCTTAAATGAAGTGTTACAAACGGTTTTTTTATCGAAACATAAACAGAAGAAGGGCCTTTTCCAAAGTTATCTCTTAAAAGCTTACCAGTATAACTTGCTATTTCAGCTTGCACCGACGTTTTTTCCATAAATCGCCATTCCTTTTTTAAGACAGAAACGTTCTTTTTTCCGTCCTGCAGTTTATTATAACATTTCTTTTCTTAATAAAAAGAGTAGTTACTATCTATTTCCGTATTACGAGGTTTTATAACCAGATTTTTAACATTTAGTGTTCTAGTGGTATAGACAACTATATTTAATGGTGCTATAATGCCCATATGATTGGCATTATTTTTACGTTGTTGTAATCGCTTACCCGAACGTTTACATTCATTATTTAAGGGGGTTAAACAGATGCTTAATTTTTTGCAGAAAATCGGTAAAGCATTAATGCTTCCAATCGCTACCCTGCCTGCTGCGGCATTATTGCTTCGTCTAGGACAAGATGACTTTTTGGATATTCCATTTATGGCAGCAGCAGGTTCGGCATTATTTGATCACTTACCGCTTATTTTCGCTATCGGTGTTGCTGTTGGTTTGTCACGAGATGGAAATGGGGCGGCCGGCCTTGCTGGAGCGATAGGTTTCTTGGTGCTGCAGGAAGGAACAGCTGCTGTTAATGAAGAGATTGACATGGCATTTCTTGGCGGTATTTTGTCTGGTGTTGTTGCGGGGCTTTTATATAACCGCTTTCACGCCGTAAAACTACCAAACTGGCTTGGATTCTTTGGTGGAAGGCGCTTTGTTCCGATTGTAACGGCTGCTACAATGGTTATTTTGGCAGGGATTTTCGGGTTTGTCTGGCCTCCTGTTCAAGCCGGCATTGACGGTATCGGCCAGTGGATTATTGATGCAGGAGCAGTTGGAGTTGGAGCGTATGGCTTCTTAAACCGCTTGCTTATCCCGATTGGACTTCATCACGTTCTAAACAGTCTCGTTTGGTTTGAATTTGGATCATTTGAAGGAGCAACGGGTGATCTTGACCGCTTTTTTGCAGGAGATCCGACTGCGGGAACCTTTATGGTTGGTTTCTTCCCGGTTATGATGTTTGGTCTTCCGGCTGCATGTTTAGCCATGATTGTGGCTGCAAAACCAGAACGCCGGGCCCAGGTGGCTGGTCTTCTCGGGGGGCTTGCGTTCACATCATTTCTTACCGGTATCACAGAACCAATTGAATTTACGTTTATGTTCTTGTCTCCGCTCCTGTATGTCATTCATGCTGCCTTAACAGCAGCTTCGATGGTAGTCACTTATTTAGCCGGGACACTGCATGGTTTTGGGTTTTCTGCTGGTGCGATTGACTATTTTTTAAACTTCAATATCGCAACTAAACCACTGTTATTAGCGGGGATTGGAATCGTGTTTGCTGTGGTTTACTATATCGTCTTTTATGCAGCAATAAAAGGACTTGACCTAAAGACACCAGGCCGTGAAGACGAGGAAGATATGACAAACACAAATGAAGGCGACGACAAATATGAAGTCATGGGGAACGAATATGTCGCAGCGCTTGGCGGATATGAAAATATTCACAGCATTGACAACTGCGTCACCCGTCTTCGTTTGAAAATCAATGATATGGACAAAATCGATGAAGATCGAATCAAGCGAAACGGTGCCCGCGGCGTGATGAAAATAAACAGCACCGATTTGCAAATCATTATCGGCACCGATGTAGAATTTGTCGCCGATGCAATGCGGCGAACGAAGCCTGAAGATTAATCAAAATAGAGTACTGCATAACGTTGCGGGGTCTGGTCTTGTTCTATTTTTGCGGGCCAGACCCCTCATATTTTTGTAATGTGCTTGTTTTTGGATGGTCTGACTCGGATTTTTCGGTTAATGTGCAGTGTAAAACGTTTTATGTGCTTAAGAAAGGTTTTTATGGTTGTAAGGTTTCTCTCATTGTAGGAGCAGGGACATAGTAATACTCATGTTGGTGTAGCGTTAGTTATGCACCTTGTTGGTGATGGTTTGATTTACTTTTTTACAGTTATGCTTAGACTCTTGGAAGATATGTATCACTTCTTATCTTTCATGAGCGGTTTGAACCATTTTATTCTTTTATGAACCATTTCTTTCATGTACACCTCTCTACAAATTTATGTACCTCTCTATCTTTCAACAGCATTACCATTTTTGTGGTCTATCCCTTCACATTTCGTTGTAGTGCAGAATAGTAGATCAACTTGGGGGATACTCTCTTTTGTGCATATTTCTCAACTTTTCCACCACTTTCCCTTTTTATTGATCCACTTTCCGCTTTTTTTGCACTTTTCCCCTTCGTTCGGGTCTGGCACTCCTCATTTAGAAAGACAGCTCCGCCCATTGGATGATCTCTTTTTATGAGATGCTGTACGGCTTTTCCTGTTTTATACACAACTTTTCTAGATTTATTAGCCATTTTTTATGTCTTTTGAACTGCTCTTATTCACTTATAACTCACTTCCTGTCTTTTTTGCACCATTCTCCTTTTTCAGTACCTCTCCGTATCCAGAGCCGGCACTCCACACTTTAAAATTGCAATTGATAGATACCTCAGTCTAATCATTAGCACGACTCCATGTTTTGAAAAGTAATTGGCAGTTTTTCTAATGATCTAAACCCCATAAGATTTCTCCATTGCAATTCAGCAGCGTCCAGTTGAAGATCAGTTATTCTATGCATGAGGGTGTGAATGGCCATTTGCGCCTCCATACGTGCTAATGAGGCACCCAAACAAAAATGAACACCATGGCCAAACGCAAGATGGTAATTAGACTTCCTGGTTATATCCAGCCTATTAGGAGCAATGAACTTTTGCGGGTCACGATTAACGGCACCCAATAGGATGTAAACCTGTTCCCCTTTTTCAATTATATTTTTGTTGATTTCAATGTCTTCTGAGGCATAACGAGCTATCATTTGTGTAGGGCTTTCAAAACGTAAAAATTCCTCCACTGCTCTTTCTGTTAGCGATGGGTTTTCTTTTAATTTCCTAAACTGGTCAGGATGGTTTATTAACGCAAAAATGGAATTGCTAATAAGATTCACCGTTGTCTCATGACCAGCAATTAGAAGTAAAATACAAGTTGATAGCAATTCTTCCTCACTTACTTTATCCTCTTCTTTTATTAACATGCTGATAAGATCATTCCTTGGGTTCTGTTTTCTTTTTTTAATTAACACACGGAAGTAATCTATTAATTTTATTATTTTGTCATTCCCTTTGTGTAACTCCTTTCTTGATCTGGTGAAATCAATAGTTTGCAATAAAATAATAGACCATTCTCTAAATAGATAACGATCCTCTGCTGGTACTCCTAAAATCTTAGCTATAACGAGACTAGCTAAAGGAAAAGCAAAATCTGAAACAACGTCCATCTTATTTTGTACGCCATTTAGTAAGTCATTAGCAGTTTCTACTATGCAAGGTCGATATTTTTCAGCCATCTTTGGTGTAAATGCCTTGCTGACAAGAAAACGTAATCGTTTATGGTCAGGTTGATTTTTGTATACCATCATGTTGTTTTGAATATTCTTAAGAAATTCATACTTTTTGGTGGTTTGAGGAAGTGGGATCCGATTTTGAAACCTCGTATCTTTAAGAATAGCTAGTGCTTCTTCATAACCAGTTACATACCATCCTCTATTTTTCAATAAAGATCCTTTGTATAAGGGACCAATAGAACGCAGATGATCATAAAAAGGATAAGGGTTTTCAAAAAAAGCTGCAGAAGTTAGCGAAAAGGGTTGTTTGGCATCTACTCGTTTTTGAGTTATATGTTTTGTCATTTTTATGCACTCCATATATGTAAACTTATTTTTATTCCAGGTTTACAATAAAGGTACATGATTTATAGTGACATTGCAACGGTCTTATTTCCTTGTTAGTTACTCTTCTTTGTGTACTACGCTAATATATGAACAACTTTCTCTTTAGATTGACGCACTATTTTTATCATTTTCGTTATGTAGAATTTTCCATTTTCAGTGTATTCTGTTTTGGAGTCTGGCCCTACACATTTTGTAACACTTTGCTGCAGCTTTCCTTCTTTTTGATCTCCTTCTTCTTTGATTTGAGCTCCTCTTCCTACTTTTTTAAACACTTTCTCTCTTTTATACTCCGCTTTCCACTGTTTTTGCGCCACCCTGGCCCCGGCACTACTTCCGGGTCTGGCCCCACATACTTTGTAATACATTACCGCCGGGGCAGCTTTGATTTGTATCCTTTCCTCCTTGATTTGAGCAGCTTCCAGTTTTTTTGCACCTCTTTCTCTTTTTTATGATCCTCTTCCCCCCTCTTTTGCACCATTGCCCTTGGTCCAGCGCTTTCCACGTCTCTGGGTCTGGCCCCCCACAAATACTTAATCGTGAATGCTGTTTCAAAATTAAAAAGAGCTGTGCCTCAAATGGCGTTCAGCTCTTTAATAGCGGGATTCGGTTTTTATATAGATCTACCATACGTTTGTTGTGTTCATCGCTTCCTTCGATATTGGCGCTTTTAAAGACGGGCAGTTCAGTTTGTGTTTGTTCGAGCAGGTGCAGAACTTCGGCGATCATGCCTTGTAGTATAGCGATGTTAATCAGGGAGGATCCTGGTGCGAATTGAAGTTCTGGCTCTGTTTCAGCCTTCAGCAGCGCGTCGCCTTTAGGTATATGGTTATCAAGGACGATGTCTGCTGTATCGTGGAGATGTTTGCCGGTATCATGTCTTGAAGGCTGAGACGCTGCATAAGTTTTTGATGTTAATGCAATCACCCTGGAGCCTTTTTGTTTTCCAAGCAAAGCTGCATCTACGGGCACGCCATTTCGGCCCGAAGTGGAGACGACTAACAGAACATCTTTTTCTGTCAGCGGAAGTTCCTCCATAAACGAAGCAGCGTAATCTGTTTTGCGTTCTAGCTGTGAGGATTGTACAGGCCCTTGGTGAAGCATGAGTTTTTCTTCAAGAATGGGATATACCGGAACAAGTCCTCCTGCGCGGTAAAAAAGTTCCTCTGCCATTATGTGCGAATGGCCGCAGCCAAACACATAGAGTAATCCGCCTTCTGAAACCTTGTCCGCTATTTGTTTTGCAGCTTTTTGGATTGTCCGCGCTTCCTTTCTTTCAACTTCATCTATGAGCTGCTTGATTTCATGAAAATAATGTAGAAACATTAGACCGATCCTTTCCTTCCCTATTCAAGATATGCCTTTAGCTTGAATGGCTGTCTCTAGGCATATGAATGCTGAATTTATAGCGGTCCCCTCGATAAGCGGATTTAACGTATTCAAATGGTGTGTCATCTTGCAGGTGAGTAAGACGGGAGATCCATAAAATAGGGTCGCCTTTGTTTATACTTAATAGCTCTGCTTCTTTTTTCCCAGCAACTGCAGATTCTAGGGTTTGATCGGCAAAACCTATTTTTAAATTCAGTTCCTTTTCGATATATTGATAAAGCGATTTACCGGCATGCTCTTCGGTTAGTCCTTTTATTAAATTTGCATTAATATAAGTGGTTTCAAGTGCCATTGGTTCTTTGTCCGCAAGTCGAATACGCTGCATTTCATATACTTTATCGTTTTCTTTAATGTTTAGAGCTTTTGCTGCGTCGCTGCTCGCTTCGGTTACACGAAAATAGTTGAGGACATTTCCGGGTTCGAAGCCGCGTGCTTTCATATCTTCTGTAAAGCTCGTTAAACCTTGCAGTGTTTGTTCTAGTTTTTTTTCTGCCACAAACGTCCCTTTTCCTTTTTCACGCCTTAGCAGACCTTCGTTAACAAGCTCTATAATTGCTTGCCGCACTGTCATACGGCTTACATCAAATTCTTCTGCAAATATGCGTTCGGATGGAAGCATATCTCCAGGCTCCCACTCACCGGCGTTCATTTTTTTCCGTATCATTTCTTGGATTTGATAATAAATAGGCAGTGGTGAACTTTTGTCAATCATCCGGTTTCCACCTCTTTTTTATCCGTTATAAAACATTCAAGCTGTCATGTTTTTTCCATTCTCTTTCTGAAACAGCTGAAAGTGCTTCTTCATCCGCTATGATTGTAACATACGGATGACTTCTTAAAATGGATGCAGGAAATGTCTCATTTATATCGCCTTCTAACAGATTTTTCATTGCTTGTTTTTTACGTTCACCTGAAGCGAGCAGTAGAATACAGCGGCTGTCCATAATGGAAGCAATGCCCATGGTGATAGCACGTTTTGGAACTTCGCTTTTATTTTCAAAATAGCGGGCATTTGCTTCTCTCGTTGATTCCTTCAGCTCTACGATATGAGTGCGGGAGTGGTGAGGCGTTCCGGGTTCGTTAAAGCCGATATGGCCGTTTTCACCGATGCCTAACAGCTGTAAATCAATGCCTCCATAGTCTTCAATCAACTGTTCATAGCTCTTCGCTTCTGCTTCTAAATCAGCAGCATTGCCTTTAGGAAGATGCGTTTGCTCTGATTTCAAGTCCAATGGGTGAAACAAATGCTCTTTCATGTATGCATGATAACTATTCGGATGATCTGACGCGAGACCCTCGTATTCATCAAGATTAAATGTTGTTATTTGAGAAAGATCTAGATCATTGCGTTTCGCTTTCTCGATAAAGGCTTCGTACGTTCCTTCCGGCGTACCGCCTGTCGCAAGGCCCAAAACCACGTTAGGTTGAGTCTGTACTTTTCTAAAAAGAAGTTCGGCTGCATATTCACTCATCTCTTCGTAATTCGTGACCCGAACAATTTCCAATCGGTCCACCTCCTTCAAATGTTTATGATTACTTTTCATATGCAAGAGTACCGCGGCACCACGTTCGAATAACCTCTTGATTAGGACCTAACTGAACAAAATCAGCGTCTTTACCGACTGCAATATTTCCTTTTCTGTTCTCAACCCCTAGCTTGCAGGCAGCATTCCACGAGGTCATTGCTACCGCTTCTTCTAAACGACAGCCAGTAAAATCAATTATATTTTTCATCGCTTCGTTCATTTTTAATACACTGCCAGCAATTGTTCCATCCGTTAAATACGGACGGTTTCCTTTTACGGTGACTGTTTGTCCGCCCAGGTCATACTCACCGTTTTGCAGACACTTTGCTCGTATCGAATCGGTAATCATTAACAATCTGAAAGATCCTTTCATTTGGTAAGCCATGTTTACCATAGAAGGATGCACATGAACACCGTCAGCTATGATTTCATTTGTCAATTCGTTCCGAGTGAGAGCTGCTGCTGCAAGTCCCGGTTCTCGGTGATGCAGCCCTTTCATCCCGTTAAATAAATGAGTCACATGAGTCAAACCGTGGTCGATTGCTTGTTCTATTTCTTCTATAGAAGCGTTGGAGTGAGCAGCAGATGCTATTACTCCAGTGTCTTTTAAATAACGAATGACTTCATGATCCGGGTCTTTTTCAGGTGCAAGAGAGACCCACTTTATAAATCCTTTTGCCGCCTTCTGCCATTTTTTCAACAATTCAATATCTGCTTCGCACAAATGCTCTTTTGGCTGAGCGCCTGCTTTTTCTTCGGTAAAAAACGGCCCTTCTAAATGAACACCGAGCATTTCTGCTAGATCAGATGGCTGCTGTCCTTCGGCAAAAGCCGCTGCGTTTTCTAATGCGTTTGTAATGGCCTTTTCGCTTTGCGTTAGTGTAGTAGCCAAAAAAGATGTCGTTCCTTCTGATGGCAGGGATTCGGCAATCGTTGTTAATGCTTCAGGTGTCGCGTCCATCGTATCTGCATTATTTGTACCGTGTATATGCACATCAATCATGCCCGGTACTAAAACCGTGTCCGGGTCTATTTTTATCTCTTTTATGCTGCTCCATTCTGTCTTGCTAAAGTCTTGTTCAATATTTTTATCTTCACCAATTGCCGTAATTTTACCGTCTTTCACGACAATATAAGCATGATTTAATTCCTGCGCTGGGTTTATTATGGTAACGTTTCGAAGTAAAAAGGACTTCGTCACTTTTAGTACCCCCTCTTCTAGACACGATTGGTCTATACCTGTTTACCTTAATGATAGCAAACTATTAATATAGTTGTCTATACCATCTAATATAAGGGAGGAAACACCCCCCTTATTTTGTTAATTCTCTTTTTTGCTGCGAATTCCAATACGCTGACCAGCTTCTTGCGGCCATTCTTCTCCTTCATGTTCGGCTTTTGCTTTATGTATTAATGGCAGAACCTTTTCTGGAAAGCGTCCGGCTCGTCGTTCGGCTTGATTAACAGCCAGCATCATTGTTTCACAAGTCGCCAGCCTCTCACCATTTTCATTATGCATTTCCAAAAACAAATGAAGACGTTTTTCATCATAATCAAGCAGCTTTCCTAAAACTTGAAACGCTTCCCCTTCTAATATTTCTTTTTATATAAACAACATGAGTTTCGAGTGTGAATATAGTGGCACCGTAATGATTTCGTCCTTGTTCGTTTAGCCCGAGTGAACTGGTGAATTGCTCTCCAGCAATGCTGAACACTCTAAAATAAGCTGCGTCATTCATATGTTTATTGTAATCGACAAAGTATTTTTTTACTTGATCTTTATATAATAAACGCATGCCCTTCCCCTCCTTTTATTTTACATCTTTCCACATTCTCTTATAAATTCCTTTCCCTCTGCTTAGAAAAAATTTCATTTTTCATTTCCCTCTTTTTGGTATACACACATATTACTGAGCCGGACAGGGAAACTTGAATAATACATATAAACGTGAGGAGATTGCTATGGATAAAAATATCATGGATTGGCCAACGTTTTTTGGGGCTTTGCTTTTATTAATTTTAATCGCAGCTCCGCTCGTCATGATTCCTGACTATGGAGAAGCAGTGGTAACAGCGGCTAACACGTTCGTAACAGAAAACTTTGGTGTTCTTTACCTATTAATCGGAATGGTTTTGTTTATTTTTTTACTTTATATTGCTTTTAGCCGCTATGGCCGGATTGTTCTCGGTAGCCGCGGGGTGAAGCCGGAGTTTAACACACTCACCTGGGCAGCGATGCTTTTTGCAGCTGGAATTGGTTCAAGTGTTCTGTATTGGGGAACGATTGAGTGGGCGTACTACTATACTGGACCTCCATTTGGGCTGGAAGCAGAATCAGCAGAAGCAGTGGAATGGGCAACAACCTACGGGATTTTTCATTGGGGGCCGATTGCTTGGGCGATCTATTGTTTACCAGCCCTGCCGATTGCTTATTTTTATTACGTGCGTAAACGGCCGGTTTTAAAAATTAGTGAAGCATGCCGTCCGGTTTTGAAAAAATATGCAGATGGCCCAGTCGGAACACTAGTCGATATCTTATTTATGTTTGGTCTGCTCGGCGGTGCCGGTACGACGATGGCTCTTGCTACTCCGCTGATTGCACAAGGAGTAAATTATTTCACCGGAATAACACCAAACATGGCCTTAAATACGGTAGTGCTCGTTATAAGTACGATTATTTTTGCTGTAAGTTCTTATAGTGGACTGCGTAAAGGTATTCGTATTTTAAGTAACATTAACCTTTGGCTTTCTTTTGTGTTATTAGGCTTTGTTTTTATTGCCGGGCCGACTGTTTTTCTCGGAAATACGATGTTTAACAGCATTGGAAGATTGGCTGATAACTTCTTTAAAATGAGCATGTGGACCGAGCCTTTTGCAGGTGTCGGCGGAGTTGAAGGAACAGGGTTTCCAGAAGCCTGGACCGTTTTCTACTGGGCTTGGTGGCTTGTGTATGCCCCGTTTGTCGGATTGTTCGTCGCACGGATTTCGAAAGGACGTACGATTCGTGAAATGATTGTCGGAACGCTTGTTTACGGCACAATCGGTTGTGCCCTGTATTTCGGAATTCTAGGCAACTTCGGGCTTTATTTACAGTTAAGCGGACAATATGCTGTCGTTGATGTATTAAACGAACAAGGCGCGCCAGCTGCAATTATTGGAACGATTGCCCAGCTGCCGGCAAGCAATTTGTTTGTTGCGGTATTTGTTATTTTAGCGATCATCTTCTTGTCCACCACATTCGATTCTGGTTCCTACATTTTAGCATCTGTGACACAAAAAGAAATTGATGACGAACCATTGCGTTGGAATCGTTTGTTTTGGGCGTTTGTACTTGCCACACCATCGCTTGTGCTTATGTTTCTTGGTGGTCTTGAAACGCTGCAAACAGCCAGCATTGTCGGCGGCTTTCCTTTGATTTTTATTATGGTGATGCTGATTATTTCATTTACACGAGCTATTAAAGAAGACATGCCAAAAACATTTGGAAGCAAATATTTTATTTACCGGGATGAGCAGGAATAAGCAGAATGATAAAAATCTTTGTTCAAATACGTAAAGCAATGAACAAAGATTTCTTCTTTTTATTAGTCAATTAAACTAGGCAGCAAAGTTGAAACATCTGGGAAATAAGCTACAAAAATGATCACAAGGACAATTAACATGAAAAATGGCCATAAATATCGTAAAGTTTCTTTAAAATTGGCCTTTGCAATCCCATTGGTAATAAACAGCAGCACCCCTACTGGAGGTGTAACACCGCCGACAATAAGAGTTATTGCTACTACGGTAGCAAAGTGAAAGGGATCAAACCCTGCTGTTTCTGCAATAACAGATAACACTGGAATAAAGATGATTGTTGCAGCAATTGTTTCAATCACACAACCTATAATTAATAAAATGATAACGATCAACAGCATCAATAAATAAGGATTACCTGTAAAATCATTAAGCCAAGCAGATATTTGCAGCGGAATTTGTTCATTAGCCAAGATCCATCCGAATATCGAGGCCGTGGCTGCAATAAACAATACCATAACACTTGTATGAGTGGATTGAACAAGCACTTTATAAAGGTCTTTTAACTTCAACTCTTTATAAATAAATATGCTTACAATTAACGAATAAACAACAGCTACCACACTCGCTTCGGTGGCTGTGAATATCCCAAACAAGATACCGCCTAATATAATAATAGGTGCCAGCAGCGCCCAGAATGCACTTAAAAAACTTTGCCATACTTCTTTTAAAGTTGCCCTTTCTTCATATGGCAGGTTGTGTTTAACTGCTCCTGCATAGTTAATGACAAGCAGACCTGCTGCCATGACCAAACCAGGAAGAGCTCCAGCCAAAAATAACTTTGAGATAGACAATCCTGTTAACGATCCATAAATAATCATAATGATACTTGGAGGTATGATCGGTCCAATCGCTCCAGCACATGCTGTTAATGCTGCCGCATAACCTCTAGGATAACCGCGGCGTATCATAGATGGGATCATGACGGAACCAACTGCTGATGTATCAGCAGAAGCTGAACCCGAAATCCCTGCAAACGTAGTGCTTGTAAAGATAGTAGCATGCCCGAGACCGCCTTTAATATGACCTAGTAAACTATTAGCAAAGCGCACAAGACGGTTAGATATACCCCCATGTTCCATTATGGAACCAGCTAACATGAAGAAAGGTATGGCTAAAAAAGTGAAACTGTTTAACGTATTTACAATACGCGGCATCACTTGAGCAAGCGTCACATCCGTTGTAATAAAAAGGGTAGCAATAGAGGAAACTCCAATGGCAAATGCAACAGGCATTCTTAAAACGAGAAATAAAAACAGCAGCCCGAACATTAACAATAAAGTCATGAACTTACCCCCTTTTCTTTAACTAAGTCAATAATGTTTAACACTGTATATAAAAGCATAAGTATACCGCCAATCGGAACAGATAGAAATACATATCCCATTGAAATTCTTAATACAGAAGATGTTTGGATACTTGTCACTTCAACGACTTGAAAACCATATTTAATTAAAATCCCAATAAAAATTAAGATCGTCACATTCACTAAGATATCTATGATTCTTGTCACTTTTCTCGGAACAGAGTCACCTATAAAATCAACTACAATGTGTTTTTTCTCTCGTAATGCATAAGCGGAACCTAGCATTACAAACCAAATAAACAAAAATCTCATCGCTTCATTAGGCCAACTCATTGGAAACCCAAAAAAGCGGGTGAATATTTGCAGTACAGCTAAAAGTGTTATGATACTAAATAGCGATACTAAAACTACTCTTACGCCTTTATTAAACACTTTCTCCATTAATCCTCATCCCTTCCTTTTGAAAGGAGAGCCAGCTGATAAGCTGGCTCTAATTCTCTACTCCAATTCAGCAATCTGTTCTAATAAATCGGTCATTCCTTCTTCTTCTGCATAGCTATTTACAAATTCCATGGCAGATTCACGAAATTCCTCTTTATCAATGTCTAGTGTTTCCAGTCCTTCTTCTGCTAGTTGTTCCTTATATTCTTCATCACGTTCCATCGCTAATTCACGTCCATACAATGCAGCTTCGCGCCCAGCCTCTTCAATTAATGTTTGATCCTCACTAGATAATTCATCATAAAATTGCTGACTGATATTCAAAGATAAAACAGTGAAGATATGCTCTGTTGGAACACGATATTCAACGACTTCATGCAAACCATCAGAATATATACTTTCAGCTGATCCTTCAAATCCGTCGGCTACACCCGTTTCGAGAGAATTATACAAATCTCCCCAAGGTATAGAAGTAGCGGAAGCTCCCCAGGATTCAACCGTACGAGAATATTGCGGTGCATCCGGTACACGCAGACTCATTCCATCTACACCTTTAATTCGACTAATTTCTTCATTGATTAATAAATCACGAAATGCTGAGTCTACCCAGCCAATCGATTTAATATCAACAGCAGCCAATTCCTCTTCCAATGTTTCAGCAACGGGACTATCCAATACATCATGCACATGTTCATAGCTGCTGAAAGTATATGGTAAGTCTAAAACACCTACTTTTGGAGCAAAGTTTGATAAGACCCCTGCATCGTTAATTGTCATCTCTAATGAACCTACTTGCAGAGATTGAATAAGTTCGCTTTGTCCTCCTAATTCACCAGATGGGTGAATATTGACACCGATGCGTCCGTTTGATTGAGATTCGACGATATCTTCAAATTTTTCTGTTACTGCAATCACCGAGTGGGAAGGCGGCAAATGAGATCCAAGACGAATACTTATTTCCTCTTCTTCACTATTAGCATTTTCGCCGCTGTCTTGTTCCTCAGCTGCCGTATCCTCTGTCCCTTCACTATCTGCCCCTGTAGCTGTTTCATTCTCATCACTAGATTCATCCGTTAAAGAACTGCATGCTGCTAGAGCCAATATTAGTAACAACATCAATGTAAAAATGAAGCTTTTTTTCATTTTTTCAACTCCTTCACATTTTTGACAACGCTTACAATAATGGTTCTAATCTTTTTCTACCAGTCCTAAATTATTATCTCGATTCAATTCCACTCCAAACCCAGGTGTATCAGGCAATCTCACTTTTCCGTTTTTTGGAAGTATTTCCCCTTCTAATAAAGGGTAGAATTGCGGAATCACCTTGTCAGCTTTTGGACTCATCATGAGGTATTCTGCAAAAGGACTGTTCGTTTTTGTCATTACATAATGGTAACTATAAATACCACTGCCGTGAGGAATAACATATTTTCCATAGCTTTCAGCAAGATTTCCTATTTTCATCAGCTCCGTTAATCCTCCGCACCAGCCGACATCAGCTTGTAAAATGTCCATGTCACAAAACTCTAGCAGCATTTTAAAGCCATACCTTGTGGCTTCATGTTCACCTCCAGTTACTAAAATATTATTAGGTGCTCGTTTTTTTAAATCTCGATACGCCCAGTAATCATCGGGGTTAAAACACTCTTCCACCCATTTAAAATCCAGTTCTGCTGACTTTTGCATCAGTTTTTGGGCATAGGGCAAATCTAATGACATCCAGCAATCCCACATCAGCCAAAAATTTTCTCCCACCTTATTTCTCATGGATTCAGCTTGTTCCATGTTTTTTCGAAGACCCTCTTCTCCATCATCTGGTCCATATTTTAATGGCATTTTTCCGCCAATAAAGCCCATTTCCTTTGCTAAATCAGGTCTGGGTCCAGTCGCATAACACGGTAATTCCTCTCGTACTTTTCCGCCAATCATGGCATAAACCGGTTCTTGTCTTAGTCTTCCTAATAAATCCCAAAGAGCCAAATCAATCGCTGATATCGCATTCATAACGATACCTTTCCTGCCGTAAAAGATAGAACCTCTATACATTTGGTCCCACATTTTTTCAATGTTCTCTACCGGCTGCTCAACGATGAACCGGTCTAAATGATTCATAACAATCCAAGCAGCAGGGTATCCGCCAGTAGAAATACCGACTCCTACTTCCCCATTGTCTGCTTCTACTTCCACCACTAACGTTTTTAATGCATTAATACCGAAACTTGTACGTGTTTTTTTATATTCAGGATAGATACTCATTGGAGTGGCTATTTGTTTTACAATCCAATGCTCTTGGGCTTGATCGTGATAGTCACCACCACCTCCACTCACCACATACGCTCGTATACTCGCAATCTTATGTCCGGTTACTCCCATTCTGCTTTTACCTCCCAAAACGTTTTATTGATTTACTTGAAGAAATATTTTACTGTTTTTCACCTTGCCTTCAATTAAATCCATAAATGCTTGCTTGCCTTCATGCAGATGCCTCACTTCTGACCATCCTTTTGAATCTATCTCGCCTTCTACTAACAGCTGAACAGCATCTTGAAAGTCTTGTTTCGAATAGCAAAAAGACCCTAAAACGGTAACCTCGTCTCTTATAAAGTTATTGATAGGCAGCGGTGTTTCATTGATTCCTAGCCCAATATTCATAATGACTCCCCCGGAATTCACCAAATCAGCAGCTTGTGTTCTTGTTGGCAAAAAGCCGGCAGCATCAATAACCACATCAATTCCTTTAGGTCCAGTAATGTCAGGTAGCGTTTGTTCTACATCTTCTTTATCAGGGTTTAATGTATACTTAATCCCTACATCTTTTACTGTCTGAAGCCTTTCATCATTAATGTCAGTCATAATAATACGGTTTGCCCCAAGAATATTAGCGACAAAAGCACTCAGCACACCAATCGTACCGGCTCCATAAATTAAAACATTTGAAAGGGGGCGGTTTTCTAATGCTCTTCTAACCGCTCTGAAGCAGCATGCCAATGGTTCTGCTAAAGATGCAGTATGCGAATCCAAAGAACTAGGAATCTCAATTACCGTACTTTCCGGCACCGCCACATATTCTGCAAAAGCACCAGAACGATGGATTCCTACAATTTGCCGGTGATCACATAAATTCTCTAACCCTTTCCGGCATTTCGTACAGTGGCCGCAATTTATTAGCGGATTAACTACTACTTTGGATCCTTCTGAGATTTGTTTAACTCCTTGTCCTACCCTTTCTACGCTTCCACAAAATTCATGACCCATAATTAATGGAGGAACTCTTAAACTATTATGACCTAAAAAACCTTCTATCTCGGAACCACAAATACCGACTACATCAACTTTTATAAGAACTTCTTTTTCCCCTGGTTCTGGAATATTTCTTTCTTCTTTATCTAATTGTTTTGGTCCATTCCATGCTAATACTTTCATTGTCAGCCTCCCGTTATCGAACTTTATTTTCCAATACACCTATTGATTCGATTTCGAGCTTGCACCTATCACCCGATTTCAAGAACACCTGCGGATCACGAAATACACCAACACCATGCGGAGTACCGGTTGCAATTATATCTCCTGGTTCAAAGGTGAAACCTTTTGACAAATACGAGATAATATAAGGAATCTTAAATATTAAATTTTTAGTGTTGGAATCTTGCAGTTTTTCTCCGTTTAACTCTAAGGAAATACCAAGGTTATGCGGATCTTCTATTTCATCTTTTGTTACAATTGCTGGTCCAATAGGAGCAAACGTGTCATATGATTTTCCTCTTACCCATTGAACATCTTCGAATTGAATATCCCTAGCACTCACATCATTTATAATTGTGTAACCAAACACATAATCCAATGCTTCTTCTTCTGTTATGTTTCTTGTCTTTTTTCCAATAACCACCGCTAATTCTACTTCATAGTCAACTTGTTCTGACTCTTCTGGCAGTTCAATGTCATCACCGTTTCCAATTAAGCACGAAGCCCATTTAGAAAAAATCATAGGCTTTTTCGGAGGCTCGACGTTTTGTTCAATGCAATGGTCCATATAGTTATTACCTACGCAAACAACTTTACCTGGATTGGAAATAGGCTCTCTAACATCTACGTTTTCAATGTTGTATTGAAAAGATGAAACTTTGTCTGTATGTTTCTGAGCCCATTCCCATGCTTCCTTAATTTCCTTAAGACTTTTTTCGTCATTTTGAATAATAGATAATAAATCCTTTTTCTTTTCTAAACTTTTGGCATTCTCAGAGTTATAAGCTTGCATTAACCCTTCCAATGAGAAAACGTTCTCCTTGTCCAAAATTCCAACTTGATCTGATTCATTTTTTGCTTTAAAAGTAAGTAAGTGCATACTTTTCATCCCTTCTTATTTTTACAATGTTTGATTTGTTGATAATTTTTTAGCTAGTTTCATAATTTCATTAGCAGCAAGTTGTTTCTTTTCAGGCCAATTGTTTTCGAGCATCGTAAAACTGACACCTGCTATGATTTGATTATCTTTGTTGTAGATAGGCGCTGCTACACAACAAAATCCTATGGATCCTTCTTGTTCTTCCACTACATAACCATCTTCTTTTGCTTGTTTTAACTGATTCCACAACTCATCTACGTCAGCCACCGTATTTTTAGTTTGCTTTGGCAGATCTTTTTCTGGGAAAAGTTCTATTAGTTCTTCATATGTGTGGTCGATTAATTGAATTTTTCCGATAGCAGATGCATGAGCCGGAAACCGCATTCCCGGATCTGTAACTAACCGAGCAGGTGAACTCCCTTCTTCTCTTGCTAAATAAAATACTTCAGCATCATAGAGTTTCCCCAATTGGATGTGTTCATCTACTACTTCAATCGCTTTTCCTGCCTTCATGGAAAACGTTTCCAAAATATCGAATTGCCTAAAATATGCTGAACTAAAAGAGCCTAATGCAGGACCCAATGTATACTTTTCACTTTTGTCTTTTTGTATCCACCCTAAGGTTTCTAACGTGTTCAGTAATGAATACATGGAGCTTTTATTAATCTCCAATTTTTTGGAAATATCAATTAGTCTTAATTGAGAAGGGTGATTTGCAATTAAATCAATAATAATATTTGCTCTTTCTAATGCCGGAACCCAATATTTAGGCATTTCATGTACCTCCTTCCCTTAAGTTTATTATAATAAACTAAGTTTTTTATTTTGAACTAACGTTATTCTAACACATAATTACTAATTGTCAAAAAGTTTTTGAGATCAGATTTAATTTTGTTAAAAATAAAAAAGGCTGCCCATAAAAAATGGACAACCTGTTAAAAACGAAAACATAGGTTAATGGACACCCTTTTGTACTAACTTGTAAGTTTATGGCTAGCAACAGTTATTCATAAGAAATTTTTAAATCAAATGATTGATTATTTTTTACACCACTATGCAGTGCAAAAAACTTATTCGCCAGTTAGTTATCATTAACTTCTTCATTATTATCTCCACTTCCATTCGGATCTTTACTTGCTTTAAAAGCCGCCCCTAAACCTAACGAAATCGTACATGCACTAATAATAAACATACTAACTAAGCCCATAGCGCTCGCCACTGCACCCAGCAAAAGCGGTGTAGCTACTTGTGTCATCCGGTTCACGGTCAGCCTGAGCCCTAATGTTTCTGCTGAACGTCCCTGTATCGTTGATTCAAGGGTTAGCGTAATGGATAAAGGAGCGCCTATTCCAAGACCAACACCTAGGAAAAATACCAAAATGCCTGTTACGACAAGGGAGGGAGAAAATGGCAGGCCAACCAAAGCAACGATCATTAATAACATGGTTACGGTCAGTAGTTTCGTGCTTCCTAAAATGGTTATTAAACGAGAAAGATAAAATCGAATGATGACCCCCGCTAAACCATTAATGGCGATAAAGGTGCCTATGACAGAATCACTATATTCAAATTGAACACCTAATAACGGAAAAAATGTCATGTATAAATCCCTGGAAAATAAGACGAGAGCACTGAATATCAACGCTAGCCGCAAGCTCGGGATATGTAATAATTTCATAAAGGAATTGGAGCTATTTTCTATGCCATTTGCGTTTTTGTCCCTTTCTATTGGAGGTTCATCAGGGATGAAAGAAATGATGATACTGCCGATTAAACCCACTCCCGCTAACATGAGAAAGGCCATTTGATAGTTTGTTAGATCAGCAGCGAACCCACTCGTAAGCGGCCCAAGAAACATACCGACCCCAACGCCTAAACTAAACCACGAAACATTTTTACTTCGGTTTTTATTACTGGATATTCTTCCTACATAATCTTGCGCAGCTAATATGAATATCGTTTGGGCGGATCCGGCTATAATTTGGGATGCATATAAGCTGTAGATATTTGGAAAAATCCCAGGCAGTGCGATGCCTGCCACACCTAAGTACCCGCCGATAATAAGTGCCAGTTTTGAATGAAGGTAGTCTATTTTTTTCCCAAGACGAATTGCAAATAAAAGAGGAAAAAAGGAAAATAAACTTGTTATCAACCCAATATGCGTAGCGCTCGCCCCAAGATCATAGGCAAATAACGAAACGGTGGGGCGGGTCCCCATTAGTGATAAAACGTTAAAGCAGGATATGATCATAATTAAAACAAGTTTCAATTTGCATCACCAGTTTCTAGGTCCTTCCCATTAGCTGAGGGCCAGTTCACCTTTATGTACTGCTCATTTGCAAACAGCCTGCTTTCAATATACATTATTAAAATTATGAAAACAAAAAATGCTCTCGCATTTGAGAACTTTTGAAAAACGGTTATTGAGATACTGGGTGGTGCTGAAACGAACATAACGATCAATCAATCGTTTAATTAAATTAAGGCGCCACACCGTTTGGACGCAGCGGTAAGCCAAATTTTTCTAATTCAAACTTATTTGGCTTGAAAGTCTCCTATCTTACATAAAGCTCTTTATGTACGGCCGTGTTATTATTTATTGTTCCATACATTTTAGGGGTCCTTTCTGAACAGATTGTAATTGATGCAGTATCAATACTTTTATCCTCTTATTCACTAAAAAAAGAGAGTACCACATTTTAAGTAAGTACCCTCTTGTTTATATGAAAAATGTCTGTTGGTTTTCAGTCAACAATATACGGCTGATACCATTCCCAGCCGAGCTTCAGCAGGCTGACGATTTCATCTGCAACCTCTTCTTCGTTCATGGAATCGGTTTTTACTTGAAAGCTGTTTAGATTATAGGTGCTCTGCCGCTTTTGAAAAAGCTCTTCTATTTCTTCCATCGATTTATTATGAAGAACAGGACGGTTATCAATAATCAAGCTTAACCGGTCTTTCCAGGAGTCCCACGTAAGATCGAGCGAAATCACAATGCAATACTCCATGCATGCTTCTCTGATTTCGTCTTGGGTATATGCCCCGCCGCCAAGAGAAAGAATCTTTAGGCGTTTGTTTTTACAGTAGTCGATGGAAATTTCCCGTTCAATTCGGCGAAATTCTTCTTCCCCCTTGGTGCGGAAGATCTCCGAAACTTCCATCCCGTATTTTTCTTCAATCACCTTATCGATATCTACAAAATCGCGGTACAGCTTTTTAGACAATCGTTCTCCAATGGTCGTTTTCCCTACTCCCATAAATCCAATAAGAGCAATGTTTCTTTCTCTTAGCGAAGGTACATTTTCCATTGAACACACTCTTCCTCTTCCCGTAGATTATATTTCTTTATTCTACCCAATGAACGATTTAAGTGTCAAACCACTTCGAGAAGTTTTGTTATCCCGTAAGCTGCCGAAATATTCCAGACCATAAAAAGAAACGCAAACAAAATATTTTTTAAGCTGACTTGATAAGGATTCAGATTGATATACATGCCCAGTACGGCCGGCGTCACATTAAACGGGCCGATCATCATCGTACAAACCGCCGAACTTACAATCGTAAGGGTTAACCCAAACGAAAGCTCATCTACAAAAGGATCGATGAACGGGATGAGCAATGCTATCGTAACAAGCGGATGGAAGCCGATAAACGCAAGTCCAAAAATAAACATCCCGATAAGCAGAAACAGAAGAAAATACATATCTGTTTCATACACGTATTGAACGATCGTATTAATATATGCAAAAGGGCTTGTATATGGCATTAACTCCACGAAAAAGCCAGCCGACAAGAAAAGAAAAAACATGCCGTGAAGCTTATCTTTGTTGTTTTTTGCCATTAAGTAACCGAGCCTGCTATAGGCTTTAGGTTTTTTTATAGCGATGGACCAGGCAAAAGAAAAAGGAATGATGGTTACGGTCACGATAAAAAGAAAACCAAGGTCGATCCATTGGTTTCCCGTTAACACGATCATTATAAACGCCAGTACGGCCAGGCCCATTTCGAACCCTTTCTTTTTTATAGGGGACAAGCTTTCTGGATCTTTTTTCGTTTCTTCTTGTCTTAACGTATAACGGTTCCATTTTCTTTGGTGCAGCCGCCAATCAATATAAAGAAATAACAAACTGTTCACCCACAGCACCGGCAGCAGCCATAAATAACTTTGTCCTGTAATATCAAGTGTCATGGCAAGTAAAATTTCAGTAGGACTCCAAAATAATACGAGCGCATAAGGCCTTAATATCCCATGTGTAAAAAATACTTGTGTGAACGTCTCTCCAAAATCCTTTACTTTATCGCGCACGGAGCTAATAATAACAGGAACGGTTGCAACGTTTAAAAAAATGGTCAGCACATAGGTCGCAAACGAGGTTTTTTTGTAAAGTGCACCAGCGTCCTCCGTTTTCATTCCAATCATCCGGCTTAAGGTTTTGTCATAACGGCCCAGTTTAATAATCGCATTCATAAAGGGAAGGACAAATAATAACGCCAGCAGCCCTAACAACGAACTGAAATACGTTAAAAGCTCAAGCGAATATAATCCTTGTGAAAAAACGGCAATAAGGCCAAGCCCTAAAAAAATAAGACCCACTGTTTGAAATAAACGCCCTGCCTTGCCTAATGTGAATAAAAGGATGATGATAGATAAAATGCCAAGAAAATAGCTTATTATGGGCAAGGACAACACTTGATTAATAATATATAAAAATAAGATAAAAGCATACAAATAGAAAATCGTTTTTCACCTGCTTCCTGATGCAATAAATTCATCGGCATGGGCGTCCCATACCGATGAATTCGATTAAATAACTCCTTTATCTTTCAACTCCGAAATTTCTGCTTCAGAATATCCGAGCATGGATGAAAGCAATTCTTCATTGTTTTCCCCAAGATCCGGAGAAAGATTTCTTACACTGCCCGGTGTTTTTTCAAACTTCGGTACGATACCAGGTGTTTTTATTTTTCCTAATCTTGGATGTTCGAGTTCAATAATATTATCTCGGGCTTGATATTGAGGGTGTTCAAAGATATCCTGTATATTGAGGATCGGGCTTACTGGAACTCCGTATTCGCCTAAATACTCTACCAGTTCGTCCCGTTCCTTGGTTTTCATCCAATCTTCTACGATTTGTACTATTTCTTTGTCATTTTGCAGTCTGACTGAATTCGTATAAAATTTTTCATGTTCTAATAGATCTTCTCTGCCCATCGCTTTAGCAAGACGATTAAAGGTTGTGTCTGTACTTGTTACTAACACGACATAGTGCCCATCTTTTGTCTCAAACGTTCCGGCTGGGCTCGAATGGCCGCTTAACCCCGGCGCGCGTTCTCTCACTTTTCCGAGCTGATCATATTCTGCTACAAGAAACTCCATCATCCGAAATACTGTTTCATAAAGAGCAATGTCTATCATTTGTCCGGTGCCGTTCTCATTGGTATCTCGATGATATAAACCGGTTATGGCTGCAAAAGCAACGTAAACGCCAGTAATATAATCGGTTAATGAAAAGGATGGACTAACAGGTGCACGATCAGAATACCCCTGTAAATAAGTAAATCCGCTGAACGCTGTGGCAGGGGTACCAAAGCCTGCTTTTTCTTTATAAGGGCCGGTTTGTCCATATCCTGACACCCTGATCATAAGAAGATCAGGATTTATTTTTTTCAATTCGTCATAGCCTGCTCCCCATTTTTCCAAAGTGCCGGGCCGAAAGTTTTCAATAAGAATATCGACTTCCGATGCGAGCTTTTTTAAAATTTCTATCCCTTCGTCCGTATGCAAATCGAGCGTAAGAGATTTTTTGTTTCTGGAAAGTCCCGGCCATCTCAGCGGCTCTTCTCCTTTAAATGGGCCGACATGCCTTAAGGTATCTCCTTTTCCCGGCATTTCCACCTTAATCACTTCTGCTCCGAAATCTCCTAATAAAACAGAACCATACGGGGCAGCTATCATGGTTGATACGTCTAGAACTTTTACTCCTTCTAATGGTGTTCCAGCCATTTACTTCACCTCCTGCTTTGTCAGTGGATGTGTGTTTAAATAGTCCTTGGCTGATTGCAAACAACGCCTCGCAAATTCTTCATTTCCCAATTCTTGGGCAAGTTTTGCATTTGGCAGCTCGATCGAGTAAGGAATGTTTGGAATTCTATTGACGATGCTTCCTACATCAATACCGCCTTCTCCAAGTAAGGAACGTTCCTCTCGAAGCACCCGGGTCATTTCAGGTTTCCATGCCGGAATTTCTCCAGGCGCGTTACAAAGATGAAGATAACGGAACCAATCACGCGGCACTGCATCTAAATCTTCCACATTATCCTTTGAGCGGTGGAAATGATGAACATCAATCATGAGTCCGGCATTTTTCTGGTTTACGGTGTTCAAAACATCTAAAGCACCATCAAGATTATGAACACTTGCAATTGGTACAAATTCAAGCTCTATCGTTAGTCCAAATGGTTTCGCCAATTCGCAAATTTCTGTGAATCGCTCAATCGCGTAATTTCGATCATCTGTCCAAATGCTGCTGAGAACATGACGTCCTCCTAATTCAGCAGCCACTTCCATTGCAGGAAGATAGCTTTTTGGATCGACCCCGTCATAGACTTTAGCCAGTTCAATATCTAAAAGTTTCATTCCTGTCTCAAACATGGCCTTTTTGGTTTCACGAAGCATCTGTTTGTTTTCCGCCAGCGCATAATTGGGTTCCCCAGGCAGACCCATGTAAATGGGACGGAAGCTGACAAAATCATAGCCGGCCCTTGCAGCAAGGTAGGTCATTTCTGGCGGTGCACAGTCTAGTACGGTAAGGTGAGCTAGTGAAAATTGTCTTGTCATCTCATACTCCTCCTTTGAAATTTGCAAAGCTTCTTTTTCAGCCGGGATAGGTTTCCTGTTACGGATTGCCCGAGTGACTGGACGCTGCAGCAAAAGGTTATTGAATCGTTTCCTATTAATCTACAGACACGTGATGAATCTTCTTCCCTGGAGAATAAATATCCATAATGTTCCAGTGTCCGTCTGTTGGCACCGGTTCGTTTTTCATCGAAACATCAAGTAAGAATGGCTTGTTGCTTTGAATTGCTTTTTTAAGTGCCGGTTTAAATTCTTCTGCTTTGTTGATTTTTACACCATCTACGCCGTAACCCTTTGCGACAGCTGCAAAATCAGGGGAGTACGATTCACCGTCTTTTTTAAATACGGTTCCATAGGTAGTACCATAATGACTTTTCTGCAATCCAGCGATCGTTCCAAACGCACTGTTATTCATCACTACCCAAATCACAGGAATATTTTCTTCAACTGCTGTAGCCATGACAGATGGATTCTGCCCAAAGCCACCGTCGCCAATCAAGGAAACAACCACTCTTTCAGGGTCTGCTAATTTAGCACCGAGCGCTGCCGATGAACCAAATCCCATCGTAGCGTAGCCTCCCGGGGTTAAAATAGTACCTGCTTCATAAGCCGGGAACTGCTGCCCTACTCCGTTTTTGTTCCAGCCAACGTCGGTTGTAATATACGCATCTTTTGGCAGTGCTGCACGAACGTCCGCTAAAATACGTTCCGGACGAAGCGGGAAAGCATCACTCTTTTGATGTTCTTTGATTTTTCCGAAAAATTCTTTACGATAGTTAGCAATTGCTTCTTCCATTTTTGGATTTTTTCTACCCTCGGGGAGCATCTCTTTTGCAACTCTATTCAGTTCAGTTAATGCTTCTTTTAAATCTGCTACAATACCGAGTTCTACTGGATAGTTTCTTCCAAGCTCTTTGCCGTCAATATCAATGTGGATGAGCTTTGTGTTAGGAATATCAAAGGTATATTCTGGATACCATGAACTGGAATCTGCTTCAGAAAATCGGGTTCCGAGCGCTAGAATTAAATCGGCGTCACGGCAATTGTCATTTATGAATTTTGTACCCCAGAAGCCTGTCATGCCAAGGGTAAGAGGGTGCACATCTGATACAGCGCCTTTTCCCATTAACGAATAGGCAACCGGAATGCCCAGATGATCCACCAGTTCACGAAGTTCCTCGGCAGCATCAGCCAGCATGATTCCTCCACCTACATAAAAGACAGAGTCTTTTGCTTCTAGTAATCTTTCAATGACTTGACGCGCTTTTGCATCACTAATCGATGGCTTTGTTAACTCTTTATTGTTCTGCTTTACCCGTTCAAACAACTCTGTATCAACCTCAGCCGAGAAAATATCCATTGGCACAGATACAAGCACAGGACCCGGACGGCCGTTTTGAGCTAAAGAAAAGGCTTTGTCTAAAATTTCTGGGAATAAGTCTGGGCGGTCAACTCTCCATGCCCGCTTTACAAAAGGCCGATAGATTTCATATTGAGACGCATCGGCATGCAAGTTCACTTCTTGGTGAGGATGTTTTCCGTAATAGTGAGAAGGAATATCTCCTGCGATAACGACCATCGGAATAGAATCTAAAGCCGCGTTTGCTACACCTGTTGCTGCATTGGTCAACCCCGGGCCAAGGTGAGAAAGAACGACAGACGTTTCTTTTTTTGCTCGGGCATATCCATCGGCAGCATGAGCAGCAATCTGCTCATGCCTTACATCTATAAACCTCACAGAACTATTTTCAAGCGCGGAGAGAACTGCGATATTCGTGTGCCCGCAAAGTCCAAAAATGTGCTCGACGTTATTATCTTCCAAGTAGCTTACCAACTGATGAGAAACAAGATCTTTTGTCATGAAAGCCCCTCCTTAAAATCGATTAATACTTTCCCTGCTGTACCAAAAAGAGCCGTTTCAAAGGCTTTTTCATAGTCAGAAAACGGATAAATTTCGGAAACAACGTGAGAAAACGGTTCCGGGTTATTTTTTAGAAAATGAAGCGCTCGTTCGAAATCTTTTGGAAAATCATAAATGATCGAACCAAACACCGAAACTTCACTGCGCACCAATTTATTCACATCAATATTTACTGGCTCACCAGTAATGCCAACCGCCAGGATATTTCCTCCTGGTTTTACGACATCAAAGGACTGTTCGATTGTCTTAGGCACACCAGCTGCTTCTACTACATGATCATATTCTTCTTCTAACATCTCAGGCAGGCCGGCTTTAATCTCTTTATGGACGTCCATTCGTTTTAATTTCTCTTCATTAATATCTACGGCAGTGACGTCCGCTCCTAATAGATTCGCTAAGATGGAAGAAAGCATCCCTTCTGTGCCGCACCCTAACACAGCGACCGTATCTCCTTTTTCAACCGTTACGTTTCTAAATGCATGAACGACAACGGCAAGCGGCTCTATTAATACGGCTAATTTGCCGTCCATCTCTTCTGGTATAGTTAAAAGATTTGTGACAGGTACATCAATATAGCTAGTAAACCCACCATCTTTTGTTACGCCTAAGGTTTGTTTGTTACGGCAAATGTTTTTTTTCCCTTTGTGGCACAAATCACATTCGCCGCATGACAGATTTGGCTGTACGACTACTTTTTGTCCTTCGGTGAAAAGCCCTTTATCATCTGCCTCCACCACGGTTCCATACAGTTCATGTCCCATCACTACAGGGTAGTTGGCGTGAGCCAGCTTTCCTTTATAAACACTCAAGTCGCTTCCGCATATGCCGCCATACTCTGTTTTCACTCTTGCATGGCCTTCTGCTGCCTTCGGCTTGACAGCAGCTGATTCTCTGTTAAATGTGTATGGCCCGGTGATGACTAGAGATTGACTAGCTGTCATTGCTCAAATATCCTTCCAATTGACGAACCACTTCGATTGGGATTTGCCCGGGAGCGGAACTTTTGCTGCCGACCGCAAAAGTAAGCGCAGAACCGAATTTCCAGCCTACTAAACGGGTTAATCCCCCATCTACACCCATTGACATGGTAATCACAGGAATATCAAGATCGGTGTGAGCCGTCTGTGTGATCTGAAGGACCGATAGAACATCGGACATATTATTTGGCATCACAGCAAGCTTCCCAATATCTGCTTTATAAGCGGAGGCTTTCTCCAATTTGTTCAGCATTTCTTTTTCTGAAGGTGTCTCGTTAAAATTATGAAAGGATAGGATCACTTTTACGTCGTTTTGCTGCGCGGCTTGTTTAATAGCGTCAATGTCTGCTTTATCATTTTCTACTTCGTAATCAATAAGATCTGTGCTTTTCGTTTCGCATACCTTTTTTAACAGTTCGACTTTCCCGCTTTCATCAAGCGGTATTTCCTGCCCGCCCTCTTTAATAGAACGAATCGTAAAAATGAGCGGCAAATCTCCTAGCTTTTTTCGTATGCTAGAAGCTGTGTTGACAACGGCATCGGCATCGGCGATGTTTTCAAAAAAATCAACCCGCCATTCCACTACATCCGGTTTCTTCGTAACGATGGTTTCTGCCTGTTCTATCAATTCGGATTGGTTTTTGCCAACCATTGCCGAGCATATCGTTGGTTTTCCGCCAGCTAACACTGTATTCCGTACTTTTACTTCTTTTGCACTCATGCTTTCACTCCTCTTAGCTATCTAGATGAACAATCATTTTCATTTCGGTCATCTCTTTGACAGCGAATCGCGGACCTTCTCTTCCGATACCGCTATTTTTCACGCCGCCATACGGCCAGTGATCTAATCTGAAATTTGAGGTGCCGTTTACAACGACGCCCCCAACATCCAGTACTTTGGATGCTTTTTTAATAACATCAAGGCTATTGGAAAAAATACCAGCTTGCAGCCCAGTATCAGAGTCATTAACCTCTTCTAAAGCTTCATCTAAGTTCTCATAAGGAATAATACTGACAACCGGTCCAAACACTTCTTCGCAAACGACTTTTGCCTGTTTTTTCGGATTAAAGATCACCGTAGGCTCAAGAGATGCCTTATTGATTGTACCACCTGTTAAGATCTCGGCGCCTTGCTCTTTTGCTTCTTCTATCCAGCTTTTTACTCTTTGAGCGGCCGCTTCATCTACAAGCGTACCAACGTCCGTCTCTGGATCAAGCGGATCTCCTGTTTTTAAGACGCTTACTTTTTCTGTTAACGTTTCACGAAAACGGTCGATAACCGATGTGTGCACGTATATTCTTTGAACAGAAATACAGCTTTGACCGGAGTTGCTGAAGCCCGTTTTGGCACAAAGTCCAGCAGCCCGTTCGATATCAGCATCTGCATGAACAATTGTTCCAGCGTTTCCGCCAAGTTCAAGCAGAACTTTTTTCATTCCCGCTCGGTAAGAAATATCTGTTCCGCCTTTCAAACCGCCAGTAAAAGAAATGAGATTAGTACGGCTGTCTTCAACGATTTTCTGTCCTACTTCCACTCCGCCGTATACGACTTGAATCGCTTTCTTTGGATATCCAGCTTCAATCAGCAATTCTACAAACGCATTTGCAATCAGAGGCGTTTGCGGAGCAGGTTTTAAAATAACCGTATTGCCGCCAGCAAAGGCAGGGCCAATTTTATGGACCATTAAATTAAGCGGTGCGTTAAATGGTGTAATTGCAGCGATAACACCTGCAGGAACACGGAACGTCATCGCTGTTGCTTGTTCTCCTCTTGTCGAAGTGCTTCCTGGAATGGTTTCCCCCGTTAACCGCTTTGCTTCTTCTGCTGACTGCTCTAATGTTTCAAGTGATCTCGATACTTCATCTCTTGTATTTTTTAATGTTTTTCCTAGTTCCGAAGATAATAGATAAGCAAACTCTTCTTTTCGTTCTTCTAATAAAGAAGCGGCTTTTTTCAAAACGGCAGCTCGTTTGTGTGCTGGTAGGTCTGCCGTTTCGTGTTTTGCATTCACTGCACTTTGCAGAGCATTTTCTACGTCTTCTTCTGTCGCAATAACTTGTTCGCCGACTGTTTCTCCTGTATATGGATTTTCGACCGGAACGGTATCCCTGTCTCCAGCAAGCCATTCCCCATTTACGAATAATTTTGCTGTTTTTATACTCATCGTACCTCTTCCCCTCCAGATAGCTTTCGGTTTTCAACGCCTGTATACTTCACGAGCTCTTCATCATTTGGGCAAGGTCCTTTTACGAGTACACCGGTCTGCATTTCTTCAAATGCATGAGCGGCGATGCCCATCCCGCGTGATAGCGCAAAAATTCCTTTCGCGGCTTCAGCCGGCAGTCCAATTTCACATTGAATAGCTGCAGCAACGCCGTCAATATTCATCGTGATTGAACGCTTCTTTTTCTCCGCTAACAGACGGCGGTATTGTTCGGCTATATCAAGGTAAACTCCGGAGATCTCCTTTTCAGCTGCCATAGGTTCTGCTAATTCATAAAGGCGGTTCACTCTTGGGTCATCATCATGGAGCTGGTGGCCGATTCCTGGAAGTTTTTCTTTTTTGGAAAGCATGTCATCAAGTTTGCTGTCTATGACTTGGTAGAGATCTTTCCCGCTTTCTCTCGCTTCTTCCCATGTTTCATAGAGAAGTTTCATACCTTTTTCTGTCGCTCCTCCATGAGAATCTCCGAGCAGATTGATTCCAGTAGCGACCGCTGAATTAAAAGAAATTCCGCATGTGGCAGCCATTCGGCCAGCCGCTATCGATGGAGCACGCGGGCCGTGATCAGCCCCTGCAACTAAAACGCTTTCAAATAATTTAGCTTTTTTTTCATCGAGTATATCTCCACATAATAGAAGATACAGCATTTGCCCATAAGAAATATTGCCTATTAAATCTTCCATTTTGTATCCTCGAATATTTACTTCATTTTTTTTAATTTGGCTGATTTCTGTTTGCCACCAGCCCTCTCCTTTTTGATAGGATTCAAGCGCACTTCTGCCAGACATACAATACCTCCTTAATTTTCTGCTGTTTTACTGAATGGATATCCTAAATAATTAGATATTTCCATAGCAGCCGCTACCAGGCTTGTTTTTAAATCAGGTAATTCATGCGGTTTAAAACGGCTCGATGGCCCGGAAACCGATAATGCTGCTACCATATTTCCATCAATATCAAAAATCGGCGAGGAAGCAGCAGATGTTCCTGCTTCTCTTTCATCAATGCTTTCTGCATACCTTTCTTCCACGATAGTTTTAAGCTCATTTTTCAAATCTGCTTTAGTATTTTTTATAGGCTGTTCAGCCATTGCTTTTTCTAGAAATTCTTTTGATTGATAAGCGAGCAGTACTTTTCCCCCTGCTCCGACAGTCACAGGCAGCTTTTGACCGATGCTTACCATATGTTTTACAGACTGCGTGCTTTCGTATTGTTGAATACACGTTCTATGTTCTCCGTCCAGCACGTAAAGGTTAACCGTTTCTTTTGTTTGATTGCGCAGTCGTTTCATCGTTTCTTCTGCTACCGATCGAAGTTCAATCGACTGCCCGGCTACGTGGCCAATAAAATATAACTGTCTTCCGAGCCGATATTTTGAGGTTACTGGATTTTTTTCCACAAAATGATTCAGCTCGAGCGTCGCCAATAATCTCGTAGTCGTTGATTTGGCGAGCTCTATTTTGTTTGCTATTTCTGTAAGCGTAAGTTCCGGCTCCTCTCTATGAAAGCAATTTAATATATCAATCGCTCTTTGCAGCGTTCGTATACCTTTTGGAGATTCACTCTTTTCCACTGTTATCCCTCCTTTTGTTTTATCTAATGGAATCTCATTTCGTTTTACGGAACTTTGAATTCATTCTAAATTGCTTCTTTTATTATTTCAAGTATTTTTTTACGATGAACATTTTTGTTGTTCATTTTCCGTGGATATTTGCTTTTTTGGTAATTTGATGATGACAAGGGAAGGATTGTTTGATAGAATGTTCCTAATTCAAAAATTCCATTTGGTAATACCCTTTTCCATTAGATGGTACAATTATAACTATTATTGTATCCGTTTTCAATGTGTGCAGGGTAAACGTCATTAATCATTCTTAGTGGGAGGTGTAAGAAATGAATACAGATGTGGTAGGTATGAATCCAGAAGGAAAAGAAAATTAGATTATCGTAAAGAGAAAAATGTTATATTAATGGTCGGACACCAAAGACGATTTTAAAATGGATAAGCTGCGCCCGTTTCTGTTTTCCGAGGAAAATATGCTTTAGATTCTAACCAAAGATCATGAGTATTAAACGAAGCGTGAAGGTTGAATACAGGAAGCGTTCCATTACTTATTAATGGAATTCATGACATTGATATCCTTCGCTATGTAACTGGTTTAACGATTGAAAGTTTATGCTGCAGATCGGAAGACGCTTCGAAACCATCCCGTAGAAGACGCTGCTTTTATTATTTTGATGCAGGCAGGAAGGAGCAGCGATTAATTATTCTATCTCTGATGGCGATCTTCTCTATGTTCTTATGTATTAACTTGAATAAAAATCCGAAACATTATCATTACAAAGAAAAATGATTTGTGGTTACTTTTTCGGGACAAAAGGAAGTATTGCTTTTCCAAGTTTCAGAGTTTTTTCGTATGAGGAGGATAAATTCCGCTTTTTGAAATTATGCATTTTTTTGATTTTTCATGGTGACGCGATTATAAAGGTCTGGTACAATACTTGTAACAAAGTTCCATTGAATAATAATCCATTCCATCTAATGGAATTTTAATTTTCTGTAATTTGTAAGCGTTGCCAAGTAGCCGCCGCTCATTTCTTATGGTAATTTTATATAAAAATGTAACGCTTTGAAAAGATTTTGTCGTATTAAGGAGAAAATTATTTATATTTGTTATATTTATCTTTATGAAACGATTAATCTTACAAGGAGGAATTGTAATGTCTATGAAAAAAAGAGTGAAATTAATAGGATCATCACTATTTTTAACCCCTATGCTTCTTCTCGCAGCCTGCGGTGGAGGCAATGATACAGGAGCTTCAAATGAGGATGCAGAAAATTACCCAGAACGTGACATCAGCGGTGTAATTCAATGGGGCGAAGGCGGGGCCACAGATAACATTTCGCGTACGCTTGCTCCGCTTGCTGAAGAAGAACTAGGCGGCACCCTTGTTATGGAAAACCGCGAAGGCGCATCTGGTGCTACAGGCGCTCAATATGTATATGATCAGCCGGCTGATGGCTACACGTTATTATTTGGTGCGGAAAATCCAAACCTTTATCAAGTGCTAGGTATTTCTGAAAGAGATTACTTAACCGATTTTGAACCAGTAAGCATTATCGGCCAGAGCTATGCAGGAATTGTCGTAAAAGAAGACTCTCCATTTGAAAGTTTAGAAGATTTAATTGAATATTCCACTGAAAATCCTGGAGACATTACAATGGGGACTTCTGGTGAAGGCGGCCTTCCTCACGTGGCAAGCGCGATGCTGCAAGCGGAACTTGGAACCGAATTTAACCAAGTGCCTTATAACGGAGACGGTCCATTAGCTACCGCATTACTAGGGGATGAAATTGACGCTACCGTCCTTGCCGTTTCAGCTGCACAAGAATACGTAGAGTCCGGTGACTTTCGCATGTTAGCTGTCATTAATGATGAACCGCTCGATTCTGCACCGGATGTACCAGCTATTACCGACGAGTATCCTGAGTTTGAAAAATACTTGCCTTGGGGACCATTCCAGGGAGTTTTCGCTCATAAAGACACCCCGGACGCCATCATAGACAAGCTGTCAGATTCATTTGAAAAAGCCCAAGAAGACGAAGAATTCCAGGAAACGTTAGAAAATCTCGGTGTAAATCCATTGAATATTAACGGAGAAGAAGCGATTGAATATCTTGAACAAAACCGCTCTACTTCCACTTGGATGCTGTACGACGCAGGAGCAACCGAAACATCCCCAGAAGAATTTGATATTCCAAGAGTAGACGAGGAATAGATTTGGAGGAAGAAAGTGATAAAAAAGAATATAAAAAATCTATCATTGTCCTTAGCTGTTATGCTTACTGTTTTTCTCACAGCTTGCGGCAATTCAAACAGTACTTCAGAAACAGACGCATCTTCTTATCCTGAAAAAGATATCGACGGAGTTATTATTTGGGGGGAAGGCGGAGCAACAGACAATATTTCCAGAACATTAGCTCCTCTTGTCGAAGAGGAACTTGGCGGATCTTTAGTTATGCAGAACAAAGAAGGCGCAGCTGGAGCAATTGCGACGCAATACGTATATGATCAGCCCGCTGACGGTCACACGCTTCTGTTTGGAGCGGAAAACCCAAACCTTTATCAAGTGCTCGATATCTCAGAAAGAGATTACATGAACGATTTCACACCGATAAGCATTTTCGGACAAAATTTCGGAGGCCTTGTCGTGCACGAGGACTCCGAATTTGAAACGATCGAAGACGTCATTGATTTCGCAAAAGAAAACCCTGGTGAATTAAATATGGGCTACTCCGGTGAAGGAAGTCTTCCTCACGTAGCTAGTGCTATGCTAGAAGCTGAGTTAGACACAGAATTTAATTACGTTCCTTATGACGGTGACGGACCTCTGGCAACAGCTCTATTAGGAAAAGAAATTGATGCCACTGTTCTGTCTGTGTCAGCAGCTCAAGAATATGTGGACGCAGGAGATTTCCGCATGCTGTCTGTCATTAACGATGAAGCATTAGAAACGGCATCAGATGTGCCTCCTATCACAGAGTCCTATCCTGCATTTGAAAAATATTTCCCGTGGGGGCCTTTTCAAGGAGTATTCGTTCATAAAGATACACCAGAGAGCATTGTAACGAAATTAACGGATGCTTTTGAAACCGCACAAGAAAATGAAGAATTCCAAAATACATTAGAAAGCCTCGGTGTCGTCCCGCTTAATATAAACGGGGAAGAAGCAGTAGAGTATGTGGATAAAAACCGGTCTACATCTACCTGGCTGCTGCACGACGCAGGTGCTGCTGAAATATCTCCTGAGGAATTTGACATTCCAAGAGTAGACGAGGACTAAGACAAGGAGAGAAACCACCATGTTTTCATTCAAATCATCGCTCCCTGGAATTTTTATGGTTATTGTTAGTCTGCTTGTATTAAGCCAGGCTGTCGTCATGGAAAACCAATCGATTATAGATCCGGCAAGCGGAAGCTTTTTTCCCGCTCTCATTGCTTTAATTATGCTTTGTGCCGGAATCGTTACGATTTTTCAAGATCGCTCTTCCACCCAAAAGAAAGCAGCAAAAACGACAGAACAGGAGAATGAATCAAATGAGGCTGCAGCTGCAGAGACATTTACGAAAAAAGATTACAAGTTAATTCTGACCTATTTCTGTCTCGTAATTGGTTTTGTCATCTTGCTTCCTATTTTAACGTTTTTCCCAGCTGCTTTTTTATTTTTAGCAGCCAGCATGTTCTATTTAAAAGGGATATCCTGGCTGCTCAATGTAACCGTCTCTTTAGCAACCATTGTTGTAATCTACTTTTTATTTTCGCAGTTGTTTAATATTGTGTTTCCATAAGGAGAATTCACCATGGATATCCTACAACAATTTCTTACACCATTTATTAATGTAGAATTGCTGCTTTTAGTGGCTGTCGGGACACTGGCTGGCATTTTTGTCGGTGCTATTCCCGGGCTTTCGGTAACGATGGCCGTTGCTCTTTTGCTGTCTCTTACCTATTCCTGGGACATGCTCCCGGCGCTTGCCTTGATGCTTGGTATTTATTACGGAGGCGTTTTTGGCGGATCAAGAGCAGCTATTCTCGTCAATATGCCAGGCTCTCCATCCTCAGTAGCAACGTCTTTTGACGGCTTCCCTCTTTCGCAGCAAGGAGAAGCTCGAATGGCCTTAACATTAACAACCATTTTCTCGTTTATCGGAGGTCTCGTCGGGGTTGCAGTCTTGGCTACCGCTGCTCCGCTTGTATCAACGATTGCGATCCAGTTCGGGCAGCGCGATTATTTTTTACTTGCGATGCTCGGGCTGTTATTAATCGGTAGTTTGAGCCAGGGATCGATGGCAAAAGGGGTGTTTGCTGCTGGTGCCGGGATCATACTAGGTCTGGTCGGCATGGACTCAATCGGAGGGGGAAGCCGTTTCACCTTTGGTTCCCTGCAGCTCATGAACGGCATTGATTTTGTCGTAGCGATTTTAGGGTTGTTTGGTATGTCGGAAATTTTATACCAGCTGAAAACGTTAAACGAAAAAGGGCAAACAGTCACGTTAAAGAAAATGGTGTTTCCGCCGCTTCGTTTTTTGTTTAAATTTTTACCGCTGTCCATGCGTGTATCGATTATGGGGGTTTTAATTGGTGCACTTCCTGGTGCAGGCGGTGAAATCGCAGCACTGCTGGCTTACGACCACGCCAAGCGGACGACGAAAAAACCGAACCGGCCGTTTGGAAAAGGCGCGTACGAAGGGGTTATTGCCCCAGAAGCGGGTAACAACTCGGCAATTGGCGGGGCGCTTATTCCGTTATTGACACTCGGTATTCCAGGTGATGCGGTGACCGCCATCTTCATCGGTGCCTTGTTTATTCATGGGCTGCAGCCTGGACCGATGCTGATGGAACAAAGCGGTGACTTGTTTTGGGTCATGGTTGGCTCTTCTGTTTTGGCTAACGTCTTTCTATTGATTTTTGGCTTGTTGGTCGTAGGTATCTTTATTCGAGTCGTAACGATTCCAAAACAAATTCTGCTTCCCATCATCGCGGTCATTACGGTCATTGGTGCATATGCCTTGAATAACAATATAACCGACGTGTATTGGATGCTTGGCTTTGGGATAGTCGGTTTCTTTATGAAAGTCCATAACTTCTCGGTAGCACCGCTTGTGTTAGGTCTTATTTTAGGCCCGCTCATTGATACATCATTCCGCCGTGCCTATATGGCCGCCCAGGAGCCTTCAACATTCTTATTAGGGTTTGTGAACTCCCCGATCAGTATCCTATTAACGCTGGCATTTGTATTTACTATTTTCTCCCAAACAAAAATGTATGGCAGAATGAAAGAAAAGATGAAAAAATAAATCGGGATGTAAAGAGCCGTTTCCAAACGCACATTGGAAACGGCTCCTTTTGACGTGATTAGAATAATTCCAGGGGGGCCTCTATTATTTTTTATTGTCCTGTTTTTATGTAGTTATTGCTTTTATTTTTGAATGTTTTCCCGCTCTAGTAAAAGTTGTTCACCTTACAAAAATAATAACTCTGATGCTGCATCGATGATATTCTAGTAAACGTTATCTCCTATCACATCACACAAAAAGTCTATGTCACTTTGAGCAATAATTCAGCAACGTTTTTTTAAAAAATTGCCCGCAATCTTTAGCGCTGACTACTTTTATATCACCTTTCCCCTTTAATACGAGCTGTTTTTCTTAAATGCAAAAATAAGCGGGTTAATGAAAGATAAACCTGCAATTTTCAGAAATAAATAAGAAGAAACAGCGTCACCTGCGAGGTTAAATTCGTCTACAATATTTCCACTTGAATAAAGAGTGATGGCCGATATGCAAATAGAAAGGAGGGAGATACTGGTAACAGAAAAAAGTTTCATGAGGTTGTTTTTTTGAAAAATAACGATGAACAATATAACTAGTGACGCAATGGTTAAAGCTACAAACACTGGTCTTAAATTCCGGATATACATATTCCACTAATATCACCTTCTGTCCAATAAATCCAACTCATTTTTGACGTTTTTTTCCTTTGAAAATAGTATGCTGGCAGCACCATTTCATAACCCAGCATACCTGCAGTTTTAAATGAATTCCAGCCTCTCGTTAAAATTCGGAACTTATTTATCAAATTCCTCCGTCTTTCCGTCACGCGTTTCTGCTATTATTTTCTCAAAATAGAATGAACGGTAGTTTCCATCGTAAATTGGGGTTTGACCAGAACCATCTACATTTATTCGATAAATAACGCCGTCGTTTGCATACACGACTACCCTTCCATCTATATAAAAATGATAATGGTCTACACCGCTGAATCCGGTTTTTTCACCTATTCCAATTCTGTCGAGAGATAAGGAAGCAATAACTTCTTTATTTGAGCCATCAAGATCGGAACGGACAAAATGAACGTCTGTTGAATCAATATTACTCTGATCCTCTTTTTCTAAATAATAAAGCTCGTTCCCAATAACGGAAAAATTAGAGTAAGACCACGTTTCTCTCGAATCAGCAGGGTAGGAATCAGGACTGCCGAATAATTTTGTCTTCTCGCTTCCATCCAGTCGTACTCTGTACTAGTCATTATTATACATTTCTTCCACTTCTGAAGAAGTATTATGAACGACAAAGTACAACAAGCTGTCATGATAAATTAAGTCGTTTTCTTTCCCAGCCCAGGAGCAGAATTATAACCTTTTACTAAAATCGCAATAATCACCTTCGAAGTCTTGTTCCTCGAGGTCCAAGTAAAAGTTATCGAATTATATGAACTTCTTCCTGCCGAAGTCTTGATTTTGCTTTTTAGTGATAACGCTCTATCTGGACATCCTCGGAAACTGCGGTTTAAATGACAACAGGTGAGGATTAAATTTCGTTTATTATGAATGACATTCAAGAAAGAACAGCATATTAAGGAAAAATAACAGTTTGAAGGTGATCTTACAATGGAATTTATACCGCGTGAACAACTAATAAATGAGCTGCAGGACTCTTTTAATCCTCTCATGGAAAAATACGACATAGACAACATCGGTGTGTTTGAAGAAGAAGGCCAGGATGATTCTTATTACGTCGGATATACAGTAAGTAAAAACGGGAAAGTTTACATGGTGCATCTTCCGTATAAAAAAAATAAGGATGGCCATTTAGCTCGTGCTCAAGGAGGATGGACGGTTGAAACGGATGAACCTGCGACTGTGGACGAAGAAGGTTATGAGGACTTAGATGACGTTTTCCAAAGATTTCTTACGTAAACATAACTTTTTAAATGAAATTTGGTGATGAACAATGAACTGAAAGCCGTCTATATCAGCCCCTTTAAATGTTTTCTTTGTGTCCAAGATTTTAAAATATTTTATCACTTTCAAAACTCGGGATGCTTATCTTGATAGTGAATGTTTTTAGAATAGCAAACGCAAGGTATTGTGGACTATTGTAATATTCTTTTTCCCAAAACAATCCTTTAAAAAATATTTGTCAGTTACATTATTGTGTTCCTGTATTTTGCTAATACAAACACTCCTTAACCCCATTTTCAATTGGTGGAAGGTAAAAGGAGGAACCAAGTACATGGTATTTGATGCCTTATCTTTTTTTTCGGGCCATTTTTCAAGATTAATTTGTGGGATCTTGCGAAAACACATATTTACTCATTGAAGTATGTTGGAAATAATTAAGAATCAAGAAGACTAATTGTCGCTTCATTGATGAAATGTTTTTGATATCCAAAATAAGTTGCTTCAGACAATACCCACATATCTAAATACACATTAGATAATGGTGGTAACAAATAAATGTAAACAACATACAATATGGCAGGCAATGGCCCAAATTTTTTAAAGAGGGTGTTTTTTTGAGACAACAAAATGTAATGTGGCAGCCTGTCGTGATTGAGCTGAATCGCAGTCTATACAGTGAAGAAATGGTTTGTTCCATGAGCACCCAATTGTTTTATATTCCCGAAACGGAAAACTTGCAGGGAAATGAAGAAATGCATTCCCACCTTGTTCCCGCCTCTTATCACCGCGTGACTGCTAGTGGTTCAGCAGAAAGAATAATGAATGGAGAATATGACCCGTCCATTGTGCAAACTTTGGTCAACTGCATTCAAAACGCAGAACAGAGAGATCGTAACGTACGTAATGGATTACAAGTCATGAGAAACGCTGCTCCCTCGTCCTACAAACCGTTTATTGAAAACATTATACGTTGGCAGGATGATGCGGAAAGGTATTTACAAAATGCTAAACAATTAACCATGCAGGTTACAGGTGCAGCCGAAGGACAGGGACAGTCCCCGTACAGTCAATCACAGAGAGCGTGGCCGTATTTTTAAACACAAATGTTGGAAAATGCAGTTCCTTTTATCATCGTTTTGTTTCCATCACCAAATCTAACGTCTTATGTTACACTATTAGTAAAATCTCGTGGAATGACAGGCAGGTGAAACGATGAAAATAGGACGTAATGATCCATGTCCATGCGGCAGCGGAAAAAAGTACAAGAAATGCTGTGCTGGTAAAGTGACAGCATTAACATATTCGAAAGAAGAAATTTTATATGTTCAACAAAGTATTTATAATTATGTTGTAGACCATTATATACTCGAACTAAGAGATTATATAAGCTTTTTAATAGGAGATAATGCTTTAGACTCCCTCAGAAGAGAAGAAGAAGGTACCCTCTCTATTATCGCTGCCGCACATTGGGTTTTAGAAAAAAGGAACCAAGAGGAAAATGGATTGATAGACGAGATCACCAGCCTATCTTTTTGGAACGCGAAGCAGCGTCGTCTATTAGACACGTGGAAGAAAACATCCCTATTTTCCGTATGTTTTATTGAAGAATGGGGAGAAAAAGAATTAATCGTCCAGGATATGATAAATGGAGACACATTGCATGTAGAGACCCCACTGGATTTTACAAACGGTCCATTAGGAATTTGTTTTCTCAGCCTCGTACCTGCCCAGCAGCACTGGGTTATGTTTGGGATGCCTTGTTTTATTGCCCCTTATGATGAACACAGTGTTAAAGAAGCGTTTCATAACTTCAAAAAAATCTTTGAAGGCTTGGTCACATTATCAAAATCCCTTTCATTCGATGAAGATCCGTTCGCGAAGGTACTGGAACAGTATTTCTCTCTACATTATGATGAAGAAACAGAAGAGGAAGACTATTATATAAATAGTGACTTAACAGACGAAGAAAAACAAGTGATGACGGTTTTCAAAAAGCATGCTAGTCAAGAGCTTCGTGATGAAGGAGGGTTAGACAAAGCAGAAAGGATTTGGGAAGCCTATTGCGAAGTCGCTCTTCCAATAATTAAAAAGCCTGAGGCATATGCGGCCTCTTTAGAGTACTATATGAGCAACGACGTCTTAACTGTTCCGGGTGCTACCCAAAAAGCTCTTGGGAAAAAATATGATGTTTCTCCAAATACGATCTCAAAACGGATACAGGATTTCGATGACGCACTGATGGAGTACCATATGCGTGAAACTGCAGCTAAACCGGCTGATCCGCAAAAAGACAGAATTATGATGGAACGCCAAATGTTTATTTTACATAAAGAAATGGAACGACTCGGTCTTTCATCTATCGAGGAAATCGAGGCGTTTCAACAAGATTTTAATCCAGAGCAAGCTTTGATAGAGCAGTGGGATGAAGGCGATAGAGCCCAGCTGATGTTATATGACGCCATGCTTGAACCACATCCTGTGGAAAAGAATCATTTGATTCAAAAAGCGCTCAAAATTGATGAAAATCAACCTGACGCATATCTACAGCTGGCTAAAATAGCGGTGTCCGAAAAAGAAGAATTGGAATGTACAAGAAAAGCAGTAGAAACTGGACGAGCTGTGCTCGGAGAAGACTTTATTAATAAAGAAAAAGGACATTTTTGGCTCCTAACAGAAACACGCCCTTTTATGCGTGCGATGCAGCAGTATGCCTCCCTTCTTGAATTTACTGATCCCAAACAAGCTGCACAAATATATGAAGAAATGCTCAAGCTTAACCCATCTGACAACCAAGGAATCCGTTATCAACTGCTGTCGCTTTATCTTTTGATTAATGAACATGATAAAGCAAGTGCATTAATAGACGAATACCCTGAAGAGTCTGCTTTCTGGCTGTTTCACCAAGCTTTTATTGAATACATGAACAATGGATTATCGAAAGAATTTGAAGTGAAGCTCCATAAAGCAGAAAAAGAAAATCCTTACATTATTGATTATATAGTGGACTTGGAACGTATGCCGATAGAACCTTTCATGGTTGAAGCTTTTTCTCCTGGAAGCCCAGAAGAAGCCGCAATATATATCGAAGATGCCGTATTTATGTGGCAGGATGAAGACGAGTTGATGAATTATTTGAAAAAACGAGCGGCACAGTGATGCTGGCAACATCCTAGTGTGCACTTTGTGTGGGGCCTGGCCCGCGTTTACGTCACGCGGCCAGGCCCCCTATTTGTTTTCAGATAGAAAGCGGAGTGAATTGAACAGTTCTGGCAGCAGCTCTGGAAAATGTGGTTCTTAATGTTACTGTTGAAATTGAAGTGAAATTAGCAGTAATTTCGAAGCAGACACCGGCCGTTTTTTCGTCAAATCACTTTAGATGGTAGAGATATCCGCTTTTTTTGCTATTTTTATATCTATTATCTGGATTACATAGCTCCATTTGTTCCAGTTTTTTACAATACTAGCCGGATTTTGCGATTTACTCGCCGGATTCACTGGTTTACTCACCGATTTCGCACTTTTACTCGCCGTTCTTGTTCCTTTACTCGCCATTGCGTGACTTTTACTCGCCTAGAAGTATTTTTCTTGACAGGAGAGGGTACTTCATTCGTTGAAGCTGATGACTGCTGGTATAAACAGCGGCAATATCACCAGTCCAAAGAGCATCAGACCTGATACTACCACGGTGCCCACCTGCATCAGCGTCAGTACGCCGGATGGAATCATTGCCCCGAATGTGCCGGATAAAATGATTGCAGCTGTGATGATAACGGTGCCCATTTTCACCATCGATTTCATTAGACCTTGCCGTACGCCGAGTGCTGCTTCTTCCCGGTAGCGGTCAAATAGGAAAATTGAGTAATCCACGCCCAGTGCGACGAGCATGACAAAAGCAAAAAACGGGACTGGCCACATGATACCGGGATATCCTAATCCATTGACGAAAATCAATTCCGCTGCTCCCATAGCGGTATAATACGTTAATAACAGGCCTGCCAAAATAAACAGCGGTTGAAACAGAGAGCGCAACAATACAGCTAAAATAACAAATAACCCAACTAAAATGATGATGATAGTGTTCGTAAAGTCTTCCGATGATACATTCTGCAGATCTGCATTTATACTAGGAACGCCGCTGTAGGCAATGTCACCTTTTTCTAGCGGAGTTCCTTGTATTTCCTGATCTACAATCTGCCTAACCCGCTTTGATGCATCAATAGCGTCAAGGGTATATGGATCATCTTTTAAACTTACTTCTAACGTCATTCCGGTATTATCGGAAAATACATATTCATCCACCGCGTCCTGAAAGTCTTCCTCTTCCAAAAACTCCTCTGGTACGAAGACACCGGTCCCGCGAGTATAGGCTGCTTCTGAAAGATCTTCTGTAAACGTTTCTGCTTCTTCAAGGCCTGCTTCGATTTCTTCGAGACCGTCTATCGATTCCTGTACCCCGGTTGCCAGATCCTCTAGACCGCCCGATAGATTACTAGCTTGCTGCTGCTTGGCTCTCATTTCAGCATTACCTTGCTGAAGTCCGGATTGGATCTCTGTTAATCCTTGCTGGACTCCGGCAAGCTGCTGAACAGCCGTTTGAATATCACCTGTCTGCTGGAGCTGCTGCGAAATGCCTCCCACTTGCTCGTTCACATCTTCTACTCCAGCAATGGCTTCATCAAGCGAACCGCCAGAACCTGCAGAAGATACTTGATTGTTCATATCATGAAGACCGTTTTCTATTTCGGTTAAACCATCCTGCACCTCGCTTAATCCTTCCCTTGCATCTCCTATACCGGAGGAGATGTCTTCCATTTGCGTGTCCACGTAAAGTTCATCAATGACAGAACCTGTCGGACGCGTCACACTCCGGACTTCTTCTACATCTTCAGAACGTTCAATCGTTTGAGAAAGACTTTCCACATAAGCGATTTTCTCTGCGGTTACCATATCTTCTTCTGTATCAATGACGACTTGAAGAGGCAGCGCATCTCCCATTCCAAATGCTTCTTCAACTACACGCAGCCCTTCCACCGATTCAGCACCGCCGCTGATTTCATCCGTATTATTGTAAGAAACATCGTTGTCGTATGTTACTAAAAACGGCACTGTAATAATCGCTACGATCACAATGGAAAGAATTGGCCGGTATACAGAAAGACTTCCCATCATCTTCCATAGTTTATTATCGTGATGCGATGCTGCCTTTTTAGACGGCCAAAATAACTTCTCTTTCAAAACGGCCATAAAAAATGGAACTAACGTATACAGTACAATCAGCAATACAAATATACCAACAGCTACCCCAACAGCGGATTGGAATATAGCAAAGTTTGCAAACCCGATAGCTGAAAAACCAACAAATACGGCCAATCCACTGTAAAACAACGTCTTTCCTGCTGTTTTATACGTATTGACAATCGCTTCTTCCACCTCATGTCCAGCAGAAAGCTCTTCTTTAAACCGGCTTAAGAGCAAAATACAATAGTCCGTTCCGATCCCAAACAGCACAGCCACAAGAAAGATCTGCGTGTAAGTGGAAACCGGGAAGCCGAACCATTCTACGAATAAAGCAACAATAGATTGACTGATAAAATAAGTAATCGCCACAGAAATAAGTGGTACAAACGGAGTCACGATTGCGCGGAACACAACGAGCAGCAGAGTGAAAATGAGTACAATCGTAATTCCCTCTGTTTTCTCTAGCCCTTCCTGCGTTGTTTTATCCACATCATCACTTATAATAGAATCACCCGTCACGTATCGCTGCATGCCATCCGGGACACTTAAAGATTCAATCTTATTGCCAGCTTCGACCGCATCTTCTTCTGAACCATGAATAGCAACCGGAACAAGCACGACATCTTCGTTTTCTGATACGAGCTGTTCTCTTATTTCTTCTCGTTCAAATGGATTTGTCACCGATTCAGTGTTTTCTCCGTTTTTTATTTCTTCTATATATCTTTGAATCTCTTTTTCTATCTCATCTGTTAACGGCTCTTCTAATTGCAGAACAAGACTTAGCGTCTCCCCTCCTTCACCGGCCTCATCAAGAATGTCACCAGCTTGCTGGGAGGTTAAATTTGCAGGCAGTTGAAAGCTGTCTTCCTCTTCTGCCAGCTCGGTCAGGCTGGGGGCATAAAAAAATAACCCCGCTGTCAGTGCAGCCAGCAAAGCAGCAATGAGCCATCGAAATTTTATAATCGGGCGCATGTTTCTCTCCACTTCCTTTTAATTTTGTTTTTTTAACAGTTCTTTTACTTTGCTGAAGATATATATAAATTGATCTATTTCTTCATTTTCAATGCCCTCTAAGACGGAACTTAAATACTCATTCACCTGCTCTTTCGCTTCTTTATAGGCAGCGGCTCCTTTTTCTGTGAATTCCACGTGTTTGACACGTCTATCGTCCTCTTTTTGCACGACTTTGACATACTCTTTATCTACTAGTTTTTTCAATCGGCTTGATGTAGCACTTTTATGTCCGCCTTGTAGTTCGGTGAGTTCTTTAGACGTTAACGACCCATACCTCTCCAACCAATTCAGCATTTTGATCTGCTCCATAGACAATTCTTTATGAAGTTCATTTTCAACCTTTCTAAACACTTCATTTTGTCCATAAACCATAACGTCTGTGAATAATCGAATCGCCTCTTGTAATCTATCACTCATTTAGTTTACCCCCTAAACTTTATTTTAGTTTAACCGTTGAACTATTTTTTGTCAAATAGGAAAAAACAATTATTTTAAAAATTTTACAAATATGTTACATTTGTAAAAAGAAATAGTTCTGTTGTTACACTCGCCATTGATATTAACTGAATATTTCGTATATTAATGTCATATCATGGGGGAATGGTAATGAAGAGGTTATTTGTGTTTTTAAAACCGAAGAGAACATGGCATGATTTTAATAGGTTCGAGCGGAAAATGTGGGTGCAGCTATTTGATAGAAAAAAAGCAGAGCTTAAAAAACAAATAAAAGATAACGTACAATGCTGCCGCTTGGCCAAACGCTATGCGGACTGGCAGATGCGAGCTATGGGATAGGTTTAGAAAAAATATATTATTGACAAAACAAATGGTAATGGAAATTAACATTAATAAAGCTCATCAAGCAAATACAGCTTGATGAGCTTTATTGTATTGCAAAAGTAATCAAACGTTTGATTGACCTTCCCTGCAGCTTATACAGAAATAACATGTTTGGGTGTTTTCCCAAGCACTCCGTCTACACATTGCTTGGCCGCATCTACATACATGGCATGCCTTGTTTCATGAGTTGCTGTGCCAAGATGCGGCAGCGTGACAACTTGGTCCATTTGGAGAAGCGGGTTTTCAGAATCAACTGGTTCTTTTTCAAACACATCAAGTCCGGCTGCTTTTATCCACCTTTCTTGGAGTACATGGATTAAATCTTCTTCCACCACGACGGGACCACGGCCGCCGTTTATAAAAATCGCGTCCCTTTTCATTTTTTGAAAGGCCTCAGCGCCGATCATTCCCCGTGTCTCTTTAGTTAATGGCGTTAAAACCATCACGATATCTGATGTTTCAAGCAAGTCATCTAGATCGGCATAAACGGCTCCCGTCTCTTTTTCTGCTTCTGGTTTACGGCTTCGATTATGATACATCACATCCATATGAAAGCCAAATGCTGCGCGGCGGGCAACTTCTTGGCCGATTCGTCCCATCCCGATAATACCAAGCTTTTTGTGGTGGATGTTCGTTCCAAAATAGTGGGATGATAATGGTTTTTTCCAATTGCCCTCTTTAACAAACCTGTCCAATTCCGGCATCCGCCGTGCTGTAGCAATCATAAGTCCAATCATTGTGTCCGCCATCGTTTGAATAAGGACCTCCGGCGTATGAGTAGCTATTATCCCTCTATTAGTAATGGCTTTCACATCTAAATTGTCGTATCCAACGGAGACGTTACTGACTACTTTCAAGTTGGGAGCTTGATCAAGCAGCGCATCATCCACTTTTAATCCTGCACCGTACAGTCCATCTGCTTCTTGTAAGTATTGGTAAAACAATTCTTTTTGTTTTCTCGGCCGGGCTATTTGTACCTCGCAATGTTCTTTCATTAAAGCTAGTACATCTTCCGGCGGTTCAACATATGAGAGTATCATTGCCATTGTTTATATTCTCCTTTACTGGGTAGCGGGAGTTTTTTTATTATAGTTTTTGCTTTCATTACACCGTTGCCGATGAGGTTAGTCCATTAATAAATGCAATACTTTCAATCGCGATTTTCTCTTTATTATTATCTAACGTCGCGACATGGTAACTATCCTCCATTGGAATCAACCGTTTATCTTCTGATGCTAGGCGGTCATAGATCCATGAACTGTTTTCTGGCGGCACGACATGGTCCACCTCAGATACAAAAATTCTTGCAGGCACTTGAATCTGCGGTAATTTCTGACGTGTTTCTTTCACCAATTGCTGAATCTCCCCGAGCGATTTCACTGGGGTTTTTTCATAGGCTAGCTCCTCGACATTTTCTTTTTTAATGTCTGATCCTATGGCATCTAAAAATCTAACAGCTGGCACTGCTTCCGGACTCATTTCAGGAATATCAATAGCAGCATTTATAAGAATGATACCTTTTGTTTGCGGATACTGTTCTGCCAGGTGCAATGTCAGTGTACCTCCCATAGATAAACCGGCAATATAAATATCATCACACGTTTCCTTTAAAAAATGATAACCTTCATCTACTGTTTCACACCAGTCTATATAGGTAGAGCGTTCCATATCTTCATAATGGGTGCCGTGTCCTCTTAAACGCGGGCCAAACACGGTAAACCCTGCTTGGTTAAAACTTTCACCGAGTGATCGCACGCTTTGTGTCGTCCCTGTGAAACCATGAATCACCAATACGCCCGTTTTATCACCTTCAAAATAGAAAGGCTCCGCTCCTTCCATCACTGGGTATTGTTCCTTCATTTTCTCACCTTCCCCCCAAAATCTACCTTAGATTCCTTCTTTATTGATATACATCATTCCTCTCATTTTTAACTTTTTTTTGTAAAATTAGATCTTTTTCCTTATTGTTCTACAAATGGAAGATAATGAACGGCTTTAAAAGGGGAATAATAAAATATGGGTGTTATGTTAGTGCCGCGCCAATGCATGTCATTTACGAGTCCATGCATTTCAATTTCCGCTTCCGCGCGACGAAGATTCCACGGTTCATGTGAAATCGGCCCCTTATACACCTTGTTACCTCTCATTGTCCATAAACAGTACCGTTCGGTTAGCCAATAAGTTAAAGAGTCAGATGAAGCTTGAAATGAATCCCCATACGGACGATACCGCCCGTAAAAAGAATCCGGACGATAACCTTTTTCTACACGGCGGCTAAGAAAATGTATCCATTCGCCGTTTGAAGTTTTTGTCATCCTTGCCCGTCTATAGGGCATGTGCAGTAAAGATCTAGCTGCAACTACAGCTAAGCAATGATTTGCGTCTAAGCTTAAAAAATAAACACCTGGTTCTCCTTTATATGTTACATACGTTCTCACATTTAATTCAGCAAAATGAGTAAATGGCAGCGGAGCTGGTATTCCACTCAGCTGAACATTTGTTCCGTAAAACGGTACGATACTTAACCAGGCCTGTCCCTCAAACGTATCTATTTCAAACGCTTCCGGTACGTACTGACGTATTTTTTCTAATGATACAGGCCAGTGGATAAACAAGAGATCTTTCCATGTCTGACGAGCAACCCACGCTATTTTCAGCACCTCCTTCCCTTGTCTTTTCCCTCTTTTTCACCTTTTTAATGATGAAAATAAAAGAAACGGCGTATCTATTACAAAAAACGCACTCGTCGACGGTTAGGATGTGCTAATGTCGAGACGTGACGTTTTTGAGGACGGACATATAGACATCTTGTGTAAATCAAAGCAGAAGTCCTCACGTCGTGTGGAAGTATGTTTCTGCGGCGACGCATAATCGCAGGTGTTAAGAACAATGGTGATTGAATTTCCTTTTATTTTCCAATACTATCCGAATATGCTGATTTATTCGCCGTTCCTAGGTAAATACTATCCGTTATCTTCGTTTTACTCGCCAATCTTTAACATTTACTCGCTATTGCGGATCGGGTCGTGCTTTCTGTTACGTTGAAAGGTGCAGAAGTCACTATTGAAGTCCATTTCTGGGCACTGGATCATCGCAGGCATCAGAAATATGGTGATGTTTTACCATCATATGGCTGCTCTTAACTTCCTTTATCTTCCATCACTGTCCGAATATGCTGATTTACTCGCCGTTCCTAGGCAAATACTATCCACAATCGTTTTTTTCTCGCCTATCTCTTCCATTTACTCGCCATTGCCCTAAAACAACGAGTGCAAGCAAAAAAAGCCGGCCACTATAAAGGCCGACTATTATTTTCAATTTCTTTTACTTTATCTTTAGCGATGTGCCAGCCATGATCTTCTTTGACTGACCGGACAATCATTGAACCGAATGTGAGTATTACACCAACTCCGATTGCTAGGAAAGGAATGATATTAGTATCTGCTACGTTTATCAAAATTAACCCGAATCCCCACCAAAACAAGCCAAGTGCCATGAGAAACGGCAATATCGAAGGATTCGGCATATGAATATCTACTACCGGTTCGGCCGGTTTCATGTGCCCTTCCCCATGAACTTTTTCATAAAACCAAGGATCAAGTGAACGTACTTGCGGCACTTGTGCAAAATTATATTCAGGAACAGGTGACGGAATCGACCATTCCAATGTCCTGGCATCCCACGGATCCCCTACTTTGACGCGTTCACCTTTTACAGCAGAATAAATGACATTAATAACGAGTACAAGGACTGCGGCTGTCATTAAAAACGTGCCCATCGTGGAAATAAAATTATAGATATCCAGCCCTTCACCTGCTCTATACGTAAAATAACGGCGGGGCATGCCAATTAAGCCAAGAATATGCTGAACAAAGAAAGTTAAATGAAAACCAACGTACATCAGCCAAAACATAAGCTTACCTAATGTTTCATTTAATTTATGTCCAAACATCAATGGATACCAATAATACAACCCAGCGAAAATACCGAGAATAATTCCGCCGATAAAAATATAATGAAAGTGGGCAACGATAAAATACGTATCATGATAAAGATGGTCTACCGGAGCCATAGCAACCATGACACCCGTGACCCCGCCAAGTACAAATGTTGGCACAAAAGAAGATGCACATAACATTGCTGTATTGAACGTAATCTTTCCGCCCCACATCGTAAACAACCAGTTAAATATCTTCACACCAGTCGGGACAGCAATAGCAAAAGAGGAAATCGCAAAAATGGAATTGGTAATCGGTCCAATTCCGACCGTAAACATATGATGCACCCACACCATAAATCCGAGAAATGCAATCAACAATGTTGCAAAAATCATGGCAGTGTGTCCAAATAAACGTTTTCTAGAAAAAGCCGGAATGACTTCTGAGAGAATTCCAAATGCAGGAAGAACCAGTATATACACTTCGGGATGCCCAAAAATCCAAAAGATGTGCTGCCAGAGAACAACACTTCCCCCATTTTCTACTTGGAAAAATTGCCCGCCAAACAGCCTGTCGAGCATTAACATAGCCAACCCTGCAGCAAGCGGAGTGAAAGCAAACACTATCAGAATCGATACAACGAGCGTCGTCCAGCAAAAAAGCGGCAAACGCATCATTGTCATTCCTGGGGCCCGCATATTAATAATAGTTACAATAAAATTAATCCCCGAAAGAAGTGTTCCAATCCCGCTGATCTGTAAGCCAAGCGTATAAAAATCCATACCTAAATTGCCATATTCTCTCGTTGATAACGGCGTGTAAGCAAACCAGCCTGCATCCGGACCGCTCCCGAAAAACCAGCTGATACTTATGAGCAATCCGCCAAAAAAGAATATCCAAAATGCCAAAGCATTTACAAACGGAAAGGCTACATCCCTCGCTCCGATTTGGAGGGGGACGACGTAGTTCATAAACGCAAACAACAACGGTGTCACCGCTAGAAACAGCATGAGGGTACCATGCATCGTCAGCAGTTCATTATAAGTTTGGCCGGTTAATAATGTATTTTCCGGATACATCAGCTGAATCCGCATCAATAACGCCATCACCCCGGCCTTTATAAAAAACAACGTTCCTGCAATTAAGTATAATACCGCTATTTTCTTATGATCGACAGTCGTCAGCCAGTCCCACAGCACACTTTTTTGTTTTTTATATTCCACTGCTGTTTCTGCCATATGTTCGTCATCCTCCCGGGGGTGAGTTTTTCTGTTTTGTTAACAACCCCGGCTTCATTATTTCCATTCAGAAATAAGGATATACGAAGAATAAAATATTGCAGTGGTTGTTTGGATGGTTTTTCCGTACGTGAAAATTTATATCTATTTGATATTTGCAATATATTTGATGAATAGTAAAACGCAAATGATCCACTTTTTCTGCCTTATAGTCCAATCGAGGCCGGCCCGCTGCACCTCTCCCTGAACTTTAAGATGACAAAAAGAAGATGTACCCATTGAAGGACAAACTAGCAAAATAGCTTTGCTTTTCTTTTATAAGACCTAAAAACAGCTTGCTCTTTTGTTTAAGCAAGCTGTACTTAAGAAAATATAAAAATATATATTATTGCGCTTCTTTTACGGTTAACATCTTCACGGAACAAGGAGAGAGGTCTACTTTAACGACATCATAAAACACACGAGCCTGTTCTTTTGATTCGAACGTAACCTCTGGATTCTCAGGGTTTTTCACATACGATTCAAGTCCTACTTCATTTCCGTCCTGATCTACGGCAATGATCATGTATTTCTCTAGTTTGTCTTGTTCTGCTCTCATTAATCGTTCATCTCCTTTCCCTTTTCACAACGGATATTCTTTTTTAAAAACGTTTCAATGTTGAATGAGTCTGCTTCTCCTTCATAGACAGATTGCATATTTTTCCCTTCCATCACATAGAGAGAAGGAAAAGTTTTAATACCCAAGTATTTAACCAAATCATTGTTATTAGCTGACACTATTTTTATATTCATTTCCTCGTTTCCACATTGCTTGTTCAGGTGCAACAGTGCTTGATAATAGGGTTTTTCTTCATAGAGATTCTCTTCTTTAGAAAATAACAGTATGGATGTTTCGTTTTCCATATTTGTGAGCATGGCTGGCGCCGTTTAAGAACTACAGCCTGCAAGCCATATCAAAGCGACATATAACATGGTTTCTGACTTGCTGTTTTTCCGCCCATCTGCGGTTTACCCCTTTCTGTTACATTTCAAACACCGTGATGTATGCAAACGGATTCTTAGCCTATACCTGTTCTTGTCTCCTTTAAAACTTATTTCTGCTCAGGGAATCCTCTGGACTCCCCTTACTTCTTTAATGGAATAGCAGGCCCAAATGATTACCTAATAATTGCGAAATAAAATGGGCAAGCAATGCCAGAGGAGCCTGCAGGACAAACCCCATGAATAAAAATTGAAGAAATTTTTTTATGGTTAGTACGTTTTCTGCGAGAAGAAACTTAACCGTCAAATAAGAATAGGGGAAAATAAGAAGAATGGATGTAATAATTCCAGGAACATATTCTTTGAAAAAAATGAACTGCAGCAAATGCCCAAGCCCGTTTTGCTAACAAAATACCTGGTACTAAAAAGGAAAGGAAAGTAGCTGGTTTCATTCCTAAAAATTTTCTATCCTTGAATGCTATCACACACCCTGTGGAAGCAAAAACCCATAAAAGAGTAAATGCAAAGGCAAATTCTATTGCTGTCACGTGAATAGGTATTATATTTGAATGAGCTGTGAGGAAGGCCTCTATGGTCCATATTTCTTCGATATCGTGAAGTAAATAAAGAATTGGAAACAATACAATTAGAATATGAAAGGTTGATAAATCATTTATTCGAATATTTCCCATATGACCCTCCGGTAATTGTTAATCTTTCCTCCCTATTCTATTGTATCGTAAAAGGAGTAAGTCCCTTGCACGAGATTCTATCGTTGTTAGCCCATAAAAGGTTTTGCTGCGCGGCACCTTTAAAATATTATTGTTGCCGACGGGTTTTCAATAGAATTCTTGATGTCCTATCAATATGATTGGATATATTCACACCACCTTCATACAAACCATTTTCCTCTGATCCTGCATCAGAAGAAAACATATGATTAGGAAGGACAAACGATAACGCTAAAACATGGAGTAAAACTCCAGCAGCAATGTAAAACCAATGGCTCTCCCAAGCCACCTTTATCCCCCATGTGTATATTACGTTATACTGCTGGTATCATGCGGAAAAGGTAAATAGATATAGGTATTTAGAACTGTATATTTTTACAATTTTATTTCATTTTCAAGGTTTATAAGACTTTAGAGTGTGGTATATAATTATATACTAAGGAACACCAATAAACGTCGGTCTATTAAGGGGTTGCCTATGCATTATATTCTTTCTCGCAAAACAGCGTACTGTACACAGGTCAAGAGGCACGTCAATTATGAAATCTCTATTTACCTATATGAAGGGGTTTTACAATGCAATGCATCTTGTACAGGAATAGAAGATACATGCGCAAGTTGTCCCCTCATTTATTACAATAAAAACTTCCCGGATGAACCTAGAAAAAGACTGACTCATCGTTGAATCAGCCTTGATCTTGGCAATTTTCCTTTTCAAGAATTCCCATATAAAGTACAAAAACAAAGGAGACCAGCCCCTGCTTATAAATAGCGAGTAAATGTATCACTTTAGATAGTAACCCTTTTGATGGAATAGTATTGGAAATAAACAGAATCTCAAACCAGCAATCAAACAGGGTATTTCACTCGGCAGCAACAGGAAAAAGCGGCAATTTGCAAAGTAATCTGCTTGAAGTGGATACCAGATGCCTGAAATCAAGCAAATCGCAACATGTCTTCCGTTTTCATAGAGTTGAACCCTTACAAGCATCGTTGCCTGTATTACTTTTCGCAGCATCAAAAACTAATGCTGCTTAACAAATTTTGTAAATTTTCACATCCTCACATGCCTTTCCTTTTTGACCACCACTTGTTTGTTTCTCGATTATGATAACTATATCAAGTCCGGCTGCTTATTTCTTTTTGGTGAATGGAGGCTAGTTCTGCAATTTCTTGGATGTGATTATCGTCTAACGAATAATACACAAGCTTTCCTTGTTTTCGGTATTTTGCAAGACCTAATTTGCGAAGATACCTTAAGTGGTGAGACGTAGAAGCAATCGACGCTTCTAAAATATTGGCGGCATCACAAACACATAGCTCTCCTTCGAGTGCAAGCGCTTGTACAATTTTCATTCTGTTTTTATCGGCTAGTCCTTTAAACATATTTGCCATTTGTTCCATTTCCCGGTCATTAACAGAGCTGCGTACCCGCTCGACTTTTTCTCGTTCCACACAGGTAACTTCACAAACATCTGGAGCTGCTTCTTTTGGCTTTGCCATTTTTAGCCTCCTTGGTTTCTGTATATATTATGTTTATTATAGTACATTCAAGTTTCTATTTGAATTTTTACAGCAGAAAGATGATTAATAAAACAAGTCTGAAGGGTAAAGAATAGAAAATATGTCCAAAGGAAAGGGTGAACATAATGACAGAAGATTTTTATGAGGATAAACGAACTGACCACTTATTACGGTATTTGGTGCGCCTTGCCGACAATGGCGCGGAAATGGATGTGACGTTGAATGTGAGCGGAACAACCATTACAGGCACCCTGATTGGGAATGTTACTTATTTAGATGAGATTCAACGTTACCTGCACACAAACCATGGTGATTTAAAAGAGAAAATGCTCACTTTTTTTGAAAAAACAGCTGATAAGTTTCAAAAACATACCGATCAAGATGAGTACGAAAGCGGCTATATTCACCTTCGTGATGCTAAAATATTAGAAGAACACGGGGAAAGAGAGTTTGCTGGCAACCTATGGCGCGGAAAATTAGCAGATGTGAACGGGTTCAGCTTTGGAGCGATTCGGGTAAAAAACTCTGAACGCAGCCGTTTTGAATAAGAATAGCAAGCGGCCTGCCGTTCGTTTAACGATTGTTCCTAAACACTCATGCTGACACGTTTTCATGCCAAACCTTTTCTGATAATGGTGACCAGCCGGGGGTTACAACAATCCGGCTGGTCATATTATTCATTCTTTTATCGCTGAAGCATTCTTTCAAGCGCTGACAACGCCTTGCGTTTTGTTTTTTCTTCTACTTCGATAATATGGTGCGGCTTTCCTTCGATAATGCTTTCTAATGACCAAAGCAAATGCGGAAGATCAATTCGGTTCATCGTAAGACACGGGCACATATTCGGGTTTAAAGAGAAAACAGTTTTGTCTGTTTCTTCTTGAGCAAGGCGATTGACAAGGTTCATTTCTGTACCGACTGCCCATTTGGTTTCACTTGGAGCGCTTTGAATCGTTTTGATAATTTTGTTCGTTGAACCTGCATCATCAGCTGCTTGCACGACATCAAACGTACATTCCGGATGAACAATAATATTCACGTCTTGATGTTCTCGGCGTACGTTATCGACATTTTCCATCGTAAACTTTTCATGCACGGAACAATGGCCTTTCCAAAGGATCATTCGTATATCTTCCAGGTTTCCTTCATACTCTAATTTATTATTTATAGGGTCCCAAACAGCCATCTTTTCTAATGGGATGCCTAAATCATAAGCCGTATTGCGGCCAAGGTGCTGATCCGGCAAAAACAAAATCCGCTCTTTTTGAGCAAAAGCCCATTGCAGCATATCGCTCGCATTCGATGACGTTAACGTCGCTCCTTCATGTTCACCGCAAAATGCTTTGATTGCAGCAGTGCTGTTCACATAAGTCAGCGGGATCATGGTATCCCCTAATTTCTGCTGCAGGACTTCCCATGCCGTTTCAACCTGGTTTATATCGGCCATGTCTGCCATCGAGCAGCCAGCTCGTAAATCCGGCAGCAGCACCGTCTGATGGTCTTCTGACAAAATGTCAGCCGTTTCTGCCATAAAATGAACGCCGCAGAAAACGATGTATTCTGCCTCTTTATTTGCCGCTGCCGTTTTAGCAAGCTGCAGTGAATCTCCTGTATCATCGGCAAATTGAATCACTTCATCTTTCTGATAATAATGCCCAGGCATAAACAAACGCGTACCTAGCTCTCTTTTGATTTCTCGCACCCGATTTTCCATCTGCTTTTCACTCAACGTTCGTATATGTTCTGGGAGCGTATGGGCCTGAAAACTTTCTAACACTTTCATCGTCGCACTTCCTTTCTTAGAAAATGATTATATAAGAAAACTAAGATCACATGCTGCCACCGAATGAGTAAGACAGCCAAGCGAAATGTAATCCACCCCGCAGTTTCGGTAGTCTGCTATATTATCGAGCGAAATGCTGCCGGAAGCTTCTGTTTGAATAAAAGAGGGAACGAGTGCTACATATTCTTTGATGTGGCCAGGGGTGCAATTATCGAACATAATAACGTCTGCTCTAGCATCAACGGCTTCTTTTACTTCTTCAGCATTTGTCGTTTCCACCTCTATTTTGATCATGTGACCAGCATAGTGTTTTACGTTTTCCACCGCTTTTGTAATACTGCCCGCTGCAGCAATGTGGTTATCTTTAATCATTACAGCGTCATAAAGACCAAATCGGTGGTTGCTTCCGCCTCCGCATGCAACAGCATATTTATCAAACATACGCAGACCCGGCATTGTTTTTCTCGTATCACAAATTGCAATAGAAGGATCGTCTAGGGTGTTTACAGCTTTCTTAGTCATTGTGGTAATCCCGCTCATCCTCTGTATCATGTTCAAAAGCACTCTTTCACCGCTTAAAACTGCTCTTGTCGGGCCTTGAATGTCAGCGATCACCTCACCAGACGCCATATTTTCTCCTTCTTGTTTGTACACCTGCACCTCCGTGCTGTCATCAAGAAGCTCCAACCCTTCCCTTAGCACCATTCCACCTGAAAAACTGCCCGTGCTTTTTGCAATCAGCTGCCCTTTCGTTTTTTCATGCGGAGAAAAAATAGCATTGGTCGTTACATCTTCAGTTCCAATGTCTTCTATCAAAAATTCTTCCAGTTTCTTTTTAAGGTGTAATGTATTCATGCAAAGCTTCCCTTCCTGTATTCGTTTTTACGATAGGGGCACGCTCTTTTTTCTCCCAATAAATAGAGAAACTTGCCCACTCTATCCTTTCTTGCTCGTAATCTGTGCGAAGGTGAGCCCCCCGGGATTCTGTTCGGATCAGTGCTGCAGTTGTGACCATCCAAGCCACAGCAAGCATATTTTTCACAGCAAGCTGCTGTTTGCTTAACTGATACGAAGCTGGACTGAAAATAAAGGCTTCATACCTGCTTAACCACTCTTTCATGCTGAGAAGTTGGTGTTGTTCTTTTACAATGCCAGCCCAGCCATCCATTCTTTCTTGCAGCTCATGAAGCGCTGGTATGTCTTCTATATTCGAAGAATCAGCCCATGTTGTTGGAAGTCTTCGTTTTTTTGAGGTTACAGCCTGTGTGGCAAGATGTTTAGAAAGCAGAAGCGCTCCGGCGGCTCCTTCAAGCAGTGAATTGCTTGCCAGCCGATTGGCTCCATGCATACCTGTGCATGCGGTTTCTCCAATCGCATAAAGTCCATTTTTGTTTGTTTGACCATATTCATTGGTCTCAATGCCGCCCATCATAAAGTGAGCACCTGGTCTTACAGGAAGCATCCCCTTTTTAAGGTCGATATGATGCGCACGCAGCCTTGATGTTATAGACGGAAATTTTTGTTCAAACTGAGGGATTTGTTTTATAGAAAGATAGACTTCTCCCCCCGCTTGCCACGTTTCATACACCGCTTTTGCCACCACCGACCGAGGTGCTAAATCTTTCAGCTCATGTTTTCCTTCCATAATCGGCTGATGGTGTTCATCAACCAGGATACCGCCTTCCCCTCTGATTGCTTCAGAGAGCAGACCGGCTCCTTTTCCATCTGCATAAAGCATGGTCGGATGAAATTGCATAAATTCCATATCGACGAGTCTTACACCCGCGCGATACGCCATCGCCAGCCCATCTCCGGTGGACTCTTCGGCATTAGAAGTAATCGAATAAAGCTGGCCGCATCCTCCGGTGGCAAGTACGGTAGTGTTTGAAAAAATCTTACACATCGTTCCGTCTTGACTTTTTCCTCGTAGTCCAATGCATTCGTCTTGATCTATTAGTAAGTCATACGCCCAAAAATGTTCCATAACATGGACATTATCTTTTACTTGCTGTTTTAGTGGTTTCATAATGTGATAACCAGTAGCATCACCTCCGGCATGATAAATCCGGCGGCAGCTGTGAGCTCCCTCTTTTGCTAAGTGATAATCACCCTGGTTGTTTTTATCAAAAAGGACCCCGTTCGAAAAAAGAAATTCCATCACTTGAGGAGATTGTTCGATTAACTTTTTTACAGTTTGCTGATTGTTATAGCTGTGTCCTGCTTTGAGTGTATCCTGCATGTGTAAATGGGGACTGTCCTTATTTTCGAGCGCTGCTGCAATCCCGCCTTGTGCCCTGGTGGAATTCCCCGTTCCAAGCGCACCCTTTGTTACTAGCGTTACTTCTCTTTGTTTTGATAACTCAATAGCTGCCATTAACCCTGCTATTCCACTTCCTATGATGAGAATATCCGTAGTGATCCTTTTTTCTTTCATGATTACTCCTTTAAGTTTACATGTGTCTTGACACATATATTTACATAAATTTAAACTAGTAGCAACCACTCTTTACAAAAAAATTCGTATGAATGTGAAATATTGAGCGAGGGGCCAGATATTTTAAAGATCACAAATATCTGAACGGGTCACTAGAACCCGCAGTAGAACAGGAAACTGTTCCGTATCATGGTCTGACTTTTTTCAAGAAGGAGAGGATGGGGATTGATTTATTTAGATCATTGTGCAACCACACCAATGAGTGAAGAGGCAGGGCAAACGTATATAAAAACGTCGCAGTCGTTTTATGGAAATGAACAAAGTTTACATGATGCTGGTGACTCCGCTGGACAATTGCTTGATCATTGTAAGAAAGAACTTGCAAGCATTTTAAATGGCGAAGCGTCTGGTTTTTATTTTACGAGCGGGGGATCTGACAGTAATATTACCGCTCTCTTAAGCCTTGCCTATGGCAATCAGGGACGAGGTACCCATATTATCACCTCTCCCCTTGAACATCCTTCCGTCTATCAGGCATTAGAAAAGCTGAAATCAGAAGGGTTTGAAGTCGAAGAAACGGCCGTACAGCCTAACGGTCAAATTTCGCTTGCTTCTATAAAAGAATTAATTCGCGAGGATACGATTTTAATCACGATCTGCCATGCAAGCAGCGAAACCGGTGTGATTCAGCCGATTGAAGAGATAGGCTCACTTGCGCAAGATCATGGTATATTATTTCATTGTGACGCGGTCCAAACCTTTGCAAAAATACCTATCGATATAAAAAAGAATAGGATAAGCGCCATATCTATGTCGGCTCATAAAGTGTACGGACCCAAAAACACAGGAGCCTGCTATATCGACCCTGCCGCAGCATGGAAAAGTATGTACCCCGGCGTTGTTCACCAACAAGGGATCAAACCAGGCACCATCGATGTACCCGGAATTGCTGCCTTTACAACCGCTTCCTTAAACTTGTATGAAAAAAGAGAGCTAGTAACAGCAGCTTGGCGCCAGATGCAGAGCTGGTTTTTAAAACAGTTAAACGACGATGTTTTTTCTCTCATTGGAGACAAAAAGAAACGCCTCCCCCATCACCTGGCTTTGCGGGCACATAGACGGGAAGGCCAGTGGATCATGTTAGAGTGCAACCGGAAAAACATCGCCATTTCTTCAGGGAGCGCCTGCAAAACTTCTTACTCTGATCCGCCGAAAAGTCTTATAGCCATGGGATGTAGTCCCGAAGAAGCACACGGTTTGTTTCGGATTAGTTTTGGTGTGGATACGACGTATGAAGAACTCGCAGCTGTGGCAGAAACATTAAATGAACTAGCTGCAAGCAGCATGAACGTTCAAGTGTAGCTACGGAAGGGGATTTCAAGGGTTTACTGCACGTCACGCGAGTTAAGATGGTTTATACGTATCGTCGTGCTTTTCATATTGGAAAAACGACTGTTTTAGAACTGGTCCTAACGCTGTACATTTTAAAATATATTGGTATGTCAACACGAAACTGGACAAATATTTAAAGGTTCATAGATTTATATTCAGCTGATATTAAGTAATCTAGTAATCCATGAATACGATGTTGTTGAGTCAAAAAGTTCAAGGTCAAGTTCGTACTGGCTAGAGAAGCTGCAGCCGTGGATAAAATCGATTTTTTAAGGTAGCCTCTGCGACGTTTTTCTAAAAAAGATGACTCCGGCCCATACGGAGTCATCTGATTGATTACTAAACGCACCAAAGATTGGATTTACTGTCTATATTAGGTCACCGGATCAATCAGGAATACCTCACATTAATGATCTAATTTCCTTATTTCAATGGGATCTAAGGGACCATCATACAATCCACCACCCCCGGAGCCATCAAAAACCCGGATACTGATCTCGTTTTCTTGGCCATACTTTATAGCTTCAGTAGGAATTTCATATTCTCGGACCTGGTCCCAGGCTGTATCCATTCCTTCTCCTTCCTCATCAGTTGGAAATTCACCAGATTGGCCGATTTTTTCTCCGTTAAAGTAAGTGATATCTACATCATCAATTTTCCCCAGTGTCACTTTAAGGGGATGTCCTTCCCACTCTGCCGGAATATTAATTGTTTTCCGGTACCAGCCATACACATTATCTTCTGTATAATCGGAATGTTCTTCCCAGCTGGATGGAAGCGTTACTTGCTGCCAATCGCTGTCATCCCATTCAGCTTCTTTCCAATCTTCATTGTCTCCTTTTTGAAATAGCCATTCCCCAGAGAGATTGATGGATGGTAAAGTTACGGTTTGTGTTTCAAGATCACCTATTGCAACTTCGTATATCCCTTTTTCTGCGAGTTCATGTGTGAAAGCCACTTCTTTGGTGCCTCCGCCTGCCTTGGCAGGAACTTGTACTTCTTGGCTGTCGACTTCTTTTCCATCAAGATACATTGGCACCTCCACGGTACCTTTGCTGCTTCCAAAGTTCGTTACTTTAGCTGTCGCTGTAATCTCCTGCTCTTTTGAGCTTACTTCTAAATTACTATACTTAAAAACAGGTTCTTTCTCTTCTACTTTAATTGTTTTACTCTCAAGGTCATTAACGCTAATTTGATGATCACCTGGCTCGAACAGTTTATCGTATGGAATGCTTACTTCTTTCGTTTCTCCCGGATCTACTCTGACTTTTTCTTCTGCCACTACTTCGCTGTCAATTATCATCTCAATATTTTTTCCTAATGTTATCGTTCCGTCATTACTAACGTTTACGGTTACTTCAAACGTATCGTTTGATTGAATGGTTTCAGGCACTTTTTCATAAGACACCGAAACTTCTGATTCTTCGTATTTCTGCAGTTCTTTCCTTTCTTCTTTCGTCGCAGGAGTAAATTTCACAGCCTGTCCTCCTCCTGCAGCTAACGATGAAGTAAAAGTATCTTTAGAATCCACAATAACCTTATTTATAGTAACTTCATGTGGACTGTCTTCGTAATGTGATTCTGATTCATCAGAATAAACTTCAGCCACATACTTCTTTCCGTTTTCGAGAAAATCGAGGTCAATTTCTAAATCTCTTGCATGCTCGTCAGTAATACTTCCCATATACCATTCATCCCCACTGCGGCGGACTGTAGTAGTGTAGTCTCCAATTTCTGCATTTGGAACCATCGTTTCATCCCAAGTGACTGGAACATCATGAATAAATTGAAACTCCGGTAAAATATTTCCGTCTTCATCTAGATAATTTTCTGGTAAATCAGCTACCATTTGCACACCACTAGAAATGGTGACATATAATGCTAATTGCTTTGCACGTGTTGTGTCTACCCTTGCACCATCGTTATACGGCACTTCTGTATCAAAAATACCAGGAGTGAAATCCATGGGCCCTCCTAATTGTCTAGTAAATGGAAGTATTGTATCGTGCTCAGGTGGGTTATTATCTAAGCCAAAGGCACTGTACTCCATTCCACTAACGCCTTCCCGACTCATCCAGTTAGGATAGGTACGTTCTAGCCCTGTACCTTTAATGGGCTCATGCATATTAATCATGATTTCATGGTCCGCTGCTTTTTTTACAGCTTCTAAATAATGGTTCACCATATATTGCCCATGGTGATGCTGTCCTTCGGGGTTTCTAATACCGTGATCTGCGACATACCCACTTTTAATAGCATGAATCCCCATGCGTTGATACATGTCATATGCCTCATCCATCTGGTCTTCATAATTTAAGATATCCCCACTCGTTTCATTGTGCATCATATACTCAACACCGTGTTCTTCTGCGTAGTCTACAACTGCTTCTAAATCATAGTCTGGATAAGATTCAGTGAAGCTAAATAAATCCCCGTTTTCTATCCAATTTCCATCCCAACCAATGTTCCAGCCTTCAACTAGTAGACCGATATTTTGATCTTCTGTATTCAAATGCTCGCTAGCAAAATCAATGTATTTTTTAGCATTTTCGGTCGTCGCTCCATGATCTGGGCCTGATTCCCAAGTAGATTTGCCGCTGATCATTTCCCACCACACACCGACATATTTCATCGGTTCAATCCAAGAAGTATCTTCTAGTGCAGTTGGTTCGTTTAAATTCATAATCATATCCGATTCCACCAAATCACCAGCGTTATCACCCACTTGTATGGTTCTCCATGGTGTTTCGATTGGCAATTCATCTTTTTTAACTTTAACATCGCTGTCCGGCCATGGGGCTAAATGACTCTCAAATGCATGGTCTTCACCTTCCACTGCTTTCAAAGCCATACCTGAATAATCAACTAATGCCGCTTCATGCACTGACATGTGAATGCCTTCCGGTGTTTCCATAGTAAACGGTGTACTGACTTCCTCTACTTCGCTTAATGGACTGTTGGTGTAGTTATATTCATAACTGTCCCAATCGTTGGGAATCCACCAAGAATCATTGTTATTTGAAAAGTTAAATTCAGTGTTTTCAGAAGTAATTTGTAGATTTTCATCCAAATTCTCTTGCTCTGGTAACACATACCTAAACCCAACACCATCGTCAAAGGCCCGGAATTCCACGTTCATTTTTCGATTAGGGTCATCTTTTTCCTGTAAGTATACGGTTAATTGCTTATAATGATTTTTAATCTTTCTTTTGTCTCCCCATTTAGGTTCCCAATGCTCATTATAATTTTCAATAGATGTGTCTGTTACCTCAAAATTACTGTTCATGGGTGCTTGTTCTTTGAAATCAAAACCTAAAGAGGAAGGTTCAATAAGACTGGAACCTCCAAAAGAAAGTTGATATTGAGGCTCACCGTCTTTATTGAGATGAAAGTCAATTTCTACCTTGCCATCAGGTGAGCTTACGGATGTTTTTAAGTTTTTATTATCAGATTTCCCGTGGTTAGCAGCCTTTTCAGACGCATTCGTCTCTATTGTTGGTAGCAAAAGACCCATGACTAAAACAAATATAAAAACAGATATGAATCTCCTCTTAATTTCCATACTTACCTCCTCTTATTAATTTCTCTTCATTTTCCTCATTAACAGATTTAATAACATGAGGATATGATTTCCAAACCCCTTAGGGACAGCATCGTTGGTACTCCCTGAATTTTTAGATACATACCCCTCCTTATACAAAATCTAAAGAACTAACAATCAACTGTTACAGTGCAGCAATCTTCTCCTCCCCCTAGCATTCATTAATATTTTAAAGTAAACGTTTACTCAATAATCATGATTTTAAGCGTTTTCAAAACTATTGTCTACTAATATTTTAAAAATTGTTATAATTTTACCATTAATACTTAAGCAATATGATTAGTATAATATGCTCACTAACCAAAGATTCAATTACCGATTTTTTGTTATTTATACCTAGTATAGGCGTTGCATTACATTTTTTAAAATATAGAACTTTCGATGCGTTAGCAATTTTACTGCATTCAGTTATGTTATGTTAATTGAAGTAAACGTTTACTAATTTCTTTGAATGTTATGGATTTATTCTCTAAATGGTCGATACAACGAGTCCGTCACTTCTACCTGTTTCAACTTCTCCTCCGCCGTACATCTCGGCTGGATAAAACCTATCAATAATCGCTTAAAAATTCTCGGCTAAGCTAATTTTGAGCATGATTATGAAACAACTCTGCTGAAAATTGTACCGATTTTTTTTATATTTGATTATACTTTTCGCTTTTATAGGCTAAGTGGTACAGCTTTCTTGTTATGAGCAAAACAATGCACACAGCAGAAAATAAATATAGTAATCAAACGTTTGATTGAGGTGTATGTTCGGCTTTGCTGCCTCAACATGTGTAGATTTCTCCACTAAATTTTCGGAGTCTGGCCCCGGGTCTTTGTGACATTTCTTCTCATTTCCAAAACACAAATACTGAAAAATAAGCGCATTTCGAGTAAACTATTAGTAAGAAAAAATCTTTCAGTTCAGAAGAAAGAGGGATAAATGATGGCATTAGACTTAACGATTCACCAAGCTCCAACGAAGAAAGAAAAACCCGATTACGATAATTTAAGTTTTGGTAAACATTTTACAGATCATATGTTTGTCATGGATTATAGTACAGAAAAAGGCTGGTATGATGCGCGTATTACTCCTTATGAACCGCTTTTAATGGATCCGTCTTCGCTCGTATTTCATTATGGCCAGTCCGTATTCGAAGGGCTGAAAGCATACAACTCTGGGGAGGAAGTACTCTTATTCCGTCCGGAAAAAAACTTTCACCGCTTAAATAAATCAAATGAACGGATGAACATTCCCAAGATTAATGTCAGATTTATGGTAGATGCCTTAAAGCAGTTAATACATATAGACCGCGATTGGATTCCGACACAGGAAGGGCAGTCCCTCTATATAAGGCCATTTATTATTGCTACCGAGCCGGCATTGAGTGTAAAACCATCAGCTCAGTATAAGCTGATGATCATTCTTTCTCCGGTTGGTGCTTATTATTCCAACTCTGACCAAATGAAACCGGTTAAAATTTATGTAGAAGATGAATATGTTCGTTCGGTAAAAGGCGGGGTTGGTTTTACGAAAACGTCCGGTAACTATGCTGCAAGCTTAAAAGCGCAAACGAAAGCGACCGAACTTGGCTATGATCAAGTACTCTGGCTAGATGCACTTGAAAAAAAATACGTAGAAGAAGTCGGCAGCATGAACATCTTTTTCAAAATAAACGGGAAGATTATTACGCCAGCTTTAAATGGCAGCATTCTTGATGGCATCACTCGTGACTCTGTCATCGAACTTCTCCGTTATTGGGGATACACCGTGGACCAGCGCCGCATTTCTATTGACGAAGTGTATAACGCACAGAAGGATGGGACACTTGAAGAAGTGTTTGGTACCGGCACTGCTGCTGTTATATCACCGGTTGGGATTCTAAAATGGAAAGATGAAGAACTTGTGGTGAACAATAATGAAACGGGAAAACTTTCTCTTGATCTTTACCAAACCATTGCTGGAATTCAAACTGGAAGTAAAATAGATAAACTCGGCTGGACGGTTCCATTAAATGACTTATAGTTGAACAATCTTTTATTATCATTAGTGCCATTAAGATCCGTATCTTTTTCTCTAAATGATTGAAAAGCTAAGAATAACAAATAAATAGCTCCAGCGTATTTCACAATGGCAAACGCAATTGCAGATTGATAAATAATTGTATCCCCAAAGTAGCCGCACTTATATGTACGATTAGACCAGTACAAAGTCTGAGTGCAGTTGCAATCCCTGCCTTTTTATTTTGAGAAATACTTTGAGCAATAACAAATAAAATATCTGGACCTGGCATTAAAGTAAGGAATACTACAACACCTAAATAAGATAAAACCATCGTTATATCCATTTATGCACCTCTTAACAGACTGAATTTTAATCTATTATAATATAATCCTAATATCGGGTGAACCAGGGATTATATAGGTTATAAGTATGTAACTATTGTCTAAAATTATTGGCGCATTCTCTATTCAAGAAATGCGCCCTTTTCTTGAACATTCTACACTAAGACTTAGCTTGTAAGAATTTATTTACGTTCTTTAACCTTTACATATGCCACGTGAAGCGGTCGAGCAATGCATGGTTCCCCTCAAGGGTGATCGGCAGTCATAGGTGGATAAAAATAAACCTCCCTTGAGCCGTCAACTCAAGGGAGGTTTATTTTTTATGAAATACAGTATGGCTACAGAGCTGATTAAAAACAGCTCTCTTTTTCTATTTCTCCAGCTTTTGGATCGAAAAGGAATGGAAATTAGCAGCTTTTCTACTTTTCAAGGTCACCCCTTGTTTTTCGAAATACACCCGAAATGTGGCTGCTTTTTCTCCTCCGTTGATGAAAAGCTCTAAGCTGGAGTGATCGATGTAAGCGTCAATTTGCACGGTTTCACTGTCTGGAACCGCAAGTCTGGTAACGTCTTTGTCTCCTTTTTTCATCCCACTGCGATCCACTGTAAGCTCGCCGTCTTGATAAGCGAGGCTTAATGTGTCCTCTGGGCTTGAGCTAATGTCCAGTTGAAACGCAGTCTCTCTATCTAAGGTTGTTTCCAGGACGATGGTGGTGAAATCAAAAGATACTTCTGTTTCTTCTTTTAATGTCTTTTTCTCGAACTGGAAGATCTCTTTTTTCTGCAGGTTCTTCCATTCTTTTGGGACTTGCATGTGCAGTTTTTCATCCACAATACGCAGTTCTCTTGGCATCGTGAGGGCCCCGGCCCAGCCTTCTTCTTTTTCGATAAAAGCTTTTTCCCACATGTTCATCCAGCCGATGAGAAGCCGGCGTCCCTGCCCGTCTTCGAAGGTTTGCGGGGCGTAAAAGTCAGGGCCAACGTCGATTTCATCCTCGTGAATCGTTTCGAACCGGTTATTTTCTTTATCCCATTGGCCGAGGATATATCTTGTTTTTGAGTTTTCTAGTTCCATTGGTGAATAGATGAGAATGTCGTAGCCGTCGAGCGAGAAAAAGTCCGGGCATTCCCACATTGTTCCCTGGGAGCCGTTGCTTTCAAGCAGCACCCCGCCGTATGTCCAATCTTCAAGGTTATCAGATGTATAGTAGACCGCTTTTCCAATTCCATCTTTACACGTGCCGACGATCATATGCCAGGTGCCGTCTATTAACGTTACTTTCGGATCGCGGAAGTCTTCGGAACCTTTGGCAGGCGGTGCCACGACCACCGGATTGCTTGCCAGCTTCTCAAAAGTTACACCATCTTCAGAAACGGCGACACATTGAACCTCTTTTGGAGAACGCTCTGCGTTATGGCCGGTGTAAATAAGATAGAGCTTGTCATCTTGTACAACGGCACTGCCGGAAAAGCAGCCCCCTTTTTCATACTCATATTCAGGAGCCAGCGCAGTCGGAAGATGCTCCCAGTGTACGAGATCCTTACTTTTCACATGACCCCAGTGCATTGGTCCCCATTCCGATTCATACGGATAAAACTGAAAGAATGCATGATATTCTCCGCGGAAATAGACAAGCCCGTTTGGGTCATTGATCCATCCTACCGGGGCAGTAATATGAAAGGATGGATGATAGGGAAGCTCACTGGACGATAACGCATGTTCTTGAATATATTGATTAGCTGCCTGAACCGTATAGTCTGAGATTTTTTGCATGGTAAATACCTCCGTTTATTTTACTGCTCCGTCGGAAACGCCGCCGATGATGTGCTTTTGCAGGAACAAATAAATGAGAATGACCGGCAATAGCACCATCAAGTACGAAGCAAATGCCAAATTGAAGTTGGCTGTGTACTGGGATTCAAAGACATACTGCATTAACGGCAGTGTCCATTCGGACGAATCCTGCAGGATGACAAGCGGCATAAGAAAGTCATTCCAGATCCAAATTAGATTTAATACAACAAGTGTAATCGTCATTGGTTTTAGCATCGGGAAGATGACGTACCAAAACATCCGGAAGACACCGCAGCCATCAATGAGCGCTGCATCCTCTATTTCTCTTGGAACAGATTTGAAATAGGCGACGTATAAAAAGACGGCCTGGAATTGTCCGTACGTAGCGTATAAGAGGATCAGTCCCCAATTATTCAGCATATCGAGGTTGTTCAACTGCTGAATTAATGGAAGCATCATCACCTGGAACGGGACAAACAATCCGCTCACAAAGAAGTAATACATAATCCGGTAAAACAATTGATCCTGGTTGCGGGCAATCGCAAAGGAAGCAATTGAACCTATGAAAATAATAAATATGATAGAAACAACAGTAATGGTAAACGTATTAAAAAACGCTCCGACGTAGTTACTCATCTCTGCTGCCTGGATGAAATTATTAAATGATAAACTCGAAGGGAGGCCCAGCAGAGATTGAGATGATTCCTCCGGAGATTTAAATGCGGTGACGACCGTTAAATACATCGGGAATAAAATACAGAGTGCTCCGATGATAATAAAAGAATAGAGGCCGATCTTTTTTCCGGTTGTATCCATTACAGTTGCACCTCCCGCTTACGTAAAATACTGATTTGAATAATAGAGACGATGATAATAAACAGAAATAGAATCAGTGCTACAGCAGAGCCGTATCCATAGTTATTATTAAGAAATCCAAGATTATAGATTAAGAGAGTAACAGATTCTGTCGCAAAGCCTGGTCCTCCATCTGTTAAGGCGATGATGTAGTCATAGACCATCAAATGCTGCTTCATAGCTAGAATGGTGCAAATCGTAATCGACGGCACGATCAATGGCAGCGTAATCCGGAAAAACTTTCTCATCCCACTCGCTCCATCAATGGCTGCAGATTCGTACACATCATCTGGAATCGTTTGCAGTCCTGCCATATAAATGACCACAAGAATGGCTGATGCCTGCCAGACCGTAACAAGGATTAACGCCCAGAACACGAGATCATGGTTTCCGAGCATATTTGTTTGCAGGGCTTCTACGTTTAAGCGCTCTCCCAAATATGGAATCACATGATAATAAATCTGCTTCCAAATATAACCGATAATCAGCATACTGAGCACTGCCGGAAAGAAAAATACAGCCCGGAAGATGTTTCGGAATTTAATTTTCTGAACTAGTGCCAGTGCTACAGCTAAGGCGATAATATTAGATAATACCGTAGAAACGAGCGCATATTTAACCGTAAAAGACAGCGAATTCATAAAACGGCTGTCGCTTAAAGCTGATATATAGTTTTCAAACCCGATAAATTCACTCGTGCGGCTGACTCCGTCCCAGTCGGTCATACTCATGTGAAAAGCACTTAGGACCGGGTAGGCATAAAAGGTTAACAATAAAAGCAGCCCCGGAATAATGAGGATAAAATACCCTTTTCGAAGACTGGAATATGCTGTGTTATTCATAAGAATCCTCTCCGATTTTTTACTTATAATGAAGGGAGCTGCCTCCTAATAGAAGCGAGCTTCACTTGATGATCAATGTTTTCTCCTAATATCTTTTTACCGATAGCTTTCAAACATTTGCTCTAAGCTTTCCAGGTATTGTTCAATATCCTGATGATTAAAGAAGTCCTGGCTGTGCGCACGGAAATCTGCTTCTGCAGCTGTTCCGCCTGCCCAGTAGTGGTTCGGCCAGTTCGCAATCTGATCATTTTCTACGTGCGGGGAAAGACCTTCCAATACTTCATCCTGTACCTCTACGTCTTGAACGGCACTAAACGAACCATCCATGTCCGCAAACTGCTGCGCTTCATCGATTAGAAACTCTACAAATTTTAAACTTTCCTCTGGGTACTCTGTATCTGCAGCAATGGACAAGCCAACATCCACTCCAGAAATAGTCACGTTTTCTTCCGGATTATTCGTTTGCGGGAATGGGAAGTAACCGAACTCTTCGTCAAAGTTATCGTTCATGTCCCGAAGTGTAGGCAATACCCATGCTCCCATGAAGTACATCGCACCTTCTCCATTGGCAAACAGCTCATTTGCCTGGTCCGTGTCTGTTCCCATGTGATCCTGCTGGGCGTACTGAATGACCTCGAGCATTTTTTCGGAAGCTTCCTGCCATTCCGGTGACTCAGCTACCGGCTCTTCTCCGGCATTAAAGGCCTCCCAATATTCTGCATCAAACTGTTGGGCGATAAAGTTCAGGTTAAAGATAGACGATTGGTCAATTGACTGGTTTCCCATAATGATCGGGGTTTCTCCCTGTTCATCCAGGTATTCAATGGAAGCCACAAAGTCATCCCATGTTTCTGGGGTGTCGAGGTCATACTCTTCAAATATTTCTTTATTATAGAGGACACCGTTTGCATTTAATGAAAGAGCGGCACCGTACATGCGGCCGTCTTCAAGATAGCGGTCCTGGATTTCAGGATTGATATCATCGATAAAATCTTCGTCTGTGATATCAAGTAAATAATCATTGTTTGCCCTTGTCACATAGTCTTCCTCTACAGGATAAGTAATAAATAAATCCGGGATATCCCCCGTAGAAAATCTAGTTGTGAGTACTGTCATGGCATCTGGAACAGAGTTTTGTTCCACTTTAATGTCCGGGTTTTCCTCTTCAAATTGTTCAATCAATGTATCGAAGGTAGCCACAGCTTCAGGCTTTGCCTGGAAAAATTCTATTTCGGCAACCTCTTCGTTTTCTCCATTTTGGTCTTCATTTCCGTCACTTTCTGCTTCTTCTCCTCCATTGCAAGCGCTTAACAATAATGCCGTCATTCCGGCAGATAATAAGTAAAAAGATTTTTTCATGTGGTTCTCCCTCCTTGGTATATAACCTTACTGTAAAGAAAACGTTTTCAACATGAGGTAATCATTCGGTCTATGTAGAAAATTTTTTGAAAGGGCTTTATCAAAGGAAAGGATCTGATTTAAAAAGTAAAAAATAGAGGTGACCTTTTAAGTGAGGCTCGGCTAATGGCCACTGTTGATAAATGCTAAAATTGCTTGTCCGCACTTAGTATTTATACATCTTCCCTGTCCGCACTTGCATAGTACGTGGCAGCTCTTAGCAGAGGTTCCTATTACTTACAGCCTTCCTTTTTCCGTAGGAGTCCCCGTTCTACCCCGAACAGGCGTCCGCCGTTCTACGCAGCAGGGCAGGCCAAAAGGACAAAGCGTGGGCAGCGACTCCAGCTGAAGTATGGGACTTGAAGACCCCGCAGCAGCCGATTTAAGTTGCGAGGAGGCTGAGAGGCACATACGCGGAAAGCGTTCGCCACACGCAGCATTTTAAGAAAGGTCCACTATATTTACGACTGCTTTTGTTTTCGATATTGGCTTGGGGTCATCTGCTTTAACTTACGAAATACCTGGCTGAAATACCGCTGATCCTCGTATCCCACCATATTCGCAATTTCATAAGCCGGTTTATTTGTATCTCTCAATAAATCACAGGCACGTTCAATCCTTGTTAATTTAAGATGTTCCGAAAATGTTTTTCCATTCACCTCTTTGTACATGGTGCTGAAATAACTGGGGCTGAACCCGAAGGTTTTTGCTACTTCCTCGATGGTAAGTGGCTTATGATAATTTTCTTCTACAAAATATTTAGCTTTCGACAGCATCGTATTCGACTGCTTTTCAAACGATTGATAATTGCGATAGACCGCTTCTGTGAGGAGCTGGTCTTTTATATATTCCTTTTGCCGGAGAAATGTCTCAGCTCTTTCAAGGGAGTAATTTAAATTTTTGCTTCCTTTCACTTCTGGTCCTAATGCTGCTTTTCTTGCGTTATTTTCCTTTAGAAGAGATTCTGCTAAAGTATAAAGTTGTTCTTTTATAAATTGTCCATAGCCGATAACAAGTATGTCTTCGTTAGAAAGAGGATAAACGAAAATTTCGTATTCGTTTGTTTTTGTATCTTCTAGTTTTATGCCGCTTCCATGGATTATTTTTAGAACAGCCAAGGTCTGTGCCTCTAGTTTTCTTGTTATTAAGCCACGTTGATTTTTTTGAAATGCTGCTTCAAAGAGCTCGCTTTTCAAGGTTGTGTGCTGGGCTTTTGTTTTATCTTCAATTTCGTTGATTGCTTTCTTGAGCGTGTCTTTAAGCTCCTCTCGATCGATCGGCTTTAATAAATAGTGAAATGCCTTATATTTTAGGGCGCTCCGTACGAAATCAAACTCATCAAACCCGCTTAACACAATGACCTCATCAGCAGATCGATCCGCTAAGATTTCTTTAAGAAATTCCAGTCCGTCCATATCCGGCATTTTTATGTCTGTTACCACCAGGTCCGGCCGTATTGAATGAAATTTCTCAATCCCCTCTTCCCCGTTTCTAGCTGTCGCTGCAACGTAACAGTTAATTTCTTCCCACGGAAAGGTTTGCTTGAGGCTTTCTAATATAAGTTCTTCATCATCAATTAACAGAACCTTGTACATAGTCCCTGCCCCCTTTTTGAACTGGAATAGTCATTTGAATGGTGGTATTTCCAGGCTCACTGCAAATCAGAAGCCCACTATTTTCTTTATAGTACATCTGGATGCGGTCATGAACGTTTAATAAGCCATGGCCGCTTTGTGTCGATTCGATAGTACGCATATTTAGTAGTTCTAGGGCCTCCTCTGAAAACCCAGGACCATTATCTGTAATTTTTAAAATAATAGCAGACTCGTTTTTCACCCCGTCTATTGCGATGTGATCAAAACTCTTGCCTTTCAAGCCATGCTCAATAGCATTTTCGACGAGAGGCTGTAAGACCAGCTTCAATATGTATTGATCGTTTACCGTTTCTTCAAGGTCTACTTCATAGGTGAACCGGTCGTTATGTCTAATTTTTTGTATTTCTAAATAACTTGTCACATGCTTGAGCTCTTCTTTAACCGGTATTTCATAAGGTCCTTTGAGGCTGATGCGAAGCAGCTTTCCTAAGTTTGTAACAAGATGCTGCACTTCCGCTGTTTTGTTCAAACTTGCGAGAGCATTAACAGACTCGAGGGTATTATATAAAAAATGCGGATTGATTTGATGCTGGAGTACTTTAAATTCAGCCTGATTTCGTTCCTTTTGCTCTTTTTCCACCTGTTCTATCGTCGTACGTAATTGGGCAACCATATCATTAAAGCTATTCGTGAGCATCGTAAATTCCTGTTCTTTGTAAGGAGTTAATTGCACGTTTAAATTTCCCATTGATGCCCGTCCCATCCCGTATTTGAAATATTGTATAAAAGACATTAAACGCTTCGAGAAAAGTTTGTGGAATAGAAACAAAATAAAAAATAAAGAAGCTATAATACCTATCGTAAATAATAAAACAGGCGTTAAAACAGAGTTCATCGTTTCCATGCTTTGAAAAGAAACCAATTTCCAACCCTGAAACGTTGATTTAGAGGTGAAAAAAAACTCCTTTCCTTCTTCGTTTGTATACGTGTTGTCCTCTGCATGAACGACATCCTCCCCTAATTCACCAGGTGAGGTATTATAAACAATCGTGCCTTCTTGGTCGAGAATAACCCAGTCACTGTCACTGTTTTGGCCAAGGTTATCGACGCTTTGCAGCAATTCAGGCTCCACAAATAATATGTAATAGCCTAAATGCTCGAGAGTCTGGGGATCAATAACGCTTCTTCCGACAGTTAAAATATTCACTGGCTGTCGCTTTAGTTCTACATTTTCCGGACCTACCCAGTATGTGCCTCCCTGCTGCTGATTTACATTCTCTAGAAACGATGAACCTGCAAAATCATGAAAATACTCTTCTACAGGGTTTAAATAATACAAGTTCTTCTGATTTTCACCTACTACTTGATAGTCATAGGTTAAGGGATTTGTAAAAGACATTCTTGAAATTGTATTTTCGTTAATTATTTCCTCGCTTGATGAGGCCCATTCATTTGTGAAATGAGATTGAAGAGATTCTGAGGTCACTACATGTTCTGTGAATAATTCAATTTCGCTGAGTACTGTGTTTATGTTTAAATCAATGGCTTCTAATGTGTCTTGCATATGGTCGTTAATTTGATCACGATAAAGCGTGCTGGTGAATTCATATAATATTAAGCCAATGATTGTTAAAGGTATAATCACCATAAAAACAACGAGGGTGTAAAATTTCTTTTTAATACTCATCCAGGGGTGCTCCTTATCAAATAATTGGTTTTACTTTAACATAAAAACAAACATAATATTTGACGGGGTGTTTTTCCGGGCTGTGCATATATTTATCCTTGTATCTATCTTTCATCCGCGATGAAATAAAAGTGCAAAATCGCTTGCACAAACTTATCATTATACAGGATAAACTTTTATAGTCATTTGTCTATTGATAAATGTTTCTTTTAAACATTTAAAGGCAATCGATTGCATTTGTATGTTTTACAACTGAGAAAATTCAGGAGTGATGGTGAAATGAGCAGAGTTTGGTGGAAAGAGGCGGTGGGCTATCAAGTGTACCCCCGCAGTTTTCAAGATTCTAATGGAGATGGAATTGGTGATTTGCAGGGATTGATTCAGCGCCTCGATTACTTGCAGGACCTGGGGATTGACTTGATCTGGATTTGCCCGATGTATAAATCGCCGGAAGATGATAACGGTTACGATATTTCTGATTATAAAGATATTCTCGAAGACTTTGGGACGATGGCGGATTTCGATGAACTGCTTGAAGCGGTGCATTCTCGCGACATGAAGCTGATCATTGACCTTGTTATTAATCATACTAGTGATGAGCATCCGTGGTTTATTGAGTCGCGGTCGTCGAAGGATAATCCGAAGTGTGACTGGTACATTTGGGAAGACGGCAAGAACGGTGCCGAGCCGAACAACTGGGAAAGTATTTTTGGCGGCTCTGCCTGGGAATACGATGAAAAACAGGAATATCTAGCTGGGTTACGTTTTCTTCAATAGCCTGCATTGTTTTGTGGCGAAAAGCATTTGTAGAACGACGCAGCTCTATTAAACCTACTTCTTCATTCAAAGGGAAGAAGTGACAAAGAATGAAACTACTTGTATATCTATTTCGTCTAATGTTTTAAAGGAAGAGATATAAAATTAGGAAAATAAGAAGACCTATTTATTTCTTTTGTTTGTTATTTCTTTCTGTTCTCATAACTGCCTGTGAAGAATCAAATGATAGACAATTAAGTAATGGACAAATGCTGGCAGTTGGAAATACCGTTGGTGGTCCTATAGACCCCGAGGTTTACCGTGTTTTCGAACAGGAAGAATTTGAAGAGAACTGGGAGCATTTTGAATTGCCGGATACCAGGCAGCCGGACATTATAATTTATTCTTGATTTCCTTGTTTTCATATTCTAATTGAGCAATCCTTGATTCTAAATCATCTATCTTTTTCTTGTTAGGACCTATCCGATTTTTTATAAAGGCAATAAGGGATAAGAACAGACCGATATAAAACATGATTCCCATAATAATTACTTCCATAATGGTCCCCTCCCTAAAAAAACTTTTCCTCGTACTTTTCACCTTAGCATAGTTATTCAATAAGTTTGAATCGTTTCACCAATACTCTTTTGCTTAATGTTTCTTTAAAAGCTGTTCTTCGACAATATGGCCCTTTCGTATTATAAGGTCAGCCAGTTCATTTATATTTTCTGGTTGACCTATTTTTTATAGGTTTTATTCTGTAGGTAGCCGGGGTAGGACGCTCGCGCCCTTGGGACATGGATCCCGTCCGTTATACTGTCCACCCCCTACTTGTAGAAACATGTTTGAGGCTGGTTGAGACCTAGATCTCGTATAACAAGCGAAGCTATGACACTACAAGATAGGTTAGGGGTTACCGGTGAATTTATTATGGGAGAGGTGATAATCTATGAATCCAGTCATTGGCCTGGATATCGCAAAAGGAGAAAGCCAAGTACAAGCCTTTTTACAAAAGAAGAAGCCATTTAAGAAAACTTTCAAGTTTAAGCATGACACGGAAGGATTGCATCGTTTCTACAGGTTCTATGAAGAAATGGAGCAGGAATCTGGTATCCGACCAGTCGTCATCTTTGAATCCACTGGTCATTACCATGAGCCTGTCCTTCCGTTTCTTGAAGAGCATAACGTAACCTATTATTTAATTAATCCCGTTATTGCTTATGAATCCAAGAAGACAAGCTTACGGAAGGTGAAAACAGATTCTATTGACGCGGTTCACTTATGTGAACTTTACTACAAAGAAGACTTGGAAACATTCCAACGGAAGAGCATCAAAACGATGAATTTAAGAAATTTATCAAGACAACATGACGCTTTAACCAACACCTATGTTCAGTTGAAATTGAAATTCCAAACGATTTTAGATCAGGTTTTTCCAGAATATAAAGGGGTCTTTGGCGATCTGTATTCTCCTATTTCGTTAAAGACACTCCTTGAATATCCTACTTCTAACGATGTATTACTCTGTGAAGCAGAAGATATAGCTGAGGCAATGTTTGAAATGGGGGGAAGACGTTCGTATGCTTGGTGTCTAAATAAAGCTTTCAAATTGAAAGAGGCAGCCGTGCGAAACCCTTTCAAAAAGAATTTATATCACAGCCACTTAATAAGTTCAGAAATGTACATCCATATGCTTCTTCAATACCAAGAGCACCTATCAAAACTGGAAAGAGAGATAGATGCCCTGGCAAAAGAGTTTGAAGAATATGAGGTTATCAGATCAATCCCCGGTATCGGTGGAAAGATAACAGCCACTATCATTTCCGAGATTGGGGAAATTGATCAATTTAACCATCCAAAAAAATTAGTTGCCTACGCAAGTATAGATCCCAGCATTTATCAATCGGGCAAATTCACAGCCAATATTGCCCGCATTACAAAAAGAGGATCAAATAGGCTTAGGCAAGCATTATATAAAGCTGTTCAATGTGGTTTAACAAGCAATCGGAATCCGATACTAAAGACGTTTTATGATAAAAAACGGGAAGAAGGTAAGCCACATAAAGTAGCGGTTATTGCTTGTGCAAATAAGCTCATTCATTGGATTTATGCCATTCTGAAACGTAAAGAGGCATTTAAAATTTAATACTCATCCAACAAAATCCATAAAAACCAAAAACTTCAAACAAGAAGTTTGAAGCTTATTTGACATGCGCAAATTTATTGTAACATGACTTTTTTAACTTTTTTAGCCCTACCTATTGACCTTCTATTAGCTGGTATTACCATTAGAAAAGTTACATTTTAACGGCTCCTCTGTTTCTAGCAGAGAAGAGCCGTTCTTTTTGCTTTACAAAGAAAAAATCTGTTCATTGATGAGGTTAGGCGGACGTTTTCCTTCTAGGACTGCGTCCGCGTTTTCAGCAGCCAGCAAGGACATTCGGTCTTCTGTCTCTGCTGTCGCTGAACCAAGATGCGGAGTAGTCACTACTTTCTCCAATTTTAATAGCGGGTGATCAGAGAACAGTGGTTCTTCTTGAAAAACATCGAGTGCAGCTGCCCGTATTTCTCCATTTTGCAGTGCTTCCACCAATGCCGTTTCCTCCACCGTATGCCCGCGTGAACCATTTACGAAAACGGCACTTTTTTTCATCCGTTTAAACTGTTCGGCTCCCATTAAGTGGCGGGTTTCCGGAGTTAACGGCGTCATCAAACATACATAATCCGATTCTTCGAGCAGTTGATCGAGGTTTCGGTATTCTGCAGCGAATTTTTCTTCAAGTTGTGGTTTACGAGAACGGTTGTGATAAAGAATATGCATATCAAAACCAAAATGAGCCCGTTTTGCTATCGCTTCACCAATCCTGCCCATTCCGATAATCCCTAACGTTTTATGATGCACATCCACACCAAATTTGGTCTCGGACAGCAGGCCTTTCCACTCTCCCTTTTTAACGTACTGATCTAATTCTGGAATACGGCGGGCGGCGGCAAGCAGCAATCCAAAAATGGCATCAGCTGTCGTATCGTTCAGCACATCAGGTGTATTGGTCGCCGCAATCCCGCGCTTCGTTAACTCTTCTATATCGAGGTTATCGTACCCAACCGAGACATTGCTGACCACTTTTAAGTATGGAGCATGATCGAGCATGTCTTTTCCTACTTCGAGTTCTACAACAATAAAAGCAGATGCTTCACTAATTGCCTTTTTGAATGCTTCATTGGAGAGGTCTTCTCCGTTATTAAAATGACTCACTTCATATTTTTCACTCAGCTTGATTCGAGCCTTTTCTCTGACGCGGCCGTACGCTACTATCTTCGGCTTCATGCATTTTCCCCTTCCCTATTTTTTGGACAGCTGATTCGGCACTTTCGGAACGTCGCTTGCCTTGTTCAGCTCTACTTTTCATAGATTTGGCAGTTTTCTGCCAGAAACAACGCTTCTTCCTATTGGTTCAGCTTTTCCCTTTTTTGGGACAGCCTCCTGTCTCTTCTTGCAATGCTCTTATCCTGTCATACGGAGTTTTACTTGCTTCAATCAGCATTTCACTCCTCAGCGATTCAACGCTCTTTTTATTAAGAAGCAGGTAATTTATTCAGCACTACTCTGCATCTTTTTAACCCAGCATCTTCAACGCTTCCTCTATGTCAGTTACAGGATGGTGACAGGTAAAGTTTTCGCATATATATACTGTTGTTTTGCCTTCTACTTGCCGATACGCGGCTGCAAACGGGGCAGCGTCACTAAACCGTTCTGGATTTTCACTTATAAGATAAGTGACTTCAGGATAAAATTCCTGCTGCAGCTGTTCGGTCACCATCTTCGTTTCTTCGTCGTCTGCGTTTGTAAGAACGACTACTTCTTTCATGTGACTATGAAGCAGCAAGTAGCTTTGGAGAAAATACATGTGGCCGCTCGGATATTGTTTCAGCTCTTTTGCAAACGCATCAATTGATTGCCGCGTTTTTTCTTCATACGTCGTTTCACCGGTTAAACGGGCAAGGCGCAATAGCTGAACAGCAGCAACACTGTTACCGGAAGGCATCGCGCCATCATACGTTTCTTTCGGACGCACCAGTAATTCTTCCCCATCTTTTCCATAAAAGAAAAAGCCGCCATTCTCATGGTCCCAGAACAGTTCTATTAACTGATCGCCATAATGCCTTGCTTTTTCCAAATAAGAAAGATTAAGCGAGCTTTCATACAGCTCAATCGCTGCCCACAGCACATTGGCGTAGTCTTCTATAAATCCTTTATGCTTTACTTCGCCATCACGGTAGCGAACCATCAAGCGGTCCTCTGCCGTAAGCTCGTTTTCTATAAACGAGAAAGCTTTTACTGCTTCTTCTAAATAGCGGGGCTCATTAAATACACGAGAAGCTTTGGCTAAAGCAGCAATCATCAATGCGTTCCATGAGGTTAATATTTTGTCATCTTTATGCGGATGCACTCGTTTTTCCCTATGTTCAAATAATTTTTTCCGCCCTTTTTCAAGTGTTTCCTTCACATTTACTGGATCCAGCTTGTGGCTTGCAGCAAAAGCTTCCGGAGATTGGCGGATGAGGTTTGGAATATTATTTCCTTCAAAATTTCCCTCGTCAGTAATATCGTAAACATTGCAAAACAGTTCGCCGTCTTCTTCACCGAGCACTTGTTTTATTTCATCAGGCGTCCATACATAAAATTTTCCTTCTACTCCCTCAGAATCGGCGTCTTCTCCAGAGTAAAAGCCGCCTTTTTCGTCTTGCATATCACGAAGAATATAAGTGAAAATTTCTTCTGCTGTTTCACGGAAGCGGTCTTCACCAATCAATTGATAGGCTTCTGTAAAGGCAATCGCCAAAAGAGCGTTGTCATAAAGCATTTTTTCAAAATGAGGGACAAGCCATTTGTCATCGACCGAGTACCTTGAAAATCCAAAGCCAATATGATCATACATCCCGCCCGCTGCCATGCCTTCTAACGTTTTCAGCGCCATCTTTAATGCTGTTTCATCCTTAAAACACCGGTAATAGCGGAAAAGATACATTAATATGTGAGGCGTTGGAAACTTCGGAGCACCGCCAAACCCGCCATAGTTAATATCAAAATTCTGCCGGAGCTGTTCCAATCCCTTTTTCAGCACTTCTTCTGTTAAATCGGATTGTCCTTCCGCCGTTCGCGGCTGTAATACGTCGGTCATTTTATCGCTGACTTCCTTCACTTTTTCCGGGTCTTCTTGGTATTTATCATACAGCTGGGTTACAACATCAATCATCCCCGGCATCCCGCGCATGCTGTGTTTTGGAAAATACGTCCCGGCATAAAAAGGTTTTTGGTCTGGGGTAACAAACACGTTCAACGGCCAGCCGCCATGACCTGTCATTGCTTGGCAGGCCAGCATATAAATCGAATCAATATCAGGCCGTTCTTCCCGATCCACTTTAATCGCCACAAACCGGTCATTCAGTAATTCTGCCACTTCTTCATCTTCAAAACTTTCCCTTTCCATCACATGGCACCAATGACAAGTCGAATACCCTATACTCACCATAACCGGTTTATTTTCTCGTTTGGCCTTTTCAAATGCCTCTCCGCCCCACGGAAACCAATCAACGGGATTATGTGCGTGTTGCAATAAATAAGGGCTTTTTTCATGAATCAAGCGATTAGCCAACGAAATCATCCTTTCGAAAAACGATTCTATATAAAGTGTACCCGAAAGAAAACAAAGAAAAAACCGAACCCTTTATTTGGACTCGGCTTCTTTTCTAATAAATAAATCAATTACACAAAATAAGGATAATGTAAAAATAAAATAGGTCGGGAATGTTCCGTGTATATTTAAGAAAAAATTGAATAGTAAAAACGGAAATAGAATGATCAAGCAATTTAACTTTGTCTTTATCTTCAATTGCATCTTTAAGGAATATGTGGCACGAAGCATTCCCTAAGGACAACAGTGAATAGGTTTATTCTGTATACGTTCATAAGATATATCTAAGCAACTAAAATTAATATTCCATAGAATCGATTCGACAGATAAAATAAGTCAGATGTCCGCCTTTCCCCTGAATTGTTTTTACATCTTTCCAGGTAATTCCAAAAATAAGGGTTAATTTATCTTTGGTATCCATGGAAAGAACATACCAGGTATCAGGTGTGTCTTTCATGAAAACTTTTTCCCATCTGGTGTAAAAAGTGAAGTCTTTTTCTTCTTCCCAATTCGATGGGACCTCCTGAGCTTCAAGACTCTCGTTCGGATCTATTCCCACCAATGGACTGTTAAACCCCTTCACTCGAAACATCTTGCTGAGAGCTTCGGCTTGTTTACCTTGCTTGTCCACAGCTATAATAGACTGTTTTTGATGTTCGGACTTCAGTGTTCGGAATGCTAAAAACTCCGCAGAATTGTCACGGCCGGATTGAATATATGACTCAGCATAACTGTGTAAATAGTATAGGGGCAGAATTAGAATGACCGCCCATGCCGCCAGTATAACTGTCCCACGCTTTATGTTCCGTTGTTTATGTTTGTCCCTTCTTCCAATCCAAGGCTGTATCCAATCACCAAATCCTACAGCTATAGCAACTAAGCAAAGTGGGAAAAGATAAGCGATGTATCTAGTCCATAAATAAAACTCATATTGATCGTTCAATATAGGAATCACAAGAAGACTCGCTATTACAATCGCCAACAGGAGAGACCCATGACGAAACCTCATTAATCGACGAAAGCCGTGTGTCAAGCCAATGATAAAGAGAATCATGATCAGGAAACTAATCCCATGCAACCATCCTTCTCCGTCAGGAAACGTGCTTGATAAAGATCGGATAAGTTCCATGATCATTTCTAGGATATTTTCAATATAACCTCCAATCGAAAACTCCTGATTTAGTGCATAGTCCTTCCGCTTAACCCAAAGAAACGAGTCTAAAGGTTTTATAATATTATGTATGATCATGTTGCTGTATCCTGCAATAAAAACGACGATTGCTATTCGATAACCGGATTCCCTATAAAAAGCTCGCCACCCCGAATGGGTTATCACATAGAAAACCACTCCTAGTAAAGCGGCTATAACTGAAGGATGAGTCTGCAGGGCTATTGCCCATGTTAAACCAGCTAAAGCCCATAAAGACCGTCTCTTTTGTCCGATTGTCTTTAAGGTAACCAGCACAGCTAAGCTTACAAAGAATGGGGTCGTGACGTTTGCCCATGCCATGTGCGTGACAAAAATATGCATACTGTTAGTGGCTAAAAGTGAAGCCGCGATCATAGCGTGCAGCCGTCCGAACCAATGTCTGGCTATCCAATAACTGACAACTACGGTTCCCGCACTGAGGAGGACTACATATAATCGTGGCAAGTACACACTATATCCGAATAATTTAAATAGTCCGGCTAATACATAATTATGAAATGCCCCGATGTCATGGGACGTATTATGTAAAGGCCAAATTTCACCTCTTGCAATCTGAGCCGATAATTCAACCTCTCTCCACTCGTCAATGAACCGAGGAACATCATACATGTAAGGAATCCGGACGAGAAGCGCAAAAAGAAATAAACTAAAGCTGATTATCCAATCACTTTTTCGGAGTATAAAAGTTCCTTCTTTCTCTTTAGCCTGAGTAATAGTAAGCTGCTTTTCCTTCATCTCAATAACTCCTCCATGCTGCTACAACTTAAGTCGTTTAAAGACTCGCTCTGGAATTGACTTTATAATGAACATGATCATCCACCAAAAACCGGGGACATAAATCACATCATGCTTCTTACGAATGGATTCGTGTACCCTTTTGGCCGCGTCTTCCGGCTGTGCCACTAGAAACAGACCATTCAAGCCATAAGTCATTTTAGTATCAACAAACCCGGGTTTGATGGTAGCCACATGGACTCCCGAAGCATACAATCGATTCCTCAATCCTTGCACATATACAGATAAGGCCCCTTTGGATGATCCGTAAATATAATTACTTTTCCTACCTCGGTCCCCGGCAACGGAGGTTATGACACCGATGAAGCCGCTCCTTTCTCTTTCAAAATAACGGGCAGCCGTTTCTAGTAAGGACACATAAGATGTAAAGTTAACATCTATCATTTTTTTGGCTTTCGTGAAATCATTTTGGGCTGTTTCCTGATCGATCATATATCCGTGGACCAAGAACATCCCGCTAAGTTTTCCGGCTTCCTCCACACAGGATGCAAAGAAGTCGGCGTGTGTATCAAAGGACTCAGCATCGATGGTTTTTACACTGACGGGAACATGATGGCGAATGTGGATATCAGAGGCGATTCTCTCCATTTCTTTTCTATCCCGCGCCGTGAGGACCAAAGGATATTTTTCCTTAGCATATTGATGAGCGAGCGCTTTACCGATCCCTGATGTGGCTCCTATGATTAGAACATGCCTCATCCGATATCCCTCACAATGTTTAACCGCCTGGCCATTGAGGATGAGAAGAGGCCATCGGGATCTATTTTGGCCTTAATTTCTTGAAACGTAGAAAGTTTCGGATACATCCGGGCAAACGTACCAGGAGTCATTAATGAATCCTTCGCTAAATACAAGGCACCTCCATAGCTGAGCACCACTTCATCCAATTCTCGTATAAACGTCAACAACTGTTCGCCACCCCTAAACGGAATATCTAAAGCCAGCGTGTACCCTTTACGCGGAAAACTCAGTAAGCCATTTTCATTCTCACCAAACCTCTTCAAAACACCCAGAAATGAGGAGCACCGTGCTCGACTTAATTTCTGAAGAAGTTTCGTGAGTCCTTGGCGACTCGTTTCAAGGGGGAACACGACTTGATACTGAATAAACCCTGTTTTTCCGTATATGCGGTTCCAACTTAAAATTACGTCCAGCGGATAAAAGAAAGAATCATAGTCAACAAGTACCTCGGAAGTGTTTTTAAAGCGACTATAGTAAAACGAATTAAATGCTTTTATGCTGTAAGGGTTGAGCACAAAAGCAGGCAGGTTGAAAGGCACCTTTAGCTTTCTTCTCTTTTTTAGTGAAAGAGGCTCATTTTTGTCCACCTGCTCTTTTGAAGCATGGTTCCCCAACATAAGTACTGAGCGGCCCATCGAGCGATTTCTCGATATGCAATCGATCCAGGCTACAGAGTATTGATACAGGTCGTCCGTTTCATTGAGCATGTCGATGGCATCGTCGAGATGAGCTGCCTTTTTGTAATCAACCTCAATATAGGACGATTCCACTTTCATTAATTTAATGCGGGCACTGAGAATGATTCCAGTAAGGCCAATCCCTCCCATTGTCGCCCGGAATAATTCTTGATTTTCTTGACGGGAACAGGTCATAATCCCACCGGAAGGAGTAAGCAGTTTAATATCGAGTATATGGTTGGAGATCGAGCCGTCCCTGTGATGATTCTTACCGTGTACATCATTAGCTATGGCTCCGCCAACCGTCACATATTTGGTTCCTGGTGTGACCGGAAGAGTATATCCCCGCGGCAAAAACAATTCAATGATTTCTTTAAACGTAACCCCAGCTTCACATTCCAACACTTGTACCTGATCGTCAAAATAAAGAAAGCGATTAAAACGAGTATGCGAGATAATACCACTTTGCTTATTTAAGGCGGTATCGCCATAGCTTCTTCCCAACCCTCGAGAAATATAGTGAAACTGGTTTTTGGATCGTAATATTTCCTGTAAATCTTTATATTTTTCTGGTCTGTAAATATATCCTGTTTCTTTCGGAAAGTTTGCCCACCCTGATAAAGCACCTTTGATTGATCTGCTCATTTTTACATCGCTCCTAAAAACAACCTAATCAAAAATCGTCCCATTCAGTATAAAAACCGATCATTTTATCTGTTTCTCAGTTTCTGTATAAAACCATCGCTTAAAATTTATAAGTAAAACAGCACTTCCAAGGATGACCCCAAACCAAAGTGTTGCGAATCTGCCCATTACCATTGCAGCTATGGCCTTAGAATGATCAATTCCTAGTCCTATCATTAAACCAGTCATACTGGCTTCCGTTACCCCAAGTCCGCCTGGAAGCATAGACAACGCACCGGCTATGGAAGAGAAGGAAAAAACAAATACGGCTTCCAAAACACTTTGATTCAAGTCGAGTCCCCGAAGCACAAAATAAAAAGAAAGACATTCTAAAAACCAGGAAACTGTACTTATCATTGTGGCATAAAGAATCGTTTTAAACCGCAGGAGCTTATTCGAACTCTCATACAACACTTCTAATCGGCCTGAAATCCAGCTCATGACGGGATATTTCTTAAATTTAATAAAAATACTTTGAACCAATCTTTTATTTTGCACCAAAAAAACAGCTGAAACGAGTATCAGCGAAGTAATGACTAGAAACCAACCTCCGTTGGAAAATCGAGTAATGCCCCAGGCAGCGAGGATAATCATTGCCAAAAGATCCGTGAGCCTTTCAGAAAACACAACCGGAGCTGTCCTGGCAATATCCACTTTCTCCGACGACTTGAGTAAAAAAGATTTCAGAAACTCGCCTGCTTTTCCGGGTGTAATTGCCATAGACATACCGCTGATGAAAATCATAAGGCTGTTTTTTATGGAAATCCGAATCCCTATCGTACGCAGAAACACTTCCCATTTCAAAAACCTCAACAGATACCCCAAAAACGTTAAACTAAAAATTAGTGGCAAGTAATTCCATTCAAAACGGGTAAAGATTCTCTGCAGCACTTTGAAATCGGTCCATAAACCAAAAGCTATGAGAGTAAGCAGGCCTAGAAGTAAACTAATCCATAGTTTATGCTTTATATAAGACGCATTCATTGTTGATAACCCCATCATTACTGCAAATAAATTTTTATGAACATGACGCTGATGCTAAAAAAAATAACCGTAAGCAGAATATGCTTATCCTCAAGCAAAACCCTTTCCGGACTCCCCCCCTCTTGCTTCATGTGAACGAGATACAAATAACGAAAAATACCATAGATAACAAATGGAATCGTCCACATCATATATGCATTCTCCTCTGTGTTCGCCGTATATAGAGAATAAGTAATAATTGTAGCAGCGGTAACAATGGAAATCAGCTGATCCAAAAATTGCAATGAATAATGATCGAGAACTTTTCTTTGCCTTGCTTTATCGCCATTCAACAATTTCAATTCGTGCCTTCTTTTACCCAAAGCAAGAAACAAGGCAAGCAGCATGGTACAAAGGATGAACCAGGAAGTCAAGCCGACATCCACAACAACGGCACCTGTGAAGCCACGGAGGACGAACCCTATAGCGATGATCATGACATCAATAATCACGACATGCTTTAGCCATATGCAATAAAGGATGTTTTTGGCCAAGTAGAATAAAAGAATACCGGCAAATAAAGGAGTAATCCAGTAAGCTGTAATTATGGATAAAATCAATAAAAGAATTCCGAACGAAATAGCAGTCCGGATGCTCAGTGCCCCGGATGCGATTGGACGCTTTGATTTTTCCGGGTGAAGCCGGTCTTTTTCCACGTCAATAATATCGTTAATTATGTACACTGTGCTGGCAGTAAAGGCAAAACAGAAAAAAGCCATAACGGTCGTAACCATCGCTTCGGTTTCAAGGAATTTTTCCGAGAAGACCGGAGCAGCAAAAATAAGCAGGCACTTTGTCCACTGCTTTGGTCTCAGCTGGGCAATCAACGGTTTCAGTAATGTAAACCTCCTTTCATATGGGAACATATTTAATTTATTGAATAATAACTTATACTGCCCTTAATTCTCACAAGAATATTCATGATTCGTATTAAAAAAGCCGAGCCAAAGTTGAAACCGAAACATAGGATTTCAATAAACTTACTCCATTTTGATTTAATTAAGAGAATCAACAAAAAAATAATTTAGTTGTTATTTAGGTATAGATGGATTACTGCTTTTTTAATAATTCTAATGAAAAAGAAGTAAGAGCTAAAAAAGAAAGAACTAAGTACCAGTTACAATAAAAAAGCATTACTGTTCTTTTATATGATTTTTAAGGAAGAAGAGTTTAGGTATTCTTCCTCGGTCACTCCAAAATTATAGTGATATGACAATCTTTCACCTTCCATAGCCTCTGAAACATTGTCTGCAAGGCATTCTTGTATTTTCCTTGAAATAGCATTTACCTCATTAACTTTTTCAGCCTATCACGCCTTTTAATTTCCTATTATGTTTCTTCATGAACAACCAAATAACACCAAGAAAATCGAACACGACAAAGAATATTTTTGGTAGTTGATAAAAGTCTTTAAACTACAATTTGTTAATTCCTTATATGCTCGTTAGTTTCGAACAAAATAATTCACCCAAAAAAATCACCCTGTTACAAAACAGGATGATTTAACGTTCGTACTACGACCTCGGCTGACTTCTGATCGTTCAGCGACCTCTCATGAAGCCGGTTACCGTAAGTGTACGGCATTTCGATCAGACCTCCCCGGGTAAGCGCACAACTTCCTCTCCATGTACCCGCCTCATTTACCAGCCCTTCCCTTTGGTCGTAAGGATTTCGGCTTGTTTTGCAGCCTCGTCCAAGAAAGACGGCCTTGTATGAGAATCGTGTTCCTCGGGTCGGAGATTTGCCTCCAGCTTCCTTCAGATTCCATTTCGCAATGGACACCCTTGCCTTCCGCTAACGGCTACTACGACCTTCGCCGTTCAGGACTTGAACCTTAAAACGTGTACGCATGCCAGGCACACAAAAATAGGTTCAGGCTTTAAAAAAAGCCTGAACCTATACTTGCTCCAATAATAGCACCAATGATGGAGCTTATGATAATGATAAACTTTAGGTTTGATTGCTTAGAGGGAAATTCTATTTTCATTTATATCACCACCAACATGTTGCTGCATATCCTGCAGCCCCTGACGCAGCCCCTCCTGCACCACCGGCTGCTGCTCCGGGACCAGCTCCTACACCACCTGCGAATGATCCAGTGATTGCACCTCCGACTGCACCACCAACACCAGCAGATACAACAGCTTTACCTAATCCAGACCAACTACAAGACTTTACTTGAACATCACCTGCATCTTGTTGAGGTGGTTCGTAGTTTTCACCAGGGACGATAACGCTTTTCTCTTCATCATATGAAACAATATCTTTCTTTATATCATTATTAATTTGAGCAATACCCAATTTAAATACTTTATAAACGTCTTTGCCAAATTTTGATTTTACTGCTTTGGCATCCATCGTTAAATGTCCTTTTTTATTCGTTTCGATATATTCTCCCACTTCATTGGCTACGGATTCGACTTCCTCATACAACGCGTCATCAATATACAATGAGAAATCTTCATCCTTTTGTAACTCTTCCAAATCATAGCCTGGTCCTACATTTGCTTTTGCCTCCTCACTTTTAGCAGAAACTTGTCCATAAAAAGGATTCATTAACAGCAAGGTAAAAGTCAATGCTACAATACATCTCCAAAGGTTTTTTCTCACCTGCGTCTCCCCCTTGTTTCATTTTCCCAATGTTATTTTATCAGGAGGACTAGGCAAGCTCATGATTATATGGTTTGTTTTTTCCATTTATTTCTTTAAATGAAAACGGCTGAAGAAAGGAAGGTCTTATGTCTTTTTACTCCACCTATGTACAAACGATATACAATTCATGAGCCTCCCTCTTCTATCTGTCGCCACCTAGAAATAAACATTTCTGTCAACGGTACCGCACTGGAGCAAAGCGAAAGGACGATCACCCAATGAAAAATTCATTTTAATTACTGGTAACCGCAGCCATTGCCTTTGGGTTCATTTTTGTATATCAACGATCCTTTCTTTTATCCTTTTTTCTTGAATAACGAGAACAGCTAAAATTTGACCACACAACAAAAATAAAAATATCTAACACATCATCTCAAAGTTAGCCAAACTATGGTTTGGAATAAAACTTATAGTAGAACCGAAGACCCCATTACAATTACAACGATAAAAGAGAAAACAATCCCACTTATCCATGCAAGGTAATTTTAACCCGCTATCCAATTGCCACCATAGAATATCAAAGACAGCGTAATCCCTACTGAAATCGTAAACAATAAGCAATGCCAATCATTGACTGATTGTAAGCATTTTCAGTTTTCCCTTGATTTTAAAGAAAATATAAACAATAACAAAGAATAAAATGAATGAAAAAAATCAGACATATAAAATCCAAAATCTTGATAAATAAAAAGATATAACGAACGGTGATTCCCACTTTAACAATTATCTCAAGTCTTCATAATTCGTACAATAAGCCCGAATATCGCCTTTAAAAAGGAAAAAGCACTACCCTTATTCAAGGATAGCGCCTCGTTTCTGGAACATACCTTGTATCAACACTAAGCTTCTTAAACAAAAAGCTTGGCTTAGACAAAACAAAACGTTTTGATTTCCTATAATTGATTTAGTAAGTCAGTGATTTTGTCTTTTAATGGCGGAATCTCTTTTTCAACCACATTCCAAACGATGCCGTTATCCACTTGTTATGCACTCTAAAATATGAGTCTTGTCATCTTTCATAGTTGTATGGCTCCATTTAACACGTATATATAATAAGTATGATAAACCACAGTTTATTAACATATTGTTACTGATTAAATCCCTATTCTGGAATAACGGCAATCAACATGGTATAACGTTTCACTGATTGGATATCCTCTTATTTTGACCTTATCGGTCCGGAACTCCCCATTTAATAATTATTCCGGTATATGTAAGCCCTCCGCCAAAACCATATAAGACAACCGTATCTCCATAATGTAATTTTTGTTCTTTTATCCCAAGGTCGAGTGCTAATGGTATCGATGCCGATGAGGTGTTTCCCATTTTTTTAACACTATATAATGTATTGTCCATACTAATATGTGATTTTTCACAAATGGATTCAATCATTCTTAAATTTGCACTATGAGGTACAAACCAGTCAATGTCTTCCGTTCTTAAATGGGCTTTCTCTAACAAAGTTTGTAAACCTATTGGAACCGATCGTACTGCCCACTTGTATACTTCACGTCCATTTTGAACCATATTTCCATCGCCAAGCAACTTCATACCATTCATTTCTTTTGACAAGCCAGAACGATAAAGATGAATTCCACCTTCGCCATTCGTTCCCAGAACGGAAGAAATAAAACTTGGATTTTCCTCATCGTATTCGACTAAAACTGCACCAGCCCCATCACCGAACAGAACACAAGTTGACCGATCAGTATAATCTGTAGCTTTCGATAAGGTTTCTCCCCCAATCACCAATATTTTTTTGTGGAGACCGGAAGAGATTAGTCCATTGGCTACATGCAAACCATATGTAAATCCGGCACATGTAGCATTCAAATCAAAAGCACCGGTACTCTTCATCTTGAATGTTTCTTGTAATTGACAAGCTACGCTTGGAAATACAAAATCTGCTGTAGTTGTGGAAACGATAATTAAGTCTACATCATCAACGGTTTTATCGTAATTTTGCATTAAATTTTTCACGGCTTTAATACATAAATCCGATGTAAATTCATTTTCACTAGTGATACGTCTTTCCTTCATCCCTGTTCTTTGAACGATCCACTCATTATTTGTATCAACAATATTTTCTAAGTCTGCATTAGATAAAACACGTTCTGGAATATAAGAGCCAATCGCAGTAATACGAGCTTTTGATTGAGTCATCTAATTCACTCCCTCAACACATGTTATTCATATTTTAACACTTGATATTATTATCTGATACTAATTGTATGTTAAAAAAACAGTATATTAATAAATTCATTTTAAAAGGGCTAATTGCAATTAAGATTAAGGAAGTGTTGCTTATTTTCAATAAAATGGCTATATACACAAGAAAGAGCGCCATTCTTACTTAAGAAAAGCGCCCCTTTAATGAAAATAACACTTTTAAAATAAATTTCTGCACATATGAAGTACTCGTTCAAGATCATGTTTATGTAAAATACCTATATGACGTTTTAATTCAGATCCATGCACTGAAATAATTTTGAAGTACGTGCCACAGGTGGTTTTAATAACCCAGATTCTTTCCAATATTCCAAACAAAAATAATGCCCTGCTAGAATAGCTTTCTTTATTTCAGCTATTTTACAGAAGATTGAAAAGAAAAAAGAATCAGGGCTCACAAGCTCTGATTCCTAGGTAAAATCCAAATTTATTTGCATTTAAAGTTCCGGATCGCGATTGCAATCCTTAGAATAGACATATGTTAGCGGCTCTCTTCCTACTGAATAAGCAGCCTGGTGAACGTAGGGGCCCATGAAAATATAATCACCTTTTTTCACCGGAATCCATTCATTATTAAGATTATACATTCCTTCTCCTGATAATAAGTAAGCACCATGCTCCTGTACATGTGTTTCAATAAATGGGTGACTTGCTGCAGGATCAAATGATAGAATATGGAAGTTCATGTCAAAATCTAAATCTGTTGGTAAAAGATCCTTAATATGCACATTATGCATATCATCATAATCTCTAAATTCGATGTGATTGGCATGACCTGAAACAACCCATGGCTTTCGTCCCTCGAGAGGTTTGTATTTTTGCTTGTAGAGGAATAGCCTTGAGTCTTCTTCAATAAGGTTTTCTAAATACATCTTTGTCCCCGGCGGGCAATACAAATAGCCACTTTCTTCTAGGATGAAGTTTTGCTCCTCAACTGATACTTTCACTTTACCTCCTAAGACATAAACAAAGCTTTCGACATCTTTTTGACCGCAAAAACCATCGCTATTTTTTCCGTCCTTATGCATCGTCACCATATAATCAACAAAGCTTGCCCCTAGCTTAGGAGAACCTAAAACGGAAATGGTACAATTTTCAAATCCAGGGATAACATTGTTCACTAAACCCTCGGGCGCAATAAGTGCATATAGGCCATGTTTTATGATAGACCTGCTTGAAAGTAAATCTTTAGGATAACCCATGATAAACATCTCCTTGTGTCATTTCATTATTTATTCTTTATAAGCTAGTTCATAAAGGGTACCAATCAGTGCTTTTACACCTTCTGCTAAATCTTCTGGTTCTGTATGTTCTGCCGGATTATGGCTGATTCCTTTATGGCTTGGTACAAACAGCATCGCCGTCGGAACAACTGGTGCAAAAATCTGTGCATCGTGTCCGGCACCACTGTGCATCATTTTATAATTCAAATCATTTACATTACATACAGTTTCAATGACTTTTACTATTTTCGCGTCCATTGGTACAGGGTCTATATCCAGCCACATATCGATTTCAGCTTCTACATCATGCTCTTTTGCACGCGTGGCAATGGTATTCTTCACTTTATTTGTATACTGGACAATTTCGTTTTTATCAATATGCCGGACATCAATGGTAAAGTTTGTTTTCCCTGGCACCACATTAACCATGTTCGGTTTCACTTCAATATTGCCAACCGTGGTCACTAGTGGATCCCCAACCTCCTTTGCCATTGTAATAATCTCAGAAATCATTTGACTAGCGGCGTAAACAGTATCCCTTCTATGACCCATTGGTGTTGTTCCAGCGTGATTTGAGTCGCCTGTTAGTTGTACACTAAAGCGTCTTTGTCCAACAATACTTTGTACGATACCAACAGATTTCTTTTCTGCTTCCAAGATACTACCTTGTTCAACATGGATTTCAACAAAGGATTTTACATCTTTACGCATACCTTTTGATTCATCTTTAAAGTGGAAGCCTGTCTCTTTCATGGCCTCTTCAAACGAAATCCCGTTAAAATCAGCAATGGTCTCCACATCTTTTTGCTTTGCTATGCCCACAATGTTTTTAGATCCCCAAAAAGTATATGGAAATCGACTGCCCTCTTCTTCGGCCATGGATACTACTTCAAGATTACGTAATGGCTGGCCATACTTTTCTTTTAAATAGTTGATGGCGATAATCCCCGCCACAATTCCATATTGTCCATCATATAATCCTCCGTTTTTTACGGTATCTATATGGGAACCCGTTAAAATAGTTTCATCCGATTTTGTACCAATTAAGGTTCCAAATAAATTTCCTACTTCATCAAAGCGAGCTTCAAACCCTTCTTTTTCTAACCATGCTTTAACGGCGTTTTGGGCTTCCACCCACGACTTTGAATAAAGTAAGCGTGAGACTCCGCCATCGGGGTCGTTTCCAAACTTCCCAAGATCATGTAACTTTCTAACTATCTCTTCTTTCAACCCTTCCATTTCTACCTTCCCCTTCATAAAACTTAGAAGAATTATATAATGAAACCGCCTTACATATTTTATTTCGTTACTAAAAGTTTACGCTATTTTAGCACCGGGGTCATTATCAGTAATAAATAAAATTTATATCTGTTTTTATGAAAAATTGACAATATACACTTTTCAATTTTTTACTATATTATTAAAAAAGCAAGTTAATAAAAGGCAGTTGAGACAAACTCCACAGCCCTCCACTTTAGTCTTAAAGGACATATGTTCATATCTTTCCTTTTTACTTATACTGTTTCTTGAGCTCTCTTTTTAAAATCCCCATTCTTAAAGACCAGTTCCCCATTGATAAGCGTTGTAATGATCTTTCCATTAAATGTTTTACCCACATATGGAGAATGCTGGTGACGATAAAATAGGTCCTCTCTTTTTAATTCAAAGCTTTCATTAAGGTTAACAATAGCAAGGTCTGCATCACTGCCTACTGAAATGGTTCCTTTATTTGGAAAGAGACCAAAAAGCTTAGCTGGATTTGTCGCTGTTAATTGAACAATTTTTTCTAATGGGAGAGCACGTTTAACATACCCTTCTGTTAACATGACATTCAAGGTAGACTGCGCACCGGAAATACCACCCCATGCTTTAAAATAATCTCCGTCCTGTATTTCCTTCATATGAGGTGGTGCTGGTGAGTGGTCTGATGCAATCACATCAATTTCACCGTTCGCCACTGCATTCCATAGACCTTCCACTTCATTTTCTTCACGTAGTGGAGGACAGCATTTTGCCACCCCTCCTTTCTGTTCTAAGTCTTTAATAGTTAAAGACAAATAATGAGGACAGGTTTCAACAGTGACGTCTACCCCTCTTAGTTTAGCTTCGTTTATAACTTCAACCACTTTTCTACTGCTGGCATGTACAATATGTAGTTTACAGCCGGTTGCTTCTGCATAAGAAATAATTCTTCTAACCGCTTCTATTTCAGATATAATTGGGCGAGATTCTACAAAATCCCTTGCAGATGTTTTGCCTTCTGCTATTTTTTCCTGAGCAAGCTGATCACAAATAACAGTACTTTCAGCGTGAACTGCTAATAAAGATCCTAATCTTGCAATCTCGTTCATTCCTTTAAAAATGGTAACATCATCTACATGATTAAAATCTGTGATTCCGCTTGGGGACATGAAAGCCTTAAAACCAAGGACGCCATCTTCGAAAAGATCCTTTAAATCATTAATATTTTCTGGAACAAGTCCACCCCAGAACCTAGCATGCACCAAGGAATTTTTTTCTGCTGCGGCCTTTTTCAATGCTAAATTCTTTTTATTAATGGCAGGTGGAGTACTATTTAATGGCATATCAATAAAGGTAGTGACTCCGCCCCCGGCCAAGCTCCTGCTTCCTGTTTCAAGGCCTTCCCATTCCGTTCTTCCTGGTTCATTAAAATGAACATGCGTGTCTATTAAGCCAGGGAATATATGAAGGCCATCGGCATTGATTTCACTTTTAGCTATAGCTTTAAGAGATTGACCAGCAGATGTTTCGGCAATTTTCCCATCTTTAATAGCAATATCTCCTTGAATTATTGTCTCTGCTGTTACAATATTACCGTTTCTAATAATTAAATCGTATTTTGACATCGATCTCACCTCCTAAATGAATAAAAACATAGGGGGCTGCCCCATAAGTCAGTTCTCAGCAAACGCAACTGGAATATACTCGCTTTCACCCTCAGGGCACAAGTGCGACATCTACTCCAACTCTCTTTTATCGTTCTCGTAGTGTCTTCTTTGCAGTGGGCAACGGTTCAGCCTCCTCGTGAGCAAACCCTTCACTGCGGAGGCTTCACACTACTGCCCTGTTTCCCCTCAGGAGTCTCGCATATTCCAGTTGCTAGATGGTTTTAATACCCTAAACTAACCTTTTGAGACAGCCTCTCTTTTTTCTAATTTATTGATTAGCTTTCATCAACAGATTTATCGTTGCTGTCAAATATGGTACCCTTTTTAAAATTCGAATCTTTGAATGCTAACTTCATTAGAAGAATATAGGAAATACTTCCAACAATCAGCCCGATAATCCATGCTAGCTCCACAGCTATAAAGGCTCCTCCAGCACCGATTAGCATTGCAAGCACTGCGGCTGGATTAAACCCGGAAAATGGACCGTCTTTCTTATATAAATCTGGAACATTAATTTTTTGCCTTCTTAATATATAGTATTCAACTAATAAAATACCAACAATCGGGCCTAAAAATGCGGAGTAGATTAGAATGAAAACGCCTAGACCCTCTGCTGAAGAATCCTTGACTAGCACCCAAGGAAACGAACCTAGAGCAAGCAGCCCAGTCATAACAACAGCAGGCTTATATTTCAATTTCGTAAGCAACGTAATTACATAGGTTGGAGCAATAATATTGGCAACCATGTTTACACCAATCACACCTAAAACAATGAAAGCGGATACAAAAACGGTAATATAGGGGTTATCTACAACGATGGCAAACGCTTTCACCGGGTTAGAATTTCCTGTTACAGATGCTAGCATTGCTCCGACTGTTAAAGTCAAGCCATATGCTATTAAGATAGGAAAGAAGTATAAGAACCCTCTTTTTGAATCACTGATACCGGATTTCAACTCTCTTGAATAGTCCCCCGCGCTTAAAAAGATTGCTGCATAATTTCCCATAAACATCATGATAAAAGAAAAGAACGGTAACCCCCATGTACCTTTTGCCTGAACCCAGTTTTCTGTAATAGTCTGACTATGAGATGTTAGAAGAATACCTAGAGCATAAATCAGCGCTAAACCAATAACAACGGCTACAAGTGTTTCTACCCATTTTATCGCATGGAAGCCGTACAACGATAGCCAAGTTTGTAAGAGCTGAAGAGCGAGAAAGCAAATGAAAATGTTATCAAAGCTACCACCCGTGGCAATTTTTGCAATTTCATTTAAGGCAGTACCACCAATCCAACTTTGAAAACCGTACCAAACGATGGCAGGAATCCCGCGTAGAAGGGATGAAATGATAGCACCTTTCTCCCCAAAAGACATTCTCAGCTGTACAACATATGGTATTCCTGTTCTGTAACCGACTCTGTCATTTAAAGCAAAAACAGTGGAAATGATACAAATGGCAATGATAGCAGCCGCAAGTGTTTGAAAGAGGTTTAGTGTTGCAGCTCCCGCTACAACCAAGCTTGCTCCAAGCGTCATATTCCCTAAGTTTACCCCGTCACCAATCCACATAAATATATAGTCTAACTTTCCTACTTTTCTTTCTTCTTCGGTTGCCGGCTGTAGTGATTCATCCACAGTCGTGTCAGGCTGGACCGGAGTCTCTACCGTAGCCTGCTCCAAATGCTCCAAATTTGTCGACATCGTTCACTCATCTCCTGTTCATTGTTTTCTGTACCTCTTTAGATTGATTAACGAATTATTAATGCTAAAAGGAAGAGCCTCTGCTTAGAAAACATTTCTTTTCTGGTGTGTGTTCAAAAAGGAGGACAAAAAGCTTCGTCATCGACTAAAAACGTGACGTCCTGTCGTTACGCCGATACTTCGAGGCGGACTTCCACAGGAAGTGGTGACTTCTGCGTTGCGAACAGAACGATCTCGACCTTAGCATAAGATCCTCTCAAAAGCAGAGGCATGTTTTTAACTGAGCAACGGAGAAGCAACCTAACGAAGGTAGCTAAGTCCCGGCGCGTCCGTGGCGAACCCCGTATCAGTACATCGTGTACAAGTAAATTCGACAGCGATTTTTTCGGAACTTTTTAAGAACAACCTCTTGTAGTGATTTGTAGGTTTATCACATTTGTTGTTTTAAGCTATTGTTTTTTATGCTCTTTTCCTGTTAGCAATTGTGGAATTTAGGCTGATGTAGTTTTAATTTTTTTATTGGAGGTAATCAGTTGCCCAACAGGTTCTCCAACAATCCCTTCATTAACGTCAAACATAAGGTTTCCGCGGACAAAAGTTTTGGTTACCCGACAATTAATTTTTCTTCCAATATAAGGGCTGTGTTGATGGCGGTAATAAAGATCATCTTTTTGAACAACATAAGATTGGTTAGGATTCACAAGGATGATATCGGCATCTTTGGATACAGCAATTTCCCCTTTATTTCCGAAATTAAATCGTTGTGCAGGTTTTTTGGCAATCATCCGGACAAAATCAGTTACTGGAATATTTCGCTTCATAACAGCTTCGTCAAACATAAGATCAACATTGTTTTGGCAGCCTGTAATACCGCCCCATACTTCAAAAATATTATTTGTTTCACTATATTTCATTTCAGGTGGACACGGGGAATGGTCGGAAGTAAGCATATCAATTTTACCTTCCGTCAGCCGTTCCCAAAGCTTGTTTTGTTCTGCTTCATCCCGCAATGGAGGCGCACACTTGGCAACTGAACCAATTTCCTCAAATTGAGATGTGGTCATGGTCAAAAAATGCGGACAAGTTTCAAGGGTGACATCTTGACCTTCGTTTCTTGCTTTCGTGATTTCCTCTACCGCTTCAGCCGTACTGATATGAACAAAATGTAGTTTACAACCGGTTTCTTTTGCTAAAAACAATGCTCTTTTTACTGAAAGCACTTCCGTAAATGCCGGCCGTGAAGCCACATAATCTGATGGGGTTATTTTTCCTTGTTTCTCGAATTCCTGTCCCATTCGATCTGTAATCTCTGCATTTTCAGCATGGATGGATAAAATATGACCGAGCTGTTCCAATTTCTTCATCCCCATATATAACGTATAATCATCAACGTTTACGAAATCCTCAGGGATATCCGACCCACAAGTAGACATGAAGCATTTATAGGCTACAACGCCTTCATTTGAAAGCTCTTCTAATTTGCCGAGATTACCAGGAACCAGACCACCGTATAACGCATAATCGATATAGTTCTTCTCCTTAGCGGCTGCCTTTTTTAAATCTAATGATTTTTTATCCACTGTAGCTGGAAGCGCATTCAAAGGCATGTCTACATAGCTTGTCGTTCCCCCAGCTGCCAACGCTTTTGTGCCAGTGATAAAACCTTCCCATTCTGTTCTCCCCGGCTCACAAATGTGAACGTGAGTGTCAATCATACCTGGCATCACATACTGCCCTTGCGCATTTATAACCTGATGAGTTTCTACGTCAAGGTTTTTTGCAATGGCTGAAATTTTTCCATCTTTAACGGCTACATCGATTTTTCTCACTTCATCATCGAAAACAACATTACCGTTTTTAATTATTAGATCGTATTTCATTTTTTCCTCCTGTGGATATTATTTTCAGTTTAGGTTTACGATTCCGTTTATTTCATAACTTCAGTAAAAAATGGCATTCTTGAAAAAATGAATAAAGGCCAACCTTTAGTAAATAAAGGATAACTAACCGCTAAAGGTTGTTATCTTCCTGCTTAGGGTTTTAACCTCTGTACTATAACAATATTATAAACTATTATAAAATCAAAAGTCATTAGCAAAAATAGACAATATTCACAATATTCTTTTGTTCAGCATAAACTATTTGATGGTAGATACTATTTTCACCGTTAATGACACCTTAGAAAAACTCGGCTTGCCGCCGAGTCCTTATGGCGGAAGTCGTAGTTTTGTATACTATGGTCCTTTAACTAAGTTAAACATTCCTAAAGTATAAAAAAAGCAATCTGACTTCACATGGTGTGAATCAGATTGCCAAAATTTATTAAGAAGCAAAACTACTCTTCTTTAGGTAGAACTACATCCATTGGAAGAGGTCCTGCGACCCCAACAAAAATGAAGCGCTCGTTCCCAGTATTTCTCATACCATGTTGTTGACCAGGGTAAGAAATAATCATATCACCTTTCGTAATTTCTACTTCTTCGCCATCTCCAGGATAGAAAATTCCTGTTCCTTGAATACAAATCCAAAGGTCGTCAGAAGTTGTATGCCAATGTTTATAGACTTCTTGACCTGGTTCTAAGCACCATACAGCACCAGCCGTTTTGTCAGTTTCATAAAAAATGGTCTTTTTACCTTGGTTTGGGTCAAACTGTGCAACCTCATCAAGCTTGAAAAATCTTTTTTTTAGGATTTTTTCTTTTGTTTCATTTACCATTTTAGATTGCTCCCTTCACACATTTTCATTGATATAATTTAATTTTTATGGCTCCTATTCCCCATTAATGACGAACCGGAAATTGATTAGACAGTATATTGCAATGATAAACTATCGTTTATGTAAAATATAATAGAAATATCCCGAAAAATCATTAGACATAATTCATAAAGAGAAATATGAATTTTGTTTAAAATAAACATGAAAACTCTATTTTACTGTATAATAAAAAAATGAAAATTTTATAGATTCATTAATTAGTGGGGGAGATATGTATATGAAAAAAGTGGAGGATTTGTTTATTCTAGATGTCTTTCAAGATGCGAAAATCCTTGCAGGTCATTCAGGTTTAATTAGAAATGTAGAATCCATGGAAATTTCTGAGACACCTGATGTCCTTCATTATTTAGCAAAAAATTCATTTTTGTTAACTACAGGATACGCTTATAAAGATAACCCTAGAGAATTATGCCAACTCATTTCGGATATAAATGAGCTCCCCTGTGCCGGGATGGGGATTAAATTAGGAAGATTTATTGATACATTACCTCAAGAGGTTATAGACCTTGCAGATAAGCTGCAATTTCCAATTATTCAAATCCCGGTTTCTCTTACTTTAGGGACGGTGGGACACCAATTATTAGGATTTTTATGGGACAACAAAACCGAAGAACTATTTTATGCCATTCATGTTCATAAAAAATTTACTGATATGATGATGAAAGGATATACATTGCAATCGCTAATCAAAAACCTTGGTCTCTATTTAAAATGTCCGGTTCTTCTGTTAAGTCCATTGGGCGAGGTTACTGCTTCCTCGGTTCATTTCCAAAAGGAAAACATGAAACTAATGCAAGCACACGTAGAGTCCTTATTTAAAAATAGTTTGGAAACCTATCAAAACAACAGTGCCATTACCATTAATCACCCAGATGGCAGCGAGACTGACATCACATTGAATGTGTTTCCTGTTAAAACCACGCATCTATTTCCATATTTATTAATTATATTTAATCCGGAACAGCTTCATTATCCGTCTTCCAAGCTAGCAATTGAGCAAGCATCGACGGTCATTTCTTTTACCTTAATTAAAAATGAGGCGATTAAACAAAACAATCGCGTATTAAAAAATAATTTCTTTGGGTCGCTTGTTGATGGAAAAATTCCTTTAAAGCAGGAAATTATTCACCGTGGAAAACAATATAATCTTTTAGAGAATGCCAAATATTTATCGATTTTGTGTAAAGTCGATAACAATAGCGAGAACTACTTTCAACAAAGTGATGAAGTACTTAACCAAACTTATGACTTTTTATATGATTATTTAGAAATCGCAATAACCAAGTTAGGGATTCAAAATATTTTTTTTATAAAAGATACCTATTTTGTAATCTTGCTCCAATTTACATCGCCATTTGATGATACTTTGAAGGATTCGATTCGAACAAGTTTAGAAGAATTCCAGAAAGAAGCTTTCGATAAATTAAAAATTTCGCTTTCTTTTGGGATTGGGAACTTTGTAAATGACGTCACCTCTATCCCTACCACCTATTCAGAGGCAGTGGAAGCATGGGAAAATGGGGCCGAACTTTTTCAAAAAGAATTTATTAGTTTTTATGAAACAAAACAAATTCAAGAATTGATTCGCCTAATCCCAAAAGAAGAGTTACAAAAATTTTATGAAAATACATTACGGTCCTTGGCATATCCCAAAACAAAGGATGAAGAAGCCCTAGTCAAAACGATGGTTGTGTTTTTAGATAATAACTGCGAGATAGCAATCACGTCAAAAAAATTATTTGTACATCGTAACACCGTTAAATATCGAATTGCAAAATGTGAGGAAATTCTAAATTATTCTATAAACACACCAAATGATTCTCTCCATTTAAGAATGGCACTATTAATGAGGTCGATGTTCCATCCCCTGGGAAGCTAGTCTTTTTTTAAATGTTTTCTGAAATAACAGCTTGTAGTTCCCGGCAATAAAAGATTCTGATCACTATTCGGAATGGACATTAATACAAGCACATAGTAATTTATTGAAGGAATGATTAATAAAGAAGAAATGAACAGGCGGAAAAACTCGAAGCTTCACATAAAGAATTGCGGAAAAAGAACTTGCTCACGTTTCAAACGAATTACTTGACGTCAAATTGAACTACTAGAAGAAGCCCGTTAACGATTTGACCCTTCCGACCCTTTGATTGAATGTATTTATTACGACAAACAAGACGGTAATATTTCTTTAATTCTTCTAAACCCTGCTATTGCAGGGTTTTTCTTTTATACTTTAGAAAAGTTTAACTTCGCTAAAAGATCAAAGTATATTGCCATAAGGACTCGACGGTAAGCCGAGTTTTTCTAATATAATTTGGTTGACTTTAAATATGTTTTAAATAAGGACTCTTTGACTCTACCAGCCAATTGTATTCATTCAATTGTCGGTCATGTTCTTAATATTCATTGTAAAAGTGTACCAATTAAAAATAATAAGTTTAAATATAAGGGAAAAGAGTTATCTGGTATGTTGAGACATCCTTTTTGTGCTGCTGAAAGTTAGCCATTTAGCAACAGAAAAGATATAACAAAGGTGGTTGTAAGATGTTTCTCTCCATCTTTTTAAACCTTTTAGTTGGGCTGGTTGGTGTAGTAGTCATTACCCGGCTGCTCGGCAAAAAAGAGCTCTCTCAGGTAACACCGCTCGACTTCGTTTATGCTTTAATTCTAGGGTAGAGGATGCCATTTATGATTCACAAGTACAGTTTTATCATGTTCTGTTTGCGCTGTCTTTGTGGGGATTGATGATTTGGATAGTCGAAACGATTACTCAAAAATTCGATAACCTGCGAACACTAATGAAAGGAAGCAGTTCTATCCTGATTGAAGACGGAAAAGTAAATACAAAAGCATTAAAAAAAGCCAAACTGGAAATGGAACAGCTTCGCACTCTCCTGAGAATGCAAGGCATTTTTTCTCTGAGGCAGGTCGAACATGCCGTCTTAGAAACGAGCGGAATGGTCAGCGTGATGGAGAAAGCTAGAGAAGAACCAGTCTCTAAAGGGGACGTGCTGGAAGATTATGAGAAAAATGTACCTACCTATTTAGTAGTGGAAGAAAAGGACATAAATGATCGGAATTTAAAATTAATGGGCAAATCCAAGGAATGGCTGTTAGATGAGTTACAAAAGCTCAACTATCATTTAGAGGATATTTACTTTGCAGAGTGGAGTAAAACAGACGGTTTTTTTATACAATCCTATCAGGAAACATCCAAAGAGAAATAAAAATTTAAATAATGTTAAAAATTTACGGAGGGGGCTGTTCTATTATTAAGGGCAGTCCCATCTAAATTCTAGTAACCCCTGATACCTTCCAACAAACTTTTATGGGGCCATACATTTTTTTATCACTGCTGCCTCATTAGCGGGAGTAATTTTTGTACGTTTTATTTATATTATAACTGTCTTTGTCTTTCATTTCGTTGCGCAGGGTAGAGTTATGGATTAGTTTTAAGATAGGGCGTACGGTGAGAGTAAAGCTGGCAAGTAAATAAGCAACATTTCCAAAATTGGCTGTGGCTTGAAAAAAATTCAAGCAGCTTCCTAGGACAAATAAAAAACCGATGAGGATATCATTCAATGTCGTGATCAAGCGATATCTTTTTCGAAAAAAGACTCGGAATCTACCTGCTTTTATATTCACATAGTGTTTCTCATCTTTTATGGCCGGCATTTGTTCATCACTCCTTTTCACAAAATATGGTAATTTTCAGCTTGGATGTAAACATACTTGCCATTTCTGCTTAGATACGGGAGTCAACTTTTATTTAAGAAAAACCGGCTTGCAGCCGGTCCTATGGCGGATGACGTAGTTTTACTTATACTTTAATTCTTTAACACAGTTAAACATTCCTAAAGTATAAAAAATGGGTTGCTTTTTCATCTAGTATAGGAGAAAAAACCCCCTCATTTTTTAATGAAACCAGTATTAGCTTTAACTTCCCCTTTAAAGTACCGACTGCCCCCTCACTCATCTCCATAAATTATTTGTTAAGATTACTCACCCTCCATTGGAACTTTTATCCTTTTACACACATAATTAAACCGGGTTTTATCCAAACTTTTTTAAAGGAATACTTTTTTGTTATTTTTCTGATTAAAACTTTTATGCTTCTAACCAAATAAAGCTGCCAGCAGGATGCTAAGCAGCTCTTAACTGAAATTATTTTGTTATCTTTTCTAATTCCCGACTTACAGCTTCACCGACTTCTGCGGTTGAACTGCCGCCTCCCATATCTGGTGTGAGCGTTTCGTTCTCTGTCATTACCTGTTCCATCGCCTGTAATATTCGTTTTCCCCAATCTTCATGGCCAAAGAAATCCATCATCTGGCTCGCTGACCAAATCGCTGCAAGCGGATTGGAGATTTGTTTTCCGGCAATATCCGGTGCGGAACCGTGAATCGGTTCAAACATAGAAGGATATTCTTTTGAAGGGTTAATATTGGCCCCAGCTGCTAAGCCCAAGCCTCCTGCAAGTCCGGCTCCGAGGTCTGTTATAATGTCGCCGAATAAATTGGAAGTGACAACGACTTCAAAACGGCCCGGGTCCTGAACAAAAAACATACTTGCTGCATCCACCAAATAAGAATACGTTTTCACATCAGGGTATTCTTTTCCTACTTCATCAAACACTTGGTCCCAAAACACCATTGAATAATTTAACGCGTTTCCTTTACTAATGCTTGTCAGTGTTCTTCCGGAACGACTCGCCTCTTCATAAGCATGGCGGATAATCCGCTCGGTTCCTATTCGTGAAAAAACGCCAGTCTGTAATACAACTTCTTCTGGCCCGTAAATTAACATACTGATCAAAGCTCTTTCGAATTTTTAAAAGCAGTTCCCAAAGAGAGATATGATCCGGTACACCAGGATAGCCGACAGCTCCCAAGTAAATCGCATCAAATTCCTTCAATTGATCAATACCATCGTCATCCATCATTTTCCCATGCTTTGCGTAGTATTCACAGCCCCACGGAAAGGAAGTAAATTCAAAACGAATGCTGCCGTCTAGCTCTGCTGCCTTGTTTAACACGTTCATTCCTTGTTCTACCACTTCCGGCCCGATCCCGTCGCCGGGGATAACAGCTATTTTGTGTTTGCTGCTCATTATGTATAAATCCCCTTTCCTGAAATGTCTCCAATCCTATTATACACAAGTTTTCAGAAATGACAGGGCTTTCTTTATATAGGGGTGCAGGGTTTTGGACGAAGGCAAGGAATGAACAGCAGGAGCAGGTTCCGTACGGTGCGGATCCTGGTTCTGTTATTGCACACCAAACAGCAAAAATGACAGAAAATAATGGAATCCCTGTCCATTTCCACTTCCCGTTCAAAAAAGGACAACCAGTATACCTGGGTGTCCTTAATCCGAGTAGGAATGGCGCTTATCAATGGTGCCGTCCTCTTTATAAATAACGGCTTCAGTCCCTTTATTCTCTGCTACTTCTTTTGCACGTTCTATCGCATCCGGTTTTTTATCATACACTTTGTCTGGCTTTTTGGCTCCTTTTGCCTGTACCGCCCAGCCGTCTTCATGAGAAACAACCATTTCTGCTCGGTCAAGAAGCTCCGGTCTGTTGTCATATTTTTTACCTTCTTCAGATCGTTCGGTGGGATCTTCCTCTACCATAAATTCCTCAATTTCATCTTTTGAAGCGTTATCGTGCCATTCTTTAGCCTGTTCGGTGGCGATTGGGATAGCCCGCCCTTTATCATAGCCTTCATCCACCATGGCATTTGCAATGTCAATCGCTTTTTTACGAACTGCTTTATCAAGATTTTTCAACGATGATGGATAATCATTCATGGTCCATGGCATACTATTCTACCTCCTCAGGGTTAGCCCAATTCATAAAATCTACACTATATTTGATATAACCAGTTTTCACATATATAAAACGTTATCCTTTTTTCATTATTTCCCTATCTCCATACGAATTTTCAAAAAACTATTGATGGAACCATTTTCTTTAAGGGGAGAAAAACATGAAAACAGCTTGCTTTGCAAAAGCAAATTCCACAGGTCTTCTTTGTAGAAGTGTTGAAAAGACAGCATTAAAATTCTCGCTTAATCTTTACGAAATACAAGCTGTATCACCTAATAATCAATCTACTTCTAATTCATTACCTGTTTTTCAATTCCGACTTCTTTAATTGAAAAAAGACCCAGTCATACTAGATGCGACTAAGGTCTTTTCAGGGTCAATTTTTAAGCTTTCTCCATAAAGTAGAGCGGTTGATTCCAAGACGCTCTGCTACTTTGGTTTGGTTATAGTCTTCCTCTTTCATGACGTGTTCAATAATATCATGTTCTAGTTCAGCTAGTGTTTTGTTCGCTGGAATGTCCATGGTGGCATACTCATTTTCTGATTCATTTGTCTTCAAATCCGTGCGTGTTATATACGGACCGTCAGATTGTTTGATAGCGTTTTTTATAATAAGACGTAAATCATTTAAATTATTTTCCCAGTCTTTTTCCTTCAATGCTTTGTATGCCTCATCATTCAGGCCTATAATTTGTTTTCCAAACACTGCATTGTATTGGGCAATATAGGGTAAGGTAAATGTTTTTATATGTTCAAATCTCTCGCGCAGTGCTGGAATGGTTAATACTTGTTCGTTTTGAAATACGGTATCCACTACATGACGGTCTTCTGCCGCGAAAACCAATACAGCCCGGCTTTCAGCAGCTAATGCAAGCCAGTGTTGTATTTGTGCTGGCTCAACGTATTCCCACCCTTTTATATAAAGGACGCCATTGTTTACTTTTATGGTTTCTTGAATCAGTAACAAACTATCTTCACTAATGGATTCTCGTATGGTTATTTCTTTTTTAGAGGCGGAGAAATCATAGAGCTCGGAATGAATCGCAGAAGCAATGGTTCTTTTGCCCGTGCCTTTTTCCCCAACAATGGCGAGAGATCGAAACTGTTTCACTGTATCGATCACTTCAGGAACGTCCATGCCCTCTGGCAGAAGAATATGCTGAAAAGAGGTTATCGTCGTTTCTAATGGCAGGACCGCCAAATCTGTCCGATTGATAGAGAAACGCCGCTCTTCTTCGAGCTTTATATAAAATAACTTCTCCCCGTTTTGGTGCAATTGCTCGCCTTGGGCTTCCCATCTTTTATTAGCAAATACGACCCACTCATGGATTTGGCCTTCTTTCATAAGCTTCACCCAGACGTCTCGTAATTTTTTCGGCCACTTATCTATTTCGGCTGTCAGCAGATAGTCTTGCAGAAAATGAGTGCCGGCATGGTTTTCAAACGTAATTTCCCCTTCTTCGTTAAATAATACCAGGGGTTCTTTGACGTTATGCAGCAGGTGCTGAAAACCTTGAAGTATTTGCTGCTGCCTATGCATTAAGTTTGCGGATGTTTTAGCCTGTTCCACCGCTTCCTCAATGGCTTCTATCCCTGAATTAATTAAAATACCAGTCATGCCCAGCCTTTCTGCTTGCCGAACGGTGATTGTGTCTCCTATTACTGTCGACACGCCGCGTGTTTTGGCATCTTGAACGACTGGCAGCACTTCTTCTGAACTATATATGGTCGTGTAAGGAATATGAATATTTAATATATCCATCATTTCTTGAAAGCCGCTGCAAACGTTAGGGAAACCTATAAGCTCCACGCTCTCACCCCATTGTCTGGCCATCATAATCAGTCTTAAAATATCATAGCCAGACACACCGATTTCAATGACCGGCAATGTCGTATGTTCCCGGATAAGCTGAGCGGTACCCCCACGACTAATAATCGTTTGGAAGCCTTCTTTCTCCATTTCAGCTAAAGGCGTTAGTGCTTCTCGTAAATCCCCAGTTTCCACGCGAATGGTAAGATGGTTATTATTCACTTCTAGAGACTTTGCCCTTTGAGCCATCCCTTCATAAGGAGCGATTATTCCTATTTTCATTCCATTCTCCCCTACTATTCATTCATATTGTGGTCATTATAACGAATAATTAGAAGGAAAAGGAATCACCCTCTTCCTTTTCCATTTTCAGGTTATCGATTGTTTTGGTGCCAGTTCTGCTGCATTATATATAGCAGCTACCAGACTTTGATGATCGGCAATGTTTTTGCCTGCGATGTCAAAAGCCGTTCCGTGATCTACCGACGTGCGAATGACTCCACCATTAAGGCCTACTGTAATATTGATTCCAGCTTCAAGCCCTAGCACTTTCACGGGGCCGTGGCCTTGGTCGTGGTAAGCGGCTACAACGATGTCATAGTCGCCGCGGGCTGCTCGGAAAAATAGAGTATCTGCCGGGCTAGGCCCTACGACATTGATTCCTTCGCCTTGCGCTTTTTCAATACCAGGAACCATTTGGTTTTCTTCTTCCCCATATCCAAACAGTCCGTTTTCTCCTGCGTGAGGATTAATGCCGCATACAGCAATCGAAGGATCTTCGTTTCCAGATGCTTTTAACGTCTCGTGCGCAAGCTTAACGACCTCATACGTCCGTTCCGGCGTAATACTTTCTATCGCATCTTTTAACCCTACGTGTGTTGTTAAATGAATCACTTTCAGGTTAGGAGCGGATAACATCATTGAATAGTTGTCTGTATTCGTTAAAGAAGCTAAAATTTCTGTATGCCCCGGATATTTGTAACCGCCTTTTTGCATTGCTTCCTTATTTAAAGGAGCTGTACAAATAGCGTTGATATGCTGATCCTTGGCAAGATTAACCGCTTTTTCTACAAACAAATACGCATGCTTCCCAGCTTCTGCACTCACTTGTCCTTTTGGAATGTCCTGGGACATATTCCCGACCTGTAAACAATTTAGGGTACCCGTTTCAAACTGAGCTTCTTCTACCGCTTCGACTTTGTTTATAGATGCGTCTATATTTACAATCTCGAGGACTTGTTGTAAATAAAACGCGTCTCCAATAATCAGCGGCCGTACTTTTTCGTACAGATTGTTTTCTAAAAGCGCTTTTACTATGATCTCCGGCCCTACTCCGGCCACGTCGCCCATAGTTATACCGATAATTGGTTTTGTGCGCATCAATATAATACCCCCCTCTCCGATTTTTCCAAAGCATGTAAAAATACGTCTTTTCCCCCAAAACCGCCTGCTTTTGTGATGACAAATACAGGGTCATCCTCTTGGGCTTGACCGATGGGGATTCCATTTTCTAATTCGTCAATCAGTTTTAATTGATCCCATTTATTTTGCCTGCAGACGGCTTTTGCAATATCGCCGCCTGATAAAAAGTACCATTTAAATGCAGCGGTAGAACGTAATTGCTTCACTAAGTTTCCGAGTGCATTTGCAATTTCTCTGGAAGCATCTTTTATTTCCATGTTTCGCTTTTTCAACGCATGCTGTAAAGACTCCCAAGTATCTTCGTCATACAATGTATATAGCACTACATGCTTTCCATTTGCTCCTTTTTCGAATTGCCGTTTCACGTCATTCCATGTCTCTGTGTAATCAAATAACAGCGAGGTCGGATGCACGGCAATATGGCACATGTTGTCAGCCTTTTTCAACTGCTCTAACTGCAATCTCGTCACTTGATTAATGCTTCCAATCGTAAACAGAAACCTTCCTGCTTCCATTTTCGTTTTATCCGTCTCATTTTTTTCTTGGGATAAGCAAGCTTTCGCCACAGACGGCATTAATCCTGCCGACCCTGCCCAGGAAAATCGGTATGAAGAATTGGTTAAAACTTGAACAACTCTCTCGATATCTTCATCTTTCTTTGCATCAAAGGTTATATAGCGTTTGTTTTCGCCATCGTTTTTTTTTAAAGCGTCCTTCCACTGCTTATCCGTCCAATCAGGCGAGCCGTGCCATAAATCGTGGGCAGACTGCCTATTAATGATCGTTTTGATCGAAGCGGTGTCAAAAGGAGGACCAGGATAATTTTTAATATGGCTTCTATCTAATGGTTTATCTTTTACGTACAGTTCCCCGTTTTTTACAAAACGTCCAGCAGAAGGATAGGCTGGGTTGATAACAATGAAATCAGGTGAGCATGTATCGTAAATAGCGTCGAGCTCTGCGCCGATGTTTCCCCGCATGGTAGAATCTATTTTTTTATAGACAACGTCGGGGAGATACTGCTGTACCGTGTTCATGACTTGCTTTACTTTATGGTATGAAGCCATCGAGGCATCTGCCCTTGAATCTGTATCTACAACAACCACTTCATGTTTATGAAGGCCTTTTAAATCTCCATCTACTAGGACGGTCGGATTATACCCAACATCCAGTAACTGCACCCCTGAATCATTTGCTCCTGTTAAATCGTCAGCTATTATACATAAATCCATTCGTTCACCCTCCCCCTATCCATATATTTCAATTTCTCTCTCAATTTAGAGGAGCAAACGACGATAGATCATTTCAATCTCTTCGACACTCATTTGCTTAGGGTTATTATCCATTAACCGCTTCACGTTGGATGCTGCTACGGCAAGGTCTGGAACATCTTCTTCTTTTACACCGTAAGCGCTTAAGTCCTGCGGGATTTCCAGCTCAGCTGTTAACGACCGAATGCTTTCGAGCACATCACTGGCATTGCCGCTTTTCGATAATGACGTTTCCTGTGCAATTGTTTCCAAACGTTCTTCAACAGAATCATAGTTAAATTCCATCACGTGCGGCAGCAGCATAGAATTAGCTACCCCATGTGTAACACCAAACGAACCGCCAATCAGATATGCCATCGCATGAACTGCTGCCGTTCCAGCTGCACTTAAAGCCATTCCGCCAAGCATAGAACCTAGCAGCATATTTTCTCTCGCCGTTTCATTCTTGCCGTTGTGGTAAGCTTCCAAAATGTTATCACTGATTAATTTCATGCTCTCCATCGCAAACATGTCACTAAGAGGATTGGCTTTATTTGAAATATACGATTCTAAAGAATGAGTAAATGCATCCATTCCTGTTGCTGCTGTAATAGACTTAGGAAGCTCCAGCGTCAAGGATGCATCTAAATACACTTGCTGCGGAAGAAAGTACTGGCTTACAACCCCAACTTTCAATTCTTCTGCTGGCAGCGTTAAAATAGAATTCGGTGTCACTTCTGATCCCGTTCCTGAAGTCGATGGGATCAGAACCATTGGAACACCCGGCTTTTGTATTTGTTCAATGCCCATCATGTCCCGAACGGACTGCTCATTTGTGTGGCATACAGCAAAAAACTTCGTTACATCTAATACACTGCCTCCGCCAATGCCAATCATCGCGTCATATTGGTCTTGGTTGATTTCTTCCACTGCCTCTTCCACATAATGAATGGTAGGTTCTGGCGTAACATCCGAACGAACCGTAGATGTAACGCCAGCACTTGATAACGCTTCTTGCAGGGTATCAACATAGCCGAACTTCAACATAGAAGGCTGGGCAATAATCAACACATTCTTGATATCTCCCGGAAGCTGATGAATATTATCTTTAATCGTTTTTAGGGCTCTAACCCCAGTAAAAATCCGGTCGGCACTGCGAAATTGATAAAAGTTCGTCATCCTTATCTTCTCCTTTCCAAATTTTACGTCGTAATGTATGGCTCGTATTGTTTTAAAACTTCCCGAAGCTCTTCTTGAATGTCACCGGACACGCGGTGGACTGGTTTTCGCGGCGCCCCGATATCAATGCCTAATTGGCAAACCGCTTCTTTAAACACTGCAGGTGTAGTGGCACGCTTTGACAACGTTCGGATCGGTAAAAGGGCTTCCTGGCATTTTTCTGCCTCTTCGACCTTGCCATTTTTCCAGTTGTCGTAAATCGAAACAACCAATTCCGGAACCATATTGGATGTAGCAGCCACACCGCCATTTCCGCCAGCTTTTAATGTGTCGAGAATCAATGAATCTGCGCCTGATAATACGGCAAAGTTTTCTGTCTGTTCGATGTATTGTTTAATAAGGTTAATATCACCGCTGCTGTCTTTAATGCCAATGATGTTAGGAATCTTTGATAATCTAGCAACCGTTTCCGGATCCACAGAAACATTGGTGCGCGATGGCATATTGTAAATCATGGTTGGTATGGTAACGCCTTCTGCTACGTCCCGGTAATAGTCGTATAACTCTTCTTGAGACGGCGGGTCAAAATAAGGAGTGATCACCGATAAACAATCCGCCCCCAAGCTTTCCATTGTTTTCGAACGCTCGATAACTTCCCGCGTGCTGTTTCCGCCTGTCCCTACAATCACTGGAACTTCGCCGTTTGCTTCTTCAATCGAAGCTTTTGCAACAAGCTTTTTCTCTTCTTCATTTAATACATGAAATTCACCATTTGTCCCCAGTACAAATAATCCATTCACACCAGCATCTAACACGTGCCTTGAGAGCTGGCGCAATTTGTTTTCACTCACGTCCCCGTTTTCATCAAACGCCGTTAAAAGCGCCGTAATCACACCGTCTAAATGGACTTCCTTCATACCCGTCTCCTCCTAATTATTTACAAATTATAAGTTCTCTTTTTATTTTGATGTACAGTGTTTTTAATTGCAACTTTATATGGAATATTGTTTAATATTGCAACTGAGGTGACCAAAAAAAATTCTCTCTTTATTCATCCATAAACAGGTTAGGCAAGAATGTAACAATATCTTGGAAAAAGATAATAATAAGAATAGAACCAAGATACACACCTACAAATATTAAAATATGATTAAGCATTTTCATCACATTTGTCCCTGCTACTTTAGAAGCCAATAGACTAGACAAACCATATGGCGGCGTTACTGTACCAAGACGAATAGCCATTACGGTTACGATCCCAGCTACAATTGGGTCAATTTCTAAAGCATTCATTACTGGAAGTAATAGTGGAACAAAAATAAGCATAGCGGACGTGGGCTCCATAAACGTACCTAAAACCACGTACAAAAGCGTTAGTAAAATCAAAAAGCCAGCCGGGCTTACATCACTATTTATTAAAAATTGAATGATTGGATCCATCGCTTTATAGTAAGTCAATACCCACGACAAAAACGCTGCCGCAGCAATTAATATATAAATAGTCGCCGCATCCATAGCTGCTTGTTTAGAGACATCCATGTATTGGCCAAATCTTCTTTCTTTTTTAACAAAAAACGCAATAAAGACTACATACACTACAGCAATACTAGCTGCTTCAGTTGCAGTAAATACGCCACTCATTATCCCTACAATAACTATCAAAAATAGACTTAAAGGAAATATGACTTTTTTAATCGCTACAATTTTTGAAAGTTCTTTATTGCTGTCTAATCCAAGATCCTCACTATTTACTGTGCCGACATTATTTTTGGAAGCATAAAAATAAGCATAACCCATCTGCATTAAACCTATTAATATACCTGGCAAAATTCCTCCAATAAACAGTCCCGCGACCGATGTTTTAGCCAAAGCACCATACACAATTAATAAAATACTAGGCGGGATGATAGACCCTATTGTTGAAGAAGCTGCAGTCACCGTTGCAGCAAATTCTCGGCTGTAACCAGCTTTAATCATTGCAGGTATTAATACCCTTCCCAAAGATGCCACGTCTGCTACAGAAGATCCTGAGATAGCTGCAAAAAATATGCTTGTGACAATGTTTATATGCGCTAAACTTCCTTTCGCTTTTCCAACCAGTGCCTTTGAAATGTAAATTAAATCTTCTGTGACGCCAGTTAGGTTCATCAACCGGCCGCAGAAGATAAATAATGGAATCGCTAATAAGGTGAAACTTCCAAGAGATTCCAACATAATCGAACTCATTTGAGTCAAACTGACCATTGGCTCAAACAATATAGGAATGGCTGAAGCAACGATTAAACTAAAAACAACGGGCACACCTATCAATAAACAGAAGAAAAATATACTGACAATTAGTAGTAGAATCATTTTTTGTTCACCTCATTAGATGGCAGCTCTAGCAACTTCCTAGCATTTACTATGTGAAAATAAAGCATAAAAATGGAACCTACAAGAACAGCAGTGTAGTAATATGCTAAGGAAGGGGGATCTGATAAAAATCGAATCGATACCATTTCTGTTCTATTTATTCCTGCATTAAATGCTGCAACCCCAACGAAAACCAAAATGAGTATGGCAGTTAACATAAGAACATAAACAATAATGTTTTTTATTCTAACTAATCTCGCTGAAAGGTATTCTGTGAAAATATCAATTTCAAGATGGTGTTTTTCTTTGACTGCTATGGCAGACCCCATGAACACCAACCACGCAATACAAAACTTTCTTATCACTTCTGTCTCAGGAATAGAAGCTGAAAAGACATATCGAGCAACAACACTGACGAATAAAGTAACAGCGAGTAAGACCAGAGTAAATGCATTGAATGATTCTACGATATTTTTGATACCTCTGTTCACTTTACTGAATATCATAATACCCCTTCTCTTCTACTATAGTCATTGGAGCTGTCCTATAAGTCAGTTCTCGGCAAACGTTACTGGAATATACTCGCACTTGCACAAGACGTGCTGGCCTCGGCGTTGGCCACAGGACGGGACGAGTTTTAGCTAGCGATAGTTGGAGTCTCGTATATTCCAGTTGCTAGATGACCACCATAGCCTAAACCACCCTTTGAGACAGCCCCAGCTTTTTAGTTACTTCACGAAAATGTCTTCTACTTCCTCTTCAATTCCTTGTTCCTCAGCAATTTCTTCCATCTGTACCCTGGACCTTTCAATGAATTCCTCGCGGTCTGGCTCTGTAAATTCTACTCCAAATTCGCTTTCTAATGTTTCCATATCTTCTTCTGCCTGCTCAAAAGCCTTACTTATATACTCTGCCTGTACTTCTTCGGAAGCAGTTTGAATGGCTTCTTGCAATTCGGAATCAAGGGACTCATATCTTTCATTATTCATCACTACAAATCCTAAAGTGAGTTCATGCTGGGTTCTTGCCACGTAATCTGCTACTTCACCAAACCGTTGTTCAATCATTGCATCTAAACTGTTTTGAGATCCATCTACTACACCAGTTTGAATTGCCGTATATACTTCGCTGAAATCAATGGTACTAGGATTTGCCCCTAAGTTTTTCCACCATTCCATTTCCGTACTCGAACCACCGCTGCGCATATCTTGACCTTCAAGATCCTCTATAGATTCAATTGGAAATGTACTAATAATATTTCTCTCTAATCCACCGGCATACATAACTGTTTTCAAACCAGGATCTTCAACTAATAAATCTTCAAAATAAGATAATTTATCACTTTCATTCACAACAGATTCAAAATGTTCTTGATCCTCAAACAGATAATTGGTTCCTAGCACATTAAATTCTGGATTGTGTTCAGCAAACCAATCGGGATCAGAATAAATGACATCAATATCTCCAGTTATGACAGATTGATATAAACTTGATGCATCACCTGCTTGTCCACCCGTGTGGACAGTAAATTCGATGGCTCCATCGCTCTGGTTTTCTACCTCATCAGCAAACGCAGTTAATGATCTTGCCAAAAGAGAGTCACTGGGGTTAATAGTAGCTGCTACTAATTCAACTGTCTCTCCCTCTGCTTCTTCAGAAGCCTCACCGCCTGCATCACCACTACCACAACCTATCAGTGATGCCGCGGTCATGCCAAAAAGTAACGTACTAATTAGTGTCTTCATAATTTAAATCCTCCTTAAAGAAATTTTTTATAAACCGGTTACATTTTTCATTAACTTTTTAGCCAATCCTTTTGTAAAGAAAGGTATCTAATACAATCTCGCCTATTCGTAAATGTAATATCTATTTTGTTATCTTCAATCTTCTCAATAGACGGATAGGAAAATTCAGGGTTTCCTTCTACATCTGTGACAATATTTTTTATATATGGCCAAGTAAGCCCTTCATCTTCTGAAACAGCAATAGCTAAAGGAGAACGCTGCACACCCCAGATAGCACTAGGATTCTCTTTTTCCTTTACACCAACTGCATCCATGTCACTTTTATCAAACCAAGGGGGCCTATTTTCTACCGGCGGCTTCATTTCTGCATTGATATTATTAAAAATGACTGCTATACTATCGTTGTTTAAACGTAATCCTTGAATCGAAGCATTATTATTAGGGAGCTCTGTTTTTTCAGGGGTAGTCCAGGTCTTTCCATAATCAGACGATGTGCTTCGATAGATATAATCTGCTTTTCTACTTCTAAAGAAAGCAACCAAGTTGTCATCTGCTAATCTCACAATACTCATATGAACTAAGCCTTTGCTTTTTTCAACCTCGTGTTCTGTCCACGTCTTTCCATTGTCGGAGGATATTTTAACAACACTGAAGTCGTTTCCTAAAAACCCATCTTCAGATTTCAAGCTATAGTAAGCAGGTAAAATGATGTCCCCGTTTTCTAATACAACTGGAGGGTTCCTAACAAATGAGCCTGATTTATCGAATAATGTTTTCACGTTGCTCCAAGTATATCCATTATCATTTGAGATTCTGCAGCGTACAACGGCGGAGTCTTGGTGGACCGCGTCTTGGGCTGTATAAATCAACCATAATTCCCCATTTGGATTTTCAAATAAAATAGGATTTTGTTCTGATCGTTCAGAGTCATTTGACACAACAGTTGGTGTGCTCCACTCATCCGACCCTTTATTCAATCTTGAGAGGAGTATAGAAATATCGGCTCTGCCCTCTCTCGATCCTCCAAACCAAACACAAAGTCTATCACCATTTCGTAGTAAAATAATGTTCGAAGCATGATTATGTGGGAACAAGCTTGGTATATTTGTACCTAACTCGTCAATATCTGTCATCATTATCCATCCTTTCTATAAAAAATAGAATTAATTCATGAAGGAACCACCGTTGATGTTAATAGTCTCTCCGGTTATAAAATCAGATTTTTCCGAAGCCAAAAACAAAATAGTATTTGCTACATCTTCAGGCTTTCCCAGTCTTTTTAAAGGAATTTTTTGCAAAATTTGTTCATGGTATTCTTCAGACCATTGCTTACTCATATCGGTTTCTATCGGTCCTGGACATACACCGTTAACTAAAATATTATGCGGAGCACCCTCCATGGCTAAATGCATCGTTAAATAATTAACTCCCGCTTTTGCTGTACCATAAGAAGGTGCAGCGTTTCTATGAACTGCTTTTCCTGCAGTCGAACTAACATTAATAATTTTCCCAGCGTTTTGATTGATCATATGGGGGAGAACTGCTTTGCTAAAATAAAGGTTTGCATTTAAGTTAACATTCAACACTTCATCCCATTCCTCTAGAGTCATGTCTAAAGTAGAGCTTCTCCTATTAATCCCTGCATTGTTTACTAAGATATCAATTTTATTAAAACGATTTATGGTTGACTCCACAACTTCTTTCGCAGTCTGTGGTACAGTCACATCACCTGCCTGTATCATAGACTCAGAACCCATTGTTTCTATTTCTTCAGCAAGCTCCTCTAATATTTGGATATTAGTACCGTTTATAACTACAGCAGATCCATTCTCAGCTAAAGCTAATGCTGTTGCTCTTCCCACACCCCTACTAGCACCAGTTACGATTGCTACCTTATTATCTAATGACATTATCTCTTAACCCCCTTTATTGAAACGCTTACAATTTCTAGTAACTCTTAAATGTTTAACTATCTTATTTGGAATCTTATTATACAATGATTTAATTTGCAATAACATTCAGAAAATAGTTTAATTTTGCAACAATAAATTACTTAAAAAAAGACCCGGGTGCACATGCTAGCTACCAGAGGTCCGTCATTTATTCTTTCGGTAATGTAAATACGGCATAAGAAATGCATAGTTGCCGCAAGCGCAACCGAAATTCCAATTACCTGTAAATAATGATATAAGTGTTAACCACCATTTGCCCCCCGTTTAGGCCGATTGCTCCTCCGCTAGGATAGTCCGCCCTTCATCATAGCCTTCACCCACCATGGCATTTGCAATATCAATCGCTTTTTTCCGAACTGCTTTGTCAAGATTTTTCAGGGAGGACGGATAATCATTCATGGTCCAAGACATACTGTTCTAACTTCCTTGGGCTAGATGCATTTCAATTCCTATATTTGATATAACCAGTTTCCGCATACTTTTTTCCAATATTATCCTTCATTCATACGAATTTTCGAAAAACTATTGATAAAAACCATTTTCATATATACAATTAAAATGAAAACTATTTTCCCAAGGGGTGAGTGCAATGAAAACAGCTTTCTTTGAAAAAGCACAGCGATTTGGTAAATCATTTATGCTTCCTATAGCCGTGCTGCCAGCTGCGGGTCTGCTTCTTGGTATCGGCGGGGCTTTTAGTAACAGCGCTACAATAGAAGCATATCCCTTCCTTGATCAAGATTGGCTTCAAGCGATCTTTATTACGATGAGTTCTGCTGGAAGTATTGTATTTGCTAACTTGGCTGTCATTTTCGCGGTGGGGGTTGCGATTGGTTTGGCTCGTGCTGATAAAGGAACAGCCGGTCTTGCTGCAATGCTTGGTTATCTTGTTATGAACGCCACCATTAATGCCATTTTAAACATTACAGGTAATATTGCAGAGGAAGAAAATATGGCTGAAGTGGGGCAAGGAATGCTTCTTGGTATTCAGTCTCTTGAAACCGGTGTATTTGGGGGAGTGGTTGTTGGACTGATGACGTATTTCCTCCATAACAGATTTAACAAAATTGAATTACCACGTTTTCTCGGATTTTTCGGAGGTTCTCGGTTTATTCCAATTGTTACTGCATTCTTTTCGATTTTACTAGGTTTAGCTCTGTATTACGTTTGGCCTCCTATTCAATCTTTTATTTTTTCATTAGGCGGGATTATAGAAGCCACTGGTTATATTGGAACCTTAGTGTATGGGTTTGTCCTGCGGCTCTTAGGTCCTTTTGGCCTGCACCATATTTTTTATATTCCATTTTGGACCACCAGTCTTGGAGGGTCCATGGAAATAGCGGGCTCTATCGTAGAAGGGACGCAGCGAATTTTCTTCGCTCAACTTAGCGAAGGTAATGTCGAACAATTCTTTATCGGTACGGCACGCTTTATGTCCGGCCGCCATATTACCATGATGTTTGGCTTAATTGGAGCTTGTTTGGCTATGTACCATATGGCAAAGCCTGAGAATAAGAAAAAAGTATTTGGGCTCTTATTTTCTGCTGGTTTAACTTCTTTTTTAACAGGAATTACAGAACCTATAGAATTTTCTTTCTTGTTTTTAGCTCCGCTATTGTACGTCATTCATGCTTTTTATGACGGCTTAGCTTTTATGCTCGCTCATATGTTTGAAATTACGATTGGACAGACCTTTTCAGGAGGATTTATTGACTTTCTGTTATTCGGGGTCCTGCAAGGAAATGACAAAACAAATTGGATGATGGTTCCTGTCATTGGAATTCCATGGTTCTTCCTTTATTATTTCACCTTCCGATTTGCTATCGGGAAATTTGATCTAAAGACGCCAGGACGTGAAGCAGAAGATAGCACGGATCATACGATGAAAGGAACAGACCGTGCAGAAGCTATCATATCTGGACTAGGCGGCAAAAATAATGTGAAAGATCTTGATTCCTGCGCAACAAGATTACGTGTAAGTGTGCATTCTGTTGAAAACGTTTCAAAAGACGCTTTAAAAAATACAGGAGCTAAAGGAGTCCTTACTAGCGGCAACGGAGTACAGGTTATTTATGGACCTGAGGTAACTAGTATTAAAAATGAAGTAGAAGAAATATTAGGAGAGATGAATTAAATGACACATCCAGTATTACAGCAATGGAAAAATCAACTAATCGTATCATGCCAGGCTCTAGAAGATGAGCCCCTCCACTCTTCCTTTATTATGGGAAGAATGGCTTTGGCAGCAAAGGCAGGTGGAGCAGCCGGCATCCGTGCAAATTCGGCGTCCGATATTAATGAAATTAAAAAACAAACAAATTTACCTGTTATCGGCATTCGAAAAAAGGTGTATCCTGATAGTGATGTATTTATCACTCCTACTTTAGAAGAAATAGTTGAAATTGCTGAATCTGGTGCAGAGATGATTGCAGTAGATGCAACAAATAGAAAAAGACCAAAAGACGAAAAAATAGAAACGCAAATAGCATTCATTCGTGAAAAATATTCATCAATTGCTCTAATGGCCGATGTTTCTTCTCTTGAAGAAGCAATCGATGCAGAAAAACTAGGTTTTGATTGTGTCTCCACCACGTTAATCGGTTATACGAAAGAAACCGAAGGACAATCCCTTGCAGACAACGATTTTGAATTATTAAGAGCTATCACTGACGCCGTTTCTATTCCAGTCGTAGCAGAAGGGAAAATCTCTACACCTGAATTGGCGGGCGATGCTTTAGAAAACGGGGCACATTGTGTAGTGGTCGGAAGTGCCATTACACGCCCGCAGCTTATTACAAAAACGTTTTATGACCAAATTGTAAAAACAGAGGCCGGGTCCTAGACGAACGGGTTCAGTAATGGGAGAGCAAATCCAGAAGAACCTATTAACTCACTAATGAATTGGCGTAATCTTCACTAGTAATATAATTAACACGTACAAGGGCTGTCCTATAAGCCGGTCAAAACCGACTTTTAGGGTCAGTCCCTTTCAATCTAACCCAAAAACAGTGTTGGGGCATGTAAAAACGACACCCAAAAGGCCTTAAAACGCACACATGAGCCTGACTATTAAATATTTTTTATTGTTTCTTCTTTCCATAAACGTTCCATATTTACTTGATTGTTTGTACGTCAACCATAATTAAAGCTTTTTTCCTTTCATCCATAGGATCCCCCCTAATAATTTTCCATTGATACCCATATTTTAAATCCAAATTTTAGTTTTGTACAATTGTTATTGTTCTACGTTAATCGAATAACTAAGAGCTTCCTTTCACTTTCTAATAATTCCTTCCTTTAATAAACAATTTGGCCCTATATACAAAGAGAGAGCGCATTTCTTACTCCTGAATTGCGCCCGTTTATGGAAACCTTTTTAATTCTTTATTGAGCCAACATTATCGGCAAACTAATTGCGCTAATTACAACACCCTGAATCATTGTTTTGATAAGTATGGAATTACTGGCTTCCTTGCGCTTACTAAAAAATTCATTAACAATAAGATTAAGGAAAAATAAAATAACCATCAATATCAAAAAAAATAAAGAGTAATCGATTAAGACCTTCATTTTCATCACCCTATTTTACTTTGCTACCCTATTGCTTAACATTCATTATTTCAAAACTCCTAAATAGGTACAATGGCTTTTTCCATATTTTAGAAATACAAAGAGGACGACTTATTAAATAAGTACCCCCGTTTGCTTAATAAATACTAATCTCTGTGTTTTCGCATTTGTATTGGTGTATAATCATTTATCTTTTTCCAAAAGTTCTATTATCCTATCAAGCTTCTCCTCAACTTTATTAGAGCTACGGTATTTTCTATTTAAATTGATTATCAACCTTCTAACAAACAGTGTAAAAGAAACAGCAAATAAAATGATTAGCATTAAAATGACAACTGAAAATATAAGATCACCATAAAACAAAGACATAAAAAACCCCCAAATAACCTCGCTTTGTTATGTATTCAACTTTTCCTTATTTTAACATAAACGCTCAAGCTCAAAACCATTAGATTAAATTAAAAGTCATGGTCCTTTACACAAAAGAAAGAGCGCAGTCCCTGCTCTAGGATCGCGCCCTATAATGGAATAACAAAAATAGAGAAACAGATACAACTAGCTTATTTTTCTTCAAGTAACGCACACGTTTGTTAAAGAAGAACTTTTCGTTTATTTGAGAAAATAATTCCTTACCTTTTGCCAGTTGTTGACTCTAACATAGCCTGTTTCATTAATATTATGTGGAGATGTAAACAAGATTCCTTGACCAGAAAATCGTTTAAAATGTCTTACATTATCGTCAATAAGATAGTCTGCATTAATAATACTCTTATCACCACAAAAGACAAAGTTCATATCATTCAAGAAGCTAAAATGTTCCTTTAACCATTCATACTTTGCTGTAAATGATGTTGGAAACTCCATTGCAGCCGTAGTAATGAAAATTTCATAGTGTTCGCTTAATTCCTTTATTACTTCTTGACTATCCTTCATTACTGCTAAATCCCTAAAGTAAGTAGGTTCGGTTAAGTAATTCATAATTTCTTCTTTCAACTGAGGGCGTAACTCTCTTAGTTTTTTTCCTTTTAAGTCTTCAACTGTAATATTTTCGTTGTAGTCTCGATTGAAAAGTGCTAAATGTTTGGGAATAAAATCAGCAATTACTTCATCCATATCTATTGCAATTCTCTTCATAACCAATCCCCCTAATATGTACAAGTTTATTTTATTATACAAGATTTTCTTATTACACAAACCTGCCCCGTATGCTTAAGTATGTTTTTTCACAATCTTCTCTATATATTTTAACAAAAATATCTAATTTTCTTATTAAGTGTTATTCCACAAAACGGCCCTTTTGTTGAAGAATACACGATTGCGTTTAAGCAATATAAATTTTTTGAAATTTCCATATGTTCCACTTTAATATCCACATAGAAGATACCAAAAATGGCTCAATAATAAAGGGAATTAAGTAAAATCATAGTTTCAAATGAAGCTATTAACGGAATCAAAAAGGACTTACTCACAACTCTACCTCCCATTCAATTGACCATCCAACGCACCCGTTTTCAGGTACCAATATTTGGTTAAATAGGGTACCTTAAGCGTTTCAAAACTAAGGATTAGGGAACAATTTTTTAAGAACTTCTAGTATTCCGAGAGAATAATGCGAAATTGTTACATTATCATGTAAACCCTTTGCTTCTTCCGTAGCGTTTCCTAACAAATAACCATATTGAACTGTTTTTAACATTTCTACATCATTTCCACTATCTCCAAAAGCAATCGTATTAGCTAAAGGAACTTGATAATATTTGATCATAAACTTTACTATTTCTTTTTTTCCAGTATTTAAAGGGATAAAGTCAACATCAAATGCGCCTTTAGGGTCTCCTGCTTTTGGATTGCATCGATTTATGTTTATTCCTAGACCGTTTAATTTAGCTACATGACTAATGATCTTTAAATCATATTGGCTTTTCGTCTTGGACTTTTCAAAATAATAGTAGTTCCACTTATAACCTTTTTGTCCTAACTGAGTCTGCTCTACAAGCTCTATGTTATAGACATTGTACAGTTCACTTTCAAGTTCTTTTACAGTGTCGCTTGAGAAATTAACTTTCTTTAGTCTATTTTCCCATTCCTTATTAGGTAGCAAATCTCCTTTTTCACTTACGTTATATACTTCAGTACCTAAGTTACTTGCTATAAAATGGGGACTATAAGAAATATTGGCCCGTTCCATTTTGTGAGCAATTTGATTTAAATCACTACCAGTTACCCAACCGATTTTTAAGAATTGTTTTTGAACAAGAAGATGAAGATACTCTTCCAGTTCATTTAAATTTTTCAACAATTCATCAGTACAATCATGAGGAAAATATGTTTCATCAAAATCAAAAAAGATTATATACTTTGCCTCATTAGCATTTAAAAAAGATTTATTAAGCTTAAAATTCATATAAACCACCCCATTAATCTAATTTTTTATAATATAATTTCTGGGATTGATCCCATGTCAATATTTTTTTATGAGGTGAAAAAATGGTAACAATATATGATATTGCGCGACTAAGTGGTGTTTCTAAATCAACAGTATCACGAGTGGTTTCTAATCATCCCTATGTATCAACTGAAACAAGAAACAAAGTACTAAAAGTCATGCAAGAGTATAATTATGTTCCAAATTCTCTTGCCAAACAATTTCGTCAAAAGCAAACAAAGTGTATAGCTATTCTCATCCCTAATTTAGACCACCCTTATTTCAGTCAACTCGTTAGATACATATCCGCTGCTTGTTATAAAAAAGGATTTAAAACAGTAATACATCAAACTTTTTCAAACAAATATACAGAAAGAGATGTATACACTCAACTTCAAAGAAATGAATTTGATGCCATTATTTTAGCTTCCTTTTCATTACCAGAGGAGGCAATTGCTAGATATACAGAAAATAATATAATCGTTGCCTGTAATGAGGATTACTCTGGTGACTATTTTGACGTTTTTTGTTTAGATGAGGAAGAGGTAACCATGAAAGCAACATCATATCTGTTAAATAAAGGACTTTCAAAATTAGCCTTCTGTTCGGACAATATTACTTCCCCTTTACAACAAGCAAGATTAAAGGGTTTTATTTTAGCTCACACTAAAAAGGGATTACATCACACCAAAGACTTTGTTTTTAATAAGATATCAAATATAGAAGATGGAATCATATTAGGTGAAAGAATATTTAAGGATCGTTTAGAAATAGAAGGTATTATCGCTGGAAGTGACTTCGTTGCCGCTGGATTAATAAGTTCGGCTGTTAAAAATCATATCGAAATACCTAAACAACTATCAATTATAGGTTTTGACAATCATCCGATATCACTAGTTACTAATCCACAAATTTCCACTATCTGCAATCATATTCAGGATATGTCTAATGACCTAGTAAATCACATTGTAAATAAGATTAATGGTATAAAAAAATCTCCTATCAAAAAGGTATACAACGGAGAAATTATTAATAGAAATTCTAGTTAATGTGCTACATTACTTTATACTCGGAAGAACAACTCATACCGCTATAAAAATATAATCAATATTTTACCTTCTCTTATTCAAGAATCTGGCCCTTTCACAAAGAAAGAGCGCAATCCTTTACTACAGAATTGCAGCCCGATTGCTGAATATGCCTTTTACACCAGCCCGAAAATTACAGCGTTCAAACAACGTCGGGCAATCTGTATCTCTTCTGCCCCAACCAACAAGTTCTCTCCATTGGGAAAGAAAGTGGGATGAAAAGAAAGACTTTTGGTCCAGAAATCTTTTAATCAAAGTTCTTTAGAAGAATGGTTCGGTTAAACTCCTTTGAATTTTTGCGTTTGCCATGGAAATTATGGCGACTATCATTTTGTCTATCCGCTGGGTTCCGGAGTATGGATGGTTCTATGGAATATATACTAGCTCGTTTCATGCTATTTTGGCGTTTAATAATGCTGGCTTTAGCGGAGAGGTCAATCCAGAGGAAAACTGCCGGTAACGATTCCAGATTTATATCATTACGGTCATTCGCTTGGATTTTAATTTGTAAAAAGGGTGTCCCAAAAAGTTCCCTTAAGGGCACCCTTTTATGTGTAACTACAGCAAACGGGGAATACATCTTATTTGCGGGTGGGGTTCACTTTTGAAGAACTTGCTTTTCTGCTAATTTTAAATACAGTCTATAAAATGCTGAAAAGGATATGAAGGCAGCCAGTGACCCTGTGAAAAACGGAATGAAGAACAGAGGACCATTTACACTGACGTATATAATGAGGCTGCTTCCTAGAAGAACGGTTAAAAATAAAACAGGACTTCCAATAGTAATAATGAAAGTTTTTTTCAATAACGTACGCAATTTTAAGTGATAGTGGGCCATCATGGAAAAAAAGTTAATAGAATAAACAAATAAAACCATCCCCATAATCATAAACGTAAACATTAAAGGGACACTTACTTCACTAAGATAATAGTATTCAACGGCCCAAGTGATCCACAGTCCAGTTAAGATAAAACCTCCGAGCAAACTTCTTTTATAATTTTCTTTATAGTAGTTCCAGAATGACTTCATAAGGGAGATATAATCTTTTTTTATCACCCAATCTCTGACAGAAGCAAACATAGCGGCAGTAGCCGGGAAAAACAAAAACGGTGATAAAACGATAAGAGGAATAGTTAAAATAAATACTTCTCCTGTATGTTCTGCAAACAACATACTGATAATAACGAAAACTATAGGAAGATTAAAGATAAGCCAAAGCAAATTGATAACCGCAAATCTCGAAACCCATTCACTTACTTGATATAACCCTCCCAATAAACCTCCTCTCATTCTTTTCCCTCCCTTTAAATTCTTACCATAGTATACAAGAGAATCCCCCTTTAAGTAATTGCTATGCTTTCATACAGCTGCTTAAAGGGGGAAGCTTTATATTCCTATACAAATTCTTACGCCCACCACATTTCTGCAGGAGCCTCTTCAATATTTACGCTTTTTAAATTTTTAACAGCGCGATTAAATCCTTCATCAATCGACATGATTGGATCTTCATGCTCAATGCTTATAACATGATCATAACCGTATGTTCTAAGTGCACTAACCATGTTGGACCATTCTTGAATGCTGTGACCATACCCTACAGAACGGAAACTCCAGGCACGTGTTTGAACGTCAGAATACGGCTGCATATCCGTCAATCCATACATGTTTACATTATCCTGATCAATGTACGTGTCTTTTGCATGGAAATGATGAATGGCATCTTCCTTTCCTAGAATTTTAATAGCTGCTACTGGGTCAATTCCCTGCCACCATAAGTGACTCGGATCAAGGTTTGCTCCAATAGCATTATTCGTAGCTTCTCTAAGTTTCAGCATTGTATAAGGCGTATGAACAAGAAAACCTGCATGAAGCTCAAGTCCTATTTTTACACCATGGTCTTTCGCAAATTGTCCTTGTTCTTTCCAATAAGGAATCAGCTTTTCCTCCCATTGCCAATGTAAAATATCTTTGTATTCATTTGGCCACGGGGTCACAGGCCAGTTCGGATACTTTGCCTCCTCTTGATCTCCCGGTGTTCCAGAGAACGTATTTACAATCGGTACCTCTAACAACTCTGCAAGCTTTACTGTTTTAACAAACGTATCGTGTGAATCTTCAGCAAAGCTTTTATTGGGGGAAAGTGGATTTCCATGACAACTAAATGCACTAATCTTCAAACCACGGGAATGAACTTTTTCAATATACTCTTTTCGCTTTTCCGTACTCTCCAGCAATTCATCAATAGGACAATGAGTATCCCCTGGATAACCTCCGGTCCCTATTTCAACCGATTGCAAACCGGAAGCTTTTACATGATCAAGCATGTCTTCAAATTTCTTACTAGAGAATAACACAGTAAAAACCCCTAATTTCACTTTATCGCCTCCACTCCCTTAAGTTAAACGTGTCTGGATATTATGACTAGTTAAGTTTTAATGTGTATTCGATTCCATTGCTGCTAAAATAACTTCAAGAGATTTCTTCCCTTCTTCTCCACTAATTAAAGGTTCCTTATCATGAATAATACACTCAACAAAATGATTAATCACTTGGGTATTAGTTTGTCCGCCTTTATCATTCGATTGAATTTGTCCTAATTCATATTTAACAACATCACCGTTTGTATACTGAGCAATTAATGAATAGTTAGGATCATCTTCTAGACGTAACGTGGCATGTTCGCCAAAAATAACCGTGGAGTTATCTTCGATCGTTTTATATGCCCAGCTTGCAGCTAGTGTACCAACCACACCGCTTTCTGTCTTTAATATACAAACAGCATTATCATCAACATCTATATTTTGCTTAGTATTAGTTTCAACAAATCCTGCCACTTCCACAAACTCTTCATTTAATAAGTAACGGAGGAGATCTGCTTTATGAACACCAAGGTCCCCCATAGCACCCATCACCGCTTGTCCCTTATTAAAGAACCAACTTTTTTTACCATCAGCACTCCATCTGTCTGGTCCCCCATGTCCAAATGTTGTTCGAAAGCTATAAATCTTTCCGACATCACCTTTTTCGATTAATTCTTTTGCTTTTACATGGGAGGCAACAAAGCGTTGATTATGCGCTATCATTAACTTTTTCTGATTAGATTCAGCTGCTTTAATCATGTTGTCTGCTTCTTCCCTGGAAGTTGCCATTGGTTTTTCACATAATACATGGCATCCGGCATTTAAAGCAGCGATGCTGACTGGAGCATGTAAGTAGTTTGGCAGACAAACACTTACAGCGTCTATCTCTTCTGTTTCTAATAATTGTTCATAGTTTGTATAAGCATTTGCCTCGTATTTTTCAGCGGCTTCTTGAGCCCTTTCTTCATTTATATCGCAAACGGCAACGATTTCTGTTTGTTGATTATTGTCATACTCCAATAAATGACGGTTTTTAGTAATGCTTCCACATCCGATAACGGCTACTTTTAGATTGGTCATATTTCTCATCTCCCTTTTGTTTATTTATTATTGTTTTACTTGCTTTTTAGTAATTTCCTCTAGAGGTTTTGCATTCCCATAGACCGGAGCCGGAGTGTTTACGTTATTCACCCATTTCACACCATTTTTGATAACTCGCTGTATTTCTTTGTTATAGTACGTAGGATAGGTTTCATGACCCGGCCGGAAATAGAATATCTTTCCTTTTCCACGTTGATAGGTAGAGCCGCTGCGAAAGACTTCTCCTCCTTCAAACCAGCTCATAAAGATCAACTGGTCAGGGGCTGGAATATCAAAATGCTCTCCATACATCTCTTCTTTTTCCAGCTCAATATATTCACCAATCCCTTCTGTAATCGGGTGACTTGGATCGACCACCCAAAGACGCTCTGTCTCATCGGCTTCACGCCATTTCAGGTCACAGGTAGTACCCATTAATTTTTTAAAGATTTTAGAAAAGTGAGCGGAGTGTAAAGCAATAAGCCCCATTCCTTCTAGAACTCGCTTGTGTACCTTTTCTACGATATCATCTTTGACCTCATCATGGGCTTTATGGCCCCACCAGATCAGCACATCTGTTTCATTTAAGAGTTCATCTGTTAATCCATGGTCTTCTTCATCTAATGTTGCGGTTTTTACATGGATTTGATCTTCTTCTAAAAATTCGGCAATCGCTCCATGAATACCGTTCGGATAGATTTCGGCCACCATTGGATTCGACTTTTCATGACGATTTTCGTTCCATACAACTACATTCATACTAATAATCTCCTTTGTTTTGAATATTTTTATATTTATGGAAAAGACAAACGTTTATATAACGTGCTGTCTTCCAATTTTCATTGAGTACTAAATTGACTTATTTAACGGCCCCTTCGGATACCCCGTTAATAATTTGCTTTTGAGCAAAGAAGTAACCGATGATTACCGGAATAATCGCGATCGTTAATCCTGCTAGTGCTAAATGCCACTGTTTTGTGTATTGTCCGAAGAAAAAGAACATTTTTAAAGGGATTGTGGCACTTGATTCTCCTAATACAAGAGAAGGTAATAAGAAATCATTCCAGATCCAGATGACATTTAGAATGCCCACCGTTACCGAAATCGGCTTTAACAATGGGAAAATAACATACCAAAACAATTGAAATCGATTCGCTCCATCGATAATAGCGGCTTCGTCCAGGCTTCTCGATATCCCCGTCATCGCCCCGTGGTATAAAAAGATCGCGAGACTACAGCCAAATCCTAAATACATAAAGATCAGGCCAGCGCGGTTCAACATTTCCGCCATTCCAAAAAGAGAAACGAGTGGAATCATCACGGACTGAAAGGGAATAAGCATAGCGGCTACAAAAATTAATAAGATGACGTTACTTAGCTTACTTTTATTTCTTGCCAGCGCATATCCCGCCATCGAGGCAAAGAGAACAATAATCCCAATACTCACCGTTGTAATTAATACGGAATTAAACAGAGACTGCAAAAATTCCAATTCAATAAAGGCATCGACAAAATTTTCGGTTGTGACTTCCTCAGGCCATCCAAGGACTCCTTCAAAAATGCCTCTTTTCGTTTTAAACGCATTAACAATCATTAAATAAAACGGAGCGATCCATACTAAGGCAAGGAAGAGGCCAAGAATTTCCACCAGGAATAAATCTCGTTGTTTTTTCTTCATTACATCTCGACCTCCCTTTTTTTATTGTAATAAACCTGCGCTATGGCAATGGTCGCTACTAAAATGAAGAAAATAACCGCTTTTGCCTGCGCAAACGCCATTTGATTCTCACTAAAGGCTGTTTTTACAATTTCCATCGCCACCATTTGCGTGGAATTATGAGGCCCCCCATTTGTCAGTGATAAGTTCTGGTCGTAAATTTTAAACGAAGTCGATAACGTTAAGAACATACTGACGGTAAAGGCTGGTGCAACCAGTGGGAACGTAACATTACGGAATCGTTGAAAGCTGTTGGCCCCATCAATTTCAGCGGCTTCAATTAATTCGTTTGGGATATTTTGCAAGTAAGCGATGTAAATAATCATAATATATCCAGCCATTTGCCAGGTGGTTAGGATTACAAGCCCCCAAAAACCAGTCGTTGTTGTTGACAACCAGCCGTTTAACGCTTCAATACCAAGCGCGCTGCCAATATCATCAAATACACTAATAAAAATAAACTGCCAGATAAACCCTAGAATCAGACCACCAATTAAATTAGGCATAAAAAAGATGGTTCTTAAAAAGTTACTGGATTTCAGTTTTCGAGTTACAATTAAAGCGAGGCTTAAACCTAAAATGTTAAGAAGAATGACGGTAACCACTGAAAATTGAATCGTAAACCATATCGCATTCACAAATTCAGCATCTTGAAATAACTTGATATAATTCGAAAAACCTAGAAACTTTGAGGCCGTTAAACCATTCCAGTTAGTGAAGGAAAAAATGAATCCATAGACAAAGGGAATGATGACAACCAAACTTAAGCTAAGTATAACCGGTGTTAAAAATAACCAGAATGAAACATCCCGATTTCGCATGTGATCGCCTCCGATGTATTTCTACCATCCACATGGCCTAAATTCTGTAAAACAAGTGTTGGACATGTATTTCAATGGAGCTAACAAGACAGCTTTATGATTGCTGCCTTGTTAGCAGTTTTTCTTTTTATAAACAATTATTGTCTTGCCTCTTCCCATTTGCTTTGTGATATATCTTCTAACTCTTCCCAGGTCATTTCTCCACTTAAATATTTCTGGATATAAGCTCCCAACACATTATCTGTCCAAGCACTAGGATATCCCATAAATACCCATCCGATCGTTTTCCCTTCGTCAGCATATTGATAGATTTCCTGAGATAGAGGGTCAGCTATTTGTGATGTATCATACCCTTCATATGCCGGGATAAATTTAAAGTCATTTAAGACTACTTCTTTGCCGGTTTCTGATGTATACAACCAATCCAAGAAGTCTTTTGATGCCTCGATGACTTCATCATCACTATTGTTATTTACAGCCCAATAGTTAGGAACTCCTACCGGAAGACTTCCTTCATGTCCTTCAACTGGGATTGGTATTATACCAATATTATTTTTGGCAAATTCTGGATCCATTTCATAAATAGCATTGTATACCCAGTTTCCTTGTTGAATCATGGCTACTCCCTCAAGAGAAAACAGCTCTTCTACTTGCTGCGAATAATCAAGACTTATGGAAGGCTGCACAGAGTATTGATTTTGCAGATCAAGAAACCTTTTCATTTCATCGCCTTTTTCGAATGCTATTGTTTCCGCTTCATAAGCATCTAAAGGATTATCATTGAATTCTGGAGCAACAAACGCGTTTGATAAATGGTTTCCAGTCACCCATTTTTCTTTGGCGGGAAGAGCGAACACTGCTTCAATTCCTAATTTTTCTTTGTGGTTGTCTAACGTTTCAACCGCGTCCTCTAAATCTTCAAATGTAAGAATGTCATCCGGATTAATGCCTGCTTTTTCAAAGATTGTTTTATTATAAATTAATCCGTATCCTTCCTGGTTATAAGGTAATCCGTGAACCTCTTCGCCATCTGTAACACTTTCAAGTGTACCTTCAAGAGCGGCATCTGCCGCTTTTGTATCTGATAAGTCTGTCAGGTAATCTTTATATTCTTCCACAACAGATGGTCCTTCGACATTAAAAATATCCGGTTCTTCCCCTGATGCGAATGCTGACTTAAGTGCACTGCCATAGTCGTTTCCGCCACCGACCGTTTTTACATTGATATTTACACCAGGATTTTCTTCCTCATACTGCTTTACGATATCTTCAAACTGCTCTTTAAATTCTACTTTATATTGGAAGATATCTACTGTAACTTGATCTTCTGATGCGGCACTGGACGATCCTTCGTCATTAGAAGATGAACACCCTGCTAATACACTAGATAGTAACAAAGCCGAAGCGACTCCTGCATAAAACTTTTTCCCTTTCAAATAAACCCTCTCCTTCCCATTAAATAAATCCGCTTTCACCTTAAACAATAACGTCTCTTACTAATCATGATCTTCATACCTTTATGAAAAAGTAAACGATTACAAAAGTGAACTAAAAAAATAAAAACTTAAATTACATTCTTTATTTTATCAACCCTCTCAAAATGTTTAGATTTTTCGAAAAGTAAACGATTACAACTATGGTTGAATTCTATATTACTTCTGTTAAATTTGTCAATCTTTTTTTGTTTATTTTAGGATCTATTTGACAAAAATAATAGGTTGGAATATGATAATTGTCAATAGTTAAGTAATCGTTTACAATTTACAAGAATTGCGAGGATTAAAAATATGCCTACCATTAAAGATGTTGCCAAACACGCAAACGTTTCCGTGGCTACCGTTTCTAGAGTCTTAAGTAACACGGGATCCGTAACAGAAAAAAATAAACAGATTGTGTTAAAAGCTGTTAAGGAATTAAATTATAAACCAAATGCCCTGGGGCGTTATTTAAGAACAGCTCATACCAATACAATATTAGTAGTGGTGCCTGATCTCGCCAATCCCTTTTTCTCAAATATATTGAAAGGGATTCAAACGCTTGCCAATGAGAAAGATTATGAGGTACTAATAATGGACGCAGAACAGACCAATTTCGATAATGTGAAATGCTTTAATATGTTACAACAAAAACAAGTCGATGGCTTAATTATGCTTACATCAAGAGTTGACCGCGATGTTCTACTAGATATGTGTGAAAACCATAATATAGTACTGGCTTGCGAATACTTTGAAGACGCTACCATTCCTACTGTTTCTATAGATAATATAAGTGCTGCGCGTAAAATAACCGAACATCTCATTCATTTAAATTACAAGAACGTGGCTCATATTACCGGCCCAATGAATACGGTGTTAGGTATAGATAGACTTCGAGGATTTAAACAAGCATTACAATCAAATAGTCTTCCTATTAAAACGTCTTATATTCAAGAGGGAGATTTCAACATAGAATCAGGATACAATATCATGTATAAGCTTTTATCTATGGAAGCTCGACCGGATGCTGTATTTGCAGCGAACGATGAAATGGCTATGGGGGCTATTAAAGCTGCAGAAACATTACGTGTAAAAGTTCCTGAGGATGTTGCTGTAGTAGGTTTTGATGACATAAAAATGGCTTCCATGTTTACTCCTCAATTAACAACGATTTCACAACCAGCATTTAAAATTGGACAGAAATCCATGTCTCTCTTATTAGACCTATTGAATAAAGAACCTTTAACGCAATTCCAATATGTGTTAGAAGACACTTTAGTAGTGCGTGAATCATGCGGTCACTATTTAAGTAAGCGTCAACAAACGACCTGATATTTTTACCCTTGTCCACATAAACTATTATATACTCTAGTCAAGTAGAATGCAGAATCCTTTGTATTTCTGCTTTAGAAGGTCGTTGCGTTTGTATTTAAATCAGACTTACTCATTTTTTTCGGTTCCTGTAAAGACATTATTCTTGCTCCAACTTCTGGGGTGTGCATATCTGGAATTTTAAAAATATCCTCCATACCGATTATTAAAACGTCGGGCTAAGTTTTTCGTGATTTCTGTGTTGTTTTTGATCCTCTCCTACTGGAACATAGTCTGCTTGGTAAAGTAGTATATCTGCAGCCATAAGAGGAGAATAAGCAAGCAGCCCCAGGGATGGACTCACCATGACGTTGAGATTTATCTTTATACTGTGCCATTCGTTCAAGTTCACCGACATAATATAACGTAGTCATAACCCAACCTAATGCAGCGTACTCTGGAACTTCAGATCAAATAATGTTATTTTTTTTAGGATCAGGACCAATCCGCTCACTCTGCGTCCATCACCACTGACAATGACCGTCCCATTAAGAGACATTATCCGATTCATAACCAATGCAGGAGCCAGATCACCGCCAACTACAATTGTATCAACATCACATTTTTGAATAGAACAGCCCAATAATTGAAGATCGATTACTTCCTGAATAGTTTCCTCAACAGAATTTTCCTGATTAAACAAATGGTCCAACACAATTTCGGTCTAGCCATTCTTCTAAAAGGGACGATTGCATGTGCCATTGATAACCTGGATCTGCAATTAGTAATCGGGATCATTTATCAACCAAATCTCGTTTTTGGCACCGCGTTACAGCAATTTCTAGAACAGCTGCGTGATCAATTACATCATCCGAAAAAATTTGACTAACGCATTTAAACGTTTCATAGGAGGTTGCACGTATTAAATTTCATGTAACTATGCAGGATATACAGTCTATAGATACCTCTGCCTCGTTTTGTGTTAGAGATTACTATATCCCCTTCAAATTTATGGGATTTTTGTATTTCATTAGGAATATAATGGAATAATACCTAAATTAAATAGAAAAAAGCATACATATCATTTCCTATAATTGTTTATTTGATATTTAATTAACAAAAATATTTTATTTTAGTTTAAACAATGATAGAATAGGGAATAAGTATAATAACAAAAAAGTAGAAACATTCATTATTCAGAAAATTCCGAATGGAGGGATTTTTGTGATAAAAAAGGTGTTTTTTCTGAAACCAAAGAGAACGTGGCATGACTATAATGTTTTTGAACGTAAAATGTGGGCACAGCTCTTTACGGAAAAAAAATCAGAATTACGAAGACGGTTTGGTCATTCCATCGAATGTTATAGAATAGCAAAACGTTATGCAGATAACGAAATGAGACGTTTGGGACAAGTGAAAGATATATCTGATGCAAACAAAAACACTGACGTAGTTGTGGAATTTTCTGCAAGAAGAAAAGAAAAAGTTGGATAATAATACAAACAATTCAGACTTCAGCTGCCAGAATGGGAATGAGAAGTTTCAGTATAAAGTCAAGAACCTGTGGATTTACTACGTTAAAATCCGAGTATAAAAAAGCCTAATTTCTCGATTATAACCCTGAGAAATTAGGCTTTAATTATTTCATAAACGTTAAAGCATGTTACTTTTGCTGAATAATCAGTATAACTCATTTCCAAATATGATAAAAAACGTGAAGAGGGAAAGCCATATAAAGCAGCTATCATTGCTTGCTCCAACAAGCTCATTCATTGGATTTATGCCTTATTGGCAATCTATTACGAAAATGGGCTTTTCTTTTGTAATTAACTTTTTAACAATAAAACACTATTAATTATGACCCACTATTGAGTGCGGTACATATGGCTCTTCCAAGTACACAACTTCTTCAGGCGTTAGCGAAACCGAAAGAGCAGCTACTGCACCTTCAAGATGAGAGAATTTTGTAGCACCGACAATTGGAGCTGTTACCGGTTCTTTCTGCAGTAACCAGGCAAGTGCAATTTGAGCGCGTGGAACACCATGCTTTTCAGCGAGTCTGGCCACACGTTCTACTATTAATCTATCAGCATCTGCTGTTGCATCATAATTCTCTTTTTGAATTGGATCTGTTTCCGAACGTTCTGTGGTTTCCGATCAATCACGTGTTAACCTCCCTGATGCAAGTGGACTAAATGGAGTAACGCCAATTTTTTCTTCCTTACAAAGCGGAAGCATCTCCCTTTCTTCTTCACTACAGAAGGTTCAGATGGTTGCATGGATACAAACTTAGTCCAGCCGTTTTTCTCCGCAATATGATTTGCCTTTAGAAACTGCCATGCATACATCGCAGAAGCACCAATGTATCTCGCTTTCCCGGATTTTACCACATCATGCAATGCTTCCATCGTTTCTTCAATCGGGGTGTTGTAATCCCAACGGTGAATCATATAGAGATCGACATAATCGGTTCCAAGCCGTTTAAGGCTTATATCAATTTCGCTCATAATTGCCTTCCGAGAAAGTCCAGCACCATTTGGACCGTCATGCATTTGATAATAAACTTTTGTCGTAAGGACATTTCATCCCGATTTGCAAAATCTCTTAAAGCACGTCCCACAATTTCCTCATTCGCTCCGTTTGAATACATATTTGCTGTATCAAAGAAATTGATCCCTAATTCTAGTGCCTTTTTAATAATCGGACGGCTTTTCTCTTCATCAAGTACCTATTTATGATGAACGCTCTGCATCACCAAAACCCATGGTACCCAGACAAATTCGTGATACATCTAAACCAGTATTTTCAATTTTCACATATTCCATGAGTTTTATCCCTCTTTCTAATAAATATAATAAAGTCAATAAACCTTGGTCTAAAAAAGTGATATAAACAATAAACTTTTCTAGTTAAGTATAATCCTTCACAATTTCACGCCCCAACATTAACATAAATATCCAGTTTTGTTTGAAAGTTTTATTCCGTTAAATGACCCGTTCGATTAGAAGGTTGACCAGTTATTCTGTTTAACTTTTTTTATGAATTATTCTTAACCCGGGGTAGGACGCTATGGCCCGTGGGACCTCAATCCCGTCCGTAATACTGTCCATCCCATACTTGAACTCGTATAACAAGCGATGCGGATGATGAGTATGGACATCTTTCTCAATGAATTCAATAATAGTGTACATTTGAATCTTAATAAGATTCTCAAGAATTACGCAATTGAACATATGTACTTAATAAAGAAATTTTAGTTTAAATAATGAGAGAATAGGGAATAAGTATATTAATAACAAAATACAAAACATTTATTATTCAGAAAATTCCGAATGGAGGGATTTTTATGATGAAAAAGGTGTTTTTTCTGAAACCAAAGAGAACGTGGCATGACTACAATGTTTTTGAACGTAAAATGTGGGCACAGCTCTTTACGGAAAAAAAATCAGAATTACGAAGACGGTTTGGTCATTCCATCGAATGTTATAGAATAGCAAAACGTTATGCAGATAACGAAATGAGATGTTTGGGACAAGTGAAAGATATATCTGATGCAAACAAAATCACTGACGTAGTTGTGGAATTTTCTACAAGAAGAAGGGAAAAAGTTGGATAATAATACAAACAATTCAGATGGCAGCTGGCAGAATGAGAATAAGAAGTTTCAGTATAACCTGTGGATTTACTACGTTAAAATCCGAGTATAAAAAAGCCTAATTTCTCGATTATAATCCTGAGAAATTAGGCTCTAATTATTTCATATATGATATTCTTCTTCAATACCAAAAGCATCTATCCCAACTAGACAAAGAGATAGATGCCCTGGCAAAAGAATGTAACGAATATAAAATCATCCGATAATCCCCGGTGTTGGTGGAAAAGAATTGCTGCCACAATCATTCCGAAATTGGGATTAGCATGCGCAATTTTATTGTAACACGACTTTTAACTTAAATGGAATAACACCGATTTTTTCTTCCCATACCGTTGTAGATATTGCTCAACAAACACACGTGGATCGAGCTGTAAATTTTCGTGGTATTGTGGTCAGCGATCCCCTATCTTTTGAAAACCATGAAGATGGCTTTACTAAGTTACTAGAATGGATAAATCAATTAAAAAACACCAAAGACCTTGATACAGAAATCGTTGGTATGGAACCTACTGGACATTACTGGTTAAACCCGTCTCAATGGCTTTTATGATAGAGATATTGATGTTGTATCCGTTTATCCCCATCTTGTTAAAAAGAATAAAGAAAACAGAGATAATACTCAGTTTCGAAAATATCTATAACTTACAATTGAATACTAGTTCCTACATTATTTTCAATAGCTTTTTTATAAAAATATTTGGCTACAACAATATCCACAACAGCTAATCCAACTGATTTAAACACGGTGATTTCTTGATCGCTGACTCTGCCCTTATATTCTCCGTTTACAATTTGCCCAAGCTCTCCATAGATGTCGCTTGGCTTAAAAACGCCTTCGTTAACCGGAACTAGTAAATCGCCAGTCTCTTCTAATGCTGCTTCTCTAGATTCCACTACTACTTTGTCGGCTAGAGAAATTACATGAGATGGTAACTCTTGCATTGTTGGTCTAAATGAACCTACTGCATTGACATGAACACCCGGTTTTAATGACTCTGAAAAAACCGGTGTTGAAGAGTTGGTTGTAGTTACAATAATGTCAGCTTCGCGTACTGCTTCGTTTGGGTCCGAATATACTCTTACACGTTTATTAAATTTCTTTCTAATATATTCATTAAATTCTTGTGCTTTTTGTTCTGTTCGGTTATAAAGTAAAATCTCTTCAATGTCTCGAACAGCGAGTACAGCTTCAACCAGACCTTTTGCTTGTTCTCCTGTACCTATAATACATAACTTTTTTGAATCTTGACGGGATAAATATTTCGTTGCTACACCTGATAAGGCGCCTGTTCTAATCATTGTTAAATAAGAGCCTTCCAAAAGAGCGGTGGGTTCTCCTGTTTTGAAGTCTGATAGCATCACAATACCATTTATGGTTTTCTTCCCTAATTTCTTGTTATTTGGAGCTACGGTTACTACTTTTAATCCAAGGCTCTCGAGTTCTTCAGCCACAGAAGGCATTACTAATGCAGTATTTTGACCACCATCAAATGGTAAGGCGGCACGAATAGGTGTAACTGTTCTTTCTTCTGAAAATTCCTTTAATGAGACAGCTGTGCATTCAATGACCTCATTCATATCTACTAAATTTTTTTGTTCATCAGTATTTAAGATTAACATACTTTTTCATCCTTTCCTGCTGATATCCAACCTGTATCTTTTTCACTTGAGAAATCGAAAGCCAATTTGTCTGTAACGGCCTAAGCCAAAACCGTTGATCCAGAAAACCCTTTAAAATAAATCGCCATTTGCTGGTCGTTCTACTAAATGATGCATGTTATACTACTCTAGAATTTCCCGCAGTTTGTACAAGTTTAAATAAAATATCTAACCCCATCGATGTCATTTTCAATGATAATTCTGCATTTAGCCCTTTTTCTGCAATCACTTCAATTGCGTGCACACCAGCAACAGATTTCCTTGCCTCTTATTCATCAATAAACTCCCCTAAGTGATCAACAATAACTATAAAATCTTATTAATTTTTTAACTTGTTCAGCTGCATTATCAATATCTACTCCTACCACGAAGCGTGATACTTCAAATCGGAAACCATAATTCTTTGCTGCTTTTATAAAAGACTTATTATTAGAAAAAATAAAAAGAAATTACGGATTACTTGCTCCAATTAATTCTCCTCACAACAATTATTTTGTTTCCCACAAATTTTCCTAATAATTCTTTGAATTCATTCGGATCACGGCTTTGCATTAACATGGAATCGGTCATAACGAAGGGCTTCAATTGGAATCGATGTATCATTTTCATTGATCATTTCTTCGATTACTTTACCTGTAATCGCAGCTAAGCTTATTCCATCCCCTTCATGTCCTGCTGCTATATAAAACCCTGGTACCTTTTCAACATTTGAAATAATTGGAAGGTGATCAGCTGTCCATGGTCGTAATCCTGCGTATGTTCTTATAACAGTCATATCCTCTATTTTAGGGAAGAAACGAACAGCTCTTTTTGCTACATATTTGATTACTTCATGATCTACTTTTGTTTCATATCCATTAAATTGACGACTACTACCAATTAAAAAGTTTTGACTTACCGTAGGTTCGAAAACTAACGCAACGCCATATTTATCAGTTACTGGATCTACGTGTCTCTCCCCACCAAACTTTGAAATGAGGTAGCCAAATTCCATTACATTTCTAACTGTAACAGGCTGTTGTCTTGAAGCTACAATTACGTGACCTTTACGCGGTTTTATTGGAATGTCAATACCTAACATCTCTCCGATAAATGGAGCCCATACACCACAAGCATTGACCACCTTATTGGCGGTAAAGGTTCCGTTATTTGTCTCGATTACAAATTGATTTACTTGGTTTTTATAAAGATTTTTCACTTCCGTATTCGTATGTATTTTCGCATCGAATTGTTTGGCACGATGAATCATCGAATAGGTTAACATATAGGGGTTTACTATAGAATCAGTTCTACACTCCAGCCCACCACGGAGATCATCTGCGAAGTAATCAGATTCATTGCGTAGGTCTTCCCGATCCAACATTCGAAAATCTAAACCCGCCTCTTGTTGTTGCTGCACCCATTTTTGTGCAGCTTCCATTTCCGTATCATTTTCACAAACTAAAACACTACCAGGACTCCGATATTCAAATGGGATTTCAAGTTCATTATTTAATTCATTGACCATTTGTTGACTTTTTAGAGACATTTGACTATCAAATCCCGGATCTTTATCCACTGCCAAAATGTTTCCATCGCACTTAGAGGATGTACCACTAGCCAGTTCTTTCTTTTCAAGCACCGTTATGTCTAAGCCAGATTTTGAGCAATAGTAAGCGATCGATGAACCGATAATCCCGCCCCCGATTACAACGACATCGCGATGACATATGTTCGTCATGTTATTCCTCCTTGCCTATTAGTAACAACTGATCTTTCTTTATTCGATTGATAAGCGTCCCATTGCTTCAAAATTTTCTTTCTTCCTGCTTCTATTTTCGGATGAAATTGTATATGTGCACTATCCCTGGTCTGTTCAGTCCATTCAATAGAATTTTTAATTTCACCATCTAATTCATCCATTCCAGCATAGTGCGCCATTGATAAACCTGCCGTTCTCCCCTGCGCAGCAGCAACCTTTGCTCCTTCAATCCCAGTGATATTCCCTGCAACATACAGTCCTACCAGAGGGGTTTCCATCCGTTCATTATGTAAAGGAACATAACCTCCTAATTCCTCCACTAAATAAAATGGACAACCTGCAACTGCTGCTAGTTCAGCTAATGGGTATAAACCTCCGGCAATACAAACGAAATCTACTGGAATATGTTCCTCACTACCAGAAACCACTTCTCCATCAGCATTAATCGTTGCCAATGTTACTCCTTCTACTTCATTTTCACCATAAATTTCGGTGACAGCTTTTCGAAGTTGAATTGGAATATCCCACATTTTCACTCCTTTTTTAGGATAGAACTTAACCCCAAATTTTTTCATAAAGTCATTCTTCATTAACTTACTCCCATATCGAATGAATGGAGATGGGGCCATATGGGATACATGAAGAAGAGAATCTAGAACTTCTTTTGGTTTACCTGAATCCTGTGTCATTTGGTTCGTTTTTGGTAAAGTAAGAGAAGCTACCTCTACGCCAGCTAGTTGTAACTCCATCGCAATAGCAGCCGAAAGAACATTCACACCGATAATAACCCCACGCTCTCCGGGTTTAACGCGGTGAACATTTGTCATTACCTGTGCAGCTCCAACCGACATCACCCCAGGTAACGTCCAACCAGGTACAGGTATAGGAGCTTCTGCTGCACCCGTTGCTAATAACAGACTAGGCGTATGAAATGTGTCCCTTTCTGTATAAATAGTCCATATTCCATTTGAATTTTCGATGTTATTTACAGCTGTGTTTAAATGAAAATTCACACCAAGATCAACTGCTTTTTTATACAATTTATTTGATTCTTTAATTCCATTCCACCAGTTCCCATTCGGTTCTTCATAAAGCTGTCCTAGTAATCGGCCACCAGCTCTCATATACTCATCAATGACAACAACCTCTAACCCCTTTTCTGCACAAGTAACAGCCGCTGTTAAACCTGCAGGTCCAGCTCCTATAATGATTGCGTTATCCATTTTCCAGTCCTCCATCTTCTATACGGGGAGTTTGTAGTTGGCCACCACTTTCTACAATCATTCCATCTTTTACAGGTGTAAGACATGCCCGGATTCCCTGCTGACCATCTACTGAAACTCTACACTCATAGCAATGGCCAATATTACAATAAATACCTCTTGATGCCCCGCTTTTTTCGTGGTGTCGCAGGGTGCGAATTCCATTGGCTAAAAGTGCGGCAGCCAAAGATTCATTTTCCAATCCTTTATAGACCCTATGATTAAACGTGAAGGAGACATAATTATCATCCTCGATCTTACCGAGTATAGGGTGGTCTAAGATTCTTCGCGTCATTTATATTACCCTCCTAAATTTTCAAAGCTAATCGGGCGTATAGGTGGCTGATATTTCAATGATACAGAGGTTCGATTTTGATCATTTGCTGTTGTAGCAGCTATTTTATCCACCATAGTCCGACATGATCTTCCACCACAATACCCCATACCTGCTCTAGTACGAAGCTTTAATTCCCTAGCCGAACATTTATACTCGGCAGCTGTAGTCTCCAATTCCTCGTAACTTACTTCTTCACACCTGCATATGATCATTTCATCTTCTTTCACTTGAAACACCTCCATTAAATTAAATTATTTGTGCGTGAATGAAAGTTACTTAGTAATTAATGCTAAAATTATGAATGATAAGTTAGGAAACCTCTTCCCCTCCTATATCGAACTTTCTTTCTTCTGGCTTTTTCATAACAGCTACAATAGTACCGATCACAGCTCCAATCAGTCCCGTAATGATCCATCCTGCCCCACTACTGAACAATGGAATAAAAGAAAAGGTTTTACTAATAAAATCTGCAAAAACATTCGCTTCTTTTAAAGCATCTAACAATGCAACAAATCCACTACCCATAATCGAGCCTACATATACGGATTGATAACCTTTAAATAGATTATTGGTAAAGGAAAGAATAATTAATGTAATCGCTATTGGATATAAAAGAAGTAAAATTGGTGACGCTAACTCAAGTATGGTATTCAAACCAAAATTGGTAATTATTAAACTAAGAACAGCTAATAGTGTTACCCATTTTTCATAAGAGATATTTGGATAGATTCTATTAAAATATTCTCCTACTGATGATAAGCACGCTATATTTGTCGTTATTCCGGTTAAAAATATAACCGAACCGATCAAGAATATACCGACGTATCCAAATAGATGGATGGCACTGTCTGCTAACACTTCTCCACCATTGCCTGCATATCCAATGGCATCTACACTTGAGGCTCCTATCCAAGCTAAAGATAACTGCAAAAGAGCCAAACTAATTACAGTTATAACGCCAGCTTTAATAAAAACAATGGATGTTGCTTTTTTCCCTTCAATGCCCAAAACTTTGATAGACTTAATAAAAATACCTCCGAATATAAACGCGGCAAGAACATCCATTGTATAATACCCTTGAACAAATCCTCTGAAAAACGTTTCTTGTATGTATGGGTCTTTGGGTTCTCCAAAACTCCCCATCGGAGTAATGAATGACTTAACTACTAATATGATTAAAAGCGTAGCAAATACAGGTGTGATCACTTTACCTAACCTATCTACAAACTTGCTTGGATTAAGAGAAAGCAAGACAGTTAGTAAAATAAAGAGAAAAGAAAAGAGAAATAAGAATAATTTACTTGTCTGACCCATCTCTGTGATAATAGGATACACTGATATTTCATATACCACTGATGTAGTTCTTGGGATAACGTATATTGGTCCTAAAGTTAAAAATAGGGCAATGGAAAATAACATACCGAACTTTGGATGTACTCTTGCGGCAAGATTCTCTACTGTGCCCCCCGATATAGCTAAAGCTATAACCGCTAATAAGACAAGACCGACACCTGTAATCAAAAACCCTGACATCGCAATCCACGTGTTCGTTCCTGCAAGTTGACCTACCATGGGTGCAAATATTGTGTTACCTGCCCCAAGAAACATCGCTAATAGCATAAGACCAATTACTATTAGTCGTCCTGTCGATAAAGTACTTTTCATTTAAAGCCCTCCTAATTATTTTACCCTTCTTATTCATCCTTTCTACCCAACGCACTCCTGTAACCGTTTTCAATAAAATAAACATAGCGTCAGCCATAACTGCTTCCTAACATACAAATGTTGCGGTTGGCCACAATCACTCCTAGCGATACCCTATCTATGGCAATATAGCATCTGTAAACCCATGTAAGGTTATTGAGCCAAGAATATCTAACCCCCTTCAAATTAATTTAATTAATACTACAAATAACATCTAAAATTGAAGTTACACTTAAATTTTTAGTTAAAAAAATAATACTCAAATAAGATATTTAAACGCTAAATAACTTCACCATTACTAGGTTAATATGTTACAATTATTTTTATCAAATTAAAGTGAAAATTAAAATGTTTTAAGTCACACTTTAATTTTTAATCATAATGTTATTATACTTACTATTTTCTTAAAAATCAAATATTTTTTCAGAAAATTTTAACACACCCATATTTTATAGATTATTCCGCATATAACCGATATATTCTTTCAAAGAGCTTTTAATGAGTAAAACTTTAAACCAAGAATTAAATACCACTTAAGTTAAAAAAATAATTTGAACTCAAATTTGGTATTTAAAACTTAAGTAGAAATAAACTTTTTAAGTGATGCTTAAATTATAAAATGAAACTAATGAAGTCATCAAATGCTTTGTAAGAACATATCACACATGATTTAATTTTATCATTCTAAGCTCTTATAACATTAAGGATTTTGATATACGTAATTCATTTAACCTAAATCCTCTCTAACGTTTACAAGAAAACTAGCTTATTTCTATAATTTCTTACACTAATCTATATTTGGGGGTATAAAAATGGATCCAGAATTAGGGAATCTAATAAAAAGACTCCGTAAGGAGAAAAAAATGACATTGAAGGAAGTCTCCGAAAAAACGAATTTATCTATAAGCTTCTTATCCCAAGTAGAACGTTCTCTTTGTTCCATTACGTTACTCTCCTTACGAAAATTATCTGAAGCTCTTGGTGTCAGCCCCAGTTATTTCTTTCCTGACACTATACAAATTGACAAAGATATGATCAGAAGAGCAACTGAAAAACAAACGGAACATAAGTCATCCTTTACTTATTCAGATCTATCTGGTAATGTATCAAATCCCTTGTTTACGCCAATTCTAGTTACCTTATTACCTGGAGATAAACGAGGCACACCTTTTTCTCATGAAGGGCAGGAATTTATTTATGTTATCAATGGAATCATGACTATCATTCTTGATGACACTGAATACGATCTGTACCCTGGGGACAGCATTCATATGGATTCAACCAGACCTCACAACTGGTTTAACAAAACAGACAAACCTACTAATTTTTTATTTATTAGTGCTGCTACCTCTCGTGATTAATTTTTAAACAAAAAGTTCAACAAAACGGCTATCTGAACTGGTAGCCATTTTTAATATATTTTACACATTGATCTCCGTCCAATGTTTAACATTATATACTTCAAAAAAAGAATAGATAAATGTTGGTTTATAAACAGTTTTATCATTTTTTGTATTGTTCCACTAAAGCTGAACAAGGAAGTCCCTATTCATTTATGAACTTTTCTTTCGCTAAATGAGTTATTTTTCTAATAAAGTCGTCTTACCTTCAGTATAAGCCTCCCTGTCGTGTTTTTATAGGTTTCAGCTAATTTTAACTTCAACCTTTCATATTCACTTGCGACAGAAGGGTTTACTTTAAGATAATCCCTAAAATATATTCTATCCCATAAAAATTCTTGTTCCTTTGTCCCTATATGAACATGGAAGGATATTTTTTCTAATCCAGCTGGAGAATACCCCTTAGGACAATATGCGCTCGCCTATGATGTATTTCCCAATCCAACCGACACACGTACATTCACTCCTTTTCTAGATAAAATGGAGAAAAGCTTCTTTGAGTTACCCCAATATATCGTCGCTGATGCAGGCTATGGAAGCGAGCAAAATGATGAAAATATTCTAAACCATCGAAAACGTACGCCACTCATCACGTATAACTTGTATCGTAAAGAGAAGAAAAAGAATTATAAGGAAAATCCATTTAACATTTCCAACTGGGACTATGATCAAGAAGACGATTCATTCACCTGTCCAAACGGGAAAAAATTGACCTTTCGCTATACGTCAAACCGAACGGATAAAGCAGGATTTCAACGAACATTTAAAGTCTATGAATGTGAAGACTGTTCTGGTTGTCCCTTACGATCCAAGTGTACAAAAGCAAAGGAAGGAAAGAATCGAAAGGTTTATTACAACAAAAAATGGGAAAACCAAAAAGCATATAGAAGAGAAAGCTTTCGGAAACGAAAAAGGGTGAAATCTATGGTAAGCGTAAGATAGATGTAGAGCCAGTCTTTTTGAAGGCTAATTTGTGTTTCTTCCGAATGTCGGTAAGAGGTAAAGAAAAAGTAGAAAATGAACTAGGATTTGCATTCATGGCGGTAAACTTGAGAAAGTATACCGCCTCCACATTTCATGGACCCCTGAATAATAACCAAAAAAGATTCCGATTATCAAAAAACGATAATCGGAATCTTTTTTACTATTTCGGGCTAGTTATGTCCCAGCCTCCTCGATTGTTGAAGAAGTGACAATTACTATTGAGTTTTTCCTAATGATATTTATTGTATTTTATCTTTGGAATGTGCAATATTATTAATTCCCATTTAAATGATAGATTAGTTGCACAACGCCAGAGGAGAACGTTCTTGTATTAACCATTTTTAAATTCAACCTCTGTTTTATATCAATAAACAACGGTTTTCCTTCTCCCAAAATAACAGGGTGAACAGATAATCTAAATTCATCAACAAGCTCTAAATTGATAAAAGTTGTAATAAGACTTGCTCCACCATATAACCAGATGTCTTTACCAGGCTTATTCTTTAATTTATTTACTTCTTCAAGAATATTATCATTTATGAATATTGCTTTATTATCAGTCCCTTTTTGCGTTCTGGAAAACACATATTTTTCTTTACTATGAACTAATTCCCAAATTTCTTTTTCAGTATCAGTATCTTCAATTTCTGGAGTAAATTGTCCCCATAAATCGTAGCTTTTTCTTCCATATAAAATAGTATCAATTTGATTTAAGAAATTAATAAACCCCATCTCAGAGTCCATAATGCACCAATCAACTTCCCCATTTTTCCCTTCAATAAAACCATCTAAAGTAACTGCTAAATCTAAAATTATTCTTCTTGGTCTTACGTTATTAGACATAATTGTTCCTCCCTTTAATCATTTAGATATTATTTCTCCCCGCCAAGTTTTTTATATTTTCGTTATTTACAGCATTTATTTCTGAATAACGTTACTGATTTCTTACTCAGAATAGCGCCCGTGGGACCTCGATCCCGTCCGTAATACTGTCCACCCCCTACTTGTAGAAACATGTTTGAGGCTGGTTGGGGCACAGATCCCGCATAACAAGCGAAGCTATGAAACTACAAGGTAGGACTAGGGGCTGCCGGCTAATTAAATGAAGGGGACGTGATAACAAATGGATCCAGTCATTGGCCTGGATGTCGCAAAAGGAAAAAGCCAAGTACAAGCCTTTTTACAGAAGAAAAAACCTTACAAGAAAAGTTTTGTTTTTGATCATAACGTGTTAGGCTTGCATGACTTTTATCGGTTCTATCAAGAGGTGCAAGAAGTTTCAAGACTTCCTCCGGCAGTCGTTTTTGAATCTACGGGACATTATCATGAACCTGTTTTACAGTCCTTAGAGGACCACCAAATTGTTTACTATTTAGTTAATCCCGTTCTTTCCTATGAAGCGAAAAAGACGAGTTTAAGGAAAGTAAAAACAGATGCGATCGATGCCTTTCATTTAGGGGACTTTACTACAGAAATGAGGACCTCGAACCCTTCCAAAAGAAAAGCGTTCGCACTATGAATTTGCGTAATCTAACCCATCAACATGAATCTCTAACAGGGACCTATGTACAAACCAAACTCCAATTTCTAACGATATTAGATCAAGTTTTCCCTGAATATAAAAAGGTATTCGGATCCTTATATTCGCCTACTTCTTTATCAACATTACTTTATTATCAAACACCTCAAGGTGTAAATGAGGAAACGGCTGATGAAATCGCTGAAATGATTCTTAAACAAGGGGTGAAACGCTCCTATAAATGGGCTTTAGAGAAAGCTCATAAGCTAAAGGAAGCAGCTGATAGAGACCCTTTTAAACGTAACTTATATACAAGTCACATCGTTAGTCTTACGATGTACATTAACCCTCTTCTTCAATACCAAAAGCACCTATCCAAACTAGACAAAGAGATAGATGCATGGCAGAAGAATTTGAAGAATATAAAATGATCCAATCGATCCCCGGTATTGGCGGAAAAATTGCGGCAACAATCATTTCCGAAATGGGAGAAATCGATTCGTTTAATCACCCTAAAAAACTGGTTCGGGCAAGTTCAGAGCAACCATTAACAAAATCACGAAGAGAGGATCTTCTCGCCTTCGGCAAACCCTCTATACCGCTGTGCAATGTGGAATCACAAAAAATCGCAATCCAAAACTAAAAGCCTGCTATGTTAAAAAGCGCGAAGAGGGAAAGCCACATAAAGTAGCTATTATTGCTTGTTCCAACAAGCTCATTCATTGGATTTATGCATTATTAAAACGTAAAGAGGCATTCAAGGTATAGTAATTTCCATGAAAAACCAATTAAGGAAAAACTTAAAATCAACATGTTTGAAGCTTATTTAGCATGCGCAATTTATTGTAACATGACTTTTTTAGCCTACCTATTGACCTTCTATTAGCTGGTATTGTAGAAGAAGATTTATCTATTCCTTTACTGGTCTTTTTGTTCAGTTCCTCTTGTCCTTTTCGAATGGATTCCATTTCTTGTTCTAATGTCTCTAATTCTTTTACTGTGAATGGCTAAATGGAATGCTAACAAATCATTTGGTGGAATTAAGCTTTGAGAAATTCATGAGTATTTATTTTAAAGCTCGTTTCATACCGTTGATAACACCCTGATGTAACCCTTCATGCCACAGGGTGAATGTGAACAGATCCCCCACCATCTTTAACTTTTTATCGCTAAATACAAACACATTGGCTGCCGGTTCTCCTAATCTTCCGGAAAATGTCTCTCTTATTCGTTCCTTTTGTTCTAATAACAACTCGCGTATTTCATTCAAAGTAAGAGGTGAGGTAGACCAATCCTTTGGACTTGTCCCCGGTTTGAAAGATTCCTGTATTTTTGTGGGAATATCTCCGGGTTGATTCATCCCAAAGTAATACATTACTCCCTCCTGTGCAACGAGGATATGTCCTAAATTCCAGCGCAGAGAATTACTATGTCCATTTGGAATCACATCAGCTTGTTCTTCGGAGGCAATAGAATCAAGTAGTTGGATTGATGACTCCCTGTAAAAATCATATTGTTCAAAAATACCGTCTTCTTTCATTCCTTTCACACTCCTTCTTTGTGATTCTATTTAAGTTTATCACATGACTGGCTAAGGAGTTCTTCTCGCTTGCTCAAAAGCTCATCCTTTTATTCAACATAAGGCCTAGTTTGTTGAATAACTCTTACTCTTATTTCAACATAAAATCCATTTATTTTGATAATGTAACATGTAAATCAGAAGTGTTTGTAGGCAAAAATAAGACCAAACCTAATAAGATTTGGCCTGAAGGAATAATATTCTTTGTTGTTTTTTCTGCTTAAACTGAACCCGTTAGTCCTAGACCTGGTCTCATATTTTTTTATAATGGTTTAAAGCATTTACCGTCTTTTTATAGCGCTTTGCTGCCTGCTCATTTTGAACAAGCATCATGCTTAATATATCCAGGACATAAATCATCGATAATTGTGAATTGATAAGACCTTTTGCCTCGTGAATTTTTAAATTAGAAGTAAACAGCAAAATATCTGAGGTTTTACTTAATGGCGTCTGATCATGATTTGTAATACTTATTACTTTTGCTCCCTGTTTTTTTCCAAGTTGACAAGCATCAATGACTTCTCTTGTCTCCCCAGAATTTGATATAGCTAAAATCACATCTTCCTGCCCGAGTATCGAAGAGTTTATCAGCATGACATGAGAATCTGTGTGGGCATCCACTTTGTATCCCATCCTAAGCATTCTTTTTTTCATTTCTTCTGCACTAAGCCCTGAGCTTTCAATACCATAAATATGTATAGAATTGGCTTTTTCTAACCAAGTGACAGCAATTTGCAGAGCTTTTTCATCTAAGACCTGCCGGGTTGATTGAAGCACCGTGTCATAAATGTCATCCACACTGCCAATAATACCGGTTGTTTCTGAGTTTCGTTCCACCACATCCCGCAATAAAATTTTCAATTCCACAAAGTTTTTGCAGCCTACCTTACGGCTAAAACGGGTAATCGTTGCTTCTGACACTCCAATATTTTCTGCAAGCTCTCCTATATGAATATTTAAAAGATCTTCTTTATGCTCCATTATATAATCTGCTATTCTTTTTTCCATTTTACTTAACTTAGGATAATTCACTTGAATGTGTCCAATGATAGATCCCATGGGAACGTCTCCTCTATGGATAGGTTGTCCTTACTATTTTAGCATACCTTTATCATTTCCCGCCTTTAGAAAAACTCTACTTGCCGCCGAGCCCCTATGGCGGAAGTCGTAGTTTTACTTATACTTTGATCGTTTAACAGAGTTAAATAATCTTAAAGTACAAAAAACCCCGAAGCATCCACCTCCGGGGCTTGATTTATTCAGCTTTGTTTTAATATTTCTTCAACACTTGTTCTTCTAGTGCAACAATACAATCCTCCATAATCTCAATCACTTTTTCCACTTCTTCTTTCGTAATGCATAATGGCGGAGCAAATACTAATGCATCCTGCTCTCCGAACACGACGGAACGGCAAATCAGACCTCGCTTTGCAGCTTCAGCTATAAGAAATGGAGCCTGTTTTGTTGGAAACTTTTCCTGAGACCCTTGATCTTTTACAATTTCTAATCCAACCATTAATCCTTTACCGCGAACTTCACCTATCGTATTTCTTCTCGCTTGTACCGCTTTAAATCCCTGGGTTAGTTCTTTTCCCCTGATCGCAGCGTTTTCCTGAAGTCCTTCCTTTTCTATTATTTCGATGTTCTCGAGGGCCACAGCACAAGACATTGGGTGGCCGCTGTACGTATAACCATGAAGCAAAACACCATCTGAAAGCTTTTTAAAATCGTTATGCATTTTTTTAGAAAGAACGACACCGCCTAGAGGTGCATAACCGCTTGTCACTCCTTTCGCAAAACACATCATATCCGGCTCAGCCCCTTCTTGTTCCATTCCAAACATAGTACCAGTACGACCAAAACCGGTAATAACTTCATCAGCAATAAATAAAATTCCATATTCATCGCAAATTTGCCGAATCTCTTTAAAATAATTTTCAGGCGCCGGGTGAACCCCTCCTGCTCCTTGAATAGGTTCTGCAATAAAAGCGGCTATCGTTTCCGGTCCTTCCTGTTCAACGAGATGACGAAAAGACGCAGCAGATTGACTATTGGCGAAATAGAAGTCCGGTGCCAATGAATTCGTAAAATCCCGAAACGGCTTTAAGCCAGTAGCACTCGTTGCCCCCATTGCTACACCGTGGTAGGAATTATTTCTGGAGATAATTTTCTTTTTCTCTGGTTTTCCTTTTAATATCCAATAATGACGAGCAAGTTTATAGGCCGTATCATTTGCTTCAGATCCTCCTGATGTAAAAAAAACAGCACTCAACTCTCCAGGAGACAGGTCTGCTATTTTGGCAGCAAGCCGAATAGCTGGTTCATTACTAAATGTAGAAAAACTAGACGTAAAAGCTAATGTTTTCATCTGTTCGCTTGCTGCTTCAGCCAGCTCTTTTCTTCCGTGTCCTGCATTAACATTCCAAAGAGAAGACATTCCATCTATAACCTTATTTCCATTTGTATCTTTAAGATACACACCCTTCCCTTCCGTAAAAATAAAAGATGGACCGTGCTCTTGCTGCTGTTTGATGGGAGAAGTTGGGTGAATAAAATGAGCTTTATCCAATGCGGCCAGCTCTTGTGTCTTTTGTTCATTTGTCATTTTATGATCTCCTTTTTTCATGATATGCTATTGATTTTGCAAATTTTGTGCCAATGTATAGCTGCCGTTTTTTATTTAGAAATAACTTTATTTGGAAGCTTTTATTTAATTCATGGAGAATACCAGTTTTCTATGCACAAACGAATAATTTATGCAAAAATGGGTAGAAAGAGAATTATTTTTTCTAAATCATCTAAAAATAAAGCCTTTTTTGAGTTGGCATAATAATTGCACTAATATTAATTGACTGTTTTTAGACTTTGATCCAAACAAGAAAGGATGAGCAGTATCTTTTGCCCGCTAACATAGAACTACCTTGAAAATTATGCCAAATCTATCATTAAAGGAGATGAACAGATCATGGATGAAAGAAAAGAAGAACGAGAAATGAAAAAACCTACTTTTAAGCTGGCTCTTATACCGATAGGCTTTATGATTGCTTCGTTGTTTGTCGGAATCCTTCAATATGATTTAGACCCTCACATCCCTCTTTTAATAAGCGGAGGAGTAGGAGCCATTGTAGCCATGTCTCTAGGGTTTACATGGAAACAGCTCGAAGAAGGAATGCTCAATGCTATCAGATTATCCCTTCAGGCCGTTATTATCTTAATGATTATTGGTGCAATTATCGGTACGTGGATAGCAGCTGGCATTGTTCCAACCATGATCTATTACGGTTTAGATATTTTGAACCCTTCCTATTTCCTCGTTGCTGCCTGTGCCATATCCTGTGTGGTCGCCATCGCTTCCGGAAATGCATGGACAGCTGCCGGTACAATTGGTATTGCTTTAATGGGGATTGGGGAAGGTCTTGGAATGAATCTCGGAATGGTAGCCGGCGCTGTTATATCAGGAGTCTATTTTGGAGATAAAGTTTCTCCCCTATCTGAAACAACGAATCTCGCTCCCGGTATAACAGGGACGGAGTTATTTGAACATATAAAACATATGATGTTTACCACCATTCCGGCGTTGATTATTGCTTTGCTGCTTTATACAGTGCTTGGCTTTTATGTTTCTGGAGACGGGGCAACGATTGAACAAGTTCAAACCTTGCAATCCCAATTAAGTGAATATTTCGTCATCACGCCATGGCTGCTTTTAGCTCCATTAGCCATCATCATAATGATGATTAAGCAGATGCCTGCCATCCCCGCCCTTACTATCGGCTCGCTTATTGGAGTGATTTTTGCAGTAGGTTTCCAGGGCACTGGTATCGGAGAAGCGATTAACATTATGTATTATGGGTTCTCTTCCGACACTGGACTTGAATTTATGCAAAACCTTCTTAATAATGGCGGTATTGAAAGCATGCTTTATACGGTTTCCTTAATTCTGATTGCTATGTCTTTCGGGGGCATTCTAGAAACATCAGGTATTCTTGAAGCGCTTGTGATGGGTTTGCTCCGCTTTGCTAAAAAAACTGGCAGTTTAATTGCCACCACAATTGCTACGTGTGTAGGAGCAAATATTATTGCTTGTGACCAATATTTATCCATTATTTTGCCGGGGCGAATGTACGCCAAAACGTTCCGAGAGAGAAACCTTCATTTAAAGAATTTATCGAGAACACTTGAGGACGCAGGGACGATGACATCGCCGCTCGTACCCTGGAACACATGCGGAGCGTTTATGTTTGCAACACTTGGAGTATCAGCGTTCACTTATGCCCCCTATGCTTTTCTAAACTTAATCAGCCCAATTGTAGCCCTTATTTACGGTTTTATCGGGTATAAGATCGAATATGTATCAAAGGAAACAGCGGAAGATGAACCAGAACTGACAGGCAACAACCTTACAAGAAAAAAAGCCTAACAATCCTGCCGGAGGAGATCCCAGCCATCTCCTCCGGTTTTTTGGCGGCACTCCCACATATGTCTTGCCTACTGTTATACTGTTAAGAAAGTATAATTTTATTGGTAAACCGTTTAAGTAAATCTACGACTTCAACCGTTTGGACTTAGCGGTAAGCCAAGTTGTTCTAATACTTTAGGGATGGTTACCTTTAAGTATAATTAAAAGGAAGACAATACCATCCGAAAAAGAAGGAGTGGAAACCGATGCCTATGGTGATGAAAGAAAAGCTCCATCCTCTTTTTTGCATCTCCGTTGACCCTCCTGAAAAGGAGTGGAAAGCAAAACTATCAGAACATAAAGAGCCATTTATATTTCTTAAAAGTCAAGGAAGCGTCTATGCTTTCGTGTATAGTGATGACCTCCGTATCAATACATGGTCCGATCCCGAGATAAACTTAGAAACTCTTATCACCCACGCTCATTCACTTGATAAAGTTGGCATTTTAAAATCAGAAGAAAATACGTCGCTGCCATTTATTTTTCAGACGCTCGGGGAGCCAATTGCTTTAGCAAAGGATGAAAATGGAGAGTATCTAGGATATATGAGAAGAGAAGATTTGCTTGTTGAGCTTTTCCGTCAAGAAAACCAAAACAGCAACCTTTTAAAAATTATGCTCTCCTCTATCCCTATGGGCATTTTTGTGGTAGACAAAGAAAAGAAATTCGTCAATTGCAATGAAGCGGGTTTAAAAATGATTAATTCCTCTTACGAAAAAATAATGGGAGCAGATGCGGAAGTTATTTTTAACAAAGATCATCTCGAAAAAGTATTTATCTCAGGAGAGACGGTACTTAACCAAATTCAATTCACCAATGATATGGGCATCCTGGTCGATTTCAGCCCCATTCTTAATAACGATGGCCAGGTTGACGGTATTATGATCATTGTTCAAGATTTGCCGATGGTAGAAGAAATGGCAATGGAAATCGAATATGTAAAAGACTTAAACGCTGATTTAAATGCCATTCTCACTTCCATGTACGATGAAATATTAGTCGTGAATCATAAAGGAGAAATTCTCCGCTACAGTGATAATTTCATTTCAGATTTTTGGGAAACAGATTTGAAAGAATTATTAGGAAAGAATTTGCTCGCGTTAGAAGATAAGGGTGAGTTCAGTCCATCTGTAGCACGCCTTGTGATAGACAGGAAGGAAAAAGTTTCGGTCGTTCAAGAAACCAAAAAAGGCAAAAACGTTCTCGCTGTTGGCAACCCAGTTTTTAATGAAAAAGGAGAGCTTCATCGAATCGTTATTGCCTCTAGAGATATTACCGAAACAACCCGATTAAAATCAGAATTACAGGAAACGAAAAGACTTACCAAAGAGTATAAAAAAGAACTAGAAAATTTAAAAAGCAAAGATCGGTTTGCGAAAAAAATCATTTACCAAAGCGCAAAAATGGAACAAATTATGATTAAAATTGAAAAACTGGCTGAATTCAACTCCACTGTTTTAATTCTTGGCGAATCCGGCGTCGGGAAAGAATTAATTGCCGAATCCATACATCAATACGGGAGCCGCTCTAATCAGCCTTTTTTAAAAATAAATTGCGGTGCTATTCCAGAAGACTTGCTTGAAAGCGAATTGTTCGGCTATACAAAAGGAGCGTTTACAGGCGCAGATACAAGAGGAAAAACCGGCTATTTCCAAAAAGCAGACAAGGGTGTTTTACTGCTCGATGAAATCGGCGAAATTCCGCAGCGGCTTCAAGTTAAATTGCTTCGTGTCTTGCAGGAAAAAGAAATTACACCTGTAGGCAGCACCCAATCGATACCAGTTGATGTCCAAATTATTACGGCCACCAATAAAAATCTTGAAAAAATGGTAGCAGACGGAACATTCAGAGAGGATCTTTTCTATCGAATCAATGTCATTCCAATTACGATTCCGCCGCTTCGCGAACGACCGGAGGATGTACCGCTGTTAGCCTTTCATTTCTTGAAGCAGCTAAACGAGCAGTACGGCAAAAATTATCATTTTTCCCCTGAAGCGCTGAACGTCTTAGAAGTCTATCCATGGCCCGGTAATATCCGCGAGCTCCAAAATCTGATTGAACGTTTTGTCGTGTCAGCCGAGGAAGACGTTATTACTGCTGACTTTGTCAGCCCCTTTTTAAACTTTGGGAAAAGCAGCAGTGCCAAACCGCTTATTACCGATATCATGCCATACCAACAAGCACAGGAGTCCGTCGAAGAACAATTGATACTGCTCGCTATGAAAAAATATAAAACAACGAGTAAAGCAGCTAAAGCTTTAAAAATCAGTCAATCGGCCGTCAGTCGAAAATATCAAAAAATACTGAACAGGCAGCAAAACAACGCATCAGTAATAGATTAAACTCTTTTATGCAAACAAAGATAACTTATGCAAAATTGCATAAGTTCAAACCTTCTTCCCCTTCTACTTTCTAAAGAGCATGGCTTGTGCCTGCTCTTTTTTTATTCCTAAAGGATTAAAGTTAAGAAAAGCTACGGTTTTCGCCATTTGGACTTGGCGGCAAGCCAAGTTTTTCTATATCTCTCTTTGAAAGCTGCTCCCCTTCTCTCCTACCGATTATCAGTATGTATTTAGAAAGAAAAGAAACCAGCCGTCATGGCCCTATTCCTTTACTCTTTTTTTATTGGCACAGGATTTGCATTTTCTATAACCAGCAGCATCAATGACAACATAGGAGGTTTTAAAATGACGGAGCATCTTATCGATAATAAGAGTCATGCCAAACAGGTAGAAGAACTCGATAAAAAACATTACTTGCACCCCACCACCATCCCTAAAAAACATGTAGACCATGGCCCAAAACTAACATTTTCAAACGGACATGGCATTTATGTTCATGATACAAAAAAAGAAACCTATATAGACGGAATTTCCATGTTGTGGAACGTTCACCTCGGCCACGGTCAGAAAGAACTAGCGGATGCTGCTCATCAGCAGATGTCTACCCTAGCCTATAGTTCATCGTTTGCCGGCTATTCTAATGAACCTGCTGTTTTGCTTGCAGAAAAACTGGCTGCCCTTGCCCCAGGCGATCTCAATTCGGTTTTCTATACGTCCGGCGGTTCTGAATCCAATGATACGGCCTTTAAACTGTCTCGTTTCTATTGGCAGCTAAAAAACCAGCCTCAAAAAACGAAAATTATTGCTCTTGAACAAAGCTATCATGGTGTCACGATTGCCGGTCAATCAGCTACTCATTTATCCGCTTTTCATAACTTTTCCGGCTCCTCCATTAACGGTGTTTTTCATGCCAAGCCTCATGTAACAGAATGCGAAAAAGGCAATACCAGCCACCCGGAATATGAAGGCTGTATTCGCGACATCGTGGAAAAGGAAGGTGCTGATACGATTGCGGCTGTCATTATAGAACCTGTCCAAGGATCCGGCGGGGTGCATATGCCTCCTGCTGATTATATGGAAGCAGTACGAGATCTTTGTAATGAATTCAATATCCATATGATTGCCGACGAGATCATTTGCGGTTTTGGCCGTACAGGGAAAATGTTCGGTGTTGATAACTGGAATGTGGTGCCAGATATCATGTGTACCGCCAAGGGTATCACGAGCGGATATTCTCAACTCGGTGCGGTTCTTCTCCATCAGGACATACGAGATACCCTCGTTCAATATGAAGAAGTGCTTGCCCACGGCTTTACTTACAGCGGCCACCCTACAGCTTGTGCTGTAGCACTTAAAAATCTGGAAATCATGGAACGCGATCATATCGTGGATCACACAAAAACCATGGAAAAGCACCTTCTTCAGGGACTCGGTTATTTGAAAGAAAAACATTCAATGGTTGGAAAAACAAGAGCACTTGGACTGCTGGGAGGCTTTGAAATTTTCGCAGATAGTGAAAAGGAAATAGAATTTGATTCTGCTTTATCGGCAGCGGCTGCTTTAACGGAAGAATGCTTTACCCGTAAATTAATTCTCCGTCCCCTTGGCGCTGGTGTTGGCAAAAATATTATAGCCATTGCACCGCCGCTTATTATTTCGAAAGACGAAATTGAAAAAATGATTGGTATTATAGATGACTCGCTCTCTGCTTTAAGTAAAAAGCTGAATGTTTAAACGAAGCATAAGAAAAGGAGCTTTATATGAAAAGACTAACACTTACTGGTTCTGCAAAAGAAATAGGCTATCAACACGGTTATGAAGGCAAAGACGAAGTGCACCAAAGTTTACAAACGTATGAAAAACTATTTTACGGTTATAAAAAACTGAATTGGAAAGCAGCAAAAGAAATAGCCCTCACTCATATGGATGCCATTGAAAAATACAACCCTGCTTTCATTGAAGAGATGAACGGAGCAGCTGAGGGAGCGGGAGTTGACTTTGAAGATATTTTAGTATTAAACACGCGCAGCGAAATCGCTTTAACCACAACATCAGAAGGGCCGACGTTTTCAGATGGGTGCACGTCGATTGGGATCACCTCCCCTATTACCAATCAAACGATGATTGGCCAAAACTGGGATTGGAAAGCATCGCAAACTAAAAGTTTGCTGCTGCTTCATATCGAACAGGAAAACCTTCCTTCTATCAAAATGGTAACCGAAGGCGGCATTATTGGAAAAATCGGGATGAATAGTGCAGGGATCGGGGTTTGTTTTAATGCACTGCTCACTGACCAAAAATCCAATCAAGTTCCTGTTCACCTTGGACTGCGCAGTGTCTTGAATGCTTACACATTAGAAGAAGCAATCTCTAGCATTCATGACAGTCAAATGGCGTCTGCTGCGAACTTTTTAATAGGCAGCGACGATGGCAGAGGTAACGGCCTTGCAATGAATGTTGAAGTATCGCCTTTTGGTATTGATTTGTTAGGCGGCGAAACTGGAAAAGTTGTTCATACCAATCACCTTTGTTCTAAGAAAATTCAACAGAATGTTAAAGATCTGAATACATTCAAGCAAACAGATTCCTTATTGCGCTGCAAAAGAGCAGAACAGCTTATTAATGAAAAACTCTATCAGAAGAAACCTATAAACGAAGAGACACTGAAAACGTGGTTCGCTGATACGTTCAATGCACCCAATTCAATCAACCACTTCGAAAACAAACGAGCTCCAGAACACAGACAAATAGAAACGGTATTCTCTATCGTTATGAATCTTACGGAACGCCATGCATCTGTTTGTGTCGGCAAACCATCCGAAGCAGCATTTCATCATATCTAAAGGAGGAAATAAAAGGTGTATATAAACGGACAATGGATTACGACAAACGAAAAAATGGACGTGATAAATCCAGCCACCCTAGAAAAAATTGCGGATGTTTCAATCGGGGGCCGGCAAGAAACAAAACATGCAATTGCAAGTGCCAAATCGGCTTTTTCCAGCTGGGGAACAGCCCCTGGAACCAAACGCAGTCATTACTTGGCAAACACCGCGCAACAGCTGCGAAGAAATAGAAATGAATTAGCAGAAACGATTACAACAGAGATGGGGAAACCGTTATCAGATGCCAAACGAGAAGTAGAAAGTGCCATTGATTATGTAGAATGGTATGCCGAAGAAGCCAAACGAATCTATGGTGAAGTCATCCCTGCTTCTCATGAAAACAAACATTTGATGGTCATCCAGCAGCCAATTGGAGTAGCTGCTGCCATTACGCCATGGAACTTTCCAGTTTCCATGATTACAAGAAAAATAGCCCCCGCTCTTGCAGCTGGGTGTACCGTTGTGCTGAAACCTGCTCCTTCCACACCGCTATCTGCCATCAAAGTTTTTGAATGCTTTCATGCTGCCGAACTTCCAAAGGGCGTTGTCAATTTGGTAATCGGACCGGCTAAAGAGATTGGGCCTGAATTAACAGGAAATCCTGATGTTCGAAAAATTACGTTCACTGGCTCTACAGCAGTTGGAAAAAAATTAATGCGGGATGCAGCCGATACCGTTAAAAAGGTTTCCATGGAGCTTGGCGGGCACGCCCCCTTTATCGTGTTTGAAGACGCTGACCTAGATGAAGCTGTAAAAGGTATTCTGGCAACGAAATTTAAAGCAGCAGGCCAAACCTGCATTAGCACAAATCGTATTTTTGCCGAGAAAAATATAGCAGAAAAGCTTGGCAAAAAACTAGCTGAACAAGCAGCACAGCTGAAGGTTGGAAATGGCTTGGAAGACGTCGACGTCGGTCCTCTGATTAATGAAAGTGCTGTAGCTAAAGCAGACAGCCATGTAAAAGATGCTGTCTCTCAAAATGGAGAAGTTCTTTGCGGCGGCAAACCATACAGTAAACTTAATGGCTATTTTTACGAACCAACTGTTATCACAGGCGCACATAAAGAGATGAAAATCGCAAATGAAGAAACATTTGGGCCGGTAGCCCCTATTTTCACTTTCGAAGAGGAAGAAGAAATTGCAGCGATGGTTAACCATGAACAGTACGGATTGGCGGCTTATTGTTTCACGAAGGATTTAAGCAGAGGCTACCGAATGATGAACCAATTAGAATACGGAATTGTAGGCATCAACGACCCTGCTCCTATCGTTGCTCAGGCTCCGTTTGGAGGCATAAAAGAAAGCGGGATGGGCAAAGAAGGCGGAACCTCAGGTCTTAAGGAGTATCTTGAAGAAAAATATGTGTCGATTAAAACAGGTTAACAGCGTTTCATTTAACTCATGCTTAAAGGAGAGAGAAATGATGACAGATAAAAACAAATCGGTTATCGAAAGGGACATCATTGTAAGAAACATCGAGACAAAAGACATTGACGAGGTTTTAGAATTAGCCCTGAACGTATTCGGCCCAGACATTGCATTCAAACGAAAGCATATAGAAAACCAATTGAAACTATTTCCAGAAGGGCAGATTTGTATAGAGTACCAGGGAACGATCATTGGTTCTTCCTCAAGCTTGATTGTAAATATAGAGGATTATAATACCCACCACTCGTTTGATGAAATTGCAGATAAAGGATATATCCGCAACCATCAACCAAATGGGAAAAACTTATACGGCATTGAAGTCGTTGTTCATCCAGAGTACCGTCATATGAAAATAGGAAAACGCCTTTATGAAGCACGGAGAAAACTTTGTGAAAAACTAAACCTTAAAAGCATTGTTATTGGAGGACGCATCCCGAACTACCATAAATACGCAAATAAAATGTCTGCCGCGGAATACACCAGACGTGTCCTCGACCAAGACATTTATGACCCTGTTCTCTCCTTCCAGCATAAAAATGGATTTATTTTAAAAGGTGTTATGCCTAATTATTTACCAGAAGATAAAGCTTCTATGGCCTATGCCACTTTAATGGAATGGCAGAACCCGCACTTTCATCAAGAAGAAGCCGCAAACACCACATCCACTACCTTTAAACAATAAATGAACAGAAAGGCAGGAGAATTAACGATGCAAATTGGAGTACCAAAAGAAATAAAAAATAATGAAAATAGAGTAGCCATTACTCCCTCTGGGGTTTTACAATTGACCGGAGCAAAACATGAAGTCTTTATAGAAACAGGAGCTGGCCTTGGATCCGGTTTTACCGACAAAGAATATGAAGATGCAGGAGCTGCCATTGTAGATTCTGCAAAAGAGGCTTGGAACATGGAGATGGTGATGAAAGTAAAAGAACCTTTACCTGAAGAATACAATTACTTTTATGAAGGATTAATTCTGTTTACGTACCTTCACCTTGCAGCAGAACCAAGTTTGACCCAAGCTTTAACGGAAAATAAAGTGGTAAGCATCGCTTATGAGACTATACAGTTAGAAGATGGTTCCCTTCCATTGTTAACTCCGATGAGTGAGGTAGCAGGACGGATGGCATCACAAATTGGCGCCCAGTTTCTTGAGAAACCTAAAGGCGGCCAGGGTATTCTGTTGAGCGGTGTCCCTGGAGTAAATCGCGGAAAAGTTAGTATTATCGGCGGTGGAGTTGTCGGTATCAATGCAGCCAAAATAGCGATGGGATTAGGTGCTGAGGTAACCATTCTTGATCTTAGCCCAAAACGACTGCGCGAACTAGACAACATTTTCGGCAACAAAATACAAACGCTGATGTCAAATCCTTTAAATGTGGCAGAGGCAGTGAAAGAATCCGATCTTGTAATTGGTGCTGTGCTTATTCCGGGAGCCAAAGCACCAAAGCTGGTTACTGAAGAGATGGTACAAACCATGAAAGAAGGTTCTGTCATTATAGATGTAGCGATTGATCAAGGCGGCATCGTGGAAACCATCGATAAAATAACGACACACGACAATCCAACGTATAAAAAATATGGCGTCGTACATTATGCAGTAGCGAATATGCCGGGCGCAGTGCCTAGAACCTCCACACTGGGGCTGACCAACACAACCATCCCTTATGCATTGAAAATAGCAGACAAAGGATATATACAAGCGAGCCAGGAAGACCAAGCGGTGCAAAAAGGAATTAATACACTTAACGGTTACGTGACTCATAAAGCAGTCGCAGAAGCACACGGATTAGATTACATGCAGACAGAAAAAATATGGAATGATCGCGTGTTACAAACAAGCAGATGAGAGGAACAATCCATTAATCAATCGTTTGATTAATTCTTTCTAGGGCTGTCCCAAAAGGTTTTTTATCTGAAAAATTTAGCTGACCCAATTTATGGGACAGCCCCAATTCTTATTATGAATACGCTAGAATTATTAGAATACATACAATCGCAAATATTACAATCCCTGCCCCGCTCCACCAATACGGTTTAGAAGATGTTACTTTTCTCAGCAGGAAGTAATTAAAACCAAGGAATACGACAACACTTAAGGTTAAACTTATAAACGTCTCTAACAAATTAAGTTGAAATGGCTCTCCCCAACTAAAAAGCACCCAAAAGTATAGGTAGACATAGTACGCTAAAATTCCAATAACTAGATTTCCTATTAAAAAAAACACTTTTTTTATATTGCTCATTAGAAAACCCTTTCAAAAGTACAGAAGTTAGACTTCCAATGGGGAACTCAAAAAGAATCATTGGTTCGGATAGGTTGTTTTCAAAAACGTCACAGATTGATGTATTAACGCCCTTAATACATCAACATCAATATCTGCTACTTTGTTTATGTACACACAAGCTTTTCCTGTTTTATGTTTTCCAAAATCCTTCAATAAATCATCTCGATCTGGGTCCCCCTTTGCAAATTATAAACTGATATTAGCTTTTCGAGGTAAAAATCCAACGAGCGGGGCATCACCTTCATGACCAGATTTATATTTATAGTGACAGGAACCAAATCCAATAATACTTGTCCCCCACATCTTCGCCTGGCAACCAGTCGTTTCCGTAAAAATATGTAATAGTTTATATGCATCCTCACGTTTTTTTGGGGTTTTCAACATTTTCAATAAACTCTATGACATCCCTGTCATTTTCTTTTGTTTTTTGTTCGTACGTCACTTTATACCTTCCTTTTCTTATTAAACAGTATTTTCAAAATTTCAGAATTATAATTCAAACAATTTCTTCTGCAACTAAATTCTTTTCTCCTGCCTGCACTACTATCACATAATTATCTTTTCCCCAGGCAACCCTAATGATTACTGAGCATGCAAGAATGACTATTTTTTAGAAATTCGAAATGACATTAGAAAAACTCGGCTTACCACCGAGTCCTATGGGACATAGTTTTTCTTATACTTTGATTCTTTAGCAAAATTAAAACTATAAAAGAGGTTATAAAATGATTTATATCATTCTAATATTTTTTATTGTACCCTGGATTACCGGTTTCTATCTTTATAAAAAAGCTCCTAAGATATTTTTCACTACCGCTCCTATTACTGCTCTTATTGCCATCACCTGTAATCAGTTAGGAATTCATTTAGGGATATGGGAAGTAAATCATATGCCTACCGTTATGCTTTTAGATTCTATTTTTCTTGATTTTGGAATTTTTACGTTAGCAGGTGCCTGGTTTACTTATTTCCTGTATTATAAAAAGTTAACCCGAGTTTGGTCATATATTTGGTTTGTCCTAGGGATGACACTGCTTGAGTCTATTACGCTTTTAGTCGAAATGGTGTCTTATGATGAAAGCTGGAATATGTTTTACACTTTTCTGATGTATCTCGGAGGTTTTATCATCATTGATGTTGTAACGCAAAAATTGGATAAGCTGAGAATTTTTCCTTAATTGAAAGCCTCATAACACCAGTTACCAGCTGACAGCCCGCTTAAAAAACGACGTGACTGTCAAATCTTTTCCTAACAAAAACTAGAGAAAAATAAATTTCATAATCGGCTTTTTAAAATTGATTCCGATTTTTAAATAATAAATAAAGAAAAAATGGAGCACCGATTCCTGCCGTAAACACACCTGCCGGGATATCGATTGGGTAAAAAATAGTTCGCGCTGCCAGATCTGCTCCAAACAATATCAATCCCCCTGTTAAAGCGGAGGCTACTGCCAAGTTACCGAATTGCTTATCTACTAACGTGCGTGCAATATGTGGTGAAATCAAACCAACAAACCCAATAGCACCGACCGCAGCGACGGCAGCACCCGCTAAGACTACACTAATACCCAGGAGTATAAGACGGTCTCGCTGTACCCGAACCCCTACTCCTGAAGCTACATCATCTCCTAGCTGCTGGGAATTCAAGCTTCTGGAAAAAACAAGAACTAGTGGCAACAAAATAAAAACAACCGCTGCTATTGTGAACACGTCTTCCCAAGAAGCCCCGTAAACGCTCCCTGTGAGCCAAAGGTAAGCCTGATTCGCGGTTACAGCGGAACTGACGACAATCATAAACGTCGTTAAAGCACTCATAATAGCTGAGATACCTATCCCAATCAGTACAAGCCTTATTGGTGTTATTCCGTTTTTCCAGGCCAACGCATAAATGAATATCGATATGATGAGTGCCCCCGTTATAGCCGCTAACGGCATCCACGCGATACTAAGGCTCTCTGCTAGATATGTAAGAAACGCAACTGCTGCAACCGCAGCTCCTCCCGTTACTCCAATAATATCCGGTGCAGCTAAAGGATTTCGGACAACCCCCTGTAATATCAGCCCAGAAACACCTAGTGCAGCGCCTACAAGCAGCGAGAGAAGTGTACGAGGGAGTCGTGATCCCAAAACGATAAATTCATTTCCTCCTGTCCCCTGCCCCATAATCGTTTGCAACACTTCGAACGGATGCAGAAGTTTACTTCCTAGACTGGGACCCGCAACGCATGCCAGCAAAACCAAAAAAACTAATATACCTAGTGTAAGTATAGTCTTCCCTTCTATCTGAAAGGAAACAGTATTTTTCTTATTTCTAAACGTCACGTACCGTTTCATAGCTTTGACACTCCCCTGCGAGCGATATACACAAAAAATGGGCCGCCCACAAGCGCTGTCATAACCCCAATAGGGACCTCCTGCGGCATGATTAAAATCCTGGCCAAAACATCAGCTGCCAACAGTAAAACAGCTCCAAGCAATGCCGAAAATGGTATAACCCATCTGTAATCATGGCCTGCAAAAAAGCGTGCGATATGTGGAATAACCAATCCAATAAATCCAACGGACCCGACAACTGCAATAGAGCTTCCTGCTAGAAGAACTACTATCGTTCCCATGACGCCTTTAACGACTTTAACATTTTGTCCCATGCCCTTTGCAATATCATCACCGGTAGATAGTAAATTAACAGCTTTCCCCATAAACAGTGCAACCAGCATTGCTGATCCTATAAAAGGGAGAACAGGCAAGAGCATCTCCAGAGTTCTGCCGCTGATGGAACCTGCAAGCCAAAACAATACATCTTGAAGACCAGTTTCGTTTAACACTAATATCGCTTGTGTATACGATTGAAAAAGGGCACTGATGGCTGCTCCAGCCAATACAATTTTTATCGGAGTTAAACCGTTTCGTCCAAGGGAACCAAGAAAATACACTACCAAGGCTGCAACCGCAGCTCCCAAAAAGGCAATTCCCGTTAAATGAATGAGAGAAGAAATAGATAAAAACACAACCCCGACAACTACAAAAAAAATCGCCCCTTGATTAATCCCAAATGTACTAGGTGAGGCTAAAGGATTTTTGGTGAGTGCTTGCATAAGTGCCCCGGCGACAGCTAAACTGGCACCAATTACCGTTCCAATGACAGCCCTGGGAAGACGATCGGACTGAATAATAATATGCTCTGTTGATTCATCATCAAAGTCTGTAAAAGAAGAAAGGGCCTTTTCAAAAGAGATTGGTGTCTGACCGAACACAATGCTTGCTATAAAGGCCACACAAAATAATATTAATAACATGATTAATATAATGGGTTTTGATTTCTTAATGGAATGAAACTGCGTCATACTCTCACACTTCCGTATTCAGAAACGAAGGAGAAAGAAACATACGTATTTCTTCCTCCAGTTCGTTTAATTTTCTAATTCAAAAATTTCATACAAATCATCGAGCATGTTATGAGCTGAAATGTATCCACCTGCAGCATTCCAGGCCACTTCTTCTACCATGTGAACTTCATCGTTTTTGACAGCTTCTAATTCTTGCCATAAAGGATGTTTTGTCCATTCTTCGTACGTTTCTTCTATTTGCTCTGTTTCTGTGCCTGAATTAAAATTGAAAATGATTTCTGCATCTGCCTCTGGAATGCTTTCTTTTGAAGATAGTTTAATCCCCCATTCTTCCGGATTATCATGACCTTCAGGACGTGTAAACCCGGCATCTTCAAGGATCCGTCCTGCATACCCCATATAGAATATACGGGCATGATCTGCGCGGAAATTCGTGATGGCAGCCTCTAATGGAAGAGCATCACCCATTTTTTCTTTAAAGTCAGCGATACGTTCGTTATAATCTTCCATTAATTGATCGGCCTTCTCTGCTTTGTTGAGTGCCTGTCCAGTAATATCGAGTGTGTCTTTCCAATCATAAACAGCTTCTCCGACAACGGTGGGTGCAATGCTTGAAAGATCATCATATATGTCTTCATGTCTTGTTTTTGAAGCAATGATGAGATCAGGACTAAGTTCTGCAATTGCCTCTAAGTTCGGCTGTGTTTCTTCCCCAACTAATTCTGCATCTTCAAGATCCTCTCGTAAGTATTCATAAACTGGTTTTTCTGTCCACGATTCCACGATGCCAGCAGGCTTTGTGTCCAGTGCGACAGCTATGTCGTTTGCTCCTTGATACAACGTAACGACTTTCTCAGGTGTACCTTCTATTTCCGTTTCTCCCATCGCATGCTCTACTACTCTCACTTCTTCTCCATTATCCTTATTACTGCTCCCTTCCACTGATTGTGATTCTTCCTCTGTACCGCACGCAGATAAAATCAAACCTGCAACAAAAAACGTAAACAATATAGATATTTTTTTGAACAGCATTTTTTGACCCCCTACAAATGATATCGATTATCAATTTCACTCAAGTAAGTATATAATTGATAATCATTCTCGTCAATGGAAAGTTTCACTTTTAAAAATTTTATGTCTAATCTTTACATGACTTTTCATTTCTTTTGTGAGCAGTATTTGTTCCATTCCTAATTTTACCGCCAAGTCCTATGGCAGAAGACGTAGTTTTACTTTATATAAAAATAAGACCGACATGGCCGTTCTTTATCGGTCTTACTTTGCTGGTTTTCTTAATATAAACCTCACAAAAGCACAACTGCAAAGCTTCACAGCGAATAACCTCTTCTACTTTTTACTCGCATGATATGTTTGCCTGTTTTAAGGTCTACACCTCTTAACACCCATCCTTTTTCAGAGAAGGTCGTTTCCAGCCAATCCACCGATTGCAATAATATGTTTTGCTTTTTCTGCTTTGTTCCACTCAAAAACATCCATGCTTCTATAGAAGAAAAATTTTCTTGATTATCGTAAGCGATATACACACCATCAATCTGTTTACCAATCGTCTTATCGGTAAAACGCAAATATCGGAAAACTTTCAGTGCTTCGTCCATAACAGCAGTTATTGAAGCAATAAAATCACCGACCGTTGAAAAGTCGTTGTAATCCAAGTACATCCACTTTCTTTTTATGTTAAGTAAGAGATCTTTCTCTGTAGAAATACGAGCATCTGCTATTTCTCTAAGAATCTCATTAAACAACTGCTGTAAACATATCGGATCAGTAAATGACCTTCTATTACTACTTTCTATGTGTGCATTAAAGTCTTTCACTTACAACCCTCCTATATTTAAATTTAGTGCCTTAATAATGGGCACTGCTTACAGACTTCGTTACAATTGGATAGTGACTGATAAATGGAGCACCAAGACCGTTTCGCATAACAAATGGGAATGCAGCGGTTTTTAGCTTTTACTGTCAATTTTTTTGAAATATTATGATTGATAAAATCAGTCAAAACTATCACCAAATCGATTCGTTCAGGAATGTCTTTATGGACCATTTTCACTTTCCTGCCGCTGACATGTAAAATATGATGAAAACCTAGTTCATTTAACCTCACTGGAATAGAGCCAAGTTTGTCCGCTCCAACAATCATAAGAGATTCCATATAGAACAACCTCCAAAAAGAAATGAAAATGATTATCATCTAATGTTTGTCTTTATTTTATTGAAAATGATTATCAATGTCAATATTGTTCTATTTATATAAACCGCTCAGCTTCCTCTTTATTTCTTACATCCCTTAAGGTTACTGAAAAGCGCAAATATTTCGATTGCAAAGTGTACCTAAGGAATTATAAAGTATATATCTTTTTCATTTTACACATATTAAAAACATGGAAAGGAGGTTATTTTTATGGCTTTTACTATTTTTTTCTTTGCAGCTTGGCTCACTTTAGCTCTATTTGCAGTGATGCGAAAAAGATTATCTCTTATAGAAAATACATTTGTATTTATGGTTATTTTTGTGATCAATATTAATTGGGCTTGGATTATTTTTGAGGAGACGAATTTTGTTAAATTAACAACCGAGGGGATGGATTATACAGCCTTTTTGCTATTTAGAAGTATCATCATACCAATGATTTTAGTAATTCAATTAAATTTAATTCCAAAATTTAATACAGCTTTAGTTATTATTACATCCGTCATTATATTACTCTTTTTAACATATCTTTCCACCTTTTTTCATGTAACAGATTACACAAAATGGAACTTAGGTTATGATGCCTTATACTACATTTTCCTTCATGTCATATCTTATTACAGCCTTCAGCTATTTAGAAAGACTGCCAATAATGAGGTGAATTACTCATGATCTTATGGGAGAGTTTTGATAAGAATGAAATAAGTATATTAATTATGTTTGTTATTGCTTATGCTGTTATATTTCTGCTTCCTAAGAAATTTACCGCCGAAATTACATTACTATTTTTATTATTCGGATTCACCATTGGGGTTTTACATGAATTTACAATTGGTGGAGGACTTATTGATTTTTACAGGCTGAATGATTCAAATCGCTATGAAATATTTGATGTTATATATCATCTCTTATTTGCTCCCTTTGGCTACCTTTTTATTTATTTTTATGAAGTATTTAGAATTCATAAAATAACTTTTATATGGTATATCATAGCCTGGGCTTTGGTTGGTGTTGGAATGCAATGCATCTTTATATGGATGGACATTCTTCAATTCCAAAACGGTTATGAGCTTATTTTTTCCTTTCCAATATTTTTAACGACCCAAACTATTACTGGCCTTTACTATGAACTCGTATTTTCAAGATTCAAGGTCCTAAAAGATTGACTTTCTACCATTACAGCTTGTTTGAATATTTTCTCCGTTTAATAACAAATGGATGCAGGGTAAACAAACTGTACCATGATTATTAAGGAGGGAATATTCTTGCTGTTTTCTGGAAAATCTCTCGCTCGTTATTCTTTGGAAGCAACAGATGGTTCTATCGGTCGTATTGAAGATTTCTATTTTGATGATGAATCCTGGGTCGTCCGTTATTTAGTTGTGAATGCTAACCCCTGGCTGCCTGGAGAAAAGAAGCTGCTTTCACCGATTTCCGTAGAACGCATTGATCCAGTCGAACAAACCATTATAGTAGATTTAACGAAGGAACAAATTAAAAACGCTCCGCCGATGGACACAGATCGCCCAGTTTCCCGGCAGCAGGAAGTAGATTTTCATCGCTATTTCGGGTACGGATTGTACTGGCCCGGTGTAAGCGGTGCCGGCTTGTGGGGAGGAAGCCCGATGGCACGTAATTTGGTCAATCAGGATCCCTTTGAAGAAGAAGGTATGGAAGCAGGCCTGGCTGATACGAATCCAAACATGCGAAGTGTACGGGAAATCATCGGTGAATTTAGCGGATATGATGTTTCAGCCCTCGATGAAAAGGTCGGGCATGCCGATAATGTACTGATTAAAGACGGCTCTTGGGATATTCAATATATCGTAACCGATACCCGGCGCCTGCTGCCCGGCGAACATCACGTTATTTCTACAAGGGTTGTACAAGACGTAAACTGGACACAAGATCACATTAAATTAACAATGACAAAAGAAGAAGTGAAAAGAGCGCCTAAATATGACCCAGAAGATTTAACCACAACGGAAGAAAAACGTTTCTATGATCACTACCACACCTCTCACAGGACCTGATTCTCTCGTTTCATAGCGCCGAGTTCATTATAGATATTGTTGAAAGTATTTTTTCAACATGAATAAGACACCCCTTTTCTTGTAAAACGGGGTGTTTTATCTGCTGTCTTCCGATTACCAATTGGATGGGTTCTCGATAGGATTAGTGCGTTCACTTTCTGGAAATTTTTCAAATACTCGCCGATTTGTATGATTTACTCGCCGTTTTCGGACGAATACTAGCCGAACGCTGCCGAATACTATCCAAACAACAGAAAATACTCGCCACAACAAAAAACTAGCATAATTTGCCGCAGTTTAGAAAAGTCAATGTGATAAACCCTGTCTTTAAACGTTCCGGAATAGTCAAATGGCAAAGCCTTTTACATTTTTAGTTGAAGTGGAAACAGAGAAAACGTGAAAAAATTTGCGGAATTGTTTATTTGTAATAGCAGGGCTGATGAGGAGAAAATAATCTACGAGTGTAAGGAGATGAGTATTCGGAGATTTTGCTGCACAAACCGGGCAGAACCAGCCTCCCTTTTTCTTTTGAAGGGGTAAATGAAAGCATTCCTCACAATAAACGCCTGTTTGTATATCGGATGGGACAATGGCAAATGGTTTGAACATATTTGGATTGGCAGGTTCGGAAGGTTATTTTTCTGAAGCCATGTATTTAGGTGGTCCTTCTGCCGATTTATTTGTAAAATCGGATCCGGAAAACCTTCTTCTTTGTCGTTTACTGTTCGAATAAGCTGGTGGAAAAATGGATTAAAATACAACGTTCCAGCTACGTTTTTCACTTCGAGGATGAGACAGAAGTTCATGGTTAAAATGAAAATATCGATCTGGAAAAATGTTTTGTCTTTACTGGGAAGGCGGATGTCGTGGAAAATGAGGTCTGTCTTTTTAGAAAGAGAGGATAAATAATAGTCAATGGACTGTCTGTTCGCCTCGATATCCCGCATAACTTTTTGCTAGTTCGTCCTCTAGCTTGCTTCTGCTTGGATGACCCGGCTCAACCCTGCGGAGCAAAGCTTCTGTTTTGAGTATTTTTAGAGGTAATTGCAATTCTTTTTTAATCGATGCCCTCGCCTCCTTTATTTTTTACCATAAATAGCGTGGAGGATAATTTCCTTTTCTTTTCCAATACTATCCAAATTTGCTGATTTACTCGCCGTTCACATCAAAATACTATCCGAAAATATTCATTTACTCGCCAATAACCACCAAATACTCGCCACACGTTAAAACAATGACTATCCTCTGCTAAATTAGCGAACGTCCTGTTCCAACGCATCGTGTAGCAGTAAGCCGAACTGGCTTGCACAGGACGCCGCCTGGCCTCATTATCATGAAAAGCCCCAAGCGGCCGGGCGTTAGAGCTATAGATGAAAACGCCAAACTTTTATACTTTCTTAAAAAGGTCCGGCCATTTTCACAGCCGGCCCCTTATGCTTTATTCCCATTTGCTGCTAACTGCTGTTAAAGCTTCATCTATGATAGTGATCATGTTTTCCATTTCTTGCTTCGTTATCACAAGCGGCGGTGCGATGGCCACAATATTCATTCCTTCTTCAAAATCAAATGGACGAATAATAAGATTACGATCAAAACATTCTTCAACCAATGTATTCGCTGCTTTCACAGAATCATGAAATGGAAGAGACGCTTCAGGATCTTTCATCAGATCAAATCCTGCCAATAAACCGAGATTTCTTGGCTTAGCCACACAGCGATGTTTATCTTGAAGGTATTGAAGGCCTTTTTTCAATTCATCTCCCATCTCCTTAGCACGAGCGACCAATCCATCTCGTTCGATTATTTCAATATTTTTCAGGCCAACAGCACATGCGGTAGGATGGCCGCTGTATGTGAAACCGTGGGCTAGTACATTATCGTATTGAACAATGACTTTGTTGACCTTTTCTGAAATGAGCACTCCGCCAAGTTGAGCGTAGCCGCTAGTAATTCCTTTCGCTATACACATAAGGTCTGGCGTTACGTTCCAATGATTCATTCCAAACATTTCACCCGTTCGTCCAAATCCGCAAATCACCTCATCAGCAATCATTAATACATTGTGCTCATCACAAAGTGCACGTACGGCTTCTACATATCCTTCCGGAGGCAAATGAACGCCGCCTGCACCTTGAACTGGTTCTAAAATAACCGCTGCAACACGGTCTGCCCCTTCTTTTTCGATGATGCTGCGAATACAGCCTTTATAATCAGGATGGCTTCTATCACCAAGTTCACATTCCGTTAAGTGGGCTTTCGCATTTAAAATATCAGGATCTTTTGAACCAGAAAAATTACGGAATGCATCAATACCCGTTGCACGCTGCGCGGACACCGTTACGCCATGGTACCCTCTTTGAAGCGAAATGATTTTATTTTTTTGAGAATAGCCATGCTGCTGCCAATAAAACCGAGCCAGCTTAAAGGCCGTATCATTCGACTCTGATCCCCCCGATGTAAAGAAAACAGAATCAAGGGAACCCGGTGCTAATGCTGCCAATTTTTCTGCAAGCTGTGCAGCCGGTTTATTTGTAAAACCGTAAAATTGAGAACCATAGGCAATCTCAGCCATTTGCTCGTAAGCAGCTGCTGCTAATTCTTTTTGACCGTGTCCTGTATTTACATTCCAAAGCATGGATACTCCGTCCATAAAAGACCGGCCTTCAGCATCTATGACGTTAACTCCGCTTCCTTTTGCAAACACCGCCTTTGGTCCTTGTTTGGCATGAAGATACGGGTTTGTCGTTGGATGAATGACGTGTTTTTTATCGATGGCAGAGATTTCATTGGTTGATGATGATTTAATCAATATTTCTCACCTCAATATTTTCTATTTTTTGTTTGGTGCATTTTAAAATAACGTCTAATAACACGTTTGCTCCTTTTTCAATGTCTTCTTCAAGTGTTAATTCTTTTTCGTTATGGCTTTGACCGTGTTGACTGGGCAAAAAAATCATTCCTGCCGGCGCCATATGACGAATATATTTCGCGTCATGGCCTGGCCCGCTAAACAATCGCTTCGAAGAATACCCGCGGGCAGCAGCAGATTGTTCCATATACTCTTTCATATGGTTGGAAAAGGTGACGGCATCACTGTTCCATGTGGTTTGAATCACAACATCGGCATTGTTCGTGAAAGCCATCGTACTTAACTGTTCTTTCATTCTTTCCACTGCATGTTTTCGCACTTCATCTTTTTCATGACGAATATCTACAGAAAAGCTCACGGATCCTGGAATCACATTTGGGACGTTCGGATAAACATCTAACTGACCTACTGTCGTTTTTAATCCTTTAATTTCTTTGTGAAGTTCATTTATTTTACTTATCATTTTGGAAGCAGACAAAAGAGCATCCTTGCGATCCTCCATTGGCGTCGGTCCTGCATGGTTGCTTTCTCCTTTCACCTCGACATTTAGCCAGGACATTCCTTGAACTCCTTCGACAATGCCGATATCAACATTTTCTTTTGCCAGGATCGGACCTTGTTCAATATGGAGTTCAATAAAGCCAAGTAGATTCGTTAAACGATTCTGCTCTTCTCCTTTATATTCGATTTGGCGCAGCGCTTCAGCAAACGATGTGCCTTCCTTATCTTTAATGTTATATATATATTCTTTGGAAAACGCTTCAGCAATACCGCCAGAACCAAGCATTGGAGGGCCGAATCGTGCTCCTTCTTCATTGGTAAAATTTACGATTTCAATCGGGTATTCTGTTTCCAGCCCCAGCTCATTTAATGTTCGTATGACTTCTAAAGCAGTGAGTACTCCGAGAACGCCATCAAATTTTCCTCCACTTGGCTGAGAGTCCATATGAGAGCCCATTGCCAATACCGGCCCTTCCTCTTGTTTTCCTGTTCTTCGTCCGTACATGTTGCCAAAGTCATCCACACGAACAGATAATCCTGCTTCCACAAACCATTTTTTTAATTGGTCTCTCATTTCTCTATCTTGTTCTGTTAATGCTAGACGGTGCAATCCGCCGTTTTTCGATGGACCGATGCTAGAACTGACAGCCAATGTCTGTAGCAGTCTCTTTTGATTAATTGTGTATAATGTTGACTCCATTCTTCACCCTCCTTCCTCTTTCTAAAATGCAAACTTTATGCCAACTATGTTTATTCCTTTACCCTCGACTTTTTTGTAAAGCACTGATACAATATAGCGCAATATTCGAATCGAAAACAGATCAATGAACCTATTTCAATTCAACTATTAAAGAGGAGGAAGTTAAAAATGAAAGGCTGCTTTTTTTCTGATCCGCATTTTCGAGAAATTTTTAATCATTTTCGCGATGGCATATTTATAGCTGATCATAACGGGATCGCCCTTTGGATCAATGATGCCAGCACAAAGCAGATTGGTGCTTCGAAAGGTTATGTTATCGGCAAAAGTGCATATGAACTCGAGGAAGAGGGATTATTTACCCCTTCTGTTACAAAATCAGTTCTCGAAAAAAGAGAAACGATCAGCAGAGTACAAACCTCCAATAACCGGCAGTTTTTAGCGACAGGAACGCTGATTACAGTTGATGAAGATTACAGCGAATACGTATTGGTTCACGTAAAAGATATTACAGAAACGGTTCGATCCTCTCTGAAATTAGAAAAGGCAGAAGCTGTGATTCAATACTATGTCGAAGAAATTCAGAAAATGAAGTATGAACAGCATGTTGATGATGATGCTCATCCACGACTAATTGGCAAAGGAAAGGTCCACGAAGAAGTTATGGATCTAGTAAAGCGAGTAGCAAAAGTAGATGCCACTGTTTTGGTTCTAGGAGAAACCGGAGTAGGGAAAAGTGTCATAGCTGAAACGATTCATAATCAAAGCGAGCGGGCCAATAAGAAATTCGTACAAATTAACTGTGCTGCGCTTCCTGATTCCTTAATTGAATCGGAATTATTTGGTTATAAAAAAGGAGCATTTACAGGAGCCAATGCAAAAGGAAAGCCGGGACTAGTAGAAGAGGCCAATGGAGGGACGCTCTTTCTCGATGAAATAGGCGAACTGCCTCTATCTTTACAGCCAAAACTATTACAGCTGTTACAGGACAAAATGTACCTGCCGCTTGGAGATACGATCCCTCGATCCGCTGATGTGCGCATACTTGCAGCTACAAATCGTGATTTAGGAGAAATGGTCAAAAAAAGAGAGTTCCGAGAAGATTTATATTACCGTTTAAATGTAGTATCCATTCGCGTCCCGCCGCTTCGGGAAAGACGGGAAGACATCATCCCGTTTCTTTCTCATTACATGCAGCACTATAACCAAAAATATGAACGGTCTGCCACATTAACCAACGAAGCTATCGATACCTTGCAGTCCTATGATTGGCCGGGCAATATTCGAGAGCTCGAAAACATGGTCGAACGTATGGTTATTACCTCAACGTCCGACGTCATTTTAAAGTCCGCATTACCGGAGAAAATACTTTCACACGAACCATTTCATGATTCTGGTTTTTCAATTGATCGTAATCAGTCCCTCCCTCTTTATCTTGAAAATATTGAAAAACAAGCTATAAAAAAGGCACTAAAGGAAAAAGGATCAACGAGAAAAGCAGCTGCAGACCTTGGAATGACGCAATCGGCCTTAATGCGGCGAATAAAAAAATATAATATATATCCAAAGTGAGTTGATAGCAACTCATTACTCTTAACTGTTTCCGTCTTCTTTATTTTTCTTTTTATAAAAAACGTAAATAGAAAAGCCTTTTATGCGGTACTTTAAAAGTTTTCTTTATTAGAAAAACTCGGCTTGTCGCCGAGTCCTTATGGCGGAAGTCGTAGTTTTGCTTATACTTTGATCCATTAACAAAGTTAAACATTCCTAAAGTATAAAAAATTAAAAACGCCAGCCACTTTTGGCATACCTTTTGCATTATTAATAAAGTAGCTTATTTAAGCGAAATTTTTTAACCGAGGAGGATACTCATGGTGACATTATTACACAGCACTCCAACACAAGATGGCTTTCGTATGCCAGGAGAGTTTGAGCCGCACACAGGAACATGGCTGCTTTGGCCAATGAGAACAGACACATGGCATTCTGGAGCAAAACCCGCTCAACAAACATTTGTAAACGTTGCTTCAGCGATTTCGCAATTTGAACCGGTAACAATAGGCGTGCACGCAAATCAGTTTGAAAATGCCAGAAACCTGCTTCCAGATAACATTCGCGTGGTTGAATTGTCTTCCAATGACGCCTGGATGCGTGATATAGGCCCTACATTTGTTAAAAATGACCAAGGAGAGGTCCGTGGAATAGATTGGGGCTTCAATGCATGGGGAGGCCTAGAAGAAGGTCTGTATTTCCCCTGGGATTTAGACATGCAAGTCCCTCAGAAAGTGTTAGAAATGGAACAAATTCCTCGTTACGATGCGACTGATTTTGTGATGGAGGGAGGGGCCATTGCCGTTGATGGAGAGGGTACACTTATTACAACTGAGGAATGTCTTTTAAACCCGAACCGAAATCCCCATTTATCAAAACATACCATTGAACAAAGATTAAAAGACTATTTGAACATAGATAAAATTATTTGGCTGAAACATGGAATGGTTGGTGACGAGACAAATGGCCATGTAGATGAAGTAGTTTTTTTCGTCCGTCCTGGTGAAATAGCTTTAAGCTGGACGGATGACCCAAGCCACCCCCAATACTCTGTCCTGCAAGAGGCTTATCATAAACTCGCCGATTCGACAGACGCAAAAGGACGTCGATTGACTATTCATAAAGTTACACTGCCAGAACAAGCGACTCTTCGTCCAGAAGAAAGCAAGCAGATTGATTTTGCCAGGGATAGTTTTGACCGGCTGTCTTCCATTACATTTGTCTCCACCTATATCAATTGTTATTTATGCAACGGCGGCGTGATTATGCCTGCTTTTAACGATCCTCAAGATGAAGAAGCAAAGGCGATTTTTAAAGATCTATTTCCTAACAGAGAGATTGTCCAAGTTTATAGTAGAGAGTTATCGGTTGGAGGAGGAAACATTCACTGTATTACCCAGCAGCAGCCCCGCCCTTAATAGAGCTCTCATTTGTTGGAGACTGAGTAAACCGCTCAGGTCTCTAAATGAGTTTTCAAAATATTCTAATCACAAAAGGATGATTTCATGAAAGAACAAGGAGAACTTCAACGTCAATTGACGCTTATGCACGTTATAGTTATGGGACTAGCCTATATGTCCCCTTTTGCCGTTTTTGATACATTCGGTATTGTTTCGGAAGTCACATCAGGGCATGTCCCCACTGCTTACATTTTAGTCTTTACGGCAATTTTATTTACAGCTTTCAGTTATGGAAAAATGGTTAAACGATATCCTGTTTCTGGATCTGTTTACACCTATACTCAAAAAACAATGAATCCTCATATAGGTTTTATTGTTGGATGGATCACGTTTTTAGCTTACTTAGCGCTCCCGATGATCAATGCCCTGTTAGCAAGAATTTACTTATCTGCCGGGTTTCCAAATATCCCTGAATGGATATGGATTGTCGGATTAATCGCGGTCATCACTGTTTTAAATATCATTGGTTTGAAAATTGCTACAAATGTCAACCTGCTGCTCGTTCTGTTTCAATTTGTCCTTGGAATCACATTTGTCCTGTTAACCATTAATAGTATTTTAAACGAGCAGCCCAATCGTTTTTTTAGTGCGGACGCATTGATTTCCGAAAGCTTGGACACCTCCACCCTATTTGCTGGTGCAGCTTTATTAGCTTTATCGTTTATTGGTTTTGACGCGATTACTACTTTATCCGAAGAAACGATTCATCCAAAAAAAGTCATACCAAAAGGAATTTTCCTGGTTGCATTAATTGGCGGTATTTTCTTTTTCACCGTTACTTACTTTATGCAGTCTCTGTACCCTGATGTTTCTTCCTTTAACGATATAGAAGGGGCATCGCCAGAAATCGCTCAAATGATTGGAGGCAATCTTTTTTTATCCTTTTTTATAGCAGGCGCTTTAGTCTCCGTTCTAGCATCTGGTATGGCTGCTCAAACAAGTGCCTCAAGACTTCTTTATGCGATGGGGCGTGATGGTATTATTCCAAAACGAGTATTTGGCTACGTCCACCCTCGTTTTAATACACCCATTTTTAATATTATTATCATCGGTGTGTTAGCTCTTTCAGCCCTGATGCTCAATTTAACACAAGCCACATCTCTTATTAATTTTGGCGCTTTTACCGCTTTCTCATTTGTCAACTTATGTGTGATCGTTCATTATTTCCGCTATCATAAAGAACGCTCATTTTTCTCTATGATCAGTTATGTCGTTTTTCCACTCATTGGATTAGGATTTGTACTTTATTTGTGGATCAGCCTGGACCTTTTTTCTATTACTCTAGGTATGATATGGAGTCTGCTTGGGATTGGTTACCTCTTTTTTAAAACGAATTATTTTACAAAAGAACCGCCGCAAGTGGAATTTGAGGAATTGGATGCTTAAATACCCTATATTTTTATAAAAAAAATAGATAAAAGCGGCTATGCGTAACGTCATAAAGTATGTGCATGGACAACAAAAAATATCGTATTATACCTTTCTACGTTTCTATACCAGCTCAAAAGGTAACTGTTAATCTCTCATCATAAAATATCGTTTGATAGTGTTTGGCATGAAAAATGCAAATATTAATGTTTAAAGAAAGACAAATGGATGAATGATAACTCCTTCTTCGTTTTTCATTTTTTAAAAATCAGGGAGTGTATATTATGGAACATTACGGGTGGATAAGTTTAGTTCCTGCGTTAAGTGTATTAATTTTTGCATTATTGACTAGAAGAACGCTGGAATCATTAATCGTTGGTTCTATCATCGGATTTATTCTCCTGGAAAAAGAAAACTTTTTTCCTTCGTTTGTTGATTCCTCTTTAGCCGTCATGGGAGATCCGACAATCGGTTGGCTTATTTTCGTTGTTCTATTTTTTGGAGGTTTTATTGCATTATTAGTAAAATCTGGCGGAGCACTTGCTTTTGGAGATTTTGTTTCGTCAAAAATAAAATCAAAAAAATCTGCTTTACTTATTACTTGGCTGATGGGGCTTATTATTTTTATTGATGACTATATAAATGCTTTAACCGTAAGTACTTCCATGCAGCGCATAACAGATAAATATAAAACATCAAGAGAGCTTTTAGCTTACGTGGTAGATTCCACGGCTGCTCCAATTTGTGTTTTGGTTCCATTGTCGACCTGGGCCATTTATGTGTTAGGTCTTTTTGAAGCAGAAGGGGTTGCGGATGCTGGACAAGGTGGTATGGCATATCTTCAAGTAGTTCCGTTCATTTTTTACGGATGGGTTGCTATATTCGTAGTTTTATTAACTATTTTAGGAGTTATCCCAAAACTTGGACCTATGAAAACAGCAGAATTAAGAGCAGAAACACAAGGAATTTGTATCCCGGAAGGATCAGGGAACATTTCCCTTGTAGATGATGAAATTGCAGCAGGTGTCGATGCTGACGAGAAAAAAATGAAAGAACCAAAAATGATAAATTTTTTCATCCCGGTCATTGTGCTGATTGCATACACGTGGTATGCCGGCATTGATGCGCTCCAAGGTGTAATCGTTGCAGTTGCAGTAACGATTGCTATGCTGTTTTTTCAGAGAATAATGAAGTTAACTGAATTATTCGACACATTTATAGACGGATTTAAACCAATGATATATCCAATCGGCATTTTGGTGGCATCATTTATTTTAGTAGATGCTAATGAAAAACTTGGCTTGAATGCTTACGTGATCGAAAAAGTAGAACCATTAATGAGTTCTAGCCTCCTCCCTGTTGTAGCCTTTGTTTCTATGGGATTAGTAGCTTTTGCAACAGGCTCTTTCTGGGGTGTCTATGCTGTCACCCTTCCGATCATCATACCATTAGCTGAAGCTATTGACGCCAACATGTGGCTGTCACTGGGAGCTGTTATTTCTGCTGGAGCATTTGGAAGCCATGCTTGTCCGTATGGGGATGCTACTGTTTTATCTGCGACAGGTTCAGGCATAGATACGATGACTCATGTTATAACGCAGCTGCCTTATATCTTATTGAGCGGCGCCATATCGGCACTTGGGTATTTGATCTTAGGATTTACTTTGTAGGATTATCTACAATGAAAGAAATAGGAGGAACATTACGTATGATTAAGACCGGTTTTATATGGGACAACAAATATTTAGATCATGATGTTGGAGATATGAAGTATTCTTTTAACAATGGCAATGAGATGGGAGTATCTCATGAATTCGGAAAATCCGAAACTCGCCTATGTAATAAAAGAAATGTTGAAAAAGACAGGCATTATCGAAAAGATGAACTGCTGCTCCCCGTATGACGCCGCTGAAAGTGATTTATTGCGTGTACATACAAAAGAACATGTAAATTGGGTGAAGAAAGCATGTGAAAAGGGGATTAGGGAGGTAGGTCCGGAAGCATACAGCACTCCTGTTTCACTGGACAAAGTGATAGAAACGTTAAAATCATATTGGGATTTCTCAACTTAAGATGAAATTCACTTCAGTGTATCGACTAAAAAAGGTAACTGCTCCCTATTCAAACAAAGGGGGCAGTTATCTTTTTTAAAAACAATTTTATAAAAAATCGTTTTGTAATTGTTTGAATCATTGACCCGAACCGATCATCTACGTTTATCAGCGGAATCGGCTGTCGTTTTCTTGTTTGTTCACCTCATAAATGTCATACAGTCCTTCAAATGCTTGCGGCTGGGGCAAGGTTCAACTCACCAATCACAGATTCCGCTTTTTCTACGAACACGGAGGAATTTCCAACAAATGTAGAAGGAATGATGTACCCTTCTTCTGTTATGGAACACCTCGACCCCGAGAAGCCGGTTGGCTCATTGAAGAAATTATTTTCCCCTTCCGGCTCATATCTTCTCCCGAGGTCCAGGCCCTCAGTATATACTGAAGTTCCCTCTAATAAGATGGATACGAATCTGTTAAACAGGAGGATTGCTTTAATTATGAAATCAAAAAGTTTGACCAAGGCTTACCAGCGTGCCCGCCTTTAGAAGGGAAGCCACTCAAGTGGTGCTCTTTAAAAGAATGGGAGGAGTTAAAGTCATCAAATAAAAAACCGGATAAGACCTGGGTTTTAATAGTAGATTGGTTAAAAACCTATGTGCTGCCGTAGAAACAATTTTTCGGGGAGCCAGGAAGGCAAAAGTGAATTTTTACATTCTACTCTCCTTACGTAATGTCTATCAGGACAATATCGAAATTATAAACAAGGCCTCCATAAAAATCAATGAGTGTGTTGTAATAAGCATTCTTTTGTCCATTTCTCAGCAGCATCATAAATTACTTTTCTATCCTTCCTTTCGATTTCATAATAAGTTGCCTTGTAATCAATCACCCGCTTTATGTATTTAAATTCCGTTTGGTGTTCAATATTAATTCTATACGATCCCCTATCCTTTCACTATCTAACCAGGCTCAGGAAATTCTCATCCATCTCAATTCTCCATTTGAAAGGACAAACAACAACGGTTATTGAAAAAAGATAAAGGAAGAGCTCTTATGAAAGAAAGGATGAGAAGGAATGAATCGTATATTTAAAAGAAAAACAGCTGCCTGTGCAAACTGTGGGAAAAAGATAGAGACAGGAGAAGAAATCTATGCAAAAATGAGGTATCCGAAACGTAAAATAATGGTGGAAATAAAGGCCTATTTAATAAAAGAAACAGAAATCTTCTGTAGTACATGTTTTAAACAAGAGAAGGGCAAATGATAATGTTTCATTCCTGAGGCATTTTCTATGATCGAACCAAAAGAAAATGCCTCATGCTCTGCTCTGTTTTCTCAATTATTTTTACTTTTACCAACAAGACCTGCAATACCTACGGTCATGATGGTTAGTAAAAAATATAAAAACAAATAGTTAATATGGATATAATCGTTTCCGAAATAATACTGGAAAATGACTAACAGGAAAAAAAGAAGAATGAAAGCAAAAACTATGGCGCTAAGCATATAATTTTTTATATTATGGAAAACCCTCTCATCAACGGGAGGAGTATCGGATTTATTCATCTTTCTTTTAATAAGTTCCAGTAACAAAAGACTAATCACAACACCAATAATAATAGGAATAACCACATTCACATTATTTAACAGGAGTCCGCCAATGAGAAATCCTATAATGATGAAGATAGGAATCCAGTAACCTCTAGCCTTACTGTTCATACTTTTTCCTCCTCTTCTAGACTAAAAATCATTTCTAACGGTTTATCAAAATATTTGGAAAGCCTCAAGGCCAGTTCTAAACTCGGGTTATATCGATGGTTTTCGATCGCGATGATCGTATGCCTTGTGACCCGAAGCGATTTAGCCAGTTCCAGTTGGGTGACATTAAGCTCTTTTCTAAACTCTTTTATTTTATTTTTTACCACATTGCATATCCCCCTTTCATGATGTAAAGATATCTTAACCTTACTTTTACTATATAACAAAAAAAGGAAAATGTGAAGATATCTTTACATTTTCCTTTTTTTCTTTATTTTTTTAGCAAACATATGAAACAGTGGCTGTACATCCTACCGCACCGATCATGCCGCAAATCACTGCGAGTGACACTCCACCGACACCTGTGGTAATACCAAGTGCGGCTGCTGCGGCCCAGCATCCAGCGGCACCGGCTCCACCGCAAAGGGCGCCAACAATATATTCACACCAAAAAGAGGCTTTCACTTGACTATTGATCTCCTCTGTCTTCTTCTCAATAAAATCCTGGCCATCGTATGTATGACCGTCTTTTGTGATGACTTGATCATCCTTTAGCTTTACATCATAAATAACGTTATCATCCACAGTCAATTTTAATTTCGCCATGTTATCGTTTAGTTGTTTGACATCATAGCTTCTTTTGAGTATTAATCTCTCATCTTCTAGATCGACAAAGTATTGTGATACCACCGTTTTTTTACCTTTTTTGGCCTGGTAGGTGGTAACTGCTTGATAAGCATTCTCATCTTTTTCCACATTCACTGTAAACAACTTTTCGTTGTACTGTCGTTGGTTTAAAGTACGGCTGGTTGATTGAAATTCCGATGAATTTTCTGTTATTTCAATGGCCTTTTGCTGTTCTTCCTCTGTACCAGTAGATTGTGGCTCTTCTAGATTTTTGGGGTCAACGGTACAATCTGGGCAGTCTTCTTCCTCAGGATTTGAAGGGAACAGCTGATCCAGATTCTCATCCGCACCACTATCTTCCCCGGCAACAGAACTAACGGGATTCAAGAAAATTCCTGCTAATAGACTTAGACATAACACTAGATTCATTACCTTTTTTGCGACAGTCATTAACAATTCCTCCTTTTAAAGTTTACGAGTTTCATTAGATAAAACTTACATCCATTCCAATACATTCCAAAATCTTATGTATTCAGATTATCATGCATTATCCGATATTTTAATGGTAAATTAGAACGCTTATGAGACATGGGGACTATTTTATTACTTGTTTATAACATTTATCTGGAACTTATTTCGGAATAAGAAAAACGCAAGCTGTTACTCTCAATAACTTATCTATCGTGGTGATATGAAAGTTATAATCTAATCGGTTAAGCATACATAAGGAGAGAAAAGTCGCTCTTAAAGTTTATTCAATCGGGTTAACAACAATCAACCGAACATCGAGATAAACATTCAGGCTGAAGGTAATGTGGGGGAGGTGACATGCGGAATGGATATAATGAATGAGAAAACAGTTAAACAGGTAGAAAAGCTCGCGGAAGAAAAAATAAGCATTCTCATTCGATCCTCTATTGAAACGGCACAAAACGATATGGAAAGCGACATCTTTGGTTTCAGAGAAGTTTTCCATCACGCGGCCCCCAAAGCATGGACATAGGAAAAATGGGGATAACCAAATCACGGATATAGCAGTAGACATTAAGGTGCTTTTAACATGAGACGAACAGGAACCGTTGGTGATTCCTTTCTTCAAGAATGGAAGGAGAAATAACTATGTGGTCGATTGTAGGAATTCTTAATAAGACAAATTAGCCTTTCTTAGTGCAAGGGAAGGATTATCGACATACTCTCTAAATAGACAACAACCTTCCGCCGTTCGAGACTTGAACCCTAAAGCGTGTGCGCATGCCGGGCACATCAAAAAAAAAAGAGAAAGAGCGCACATTTGCATTCTTCTACCTAACTGACTTATCTGAAGATCTAGAGGATGCTCTACCCAGAATGGCTAAAAATACGTATTCATTGACTGTTGGACTTCTCTCTTTTATTCATAACTCTAAAATAGAGTTCCAAGCTAAGAGCTATAATGACTCCAGCAAAAATGTATTGCGTTGAATCATTAAATAAAGCTAACGCAACAAAAGTTATTATCACAGCTGACTGCACTAGAGACTTTAATTTTTTTTCTAAATTCATAAAAAGTTAGCTCCCCTTTTTCTGAAGTTATAAAAATAACATACAGGACAACATTCAGCACTGTTTTCCTCCTAACGTACATATTAATTAAACTTATGGAATAGAGAGTAGTACATTAGCAATTTGTTTTTCATATTATTTTAAAAGGGTATAACATTGTTAATGGATCAAAGTATAAGTAAAATTATGACTTCCGCCATTTGAATTTGGCGATATGCCAAGTTTTTCTAATACTTTATTTTTCCACGCCCTGTCATTTGCCAAATTTCAGCTTTGGTTCTCTGCCCTATTTTACTTAAAATACTACAGGAAATTCTGTTAAAATAAACATTATCATAAGGTGTAATGAAACCACTTGGATGTGATTGTTAATGAAGAAAAATAAATTAATTATATACAGTGTCGTTTTGTTTTTCATTTTGGTTTCAGGAGCTTGGGCGATTAACAGCTTTTCATCTGAACCTCCAGAAGACAGTGCCTCCGTCTTCACGGAAACAAAACCAGATATTCCAGCCCCCAAGCAGAAGGAATCCGATCCTCCTGAAAACGACATGAAAAAGGAAGAAGAAGACACGGATACTAACTCAGAAAATTCAATAACGGAAAACGACGTACAAGAAGCAGTTGCCGCTATGGTAAAAGAAAACCGCGCTCTTGTCATTGACCCTGATGTAAAAATGGTAGCAATTGGAGATTCGCTAACACAAGGGGTCGGAGATTCTACTGGAAATGGAGGGTATGTCGGAATTCTCGAAAAAACCATCGGAAGCAGCAGTATCTCTGCCTCGTCGTTTACAATCGCTAATTACGGCAAACGCGGAAACCGGACAGATCAGCTTGTCAAAAGGATGGAAGAGCCTGCTATGACTTCCTCTATTGAAGAAGCAGACGTTATCCTTGTCACAATTGGGGCTAACGATATTATGCATATCGTTCGTTCGAATATTAACAACCTAACGTATGAGGCGTTTGCTAAACAAACCGATTCATATGAAAATAGACTCGAAGACGTGTTTCAAACGATCCGTTCCAAAAACGAGGAAGCACCTATTTATTTAATTGGTCTCTTTAATCCTTTTCACATCTATTTTGAAAATATTCCAGAATTAAATCAAATTGTAGAAGACTGGAATACAATCGGACAAGTGACGGCAGCAGAGGACGAAAACGCCTCTTTTATTCCCATTGATGATTTATTCCAGCAAGCCGATGAAAGCTATTATGCAGAAGATAATTTTCATCCAAATAAACGGGGTTACCTTCAAATAGCAGAGCGGGTTTTTCAATATATCAAACCAGAAATAAGCACATCAGAAAGTGACGAAACAGAATGATCAACCGATTAAAACAACAAAATGTATGGAAATGGCTATTTATCGCCCTTTTTATTATAAATTCAGGGGTTATCATTTGGCTGTTTTTTCTTTTTAATGCGACGCCGGATGAACCGATATTTCCACAAAGGGAGCAGGTTCAAGAAACCGATGTTGAATTTTCAATTGTGACCGATAGAGAAAATTTAAACCAGCTGATCAACAGATACCTTGATGAATTATCAGAAGGGGAAAGAGCCTCTTATTCTGTAGAATTAGATAATAAGGTACGCTTAAAAGGTTCTGTACGCGCATTCGGCCAGCAAATTCCTGCTACGGTTATTCTTGAGCCAGAAGTGCAGGAAAATGGTGATTTACTCTTAAAACAAGAATCTATAAGCCTTGGAAAGCTGCAGCTTCCTAATCGCCAAGTATTGGGCTATATTAAGAAAAATTACGAAATGCCCGGCTGGATCGAGGTAAACCCGGACCGTGAAGATATCTATGTAGCCGTTACCGATATTAGCAGCTATCAAAATATTGAAGTGAAAGCTGAACAATTTAACTTAACCAATGACCGAATTGCCTTTAGTATTCACACCCCATATGAAAGCCTCCCGTTTAATAAGAATAAGATAATGAATTATTTTCAATAAAAATAAACAGCTTCATATCAAGAATAGACCGGCTGTCAAAAGCCGGTCTTATTCTTCTGCTCCTACAATAATATTGTCTGTGCGTTTCCCTTGGTAATAAAACCAATAAGAGTCTCCTGCTGATTGCTCAGCAGTAGTGAGCCGTACGACCATGTCGGTTCCGGTATGGCGCTCGAACGTCTCTTCCGGATTTATGATCTCCGTATGTTTTACTTCAAGCTCTGGTTCAAATCGAAGAAACATTCAATTGCTCTAAGGCTCTCTTGAATGTTTTAAGGTCAGGTTTTTTTATTCCTTCCCATTCAGATATTAAAATGGTTTCAAAATACTTTTCAATACCTAAAACTAACTAAAACTTTTTGTTTTATAATGCTGCAGAGTATTTATTTATCCAAAAGGGACTTAGCTAAATTAACAGCAAGATCCTTTGAATAGCTATTGTAAAGACCTGTGCTTAGCCTCACGGGATCACCAAAAAAGAATCGTTCATATAGTGTTTGTCTTCCGCCAAACGCACTTGTACTTATATCCCATGCAAGCCGAAAGATTTTTGTTTTTTCCTCACCGTTACAAAATGCTCCTTGTAAATAGTGATTTAAATCGTCTTTTAAAGTGGAGTTAAAATCCTGTTCTGTTGGAATAGAGATTAAACCGCTTGCTCCTAGCAGCTGTATAATCTCAGTGAACCGGGGATACAGCCGCGAAAAGGTAATAATGGCTGCATATAAGGGATTTGCGCTTGGTATCATTGTTCCTCTTTTATCTTCTTTTGCTTCTACTTCAGAACTTAAAAGAAGCGCTTTCATTGTTTCTAGCCCTATAATTAATTCACTGACCTTTTCTTGGACATGTTGATATTCACCAATATTAATAGTGTCGACTAGAAGTTGGGCAGCACCGAGGAGAAATTCGATTTTCACAACCTGCCTAGCTGCCGTCTGATGAAGCAGAAAGGGATAGAAATTAGATTCCTTATACATAGAGATTGCAACAGTATAATTATTGTACAAAAAAATTCGTTCCCAAGGAACCAGCACATTATCAAATACAACAATCGTATCCATTTCTTCAAATCTCGATCCTAGTGGATGATCGAATTGTGAGTCTCGATAGGCAAAGGATTCACGACAGATAAACTTTAGGTTTGGCGTATTGCTTGGAATCGAAAATGCATAAACAAACGAGTCCTTAATAAATTTTCCTCCGACCGGCAGTACTAACAGCTCATCTGTAATGCCTCCTTGAGTTGCTAGTAATCTTGCACCTTTTATAACTAATCCATCCTTCTTTTCTTTAATAACTTGAGCAGAGAGAGGTTCGTCCTCATCTTCATAATAACCAATCGAACGGTTGACTTGCGGGCTGACAAACGTATGAGAAAATGTCAAATCATTTTCTCTAGCGTGTTCATACAAATTCTTAAGATTTTTTCCGCGGTTATTCTTGTCTTGAAAGGCATCCCAAGCAGTACCTAATGCCATAAGGGCTGTATTAATATAATCAGGTGATCTCCCCATCATACTGCCGGAAGTTTTTGCCCATTCCTGTGTTGTTAATCTCCTTTTTTCTAAATCTTCCCTTGAACGGGGAGACAAATAGGATGTTCCAACAAGATCTCCTGTTAAGGGGGACGGGTATGTCATAAAGCCAGAATTTTTCAGATCCATTTGTAGATCAAAGAGTTTTGCTTTACTTTTTAACAGTCCTTTAAAGGCAGCATGGTCACAAATATTTCCATTAATTCTCTGTCCATCAATCCATACCTCCGCCTGCAGCTTACGAATTCTTTTCAAAAAAGTTGATCCGTTACATGCTGGCATGTCATCCCACCTTTTATGCATATTAAAAATAACCCTTTAAAAAGATTCATCATCAGATAAAAGGTAATTGGTGAAAGATTTGAGCTAAATAAGTTTCATCCCTTCAAATTATTTTAATTTAAACAAAATTACATTATATTCAAAAAAGTACACTTCTTAATAATATAATTCGATTAGTAGCTTAATAAACCCTTCTATCATATGGCCCTTCTACAAAGAAAAAAGCGTATTCCTTACTCCAGGATTGCGCCCGTTCCTTGAATATAGTTCGTGAAAATAAGCAACTTATTTTCACTTACATAAATTATTTTTCATTTAGGCAAGATTATAGAAAAAAATCTTATTGGGAGCAACATTTATGATTTTGCTTGCCCTTTTATTAATGTAGCGGATTATTAATGCTATTTATACTTATCATACCAAGCACATCGACTCTAATTTTTTACCCACTTTATGGTACTATATCAATCTCGTACCTTTTTTCCTGTCTGCGAGTATGATGATTGGATACGGAGTGAAGTTTTTAACAAAAAGCGTAGATAACTTAACCTTCTCTCTTATTGTACCTAAAGGAATGGAGATTCTAGTTAGTGTAGTAATTGGATAAATCTTTCTAAAAGAAATTCCCATTTGGCGTACAGGATTTGGTATCACAGTTATATTGATTGGTTTTTAGATATTAAAAGGAAAATAAGAAAGAGCTTAATTGATAAGCTCTTTCTTATGGCAAAAATCACCCGCTTCATTAGATTGAAGAAATAGCAGGCAGCGATTTTTTTGATACGCCTAAACGATTAGCGATTGAAATAGCTCTGCTTGGTTATGAATATATCCACGGGCCAATTTCTCGGACGGCTGATGTCATCATGTAAGTTTTACCCTTTGACCGCACCATCTTGCATGTTGGCAGGAGTGACGGATCGATCCGTTAGTAAACTAGCAATAACGTAACCTAGAAATGAAATGAATACGGGTAACGTAACAGTGTGCATACCAAAAGGTTCCGGCCAAACGTTATGAATCACACTGTACGTTCCTACCCCTAAAATGATCGAGGCCATCGCTCCGTATTTGTTTCCTTTCGCCCAGTACAACCCGAGCACTACCGGCCAGATAAATGCTGATTCGAGGCCGCCAAAGGCAAACAAATTCAGCCAAATGAGTAAATCAGGCGGGCTTAAAGCGAGGGCGAAAACACTTATCCCAAGAACAGCGGTAACGCCAAAACTGATCGTCTTCACTTTTTTTCTCGCTGCTTCAGGATTTACGTAATTTAAATAAACGTCTTTAACCACCGTAGAACTAACGAGTAAAAGCAGCGAATCTACTGTAGACATGATCGCTGCCATAGGTGCAGCCAGGACAATACCGGCAAGCCACGCTGGCAGTACTTCCATCGCTATCATCGGCATAACAGAATCGGCCACTTCAATGCCAGGAAGAATGGGTCTTGCCATGACACCAACAAGATGCATTCCAAACATCATAAAAGCTACAACAATAGTACCGATAATCAACGCACGGTGCATTCCCTTTGAATCTTTGTAAGACATTGCCCGGACAGCGACTTGTGGAAGCCCTACGACACCGACCCCTACTAAAATCCAAAAGGAAGAAACATATAATGGCGTTAAACTGCCATCATGGCCAAACGGGCTTACCAAATTAGGGTTTTCATTGGCAAGATCGCTCATAATGTTACCCATCCCGCCGCCGGCAATAATGGTTCCGGCTAAAATAATCAAAGTGCCGAAAAACATAACAATTCCTTGCAGAGTATCGGTTACCGCTACCGCACGAAAACCGCCGATAATAACGTAAATAATAACCGAAACAGCAAAAATAAACAAAGCAGAAATATAAGATAAACCAGTTAATGACTCAATCAAACGTGCACCGCCAACCCACTGAGCGGTCATCGCGGAAAAAAGAAAAATAATAATACTGAGTGCGCTCAGCAGCACAACCGCTTTGCTGTTATATCTGCCTTTTAAATAATCGACCAGCGTCACTGCTTTATAGTGCCTGGACTTTATGGCAAATTTCTTTCCTAAAATCATAAGGACAAAATATCCAGTTGCCACTTGAGACATAGCAAGCAGCACCCAGCCAAGCCCTTGACTGTAAGCTGCCCCCGGACCGCCTACAAAACTGCTTGCACTTCCGTATGTAGCAATCATCGTCATCGCTAAAATTAATCCGCCAAGTTCTCTGCTGCCTAAGAAATACTCCTGGAGAAAATTACTTTTTGAGGCAATTTTGCGCGAAGCCCAAAACCCTATAATAAAAATGGAGGCGAGAAAGATAAGCTGCGGAATCACAACTTCCCAATTCATACCCTCTCCTCCTCTTCCTCTGCCTCAAAGGGAACTTCTTTAAAAAATGATTTCACAATGACAGCAACTAAAACCATCATAAGAATCGAACCTACAACACAGCTGTAAAAAAACCAGGCAGGCATACCAAGGATATAGCTGTATTCTTCAACAGGCGCTGAACCCAGACCGTAAGCAAAACCGAACCACCATATAAAATTAAAAAGAACAAGTCCTACACCGATCCATGCCTCCCGGTGGGCCAACGTAAACCGCCTATCCAGCTTTTTTTCTTGCTCTGCCATGACAAAACCTCCTTTATCGGGATTTAATATTTCGAATCTTCTTCTTTTTTTATTATAAGAAACATGTTTCAAAAGGGCCAATATTTCAATGATAGGATTTATCCGTAATCGTATTAAAAAACCCCTTAAGGTTCGATTTGCCTGACTCCAAAAAAGGAGGTGCATAAAAATCGTATCACCTTTAGGGGTTTACAGCACGCTTTATACAATCTTGTATTCTATATTTTTTATACAAAAACGTACAGCCCTTTAAGGCTGATACATTGCCTCATCGGAAGCTAGATGCATTGGCCAATCCTTTAACAAAGTTAAACTTTCCTAGAATAGCTGCGTTTTTGTATTTGCCTTTTCTACAGACCTGTATCTAATCATTGAACGCATTTTTTAAAGTTTTTACGATAAATGTTAGATCTTCATCGGTAATATTTAACGGAGGGGCAAGTGTGAGTACATTGCTGTATCCAGACACAGTGTCAGCATTTTTTCCAACAATCAATCCGTTTTTCTTGCACTCTCCCATTATTTTAGCAAGATAAGACGATGATGCCGGTTTTTTTGAATCTTTGTCCTCTACTAGCTCTAAACCAACTAACAATCCTTTATGACGGATGTTCCCAACATTAGGATGATTATCTAGCTTCGCAAGTTCTTCTCTCAGCTTATCTCCGTTTTTCTGTGACTTCGTGCACAAACCTTCCTCTTCCATAATCTCAAGATTTTTTAAAGCAAGGCGGCAGGCTGCTGGATTGCCTCCGAACGTATTAACATGGCGAAAATGCGAGTCTTCTCCTTCTTCTTTAAACGGTTCATATATTTCTTGGCGTACAGCTGCAGCAGACAGAGGAAGGTAGCCGCTCGTAATTCCTTTTGCCATCGTTACGATATCCGGCGTGATGTTATAGTGCTGAAAACCAAATTTTTTGCCAGTCCGTCCAAATCCGCAGATGACTTCATCGATCATAAGCAGAACGTTATGTTCACGGCATATTTGCTCCACTTTTTTCAAATAAGATTCATGCGGGATAAGAATGCCTCCGCCGGTGATGATAGGCTCCATAATAACGCCTGCCACTGTTTCCGGACGCTCCCAAAGGATAGTGTCTTCTATCATTTGCGCACATTCGAGGCTCCACTCTTCGAATGTTCTTCCGTTTGGTATTCTGTACTCCTCAGGGGCGTGAACATGGACAAAACCAGGCGGAAGCGGCTCATACAGATGTTTACGCTGAGCTTGACCTGTTGCTGCTAGTGCCCCTAACGTACTTCCGTGATAAGAGCGGTATCGAGAAATAAACTTATATTTATGCGGGGAACCATTTTGTTTATGATACTGGCGAGCTAACTTAAAAGCTGTTTCATTTGCTTCAGAACCGCTGTTAGCATAAACAATACGGTAATCTCCTTCCAGCCAGTCGTTTAATTTATCTGCTAATTCAATCGCTGGGACATGGCTGTTTGACAGCGGATAATAGGGAAGCGTCCGAAGCTGTTCGGCCGCAGCATCGGCTAGTTCTGTACGTCCATATCCAACGTTCACACACCACAATCCAGACATTCCGTCTAACAATTGGTTTCCTTCGATATCCGTGATCCATGCTCCGTCCGCCTCTTGCACCACCATAGCGTTCTGGTTTTTCTGGTACGGTTTCATGTGGTGCCAAACATATTGATTATCTTTTTTGTACAATTCTTTAGGGGTACTCATTTAACTTTTCACCTCCGTGTTCTGGTGTCTCAATTTGAATTCCATTTCCCTCCGCAGAAGATTCTTAAAATTTCAAACATCTTTTGTACCTCCCCAATAATGTTATTCACCGTGGTTACGTTTTACTATAACGTAATTTGTTTGTTTTTTAATCTAACAAAGTGTCAACCATATTGGTTGAATCATTTTACTATTTGGAAAGGCAAGAGACCTGCTTGTAACGGAGTTTGCCTACATGAATGCCTATGTAGAAAGATTTTATTGTCCTAGTTTCTGGATTAATACACAGATTATTGATCCATAGCAGCTTTAGCTTTGCCTTTTTATTGATCCATTTTCAACAGTATTTCTTCCCACTTAGTAATGTTTGCACCATCATCGTCGTGTGTGTTTTCTTGGATCAGCGTGTGAGCTGATTGCTGCGTATTTTCTTTTTCCTAAAAACTGGGCCAAACGGTTAGTTTCAAGGATGGAAGAAAGAGCCTCCCCTGCTTTAAAAACTTCTTCTGATATTTCATCGCGTGAGAGGGTTCCGCCAAATAATAGGACAGTGATTCTCTCATTTATTTTGACAGGAAAACAGAATAGAGATTTCGGATAAATCCCATGTTTATGGAAAAAATAAGCCCGCGGGTCTTTTTCAATACCTTCCCATTTAGCAGCATTTCCAGTTAGGAGAGCCCGGCCAATCAACCCTTCACCAGTTTGAAACGAAGAATGTTCAAGTACATTTGAACCTTCCCCTATCGCATGCACCACCTCATATTCGTCTTCTGTTTTCCTATTCGCCATTCCAATAAAATCACATTCAGGAATACTCTCCATAAAGCCATGTAACAGCTGTTTATTCACTAAATCTATTTGAGCTGCTTTTTTAAATACATTGATTTGCTTTTTATGCGCATAGTGGACCTGATCTTCCTCTATGCTTAAAGCGATAAGCTTTGAGAGATTGTCCAGTTTGTTTGTTATTTCTTGTTCTTGCGCCATGTTTGTATCTACTGTTTGTTCGAGCAGCAAATCCCAGTCCGTCTCCTTCCCGAAAGAGGGGACGAGGAAATCTTTAATCAGGGATGATGTTTGCTTTTCTACCATCATGCCGGCCCATAAGTAGTATTCAGGCTTACCTCTTACTATAATCGGCGCAATCACAATCTTTACACCCGGAAGAATGTCATAAAAGAAAGGACGAGAACCGTACCATCCTGAATTAATAATATCTTTTATTCGTCTCTCTATTTCAACTTGTGTCCGCATAAAAAAATCACAAAGCGGATTATTCCCTTTTTCGTATAAAAGCCATGTACCGTCTCGATCTGTGACTGCAATGTTCATGTCAAGAAAAGAAGCATACGTATTTAATACCTCTTGAACAATACCTGAGAGTTGTTTCATGTATTCTCCAACTCACTTGGTATATCTAAATCTTTTGTAACGGCAGGCTCCTTGTACCGAAAAAGAGGCAGCGTTTTATCTTCTGTTTTTCGAATAATCCCATGCTGTACTAATAATTCAAGCACTGGCAAAATTTCTTCTTTTTTTCTTCTTAGTTTTTGTTCTAATCCTTCGGTGTTTTCAACCATATACGGATTTGATTGAAATAACATTGTACACTCCATCTGTAACGGTATATTCTCCTGTTTTCTTATCATTTTCTCCCCCTGAAACAACGAATAGTTTTCTCGTTATCATTAGAAAAGCGCAAGCGCCCTTATTTTAAATGATGTTCGGCTAAGTTCCCCACGTCCTGTGAGAATGCCGAACTGGCTTGCACAGGATGGGCTGACTTTTGCGCCCAGAACACGATGTTCTCGATTCTAGCAAAAGTTCCTTAAATCTTCTGGAGCCTCCGAGAGGCTGGGCGCTGAAGCTAGACATCAAAGTGCAAAATTTTAAACTTTTCCTATCTCATTAGAAAAACTTGGCTTACCGCCAAGTCCAAATGGTGGAAGCCGCAGCTTTACATATACTTTAACCCTTTAGAAAAGTTAAACTTTTCTAAAGTATAAAAAACATTCAAGCAATTGCATATCCCCTGCTCTTCTATTTTGAAAAATTTTACTGCGATTACTATTCCACTGCTAATTTTTCAATTCGACATAAGGAATGTTTTAAAACGGGCTGGTTTGACACAGCATCCATGATGTCCATGATTAATTGATTTGCTGCCTGGTTTTCTTCCCATCCCCCGTAATGAAACGTAACAAATACTTCCCCTTTTTTCATTTCCGTTCCAACTTTGGCTGGAATTTTAATAAAACCTCTTGAGGAAACGACATTGACCGTTTCTCCATTTTCAATGCTTAAGGTTTTTGCATCGTCTTCATGTATTTCTACGCAGGCTTTCGGAGCTTTATCATGAAGTTCTGGGGCACGGGCCGTTTTTGTACGGGTATGCCAATGCCATAAGAGTCTTCCGGTGTTAAGCTGTAACGGGAAATCCTCTCCTGGTTTTTCTACCACCACCGAGGTGTCTGGTTGGATGAAAAATAGCTCTTCCTTCTGCTTCTATCGTTTTATATTCTTTTTCTGTTTTGGGACGCCCGGTGACAATGTCTTTTCCGTAGCTCTGACAGTAATCTGCTTTTGTAGGAAACAGCCGTCTTCATACAAACGCACTTTTCCTTGTGGGTTCTCCCGGGTTGATGGCCAGCGAATGCCGTTTTCTTTTTCTAATCTGTCATAAGTCATACCGGTCATATCACTAGGCCGGCCTTCTGAAATTTTTTTCCACTCTTCAAAAGCTTCTTCCGGCGACGCGTAATTGACAAGCGGGTTGCCATCTTTATCTTTTAAACCAAGGCGCTTGCTGAATTCTACTAAAATTTCAAAATCTGTTTCCACCCCTGCCGGCGGCTCTACAGCTTTTCTTAATAGATTGATGGTACGGATCCGCGTTTCCATCGTTCCTTCCTTCTCCCTCCACATTGCTCGAGGAAGTACAACATCGCCACTTTTGTTGTTTCGGTGAGAAAAGGATCCTGCACAACGACAAATGGTTTCTCCATCGCTTTTTTAACTCTTGGCAAGTTAGGAAGAGAAACAAGCGGGTTCGTATGAATATTCCAGAAAAAACCGATTTGCTCTTTTTCCATCAACTCAATTTGTTTGATGATCCCTTTTTCAGGACCTACCGCTAAACTGGACTCTTCTACATTCCACAGTCTGGCAATGTCGCGGAGATGGTCAGGATTTTCGGGATTCCGATTGCCGGGATAAGTGCCAACGCCTCCGACCGTCCGGTTACTCGAAGAACTTGGCTGACCGGCCATATGTAAGGGACCGCTGCCTGGCTTCCCTATTAAACCTCGCATTAAGTGCAGATTGTTTATAGCTACACAGGCTGCGGTAGCATCTGCACTTTGAAAAGCTCCTTTTTGCAGACTAACTCTTTTCCAGTCTTGGAAATGAAGCTTTTCCGTTTCATCATCCCGGTAAATGACTTTCAGCCACTCCACCATCGCAGCATATTCTGGTAATTCTTCTTGTCTTAAGTAAGCTAGCAGCTCTTTTACTACTTTTTGTTTTTCTTCTAAAACAAGAGTCAGCCGTGTTCCAAGCGGCCCCCTTTTAACAAGAGGGCTTTCGAGCACTTCTGTTATCAACTCATCTACTTTTAAAACTTCTCATACATATGATCTATTTCTTGCTGTTTTTTTGCTTCCAGCTCACTCCCTCCTTTTATTACCTTCTTTTTCCTTTTTCCTTTATCTTGAAACGTACAGATCTACTTTACTTCTTCTCTCAGTGCTTTAATGAGGGAAACAATCATGGCAAGTATAATGATCGCAAAAGGCAAGGCTGCTATAATAGCAACGGCTCTAAGCGCTTCTAAACCCCCGCTTAATAAGAGGACAGCCGCAGTAATCGATATTAAAAATCCCCAGGCCAGCTTTGTGATAGCTTTCGGATTTAAGGTCCCCTTTGATGAAAGCACACTCAATACATAACTTGCTGAATCCGCTGAAGTAATAAAAAAGATAGTGATCAACAGTAAGCCAAGCAGGTTTAAAACAAGGCCAATCGGTAAATTTCCAAGCATAATAAAAAAAGCTACTTCTTCACTTTTTTCTGCCTGGTTGGCTATATCAAACCCTTCCACGATTTGCATATTTAACGCCGTACCCCCCATGACCGTGAACCAGAGAGCCCCAAGCAGAGCTGGCACAAACAGAACACCAAAAATAAATTCTCTAATGGTCCGTCCTCTCGAAATTCTTGCAATAAACATTCCAACATAAGGACCCCAGGCAATCACCCAGGACCAAAAAAAGATCGTCCATTCCCCTCTCCATGCTCCATCAGAATAAGGGTCAAGCGAAAGACTTAAAGTCACATAATTTTCTATATATTGTCCTGCTGCTGTTGTAAAACTTTCTAATAAAAAGATAGTAGGTCCTAACAAAAGCACTGCTGCTAATAAAACAGCGGCTATAATAAGATTTGTGATACTTAAATACCTAATCCCCTTGTCTACGCCAGATACAGCCGATACCATAAACAGTACAGTAATAACGGCAATGATAACCAGCTGGCTTATATGATTGTTTGGTGTTCCAAAGACTTCAGATAAACCTCCGCTTACTTGCATCGCACTGAGTCCAAATGTAGTAGCCACTCCAATTCCTGTAGCCAGCGTAGCGAAAATATTTATGATTTTTCCCGCTGGGCCGTCTGCTTTTTTTCCTATTAATGGATAAAACGCATGGCTGATCAACCCCGGTCTTTGTCTTCTAAACTTAAAAAAAGAAAGCGTTAAACCAATAATTGCGTAAACACCCCACGGCTGCAGGGCCCAATGAAAAACGCTGTACGTTAACGCAGCTTCTGCCGCTGCTTCTGTCTTAGGATCATAGCCTGGAGGCGGATCAATATAGTGTAAAACCGGTTCTGCAGTACCCCAAAAAACAAGTCCTACTCCCATACCTGCTGCAAAAAGCAGACCCAGCCATGTAAAGAAAGAATAGTCCGGCTCCCCGTCTTTTTTTCCAAGCTTAATATGTCGGTAGGGCCCAAAAGCAAGGTATAAACATACACCGACAAAAAGAGTAGTAACGAGCATATAAAACCAGCTAAACTGATTCATGACCCAGTTCAAACCAGTATTTGTCACCTGACTTAATAGATTAGGGAAAAAAGCTCCCCACAACACAAAGACTGCCACAATAGAAAAACTTACATAAAACACCAAACCAGGCGACCTTTTTTCGTTTCTATTCAAACTCCCACCTCTTTTCCAACCAGACATTAGTCATCTATGTCCCTTTTCCAAATAGGAGCTTGTTATAAACATGTAATCGTGTTGATTCATTTTGAAGTGGGTTTGGCGGATGTTGTCATCAATCTGATTATTGGGATGATCGGTATCATTATTGTAAATCGATATTTGATTTTATGTATGCCCTTGTATTTGGCAGCATTGTCGAGACTCTACCTATGACACTTAAACAAATGTCGGCCATGTCCTTTTGGGCCTTATTAATATATCTCATTGAAAAAACGGCTCAGAAGTTCGATACCTTCTCCATACCATTAAAGGCAGTCTACAGAAAACAGGTCAATTACTCCATATTAGAAAACAGCGGGAGAGCAGCTTTTTTCAAAAGACTATACCAATGATTATTCCTAAAGCTAGAGGTCGGAAAAGTGAATAACGCTGCCTTAAAACATACGGGGATAGAGGAAACATGGCTGTTTCAACAGATCAATACGAAGGATACAATCTCCGGGATATTTGTTTTACAGAATGGAGTCATTTTCAGCGCAGAACTACATCTTGGCAAAACCGTACGAATTACCGGACGGTTTTTTGGATTGTTTTTCTAGTATTAGTATGAAGAAAAAAATCATGAAAAAACTAACTCGGAAAGGAGGGAATAAAGAAGTGTCTCTAACAGAGTTGATTGTTCGTATAGCTTGCACTTTTCTTATCTTACTGCTGTTAACCAGGATAATGGGCAGAAAAGAACTGAGGCAGCTGACATATTTTAATTTTGTTTCAGGTATTGCTATCGGATCAATTGGAGCCGACTTTATCTTGAGTGAAGACGTCAATATTCGTAATGGAATCATAGCAATGATAGGATGGGCTGTATTCACCCTTACGATGGGGTGGATTGATATAAAATCAAAAAACGTTCGGAAAGTTATTGAAGGAGACCCCGTCCTTCTCATAAAAAATGGACAGATTTTGAGACAGGCCCTTCAACGGGTGCGCTTAGACGTGGATGCATTAAAAGCATTGCTGCGTTAAAAAAATGCGTTTGCCATTTCAGATGTGGAATTTGCGATCTTAGAAACCGACGGCAACTTGTCAGTAATGAAAAAAGAACATAAGCAAACGGCATCAAAAGTAAATCCTGCCTCCACCTCAGCCGCACCCGCTATTTTGCCAACCGAAGTGATATCTGATGGAAAACTCAACCGCAAAAACATAGCAAAATTAAATGTAAAAGAACATTGGGTAGAAGAACAGGTCCATCAATCCGGCCTTGCTTCGGTCTCCGACGTTTTTTATGCTGAGCTGCAAAAAGATGGAACATTATATATAGCTCAAAAATAATTATATATTTTATGTTTAACATTTTCCGCTGCAGTAAATAACCATTTATAACTTCATCCTCACCTTACATTAAAGAAAAGGAGATGGATAAAGATGGCTAATAAAAATAATGAAAACAGAAAAATGAGTGTGAACGAAGCAGGACGCAAAGGCGGAGAAACAACTTCCGAAAAACACGATAGAGAATTCTATCAAGAAATTGGACAAAAAGGCGGCGAAACCACATCAGAAGAACACGATAAAGAATTTTATCAAGATATCGGACAAAAAGGCGGCGAAACCACATCCAAAGAGCATGACAAAGAGTTCTATAAAGATATTGGTCAAAAAGGCGGCGAGTCGCGAAGCAACCAAAACAATAACTCTTCATAGAGAATGAAGTTTCTACTAACACAGGGGCTGTTCTAGCAATAGAGCAGCCCTTTTTATTGTTAATCAATCGTTTGATTGACAAAAGATTACCGCCAAGTCCAAATGGCGGATGCCATCGTTTTTCTTATACTTTGTTCCTTTAACAAAATTAAATATTCCTAAAGTATAAAATAAGCCCCGCTTTCTCAACGGGGCGGCAAGACTTATTTTCTAATAGCTTTTAAAATCAAACTTAAAATCACAATAAAAACAATTGCACCTAAGAGAGCAGGAAAAATAGCCATTCCACCAATGGACGGCCCCCATGCTCCAAAAAGATTACCTCCAATCCAAGCACCTACAACGCCCGCTACAATATTGCCAATTATTCCGCCAGGCACGTCTTTACCAAGAATAACGCCTGCCAGCCAACCGATCAGACCTCCGATAATTAAAAATAGTATAAGTCCCATGCAGATCAGCCTCTCTTTCATTTTTGATTAGAAATTGTTTCGTTGATGTTTTTCCCCTATAAATGGCTAGTTAATCTTATTCTTTTTCATAGATTTGAGTATTAACCTGCATGTGAGACCGATCCTCGGTTAAAAATGAGGAAGTATGGCTATTCTATTTCTAGTTATTTTCCAATACTATCCGTTCGAAGCGAAATACTATCCGTACACACCCATTTACTATCCAAACTTGCGCTTTTACTATCCGTAAAACGAAAAATACTATCCAAACTAAAAACTGTGGGATTTTTCGCGGGGCCTGGACCAACACAAAAAACAGAAATAAGTGCAAGCGCCCTGTCAACCGGGAAAATAGAGAAAACCTTTGTAATTAGCAAAGTGCAAAAAAATAAGAGAAGCCCCTTTTAGGAGCTCCCCTTTTGTTATATTACTGCTCTTCGTCCTTTTCTTCAAACGTTGTTTCTGGTGTGATATTTACTTCTGGATTCATATTAATGATTTGGATATATTGTTCTGCTTCTACGGTTGTTTCGATATCAGAAGTATCCTCTTCTCCTGCTTCTTCACCGGCTGGCGCTTCTTCGATTCCTTCTCCTGCTTCTTCACCGAATGGCGCTTCTTCGATTCCTTCTCCTGCTTCTTCACCAGTTGGCGCTTCTTCGATTCCTTCTCCTGCTTCTTCACCGGTTGGTGCTTCTTCGACTGCTTCTCCTGCTTCTTCACCGGCTGGTGCTTCTTCGACTGCTTCTCCTGCTTCTTCACCGAATGGCGCTTCTTCGATTCCTTCTCCTGCTTCTTCACCAGTTGGCGCTTCTTCGATTCCTTCTCCTGCTTCTTCTCCGGCTGATGCTTCTTCGACTGCTTCTCCTGCTTCTTCACCGGCTGGTGCTTCTTCGACTGCTTCTCCTGCTTCTTCACCGGCTGGTGCTTCTTCGATTCCTTCTCCTGCTTCTTCACCAGTTGGCGCTTCTTCGACTGCTTCTCCTGCTTCTTCACCGAATGGCGCTTCTTCGATTCCTTCTCCTGCTTCTTCTCCGGCTGGTGCTTCTTCGATTCCTTCTCCCGCTTCTTCACCGGTTGGTGCTTCTTCGATTCCTTCTCCTGCTTCTTCTCCGGTTGGCGCTTCTTCGACTGCTTCTCCTGCTTCTTCTCCAGTTGGCGCTTCTTCGATTCCTTCTCCTGCTTCTTCTCCGGCTGGTGCTTCTTCGACTGCTTCTCCTGCTTCTTCTCCGGTTGGCGCTTCTTCGACTGCTTCTCCTGCTTCTTCTCCAGTTGGCGCTTCTTCGATTCCTTCTCCTGCTTCTTCTCCGGCTGGTGCTTCTTCGACTGCTTCTCCTGCTTCTTCTCCAGTTGGCGCTTCTTCGACTGCTTCTCCTGCTTCTTCACCAGTTGGCGCTTCTTCGATTCCTTCTCCTGCTTCTTCTCCGGTTGGCGCTTCTTCGACTGCTTCTCCTGCCTCTTCACCAGTTGGCGCTTCTTCGATTCCTTCTCCTGCTTCTTCTCCGGCTGGTGCTTCTTCGACTGCTTCTCCTGCTTCTTCTCCGGCTGGTGCTTCTTCGTCTTCTTCTCCTGCTTCTTCATCTGCTGGTGCTTCTTCGTCTTCTTCTCCTGCTTCTTCATCTGCTGGTGCTTCTTCGTCTTCTTCTCCTACTTCTTCACCTTCAGATCCATCTTCTTCGCCGATAGAAGCAAGTGTGTCTTGTGCTTCTGAAACAGTTGATCTTACATCTTCAATGAATTGTTCTGTTTCTTCTACTTCTGGAAGGTCATCATCTATTTGATTGTTTGTTAAACCATCTAATTGGTTTTCAGCACCATCTAAACGATTTTCTAAAGAATTTAATTGTCCTTCATAGGAGTTCAATTCCCCATTAGGTAAAGTCTCTTGTTCACTTATGTTTGAGAGAATGTCCTCAACTTCAGTGTTTACTTGATCAACCTTTTTCTCAACACTGTCTAGCTTTGAAGTATCAGCTTCTTGTTCCTGCTGCACTTGTACTTCATTTTTAGCTTCCAAATCAGAATTTGATTGTTCAGCATCTGCTTGTCCTGCAGAAAAAGCTAGTCCTAGTGCTGCCAAACTTGGAGCTGTCAATTTTACAATTTTTTTGTTCACTTTACCTTCCTCCTTAGAAAATTGGGAGTTTTTGTTGGTACGTGTCTTATTCTAAGGACCGCTTTCCAGTAAGAAAAGGCAATTATGAATTCATAATTTCTTTTTAATACGAATGAAAACTTATCTACAAACCTCTCTACTTTTATTACACACCATTAAAAAGTCTACAATTCTGTCATAAAACAAAATCTAACCAATATTCTTTTTTGAAATCGGCTATATATTTAACAACAATATTACAAAATATTATCCTTAAAAATTTTTACCATGAAATAATAAATATTAATAGTAAAATGACAGTAATACAAATATCATTAAATACCTGATTTATAAGTAATAATTAAACATTATATATACAATGCCAAAATAGATCTTTTATCAAGATACTACCACAGTCCATTTTAATATTTTAAAATAATAAAATATCCTCAACTTGGAAATGGGGATTAATAAGTTTATTCTTTCTGGTTTATACTTTACATAGAAGGAGAAAAACGATGCTGCGCTTTTTATTTCGATTAAACGTAGTCCAATCATTAGTTATTCTTATCGTTCCAACAATTTTTGTTACAGCTTTCCTACTACTTAAACAACCATCCCACATCTACACAAAGCTAGTTGATTTTGCCGCTGCGGCAATGTTTTACTTTTTGCTGGCATTTCTTCTCTATCCATTGCTGCTTGGCGTTAAATACACACGCCGCAAAAAGCTTGTCATATTCACACGGATTTATATCCGTTTCCATATCGCGGCTGCTATTTTAGGGACAGTTTTACTCCTGCCTCATGTCATCGGCATGTCGTTTTATTACTCCACCACGAACCCAAAAGCGTTAACTGGCCTGTTCGCTGTATGCTCATTTTTTGCTGTTCTTATTTCCGGATACTTACGAAAAAAAAGATCTTCAGGCAAGCGCCGGCGCTATCATCGTTATACCGCATTCTTATTTATCGTTATTCTTTTTGTTCATATAGTGATATAACCGTTTGCGGCAGCGGAAAGTTCTGGTATAATAAAAACAAATCCTCATATAATAAAAAAGACCGCAGGTGCGCTAACACCTACGGTCCTGCAATAGCTTGGTTCCCTGCAAGGGGGATCGGCCAGGAGAAAATAAATCACCCGCTCGAGCCGTCAACTCAAGGGTGATTTATTTTTGTGACAGCATCGCCACGATCAACATACCGAACGTGACCATCAGCATCAAAGCTTCATACACCGTCATCATATAGGCACCACCCCCTCCCTTTTTGGGGATGACACCGAACCACCCTTGAGTTTACCAAAACTATTACCTTACCATTATATCACTTAATTGGATTTTTATAGATAGTTCTGAAAGATCATTGTTCAATAGCACGTGTCTCTCTCATTAAGAAAATGCAAACATTCTTTTTAAAAATAGCACGCTAACAGTACATTTCTAAAATGTATTTTTCTCTCCACCCTATTACTTAATAACCTTTATCTGTATCTACAATATTCATTAATTCATTTCTATCCTCTTGAAATGCTTTTAAATTTTCAGAAAAGATGTCTAATGCTCGATTATGGTAATGAGGTGACACGCCTGACAAATGCGTCGTAACAGTTATATTTTCTTCCTCCCAAAAAGGGTCATCGGAAGGGAGGGGCTCCGTCTCAAAAACGTCTAAAACCGCATGATATATCTCTTTGTCCCTTACTGCTTTTAATATTTCTTCTCCTCGAACGGTATCTCCCCTTCCTATATTTATAAACACAGCATGACCTTGCATTGCTTTGAAGTGTTCATATTGAAAAAATCCTTTAGTCTCAGGAGTACTTGGAAGTACAGAAACAACGAAATCTACTTCAGGGAGATAGTGGATCATTTCTTCACGGGCGATATTTTTATCAAAGTGACTAATGTCTCTGCCGCTTCGCGATACCCCTATTGTTTTCATCTGAAATGCTTTAGCCACTTTTGCAATCTCTTTTCCTATTACACCAGTTCCGGCTATTAACATAGATTTACCAGTGATTTCTTCCATATGAATATCGCGAGTCCACACTTTATTTTTTTCATTTTCTATTAATTTTTTTCCTTGTCTATATACCAGCATCAGCATCATAAATACATACTCTGACATGGGCGCTCGATGAATCCCCTTTGCACTGGTAACTAATATATTCCGTTTATTTAATGCTTCAAATGGAAGTTTATCGATTCCAGCAGCAATAACCATGACCCATTTTAATTGAGATGCTTGATCCAAAATATTTTCTGTTAAATCTTCACCGTACGTAATAATGATATTTGCTTCTAAAAGAAACTCTGATGCTTCATCCATATTATTACAAAACACAAACGTTTCTTCAGGAAATGCATTTTTCAGCTTCGTTTGATTTTCTGCTGGCAATTCTGCTGATGATAGAATGTACATACTGGTTCCTCCTAAAAAGTAAAAAATAAGTGATTAAAGCTAGCATGACTTCTTCTCTTTTATTTCCCAGCGAAAGTCTCCGGTACAAATAAAATCAATTGCGGAAAGAACAGTAAAACCAAAATTAATGATAATACTGCGATTAGAAATGGAAATGCTCCTCTACTAAACTCGGCAACGGAAGTCTTGGTAATAGAACAAACCGCAAACATCGTAACCCCTAATGGAGGCGTCATACCTCCGAGTGTAATTAATACAATCATTAAGATTCCAAAGTGTACCGGATCAATGCCTGCTTGCTGAACTATCGGAAGAAAAATAGGTGTCAGTAATAATGTGTTTGCTGTCGCTTCCATGAACAGACCGGCCATAAAAACGATTAGCAAGATTAGTAATAATAAGATTGTCGGTTGATTAGTTATACCAGTAATAAATTCTGAAAAGGTTCTTGGCAAATTTTCAAATGCTATTACGTAACTGAATATAGAGGCTGCAGCAATGATTAACATAATCATGCTATTATCTTGAACAGAATCGATCATCGCTTTTTTAAATTTTTGCCAGGTTAAATCTTTGTAGATAAACCGACCTACTACCATTGCGTAAACTACTGCGACAGCCCCTCCTTCAGAGGCAGAAAATATTCCGAAACGAATTCCTACCAATAGAATAACTGGAAACAGCAGGGCCCAAATACAGTCTTTAAAACTAGTTAATACTTCTTTAAAGGTAGGTTTCTCAAACAAACGGTTTTCATCATAGCCTCGTTTTTTAGAAACTAGATATACAGTGAACATTAATGTCAAACACATTAATATTCCTGGAATGATGCCTGCTAAGAATAGATCTCCAATGGACACGCCACCAATGAACCCATATAGGATTAATCCAATGCTTGGCGGTATAGTAGAGGTAATTAAAGAACTTACTCCAATTACCCCTATTGAAAAACCTTTTGAATATCCTCTCTTCACCATATCATTTGTAAGAATTCGACTTTGCATGGCAGCATCTGCAGTAGCAGATCCTGATATACCTCCAAGCATCGTACTTAGTACAATCGAAACATGAGCTAGTCCACCTACTAAGTGTCCTGTTAATAAATTAGAAAACCTTATTAATCTAGCTGTAATCCCTGAAACATTTAGAATATGTCCCGCTAATACAAAAAACGGTACAGCTAATAGAGGAAACGATTGAGTCCCCGTCACAAATTGTTGAATAGCATTCATATTCATAAGATTTGGGGCACTAACAAAATAAAACAACCCTGATATTCCAATAGCAAAAGCAATAGGCACATTAGCAAATAACAAGAGAAAAAACAATATCAGCATTAATGTCATACTTTAACCACCTATATTTTTGACAAGTAGTTTATAATCCACTTTGATTTTCAGTATTTTTAGAATTCTTCACTAACGTAATCATTCGGCTTATGGAAGTTATAGTCATTAAAGCTGCCCCCACAGGAACTGCTAATGTGATACTATAATACCCGATAGAAGTTCCCGTAATTAATCGACCTGTATTGGCAAAAGTCATCTCAAACCCATAAAAAACCAAGGCAGACAAGAAAACCAAAATAATCACTTGAGAAATCATTTCAATATATTGCTGTATTTTTGAAGGCAGCATTTTAGTAAACACATCTATGCCAATATGAGCATTTTTTCTTAGTGTTTGATTTGCCCCCAAAAAGATCACCCACATGAATATTAATTGTGCTATTCCTACAGACCAGGTTGTAGGATGATCAAATAAGCGTACAATTACTTCCATAAATACTAAAGCGACTAAAGAAATTAGCAAGGTAATTAACACAAAATTTTCTACTTTAACATAGGCATTCTTTAAACGTGAATACAATGCACTATTCATCATTCGTTATCAAGCACCTCATCGATCTCAGCCTTTACATCTTCTAATCCAATTTCAGAAAAAGCATCCTCTGCCCTTTCTTTAAACTTTTCTCTGTCCACTTCTATAAATTCTACTCCTTCTTCTTTCATTGCTTGTTCATATTCTTGCGATTGTTCAGTGGCTATTTCTGAAGCAGTATCACCTGCTAATTGAGCTTCTTCAATCAAAATATCTTGGTATTCTTCAGGTAAATTACTGAACCAATCAGCACTAACAACCATCCCTGAAACCAATTGATAGTGATTTGTCTTGGCAATATGATCAATCACTTCATATAAGCTAGATTCATAGATAGCGAGATTATGAGCTTCTACTCCATCAATAACACCTTGTTCTAATCCAGGATACGCCTCTGTCCACGGCATCCCACTTGGCGATCCACCCATTCCTGAAACTGTCGCATTGACGATTTGAGAACCATTTGTTCTAATAACGTTTCCTTCTAAATCTTCTGGAGTCTCAATTTTAGTATTTGTGGCTAGGTTTCTTTCGCCTAATTTAAAATTAAACGAGAGAATTTGCAGGCCATTATCTTTAAACTCTTCAACCCATTCATGGTACGGATCTGATTCTAAAAATTTATCTATTTCTTCATAATCTTCAAACATATAAGGAGATTGCAAGATATAAAATTCATTTTTAATATCTCCAATTTGGCCTGCATCGGTAATTGTTCCAACATTGGTTCCGGTTGATGCCTGTTCGATAAGATCTGGAATGCTGGCTAGTTGGTCACTGTGATAGGTTTCTACTGTAATATCCCCATTTGTACGTTCTTCTACCCCTTCTTTAAATTGTTCAATTCCTTTAAATTCTGCATTCTGATCATTTTGGGTTATGCCCACTCTCAGGGTATATTCACCTTCAGAAGACCCTCCGTTTTCCTCACTAGATGAAGCATTAGAATTGTCTCCCTGACATGCAGCCAGAACTGTCAAAAACAAAATTGCTAAAATGAATAAAATATTATTTTTCATTTATTCTCCTCCTTTATAATCAAGGTTTTACTGCCGTTCCATCATAGATCCTAGCAAGCGTCCACTCTGGGATTTTATTACGTGGTGGATATGCTAGTGCCTCTTCTTCACAAAAATCTATGCCTAATCCAGGAGCATCTGTTAAATACGCGTATCCCTCTTTTATAATAGGTCCTCCAGGAAATACCTTTTTTAATTCTTGGTTCATAGGAGTCCATTCTTGAATACCAAAATTTGAAATACTGGTATCAATGTGGAAATGAGCGGCGACCCCTATAGGAGATATATCTCCAGGTCCATGCCAAGCGGTTCTCACACCAAAAATCTCACCCAATATAGCTAATTTTTTGGCAGGAGTAATCCCTCCAATTGCACTAATGTGTGCCCGAATAAAATCAATTTGCTGTGAAATAATTAAATGTTTCCAATCATTAGGATGAGAGAATAACTCTCCAATCGCTATAGGAGTACTTGTCTGTTCCCGTAACATCTTTATCCATTCTAATTGTTCTGGCGGAAACGGATCTTCTAAATAAAACAAATTAAATTTCTCAAGTTTTTTAGCTAGCTTTATTGCTTCAATAGGAGGGACCCTCTCATGAATATCATGAATCAATTCTATATTTTCGCCTACATTACTTCTAATATACTTAAAAAGCTCTTCTACACTTTTAACATAAGCTTCCGTATCAAAATATTGACCTTCTCTTAAGTTATCAGGGTGCCGTTTTTTCTCTAATCCTTCTGCTCCTTTCATTTTTTTTGAGATTAAACCAGTATCATTTGTGCCAGCTCCTCCGTACATACCTAATTGACACCGAACATGTTGATATCCCTCATTGATCGCCTTGTGAATATCTTCTACTACTTCTTCTTTTGAAGACCCATCTGTGTGTCGGTAAAGGGCCACTCCATCTCTAGATTTCCCCCCAAGCAACTCATATACAGGCAGATCTGCTATTTTTCCTTTTATATCCCATAAAGCCATATCTATGCCTGATAAAGCATTATTAACGATTGGACCGTTTCTCCAGTAACCGCTTACATTAGTAATATTCCAAATATCCTCAATATTAGCCGGATTTTTCCCTATTAAGAAGGGTTTTAAATAGGTTTCAATCACTTGTTTAACCGCATCTGCCCGCTGGGTAAAGGTTGCACAACCAAGCCCATATAGTCCGCTCTTATTTGTCTGCACACGGACAACTACCAAATCAATACTATTTGGAGCAGTCACAAACACTTCAACGTCTCGAATAGTATAATGTTCCAATATAAAAATTCTCCTTCTTTAAAGTGTTTATCTTCCTAACCATCCACCATCAACAGCTAATAAATGACCGTGTACATACTCTGAAGCTGGAGATGCTAAAAATAATGCTGGTCCTTTAAAGTCTTCTGGTTCTCCCCAGCGACCTGAAGGGATTCTTTCTAAAATTTGACGACTGCGGGTAGGATCATTGATTAAAGCAGTATTCATTTCTGTTGCAATATACCCTGGTACTATAGCGTTTACATTTATACCTTTAGAAGACCATTCATTGGCAAGCGCTTTAGTTAGCTGTCCAACAGCACCTTTAGCGGAGGTATAAGCCGGTACATTTATTCCTCCTTGAAAAGATACGAGAGAAGCTATGTTAATAATTTTCCCCTTGTTCTTTTGGACCATGATTTTTCCTGCTTCTTGACAAAGGATCCAAACAGCTTTCAAATTAATATTAATCACTTGATCCCAATCTTCTTCAGGAAATTCTACAGCAGGATGGCGCTTCTGAATTCCAGCATTATTTACGAGAATATCAGTGGAGCCCATTTCTTCTGCAATATTAGGAATAACAGATCTCACTTGTTCCAAATCATTTAAATCACAGTAAAATATTTTACATTTAACCCCTAAATCCTCAATTTCACGTTTCGTTTCATCGTTTGATGACCGTTGAATTAATGCTACATCAGCTCCTGCTTCTGCTAAAGCAATGGCAATTGATTTTCCTATTCCTCGTGTTGTTCCGGTTACTGCAGCTACTTGTCCTTTCAACGTATCTCTACTAAACATAGAAACACCTCACCTTAAAGTTGATATAATACTTTCAAAGATTGATTGGAATCCTTCATTAGTTGAAAGCCTTCATCAAATTTTCCAATTGGAAGTTTATGTGAAATTAATGTACTAACATCTACCTCTTTATTTTTTAACATGTAAAGTGCTTGTTCAAAATCGTACGTAGAAAAACATCTGGTTGTTTTTAATGAAATTTCTCTAAAATGCATTTGAGCCATTTTCACTTGAGGAGGTTTTTTATAAACACTAACTAACATTATTTCTCCTTGTGGTTTTATGGCGTCAATCATTTGATCAGCCGTGCTTTGCGTGCCTGCTACTTCAAATACTGCATCGGCCCCTATTCCATTTGTTAAATCTTTTGCTACATGAACTATATCCGTTTTACTGGCATCTACAGTATAAAAACCTAGTTTTTCGGCTAATTGTAATCGGAACGGGCTTACATCTGATATGACTACTTGTGAAGCTCCAGCTCTATTTGCAAGCATAGCAATAAGCATCCCAATTGGACCGGCACCGAGAATAACCACTACATCACCGATTCTCATACTTGACTTTCTTATGGAATGAACGGCTACAGCAAGAGGTTCTGTTAAAGCTCCTTCTTCATCACTAACGGAATCGTCCAATAAAAATAAGTTATTTGCAGGTACACTTACATACTCAGCGAACCCGCCGTTTCTATCAATTCCCAGATACTTTAAATTATTACAGATATGGTTTTGTCCAATACTACAGGCATAACATTTCCCGCAACTGATAAGGGGATTAATCGTTACTCTATCCCCAGGTTTTATGCGATCGAGTCCTTTTACTTCTTTTACATAACCTGAGAATTCATGTCCCATAATTAATGGAGGGGCTGCTCTTGGATGAGCCCCAGAGTAAATCATCATATCCGTTCCACAAATTCCAGCATAGGCGACTTTAACTAACGCTTCTTTGTCATTTAAGTGAGGAATATTTTCTTCATTTACTTGTACGGTTTCCGCTCCTTTATATACGCCTGCGTTCATCTTATTACTCCTTTTCCACTCTGTTGTTAATAAAGACACTATTTCTTACTGTAGCTCTTGTATCCAAGAAATGGATTTGAAGATTTTCTTCAATTTTATCGACATCGCCCACCATAATCGCATTTACAATATCTAAGTGGCTCTGAATCAAAAAATCTTTATATTGTAATTTTTTTTCTGTAGAGAATCTTTTTTTAGTAGCTATTAATAGTGCCGTTATAATCAATTTTTCAATATTTTTCCACAAATGATAGATACGATTATGATCACTTGCCCTAATTACTGCTTCATGAAACGCTATATCCTGAATAGCCAATTCCGTAGCATCTTTCTTATCAATAGCAATTTTCATTTTCTCTACTGTAAATTGTAAAAAAGCAATAAGCTCCTCATCGTTTTTCTCCGCACATTTTTTCATGGCAAAACTCTCAATTAAATAACGAATATCATTTAATTCTTCAATATCCTTTTGAGAGATTCCAATAATTTCAACACCCGTTCTTTTCAAGCTAAGCAATCCTTCATTTTGAAGAATACGTAATGCTTCTCTTGATGGAGAACGACTAGAATTATATTTTTTTGCGATAGAATTTTCTGACACAAAATCCCCTGGCTTTAATTGCCCCGCGATAATTTCATAACGCATAAGACCGGCAATTTCTTCTCCTTTGGAATGAGGATCTAATTTTTCAACTGGGAATTCCATCTCTTCTCCCCCCTTATCTGCATACTATGAATACGTTGTATACAACGTATTCAACTAATTACATAAGATTATACAATATATACTGACAAATTGTAAACGTTTAATTTTTAATTTTTGAAAAATATTGATCTTGCCTGAACAATATGAAACCAATAATCATGGGATGTAGAAAATGTTAAATACAGCTTCGTTTACGGTGTACACAACCAAAAAAGATTGAAGGATAAGCTATATTCAAACATCACGGAATCGCTGTGAAAAAGAAATAATTAGGATTGAGTATGTCACCTTATGGAAAAAATTGAAATATCCCTCAGGTTTCTAATAATCTGGGAAAAACTAAGAAAACCTGTGAGACAGTTAAAAACATAAAAAGGAACCAGACAACAACGCCTGATTCCTTCCATTTATGGTACTATTTCTCATTTACTTGCTTAACGAATTCTCTCATGATAGCTGGCAGGTCAGGCCAAGCATGCCCGGAAACCAGGTTATTATCTACATAATCCATTTCGTTGATGTATTCGGCACCAATGCTTTCTACTTCCGGCTTGCACGCCTGATAAGCAGTCAGCTTCCGGCCCTTTACTACATCTGCAATCGGTGTAAGCACCAGACTTCCATGGCACATGACGGCAATTGGCTTGTCCGCTTCAAAGAAATGGGCCACAATGCTTGGCAGATGTTCAGCCATGCGAATATGTTCGGGAGCCCGTCCGCCGGGGATAATTAAGCCATCGTACTCATTGGCATTCACATCAGCAAAAGAAGTGTTCGCTTCAATCAAATATCCTCGTTTTTCGGTATACGTCTCCCAATCTTCGAAGTCGTGAATTACTGTATTTAATTTTTTCTTATGAGGCGCAGCAATGTCTGCTTCAAATCCTTCCTCCAAACAGCGAAAATACGGGTAATACACCTCTAATGCTTCTACTGCGTCTCCAGTGACAATTAAAATCTTTTTAGCAGCCATAAAAAGTCCTCCTTATTAAAGATGCATTTCCATTTCCTTCTTTATTTTAACATGATTTCCATTGCACAGGTATTAAATCTAAGTAAAGAGTTATATCTAAAAGGAATAAGGCGTGAAAGTAAATCAATGAAAGGTGAGTAAGTCATTTTTTCTCATGAGGGGGGAATGGCTGCTCTATCGTGCGGAGGTGTGGTGGTTTTTGTTTTTCTGTTTATTGAATAGTTCGTTTTAACATATCAATATCCGCTTCTTGATCAATCGATCGTTTAGCAAGCTTTTCTAACGTTCTTTCTTGGCCGGCCACTAATGCTTCTAATCGTTCATAGCTCTTAGGAATACTTGAAAGTTTGTTTTCAAGTTTTTTCTGGCCTTCTAACAATTCTGCTTTTATCGACTGCATATCGTCTTTCATGAGGTTCATTTCTGATCTCACATTCCCAAATTCTTCCTTCATCTCTGAACGTATGTCACTTGTTTCTTGTTTAAACTCGGACCGCATATTTTTCATGTCTTCTCGGAATTCGGTTTGCATGCTCTCCATTCCGCTTTTCATGCTTCCGATTTCTTCTCGGAACTCGCTCTGCATGCTTTCCATTCCACTTTTCATGCTTCCGATTTCTTCTCGGAATTCGCTCTGCATGCTTTCCATTCCGCTTTTCATGCTTCCGATTTCTTCTCGGAACTCGCTCTGCATGCTTTCCATTCCACTTTTCATGCTTCCGATTTCTTCTCGGAATTCGCTCTGCATGCTTTCCATTCCGCTTTTCATGCTTCCGATTTCTTCTCGGAACTCGCTCTGCATGCTTTCCATTCCACTTTTCATGCTTCCAATTTCTTCTCGGAACTCGCTCTGCATGCTTTCCATTCCACTTTTTATGCCTCCAATTTCTGATCGGAACTCGCTTTGCATGCTTTCCATTCCACTTTTTATGCCTCCAATTTCTGATCGGAACTCGCTCTGCATATTTTTCATGCCAGTCTCCAACGAATCTACTCGAGAATTCGTTGATTGAACCTCTTCAAGGATCATTTTTAACATGTCATCCATCACTCTTGCCTCCTTTCTTATCGGGTGATGTTATTATAGCATAAACCATCTGCGTTTTAGAAAAACAACGATATTTAATAAAAATTATATACTTTCTAACAGTGCAAACAAAAAGAGGTTTCCTTCTCATAAATTTTTAGATTTACATCGAATATTTTGATAAGGAAAAAAGCTGCCCTTCATCAGGCAGCTCAATACGATTATGCCGTTTTGCTTTTCTCCCACACCTTTTTAGCATATACCGCGATCATTAAAGCGATGAACGTTAACCAGACCTGTCCGAAAAGGATACTGCTTAATAAAAGCCCGCAGCTTATAAATACAAACAGCTGTATAAAGATAGGCACTTTTGTTATTCCTCCAGATTAAATTCCAGTTCCCGCGTGTTGTCTTCGATTTTTTTAATAGATAATGAGTCAAGGATCAACGCTTTATACGCAACATAGGCGTTATATTCAATCCGTTCAAGTACATCATATGCTTTTCGCAAGGTTTTATCGAGAACAACTATCCCATGTTTATTTAACAGCATAGCAAGCGGCAGTCCATCTGTGTCTCTTGATTGCACATAACTTCTAACAATTTCAGCAAGTTCAGGAGAAGTGGCTGGTGCAAACGGGAGGGTTGGAATGGTTCCGAGTTTTTGGGTAGACTCTGTTAAATTAGGCATTTCCATTCCCATCGTCGCAAAAACGAGAGATTCTTTCGGGTGCGCATGCAATACGCAGCCAATATCAGGTCTTTCCCGATAACATGCCATATGCATATTAATTTCTCTCGTAATATTTCCATCGCCTTCTACTTTTTGCTCTTTCATATTTACTACTAGAATTTCATGCCATTCTAAATCGCAAAATTTCTGCTGGGACATTAATGTAGGGGTCATAATGATATGTTCATCATTGATTCGTGCACTGACATTGCCACCGGCCGCATTGGTTTCAAATCGCAAAAACATCGTCCTTACAACTTTACACAGTTCTTCTCGTTCTTGTTTATATAACAAATTAATAAACCCCTTTCCGTTCTTGGATATTCGTTTTCAGACTAAGAACCTTCGCTTCTTCCACATCAAACGCACTGCTATTGCTTTTTGTCACTTTAGAAGCAGAGCAGCCTGCTGCAAACGTTAGGGCCTCCTCCCACGTACAGCCCTGTTCCCTTGCGCCAAACAGCGCTCCTACAAATACATCCCCTGCTCCGGTATCATTGCATTCCTTAACTTTTGGAGCATCGACATCGAAAATTTTCTGTTCTATTAAAGCCGTGCTCCCCTCTCCACCTTTTGAAAAAACCACATAAGGCACGTTTTGGTTTAGTTCCTGCAATTGACGTAATACATTCTGTTGAGCAGGGAATAATTCTCTTAATTCTTGTTCATTCGGTTTGATAAAATCTACTTGCATCTCAACCGCTGTTCTTAAAGCTTCTCCGCTAACATCACAAGCTATCGTACATCGTCTTTCTTTTAATAAAGAAACAATCTCCTTCCATCTGGCGACTGGGTATTCTGGAGGCAAAGAGCCCGATAGAATCACCGTGTCTTCTGTTTTCACTGTATCTATTAAATATCGGCAGAGCTTTTTGTGATTTTGTTCCGATATGCGAAAGCCATGTTCTGTTACCATTAAACTGCCTTCTCCTGCCTGATCCATCAGCACATAAGTGATTCGTGTTGCGCTTTTTTCTTCTATAAATAATTTATAATGCAGGTTTTTCTGGTCTAAAATCTTTTTGAAGCTGCTGGCATTTCGCCTGCCAGCAAAGGTTATGGCTGTATTATGAATATTCAAACAAGTCAACGTATGAGAAACATGAAGCCCTTTTCCGCCCAAGTCTATTTCTTTTTTGTACATTCGGTTATTTTTCCGTTTTTCCAAAGGATTCTTTGTAAACAAAATATGATCAATAGCTGGATTAAGCGTAATTGTGTAAATCACATCACATTCTCCTTATACTCCGTCTCCTCCGCTGTATCATCTTCTACCTTTCTCGCTTTCATCGTTTTCAAATAAAGAACAAACAGAGCGGCCCATATCCCGACAAATAGGAAACCTAGCAAATGTCCTTCTCCTACGTGTGCAAAAAGATACCGGAAAACGGGGTATTCTATCGTACTCCACGAAATCATCTGTCCGCTATCTAAAGCAATAGCTCCTGTGTCCTGTGCCAGCTGTGTAATCGTTGGAGCAAAACCAGTCGCAATATACAAGAAAACTGGCGTCGTAATGATTCCAAGAATGATCATTCGAAGTAAATTCCCGCCCGTAATAATTAATGCGGGGGCAGCCATAGAAATATTGATGATCCCTGCAAACGGGAGAACATTGTTTCCTGGGAGAATAATGGCGTAAAGCAGTGTAATTGGCACCCACACAATGACAGCCACCCACAATTCATTACTTCCCGCTAATATCGGCCAGTCTAAGCCAATATTCAATTTTCGGTGCTTAAATCGTGATTTCATAAATTCCGAGATGGCATCAGACAAAGGAGATAACGCCTGCATAAACAGTTTGGCTACCATAGGAAACAAGGTTAGTGCCGCTGCCGCTTGAATTGCCAATGTAAGCGTCTCAGGCACAGTGTAGCCGGCTGCGATACCAAGAAGTACGCCAATAATAAAACCCATCACATGATTTTCCGCGAAAGCACCGAACTTTTCTTTTAATGTATTCGCATCGATATGACGGTCAAAAAGAGGTACCTTGCTTAACAGCCAGTTAAACGGAAGAAGAAAGACGCCAAAAATCATCATCCCATGCGAAACGGTGACACCGGGAATGCCAGTTACTTTTTCAATGTGCTTTTGGTTTACATCCGCTATGAGAAGCTCCGCCACCATTTGGATAGCTGCTATAACAAAAGCCAGAGCCACATTATTTGTCACACCTATAACCAGCACTGCTGTTAAAATTTTTCCCCAAACGTTCCATAAATCGACGTTAAGTGTTTCTGTTTTATTCATGACGAGAAGGATGGCATTGACGCCCATTTGCAGCGGGAACATTAAGAACGCTAATGGCCAAGCCCACGCCAATGTGGCTAAAGAAGTCCAGCCGGCGTCTACTACATTAAGCTCGATCCCTGTTCGTTCGACGAGGCCTTGACCGGCAGGAGTAAGAGCGTCCAGCATGAACCCAATCACTACTCCCATCCCCGCAAAGGCTACCCCTAAAATGATCCCTGCACTAAAGGCTTCTTTCCACTTCATTCGTACAGCAATGCCTACAATGATCATGATTAAAGGTACAAATACTGACGCACCAAGATCTAAAATATATTGAAAGACACTTTGCAGGACATCCACATTTATCTCCCCCTTTTTACGTTAGCAAGCTAATTAATTGATTCGTTTCTTCCTCCATCCCCATTCCTGTTAAAAATGCAATGCCGTTTAATGTAGGGATATTATAGTCTTTGCTCCCTTTTGTTATCGCAATATAGACGTCACTTTGCGGTATATATTGGTCTAATGACTTAATATCAACCGCTTCAACGTTTGCTTTAATACGATTTTCATTCAAAATCTTCTGAACCTTAGAAGCCACCGTCTGGCTGGTTGCCACTCCTGAACCACACGCTACAATTACTCTTTTCATAACACTTCACTCCTTATTGGATATTTTATAACTTGAAAAATCTCTTCTTCACTTTTCGCATGTTTTAACCCTTGCACAAATTGGTGATTCGTAAAAAGGGTCATTAAATACTGTAAAAGCTCTACCTGTGTTTTCGACTCCGTTATTCCTAAGAAAAAATAATGAGAAACCTGTAATGTTTTATTTTTTTCTCCCATGCTTCCAACCGGCAGCGGTTTTTCAGTGTTGGCGTAAGCAATAAATGGGCTAGATATATGCTCACAATCTGTATGAGGAATAGCAATGTTAATATTTTCTAACGATAATCCGGTCGGATAAGTCTCTTCTCGCTTTGTTAAAGCTGACAGATAGGAGGATTTTACATAGTTTTCTTTGTGCAGACAGCTTCCTACTTTTTCAAAAAGCTGATAAGCCGTCTCACATTTCAGATTGGAAAAGATGAGATGTTGGTGGAATAATTCATCAAATGGCATGATGGTCCTCCTCTACATGTTGTTGCAGCGTCTCTGCTATTTCTAGAGCATGCTTTGCTTCATAAAAACGCTGAGATTTAGTGTCATCCATAAATAACTCATTTAAGCTTAATAACGTCGGGACATGATGTTGAAAGTCTATTGGAGAAAGGGTCACTAACGCTTTGGCCATACCGCCGTCTGGCATTTCTACCGGATAGCGAAAAACTAATATATCAAAATCTTCCTTTCTTACTCCATCCGACGGCTTTGCATGCGGCAAATAAACGTGAGGGCCAAGCATCATCCGATCACTTTCTTCTGAAAATAGCTCGAGAACTCTATCCATATAACGAGACTCAATCGCCTGTCTTTCTTTCATATGATTTAAGCTATAGCAGACTGCCTCTTTCCAGGTGACTCGTTCTTCAATAATGTGAATATGCTGTTTTTCAAAAGTGAAAAAAGGCTGGCGTTCTTTTTCTTCTGTTTTTTGATTGTTCTTGTTATCGCTGTACGATCTATCGAAAAAATCTACTATCTTTTCGTGGATCACGTCTTGCTTCTCCATTTCAATATGGTCTTTTAACGAATGCAGCAATTCCCTGGCTTTCTTCTCGTTATCTCTTTCAATATATTTCCGTACGTTTTTTCTTAAGTGAGCCCGCTCTTTTTGATCCAAAATAGGATTAACAATAAACGTTTTTTGACTCGTATGCAAAGGAATTGTCGTAAAAATAAAATCGACCTTTTCTTTTTGATTAAATGTTCTTTCAGAAAATGCTCCTAAAAATTCAATATGCGGAAACATCAGCTTAAGCGTTTCTAACAATAGCTTTGACACCGAGGTTCCATTTCGGCACACGACCATCGCTTTAAATATTTTTTCACCTTGTTCATTGGTTTGATAGATCCACGCTTGCACGAGCATTGCAATATATACTTTTTCTTCTTCCGGCAAAGATTTTCCGATGTAATCTTCTAATGCGCCTGCAGCTCCATTCACTATCGAACAAATCGATGCGTGTTCCTCTTGAAAGATTTGAGTAAGCGGGTTTTGGACATGCAGCCCTAATTTCACCCGATAGACTGCGGGTTTAATGTGCAGCCATAGTTTCTCTTTTAATTCCTCTTTTCTCACCAACGATGTCACTAGATTTAATTCGATTTGGTCGATAAATCTATCAATAGAAGTTTTTAATGCTTCACTGTGAGATAAGTGAATGGCCGCCTCTAACATATTAGAAGAAAGAACTTGTAAAGTAAGGTACAACCGGTCTTTCTCTGTCAGACCGCTTTGGTCCCAAAACATTTGTTGAAACGCTTCGTATTCATCCGTATGAAACACACCATAATCTTCGGTTTCCGGCACCCATTCCTGTTGAAATGCCTGCATTCGTTTTATTAATAAATGCAAAGTGACCGGAAGAACTTCAAGTTGCTCATCGGAAAATGATATCTCTAATCTTTGTTCTGCTCTAAGCAGCCGCTGCCGCAGCAAAAACACTTCATTTGGCTCTATTAATTGTTTTTTCTTTAGCAACGTTTTTGCAAATTCATATTGAAAGAGCTGTTTTAACTCGGTGACAAGTAAATTCCGCAGCTGATATTCCGATCCTGAGATAAAATAGCCATGTTTACGGCTGTAATTTACCTCGATGGATTTATCCTCTAACTTACGCTTCATGAGCTTCATATCAAGCAGCACTGTATTTTTACTTACTTCTGTTCTTTCAGCTAAATCTTGAAGAGACAGGGATTCTTTTTCTACCAACAGGGTGATTAACATGAGCTGCACTCTTAATTCCGGTGTTAAATCATCGATGGAAAAATACGTTGCATCCCGTAAAATTTCACATAAACCCTTTCTGGTATTAGTTGGAATGACGATTTGTTCTTCTGGTTGAATCGCTAAAAGGTGAAAGTTGTGCTGCTTTAGTTCTTTGTTTATTAACTGTATTATTTTCTCAATTTGGCCTTTTGAGCTATTTAACTGATCTTCTAAATCAGACAAAAACAGGGTGGAACTGCTTAATAGCTGCTGCATTGTATTTTTCATCATTTGCTCCATATGGCCTCCCCCCTTTCCTTATTATGATTATCTTTAGTATAACGATTAGATCTTCTCTGTGCGTATCCTTTGAACACAAATTAAGAAAACGCTTACATTTGTAATTGTGATGTACGGACTCATCGTTGATTTTTTCAGGGAATAACGTTTGCCTATTTAAACCATTATTCATTAATATAAAGATAGGAGTTAACCAAACGGAAAAGGAGAGGTTAAATAAATGATTGTTTCTTCACTGCAGATGGATATTATTCCGGGGGACCCTGCAGCAAACCGGGAAAAGGTAAAAAAGCTTGTAAAGGAAGAAATCGAAAAAAACCGTCCGCATGTGATTGTGCTTCCTGAAATGTGGACAACCGCTTATACGCTGCCAGAGCTTCCAGACATCGCAGATCATGAAAACAGTGAAACCATCCCTTTTTTACAGCAGTTAGCCGCAGATCACAACGTTCATCTTGTCGGCGGTTCAATCGCCTATCAAAAAGAAAAAGACATGTTTAACCGCGCCCTTATTATCAATCAAAAAGGGGAACTGATTTATCATTATGACAAGCTTCATCTTGTTCCTATGCTCGATGAACCAACGTACCTGACAGGCGGGAAAAACAAAGCCCAAGTTTTTGAACTCGACGGGCTGAAAATGGGAATTATTATTTGTTATGACCTTCGCTTTCCCGAGCTTCTCCGCGCCCTTTCCCTAGAAGGAGCGCAAGTCATATTTATTGTAGCCGAATGGCCGCAAGCGCGGACAGACCATTGGAAGTATTTACAGCTCGCCCGTGCGATTGAAAATCAAGTGTATATCGTCTCCTGTAATCGTGTCGGCACATACAACGAAGTGGAGTTTGCTGGAAAATCAATGACGATTGATCCGTGGGGAAATGTGCTCGCCGAAGGAAGCCAAAACAAGGAAGAAACGGTTCGCGCCGAGATTCATCCCGAACAAGTGGAAGAAGTCCGCAAAAAAGTCCCAGTTTTTGAGAGCCGTGTGCCGCAATATTACAATTACTATTAAACAGGACCGTTTTCATTCGAAGTGCTGAATATAACGACCGCACCGCTGAACCTTTGCAAGAAACAGCTCCCTATTTGTTTTCCTTTTAGCAAAACGCTGGACTGAAGCGCTGTATCACTCGACCTCACCGCTGAATAACCTCTATTTAGAAAATTTAAACCTTCCAAAAGTAGAAAAAAGCCGAATGGACCAGTAATACAGATCCATTCGGCTTTTTCATGCTTACTCCGGTTTAACTAATATTTTGATTTGGCTTTTATCTTCCGTCAATTGTTCAAACCCTTCCTCAACAACCTGGTCGAGCTTGATTTTGTTTGTGATTAATTTATCGCCGTTAAAGTACCCTTGTTTCATTAATTCCATGACGGCTGGATAAACATGGCGGTAAGCGATGATTCCTTTCACCGTTTTTTCTTTAATGACAAGATCATTCGGCTGTATGGAAGCTTCGGATTCCCATATGCTCACGATAACAGACTCTCCGCCATTATGAGTACTGTTAATGCATTGATTTAGTACATCGGGAATACCAGTTACTTCATAGGAGACATCAATACCGCCGTTCGTTAAACGTTTGATTTCCTCAACAGGATCTGCATCAGTTGGGTCAATAACGTACGCACCGAGCTCTTCTGCCAGCTTTTTTCTTGAAGCAGAAACTTCGACGGCATAAATGGTAGATGCCCCGGCAGCTTTTAAAGCTTCAATCACGAGCAATCCAATCGGACCAGCACCAAAAACAGCAGCTGAATCTCCTGCTTTTAACGAGCTTTGACGAACCGCATGCAAAGCTACAGCTGCTGGTTCCACGAGCGCGCCTTGTTCATAGGATAATTCCTCCGGCAGTTGATGAACCATATGCTCGCCAACAACGGTATATTCCGAAAAACCGCCTCCGCCGCCGGATAAGCCGTGGAAACCTAGAGAGTCAGAAAGATTGTATTTTTCATCTTCATACCTCCCATTCGCATGGGGTGCTAAAATCGGTTCAATTGCCACCCGGTCTCCCACATTTACCTTGGAGACCCCTTCTCCTGCTTCCACAACTTCCCCAGCAAACTCGTGCCCCATTATTATTGGAGCCTGGTCTTTGCTAATCGGATGGGGTTCTTCTGCCGGAATGAAAATCGGGCCTGCTAAGTATTCATGCAAATCACTTCCGCAAATACCGCACCATTTCACCTTTACTTTCACTTCATGATTAGAAACCACGGGCTCCTCGACATCTTCTACTCGCAAATCTTTTGCACCATGCCAAACAGCTGCTTTCATAGGTCACGCCTCCTTGAAAGGTTAGGATCGATTCCTTATTCTTTTTTTGTAGACCAAAACCCTTCTTTAAAGGAAAAATAATACACCGTATGTGACCTTCATCACCCTTTACTTCACCCGCTTATACGTTTCTTCATCACAAATAACAAACAAGCGTGCATCATCAGGAATTTCACGGTCCAGCTGTCGATTAATATTTAACTTCTCCCCGTTTGACACAAGCGTTGCTCCTTCCTTCAGCAATTCATTAAAAGCATCACGATACGTACTCCAATGCGGGCGCTTCTTTATTTCATAGAGGTCATCTCCGTGCTGCTTGGATAGAAGCTGTGATACAATCCGTGAACTGCCGGGGTGAAACGCGGAACGTACAGCCATCTGAGAGATCGTATCTGTACTTAAAATAAATTCATCGATGTCGACATGAACAAAATTCTCCACATTGCTGCGGTCTTTCACTTCCACGATTGTATAAATCTCCTCATAATACCGTTCAATCGTAGTGGCGATTAACAGCGTTTTCCCATCAACATAGGAGGCATCTTGAATAAAATTGCCAAAGTCGGTGACTTCGTTTGCAAAAACAAATACCGCTTTTGCTTCTTTTAGGTTTGCTTGTTCAAGCGTGGACTGTTGAATAGGATTTCCTTGCACATAATGAACCCGTTCATGAGAAAGCGGTGTTGTATCGAGCTGATCAATTAATACAATTTGTACTTCGGGATCACTATGTAAAATTTCCTGGATGGCTAATTTCGCATTGGTACTCCAATCAATAATGACAAAATGGTTCGCTCCGGTAAAATCCATTTTCCCCTGCTCCTTTCTTCGTTGAAAGAGAAAGATTTGATCGACTACTTTACTGATGACGATAGAAATAAGACCGATTCCAAAGATGTAGAGCCCCATCGCTAAAATTTTCCCAGCAGCGCTCACTGGAGAAAAATCTCCATATCCTACGGTCGTCACCGTCGTCATCACCCACCAAAATCCGTTAAAAGGATTTTCGAAAGTATCTGGTTCCAATACGTAAATAAGGATCGAGCTGATGCCGATAAGAAAAAGAGAGGTTAAAAAAACCAATCTATTGCTGACAGAGATTAACTTGTAAAATAACCTTTGAAAAATAACCATTCTTGACCCCCATTTGCATAACTCTTTAGACAAGCTAAAATTTATCATAACAGGATTGAAGGGAATATTCGACTGCAGCTAAAGAAAGACCCAAGCTGAATTTGCTTGGATGTTACATGTTACAGTTTAAATTTCTTTATTAAATCGTTTAATTTCTCTGCCATTTGAGAAAGGGATTCGGCGTTTCCTGCCTCCCGCTTCTTTTTTAGGTATAGTCTCGTGGGTAACAAGAACTAAAAACCTAACTCATCTTTTATACCACTTTTAGGTATAAAATATCATATAATAATTTATGAAATATAAATTAAAACGTTAGCATCCCTATTTTTGCAGCGTTATCCTTTCTTATATAATCAAAGGAAATTGTTGTCATGTCTATTGCTAGTTTCCCTGCGCTGTAATATACTTACGAAAGACCTACAGACAAAAGGAGGAAGGCAGGCCACGATGAAAAAAAAAGCTCACCGCCCTGGCATTAGCGGCATTTGTAAGCATAGGAGGATTAGGTCCTCAGGCGCATGCGGCCAATTCATTTAAAGATATTTCGGAAGACTTTTGGGGTTATGAGGACATTTCAAATCTGACTGAACAAGAAATTATTAATGGTTACTCCGACGATACATACCGACCGAACCAATCCTTAACAAGAGCCCAAAGCGCTATGATTATTGGGAGAACGTTAGAAGCAGACGTACAACAACAAAACGAACATCATTTCTTAGATGTAAGTGCCGAAACAAGCGGCTCAGACTATATTCATACACTTACCAATGAAGGAATATTTGCAAAGTCCGATCATTTCCACCCTCAAAATCCATTAACCCGCGCTCAAATGGCAAAAATTGTGGTACTTGCTTTCGAGTTAGACGGCAGCAGCAACAAAACGTTTGACGACGTCGGCACCGATCACTGGGCTGCTGATTATATAAATACCCTTGTAGCTGCCGGCATTACAACAGGAACGTCTGACAAAACATACAGTCCAAATGATTCCATTAACCGCGGACAAATGGCTGTTTTTATCAATCGGACACTAGATTACTTGGAAGAACAGCCAACAGGCGGCGGCCTGGAGATTGATGATATTATTATAGATTAAGATATCCTAGAAGGATAAACATTTATCAAGTAGATTTATTATTAGGTCAGCCAGTTAATAATTCTGGTTGACCTTTTTTATAGACTATATTTTGAAAGCAGCGTGTGGAGAAATAGGTCTAGTTGACCCTTAAATATGTACAACAAGTGAAGGTATGATTCTACAATTATGCAACAGCATTAAATACAACATACGATGTTTAAAAGTTAGAATTTATATATAAAATGTTTTGAAATGAATACAGCACCAAAGATTATATTTCAAACAAATCCTAATCGGATTGTATAATTATAAAAACGCCATTGCTGTATTGGTCCACTGGATCACCTACTTACAATACACATTTAGCTCAACTTTATTGATCCCATCTATGTGTACTGATCAGCACCCTGCCAGCTTATCCTGCTGGCAGGGTGCTGCAAATAGTACTTGTTATTGTTTTTCATCGATTAAATCCCCGCAGTGCTCCCTAATTAGCTTCGATGCTTTCGTCTGACTGATATTAAGGTCATTTGCGACTTTTCTGGAGGATTTATTTGTTTTATAAGATCTTCTAATTAAAAAACGTGTTGTCTCATTTAAAACGTTATCAAGTGAGACCGGGTGCGATGTAAGTTGCGCAATTTCTTCAACTTGATCGGCTACCGATTGGGGTAAATCAGATATCTCGATAACTTCATCGCTGACTACCACTAAGCGTTCAATTAAATTTTCAAGCTGCCGTATGTTACCAGGCCAAGAATAATGGATAAGTGCATTTAAACAGTTATCAGATATTACTTTGTTCTCGTTGTATTTTTTGTTGAATTTATACAAAAAGTGATACGTTAATGGGATGATATCTTCCTTTCTGGATCGTAATGGCGGTAATTCTATATCTATAACATTTAAACGGTAATAAAGATCTTCTCTAAATTGTTTTTTCTCTACTAATTCCTGCAGGTTTTGATTGGTTGCTGCAATTATACGGATATCAACTTTTTTTATTTCATTACTTCCAACCGGAATATACTCTTTATCTTGGATAACCTGTAATAGTTTTGCCTGAAGAGATAGAGACATTTCACCAATCTCGTCAAGAAAAATAGTTCCTCTATTCGCAGCCTCAAATAAACCTATCTTTCCTGATTTGTTCGCACCAGAAAAGGCCCCGCTTTCATAACCAAATAGTTCAGATTCTAACAGCTCTTCAGGGATAGCTGCACAATTGATCGTTAACATAGGCTCATTTTTTCGTTTGCTATTATCGTGGATGTGCTTTGCCACCAAACCTTTTCCAGTACCAGATTGACCTAGTATTAATACAGTCGAGTCTTTAGAAGCGATTTTATGACAAAACTTTAGTATTTTATTCATTTCTTTACTGTTGGTAATAATTTGAGTCTTTGCGAGCTTCTTTTGGGACAGGTCCTCGTTGCCAGCTAAATTTTTAGCATGAACCATTTTAAAAGATTGCCACTCCGTTGCAATAATAACTACTAGTTCAATTTCATTTTTCTCATTCAGTATTGGAGTAGCACGTGTTAATAGCTCTGCTCCTATATACGTTTGCTGCTTGATATAACAAGGTTTCTTACTAGCATATACTTCGGGGACTATCGATGGCTCCCAATACCCTTTCTCATATAACTCACTGTTAAACTTCCCCATTACCTTTTTCTGTTCAAGTCCATAATGTTTTTCACAAACCTTGTTAACGTATACAATTCTCTTTTTACTATCGAGCACAAAAATTTCATCTGAAGAATAGTCAAGAATCTTTAACAAGTTCGGCAGTGTTAATTCTTTACTGCTAATTGCTCCCATTTAATTGGCGAACCCCCTCTCAAAAACATGAGTTATTTTAAACTACCCTTCTTGCCAAATTTGAGTCATTTATAACTCAAAAATAAATACTCAGTAACTGTAATGCTTGGTTTGTTGCCTTGTTAATTTTGGCATCCTTTTTGCAATTAGTAATATTGCAAATTATTAATATCTATTTTGTCCGATGTTTTCTGCATTGGCAACCATTTTATTACAGCTTGGAGGGTTAAACTTGGAAAATGAGTCCGAAGTATTTGATATTACAATCATTGGCGGTGGTCCGGCCGGCTTATTCACAGCCTTTTATGCAGGCATGCGCCAGACATCTGTAAAGGTTATCGAAAGTCTCCCCCAATTAGGGGGACAGCTGACTGCGTTATACCCCGATAAATATATTTATGATGTTGCCGGTTTTCCAAAGGTAAAAGCACAAGAACTTATTAATAACCTAACAGACCAAATGCAGCAATTTAAGACTGCTGTCTGCCTTAATGAATCAGTAGAAGATATTGTCAGTATGAAAAATGATGTATTTGCATTAACAACAAACAAGCAAACTCATTATACAAAAACGATTATTATTACCGCTGGAAATGGGGCTTTTCAGCCGCGGAAACTCAATATTAAAGGAGCAGACGGCTACGAGAATTCAAACCTCCATTATTCTGTCAAAAATTTAGACCATTTTACTGACAAAAAAATTACAGTATTGGGCGGTGGAGATTCCGCCGTAGATTGGGCCCTGATGATGGAGCCGATAGCAAAAAAAGTCACACTGATCCATCGTCGAGATAAATTCCGAGCCCATGAACACAGTATAGAAAAGCTTCAAAGATCAAACGTAGAAATTTTAACATCTTATGTCCCAACCGAACTTGTAGGAGACAAAAAAATTGAGAAGCTAATCGTCTCAAAAGTAAAAGGGGAAGAATCTCGTTCCATTGAGGTCGATGAGATGCTGGTGAATTATGGTTTCATCTCTTCTCTTGGCCATATTAAAAACTGGGGGCTTGATATTAGTAAAAACTCTATCGTTGTGAATTCAAAAATGGAAACGAATGTTGATGGTATCTATGCTGTTGGAGATATATGTACGTATGACGGAAAAGTAAAGTTAATTGCTACCGGTTTCGGCGAGGCACCAATAGCTGTCAGCAATGCAAAAGTCTATATTAATCCGGATGCAAAGGTGCAGCCTTTACACAGCACCACGGTCATGGGGAATAAAGAAAAAAGCGGTTCACCTGTGTAGAGGCTGACACTATCTAATAAAAGGAGGAGTAATGGGAGTGGAAAAATATACAAAAGTAGATAAAGCTACATGCATTGCCTGTGGGATTTGCGGTGAAATTGCACCTGACATATTCGATTACGATGAAAGTGGATTCTCCTATTCTATTTTAGATGAGAACGAAGGGGTGATACCAATACCAACAGAGTTTGAAGATGATGTAGATGAGGCCGCCGAAGAATGTCCTACCGGATCTATTAAAACTGCGGAACGACCTTTTATAAGCCGCTGCATGGCAAAATAAAAAAATCCGTTTCTTTATAAAAGGAGGAAATAAAAATGGCAACTTACAACAGTGTAAAAAATGCATCGAATCGTACATTTGAAAGAGTGTTGACTTATGACAAATATACAGATCCTAAAGTATTAGAAAAAGAAACAGAGCTCATATTTTCAAAAACCTGGCAGCTCGTTGGTCATGTCAGTCAATTGGAAAAACAAGGTTCCTTTTTCACTACGGAAGTAGCTGGTGAACCAATCCTTGTCGTTCGCGGGAAGGATGATGTAATACGTGCATTTTATAATGTATGCCCCCACAGGGCTACCCAGCTAGAGAAAAAAGAGTCAGGAGATAAAAAAATACTGCAATGCAGCTACCATGGATGGACGTTTAAACTTGACGGCCAGCTGAACAAGGCCCCTAATTTTTCAGGTGAGGATTCTGCATGTGTTCAAGATGCATGCCTCCGCTCTATTCGTTTAGAAGTCTTAGAGTCTTTAATATTTGTAAATTTGGATGATAATGCAAAATCTTTAAGTGAATCATATGGTGACTTTTTCGAAAAGTTAAGCGAGTTTTCCTTTTTAAGCAGCTTGAAGAGAACGCATCAGAAAGTTCGGGTCGTTAAAGCGAACTGGAAAGCGTATATTGACAATTATTTGGAGTGTGATCATTGTCACGTCGCCCATCCAAGTTTCGTCAACACACTAGACATGGAAGATTATCAAATCATCACCTGTGACAATTATTCCATTCAAGGGTCAATCGTCAAACCTGATAAAAAATACGGTGAGGTAGATTTAAACAATGCTGAAATGCAAGGCGGTACATTTTACTGGCTGTGGCCAAACCTCATGTTAACCATTTACCCGGGCCCTGGGAATATGGCAACTATTCAAATGATTCCACAAGATCACGAAACATGTTTAGCTGTTTACACCTACTATTTCAAAGATGAAAATTTATCAAAAGAAGAGAAAGATTTAATGGAATTTGCCGAACAAGTCCGACAGGAAGATATTGAGCTTGTAGAAATGGAACAAGTTGGTTTTGCTTCACGTGCTTTTAATCAAGGGATATATTCCCCTTCCGAAAAAGCGATCATGCAATTTCATGAAATGGTAATGGAGGCATTAAATGAGTAAATTGATGAAACAAACACAGACAGCAAAAAAATATTTATGGATCAATGGACAAAAGGTTGAAACTAACAGCTATTCCCCTCTATTTTCCCCATACTCAGGGGAGGAGATTGCTCAAGTAGCAATGGGAGATGAAGAACAGACGAAAGAGGCTGTCACAGCAGCTTACAATGCTCAAGACATTATCGGAAAAATGCCAGCCTATCAGCGCGCAGAGATTCTTGAAAATGCAGTAACTCTTTTAAAAGAAAGATCTCTAGAAGCAGCTGAGATTATTTCTCTAGAATCTGCAAAGCCCATCAAATTTGCTAAAGCAGAAGTTGCTAGAACCATTGAAACTTACAAGTTTTCAGCAGAAGAGGCAAAAAGAGTTTATGGTGAAACACTTCCTATGGACGCGGCAGAAGGAGGAATTGGACGCTTTGGTTACACCGTGAGAGAACCTCTTGGAGTCATCGGAGCAATAACGCCCTTTAATTTCCCTCTGAACCTGGTCGCCCATAAAGTCGGCCCTGCTATTGCAGCCGGAAATCCGATTGTGTTAAAACCAGCTTCGCAAACGCCGCTTTCAGCTCTTTTTATTGGTGAGATTTTTAAAGAAGCTGGACTCCCTGAAGGCGTTTTAAATATAGTAACAGGACCGGGAAGCGCCGTAGGGGAAACTATTGTAAAAGATGAAAGAGTCAGCATGGTTACTTTCACTGGCAGCCCAAGTGTCGGAATTGGTATCCGTAATAAAGCAGGTCTAAAAAAGACTACCTTGGAGCTTGGTTCTAATTCTGCATTAATTGTTGATAAAGACATCGATATAGATACGTTAATAGATCGTTGTATCATGGGTAGTTTTTCAAACCAAGGTCAGGTGTGCATTTCTCTTCAGCGCATTTATGTACACGAAGATAGCTATGACACTTTCATTAATACATTTACTGAAGCAGCCAAGAAATTACATGTCGGTGATCCTCTTGATGCAAAGACGTATGTGTCTTCTCTCATTAGTAAAAAAGAAACAGATCGCGTTCTGAAATGGATTAAGGAAGCAGAAAGCAAAGGGGCTGTGGTATTAACAGGGGGCAGTCTCCAAGACGGAATCCTCGAACCTACTATTATTACAGAAGCCAGTTCGGATTTAAAAGTATCCTGCCAAGAAGTATTTGGCCCCGTCGTTGTTGTAAATAAAGTAAAGACGGTTTCAGAGGCTATTAAATTAGTAAATGATTCTCGTTATGGCCTGCAAGCAGGAATATACAGCAGCAGTCTTGAAAACGCAGCCACGGCGTCACGGGAATTACAGGTTGGCGGTGTCATTATTAATGATGTCCCTACGTATCGGGTTGATCACATGCCTTACGGCGGATTAAAAGAAAGCGGCACAGGACGTGAGGGAATTAGATATGCAGTAGAGGAAATGACAGAAATGAAATTAGTGGTGTGGAACCAACGTTAAGCGAGGGAAAACGAGTGAAAAAATTTAATATAGCAGTCATTCCAGGAGACGGCATCGGCCCTGAAGTAATTGATGAAGGTATCAAAGTGCTAAATAAAGCAGCTGAAATGGATACAAGCTTTCAATTTAGCTTTACGTATTTTCCGTGGGGGTGTGAGTTCTACCTCAAAAATGGGAAGATGATGGACCCTGACGCCATTCAACAGTTGCAGGAATTTGATGCAATCTATCTCGGAGCAATAGGATTCCCTGGTGTACCCGACCATATCTCTTTGCGGGATCTATTGCTCAACATTCGCAAAAACTTTGATCAATACGTAAATCTTCGACCTGTAAAGTTATTAAAAGGGGCACCCTCGCCCCTGATTTCTATAGCTAATGAGAATATAGATATGCTCTTTATCCGTGAAAATAGCGAAGGTGAATATGCAGGAGAAGGTAACTGGCTTTATAAAGGAAAAAGTCATGAAGTCGTCCTGCAAAACAGTGTATTTTCTCGTAAAGGTACGGAACGAATCATTCGAATGGCATTCGAAACGGCCAAAAAAGAAGGAAGATCGCTAACTAGTATATCAAAAGCTAACGCATTAAACTATTCCATGGTTTTTTGGGATGAAATCTTTGAAGAAGTAAAATCCGAATACCCGGAAGTTGAGACATCCTCCCTGCTTGTAGATGCAGCAGCTATGCTTATGGTTAAAGATCCTAAGCGTTTTGAAGTGGTCGTTACGTCTAATTTATTCGGAGACATTCTTACTGACTTAGGGGCAGCTATTGCCGGCGGTATTGGCCTGGCTGCAGGAGCAAACATTAATCCTGAAAGAAAGTATCCTTCAATGTTTGAGCCTGTTCACGGCTCAGCACCCGATATTGCAGGCAAAGATATCAGCAATCCGCTGGCTTCGATTTGGTCAGCTAGTCAAATGCTCGACTTTTTCGGTTACAAGAAGTATGCCCAAGCTGCCATTGATGCGATCGAAACGCTCTTGTTAGAAGGACAAATATTAACTCCAGACATGAATGGAACCTCCTCGACTTCCGAAGTCGGAGACCGAATAGTGTCTATCATGGAACGTATGATTTCTCACTCTTATTAATAAACAAAGCCTGGCAGGACGAATGACCTCTTCCTGCTGGGCGGAATATCGCATCATTAAAGGAGAGATTGCATGAACAGTAACAAAGCTGTTTTTTACATTTCTTTAGTTCTTAGCTTGTTATTTATCAGCACCGGTATATTCATGCCGAAACATATGGAAGCGTTTTCAACATATTCTCTGGAGTTTATTTACAATAATTTAGGTTGGTTTATTCTCGGAAGTGTCTTCATTTTCTTTGCTTTTTGTATGTATCTTGGGATCTCTAAGTTTGGCAGCATCCGATTAGGAGATGACACGGACCGCCCGGAATATAGAACAGCAACATGGATTGGCATGTTATTTAGTGCTTCTATTGGGATCAGTCTAGTATTCTGGGGAGTGGCAGAACCTGTTTCCTACTACGTGGATCCTCCCTTTGGCAGCAGTTCGTCAGAGGAGTCAGCTAAGCTGGCAATGCAATATGTGTTTTTACACTGGGGAGTGTCTGCCTGGGCCTGCTATGCATTAGTGGGAGTGTCTCTTGCTTACTTTCAATTCAGAAAAAAACTCCCTTCTTCATTAAGATCTGTTTTCTATCCCCTTCTTGGCAACAAAATTTACCGGGCTCCCGGCAAAATCATTGATGTCTTTGTCGTACTTTCTATTGTTATTGGAATATCTACGTCACTAGGTTTTGGTACACTGCAAATAAATAGTGGAGTTAATTTCTTATGGGATTTCCCTGTGAACGTATACACTCAATCTATTATTATAGTTTGTATAACTGCTATTTTTATAATAGCAACCATATCAGGTTTAAAAGGGGCTATGAAGCACCTATCCAATCTAAACATGATTTTAGCATTCGCTTTAATAGGATTTGTTTTAATCCTCGGACCGACACAAGTGATATTCAAAAGCTTTTTCCAGGGTATTGGAGACTATGCACAAAACTTTATTGGAATGTCCTTTCGTACCGAGCCATACGGAGACGGCTCTTGGATCGCCAGCTGGACTTTATTTTATTTTGGCTGGTGGATTGCCTGGGCTCCTCTCGTTGGGAGCTTCGTTGCTAGAATATCAAAAGGGAGAACAATAAAGGAATTTATGATAGGAGCTGTCTTTATTCCATCATTAGGATCTTTCTTTTGGTTCGCTGTTATGGGAACCTCTGCCATCCATCTCATTCAAAACGCTGGAAAAACAGCACTGGCACAATCTGTATCAACGGATGTCACCTTTGCTCTATTTAACTTTTTTGACTACTTTCCACTAAGTATTTTTCTCAGTGTGCTAGCTATGGTGCTAGTACTCATATTCTTTATTACTTCAGCAAATTCAGCTGTTTTTGTGTTAGGCATGGTTAGTGAAAATGGCAATCCTAATCCTTCCTCACTGACAAAAATCGTCTGGGGAATAGTTATAGCTGCCATTACCATTGTATTAGTTATAACAGGCGGACTTTCCGGTTTACAGTCTGCTCTAGTCGTTACATCCATCCCCTTATCTATCTTAATGCTTGTTATGTGCCGCTCTACCTATAAAGGATTACAACAGGATACCGTCATTATTAGCCATCAGGAAACAAATGAAACTAGAAGTCAAACAGCTAATGTAAAAGAAGACCTCCCAAGAAAAATGAAAAAAAGCAAAAAAGCCTAGACTGACTTCATTTTCCGTCATACTGATTTTCATGAGCGTATTGGAATTTCAAAAATTAACTTGAAAAATAAGAATTCATTGAGCTTTTTTCAAGTTAACTTTTAGTGAATTCTAAACTAAAAACTATTATTTATTATTAATAGAAATGCAAAAAATAGTGCTCATCATTTATTCTACCTGATGAGCACTTATCCATACTTGAATATATTCGCCTCTCGTTTTTTTATCCATTTTTTCTCTTTTCGTGCTTAGTAAGAGCAGTATTAAGAACCCTCGTTATTACTTTTAATGGCCTCTATCTTTTTATTCAATTGTTCTAATTCCTTATTTGTATTACTTAATTGTTCCGTTAATTCTTTCTTTACATTGTCTAATTGTTCTCTTAATTCATCAAATTTGTGAGAAGAATTTTCAGTATACTGTTTAAATACCTCAACTAAATTCGTGTCCTTATCTTTCATACCTGAAATGGCATTTGCAAAAGTGTCATCCTTAATCAAGGACGAAGCAGCTTTCCATATACCGTTTAAATCTAAAGTATTCTCCTCTGTAGATTTCTCTTCCTGTTTATCCTTATCATTTTTTTGATTACTCAAATAAATTCACCTCTTTTTCTGGGTCCTAGTTTTTATTCCCTATTCAATAACTATGAAAAAAACAGTGGAATGC